>JAYRYB010000001.1:0-1051973 GCA_041917165.1 Azonexus sp.
TGATGTTCAGCAAGCAGTTGGGCAACGAGATCAAAGTCGTCGATGCTGCCTTTGACGAAGGTGTGGCGGGTGTCACCGTCCAGCGCGGCGAGGTTTTCCAGATTGCCCGCGTAGGTCAGGGCATCGAGGTTGATGACCGGTTCGTCGGATTGGGCCAGCCAGTCGAGGACAAAATTGCTGCCGATGAAGCCGGCACCGCCGGTAACGAGGATCATACACACTCCAAAAATTCGAAAACCTGGCCAAGACTTGCCACCACTGCAGTGGCTCTCGTAATGAGCGTGTTTGCCGACTGAGAACAAAACAACAAGTTGCACGCCACGCCTGCGGCAATCCCTGCCTCTATATCTGTTTCCTTATCACCTAACAAAATCGATCTTGATAAATCAATATTCAGCTCCTGAGCCGCCTGCAAGATCATCCCCGGTCCAGGCTTTCTAAACGGAGAATCGACTCTGTACTCACCAAGACCATGCACTGGATGAGTCGGGCAGAAATATACTCTATCGATAACCGCGCCTTCATCGATGAATACGCCACACATCCAATCGGTGAGTCTTAGAAAATCCGCTTCTGTGTAGTAACCCCGCCCGATACCAGCTTGGTTGGTCACCACACAAATCAAGAAACCGAGTTGCTTCGCGCGTCGGCACAACTCAAAGATACCGTCTACAAATTCGAAATCTTCTTTCTTGCAAACGTAGGCATGATCGATATTGATCACGCCATCCCGGTCAAGGAATAGCGCTGGACGACTCAATGAATAATCCCCGACAACTCGACCTGCGCCCGCAGATAGTCTTCCGGAACGCCGATATCAATGAAATGTCCATTGGTCACAAACATGTCAATACGCTCCGAACCAACCGCCTTGGCCAAGAAATCTGTTTCCAGGGAAAACGTTTGTCCTAGTAAAAAGTGATCCAATAAGGTAACGGGAAGAACATAGCATCCAGCATTGATCAATCCGGGACCCGCCATACCCTTTTCAGAGAACCCGATGACGCGTTCGTTTTCAGTTATCAGGCGCCCGTACCTTGCGGTATCTGAGACATCACGCGCCACGATTATGGGCACGTGATGCCTCTGCCAATGCGTTTCAACACCGGCTACTTCGAGATCCAGATAGGTATCTCCATTGAAGACAAACACGTGATCCTCATTGCAACGGCTAAGAGCCTGACGCACTGCGCCTCCCGTGCCCAAAGGACTCTTCTCAACCTCGTAGAGCAGTTCCATGCCTGCGAATCGATCACCGAAGTACGAAATCACCTTATCCGCCATATATCCCAATGACAAAACAACCCGAGAAAACCCCTTCTTAGCCATTACGGTCAGTAATATTTCAAGAAACGGGCGTCCAGCCACAGGAGCCATTGGCTTGGGTAGATCCGGAACGATTTCGCGCAAACGAGTACCAAAACCGCCCGCCAAAACAATCGCCTCCATCAGACGGGCGCCTTGAATAGAGCGTTCTCGATCAAACCACAAAATATGTGGCCAAGGACCAGATGCCCTTCTTGTATCTTGGGGGTGTCTGCCGCAGGAACCTCAAGAAGGAAATCGCACAATTCCCGCATCGGTCCTCCACGATTCCCTGTCAAACCGACACAAACCAATCCCTTGGCTCTTGCCTCCTCAAATGCATGAAGAATATTGGGAGACCTACCAGAAGTGGAATAACCAATAAACACATCGCCCCGATTTCCAAGTGCCTGTATTTGACGCGAGAACAGCGTCTGATAGCCATAATCATTGCCAATGGCGGTAAGAATCGAGGTATCAGTAGTTAATGCAATCGCCGGCAAGCCTGGGCGATCAAAAGCAAAACGACTAACAAATTCCCCTGCAATGTGTTGTGCATCTGCCGCACTCCCACCATTTCCCGCTAGCAGAATCTTGCCTCCGGCTTGCAACGAATTGATGCATGCCGTCGCAGCAGACTTAACCGTCAACAGCAATTCACGATCTGCCAACATGGCAGACATCACGCGCCGTGCCTCAGCAATTTGATCGGAAACATAGTCCAACATCACACTCTCCATGCCTGAGTACCGTGCCTGGTAAAATGACAGTTACTCACCTGCCCTTCAAAGCGATTCAAGGCTCTAATCACTTCCATGCGCCTATCCGGCGGCACAAAGAACATCATGAACCCACCTCCCCCGGCCCCGGAAACCTTGCCAGCCAAGGCGCCTGCGTTAGTTGCAGCGCTGTAGATTTCCTCGATATGGGGATTCGAAACCGTTTTAGCGGAACGTTTCTTACTCTCCCAACCTTGACGCATCGATTCGACAATTCCGGCGAAGTCGCCCTTGAGCAGGCACTCTTTCATAACCAAGGCCTCGTGCTTGATACCGTGCATTGCTTCCATGGCATCTACCACCCCCGCCTTCACATTGCCGCTTTGATCGGCAATGATCTTTGCTGACTCGCGCGAGACCCCGGTATAAAACAGCACAAGGGATGCTTCCAACTCACAGATGATCCAATTCTTGATGCGCAGCGAATTGATCACTACCCGCCCACCTTCGTAAAACTCCATGAAATTGAAGCCCCCAAAAGTAGCGGAATACTGATCCTGCCGCCCACCCTGCAAGCCGCAATCTACCCGTTCTACCTTAAAGGCCAATTGGGCAATCGTATAATCATCCAAAGGCAAATTGAGCAATTCGGCAAACGCTCGAATCATAGCCACCACCAACGTAGAGGATGAGCCCAATCCTGAACCGACAGGTGCGTCGCAAAATGTGCTGAGTTCCAACGGAATGGTCTTGCCACAATTGAACTGGCAGATCATTTCGTTGTACACAGCCTTGTGTAGATCAAGTTTTCCATTCAGCACGAGCAGTTCCGAAACGGCTTTCACTTTTTCTACTTGCTGGTCAGTTGCCGCGAAACGAATGACTGGCTCATCCAGCGTTTTGATCACGGCATAAGCGTAGCGGTCAATAGTAGCGTTTAAGACATACCCCCCATGCAGATCGCAATAAGGCGAAACATCCGTTCCACCGCCAGCTAGACCAAGACGAAGCGGAGCGCGCGCTCGTACAATCATTGACACACCTCAAATTTCGTTATCGTTCAAAAATGGTGGATGTCCATTATTATTTTGCCTCATAGCTCGCATGTCATCACGATGCTGATTCAAGTGCAGGCGGATCTCTCTCTCGGGCTGAGCAGTGGGTCTCCGCCAACGGCCCTTATCTATAATTTCACCTGCTTCCCGTTTACGGATCACAAACTCAATCCCACACTCACCAACAGGCGTCAATGTTTGATCGTAACGAGGTAAGTCAAAGCGGTAGGTAGACGATAATTGCTCGATCCGTACAAGCTCCGCATCTTCACCAAGCCCACGTATCATATCAATAACATTGATACTCCGCTGGGACCACGAATGGTGCTTGAAGATAGTAAAAGTCCATTTGTGATCTTTATTAAAAGTGCTCGGAAAAAAACCCTGTTCATATAAATCCTCATCTGGAACGGTTATAACCAAATAACCACCAGGCCGTACAATACGCAACCAATTTTTTAGACCTTCGTATGGATCAACGAGGTGCTCTAGACAATGGCTGCTATGGACAAAATCGAACTGCCCGTCAGATACACCCTCCATAACCTGAGCATCACCATCTTCCAAATCCCAAGTTTTTACGCTCCTCATTTGGCAAAACATTTCTACGTAAAGAGATAATGGGTCAGGTTTACCGCCGATATCAACACCGTTTCCAAAAAAATAACGGTTAACGAAATTTGAATCTGACAATCGGCGCGCAATGGATTTGCTACATTCTTTCATAATCAATCTCAAATATTATAATGCATTCCAAATAAAACATTATCAAAAATTACCAGCCAACCCTGCAGCAACTGCAAAAAAATAGAAGACAGTAGCCACAAAACAAACCAACAGACGAAAAAATCCACGTAGTGTTTTATGAATCAAATAAGTTCATCAATTCGATTGCGATAATTCATCCCAATCTGCCGATAACTGAATTGAGTTCTAATATGAATCTGAGCCTTCCTACCAATTTCCCGCGCTTTATCCGGATTATCCACCAGAAAACGCATAAAATCAGCCGCTTGATTTACATTTGGCTCCGCCCAAAATTGCCCTTCGAAATGCGGATATTCGCCATCTTCGACGGGAATCAAATCATAATCAAGCAAAAGTGAATTTTCTGAATTCATAAAATCCAAGTTACCAGAATAACCAGTGGCGATTACGGGCTTGCCTAGATACATTGCCTCAGCCATACCACGCCCAAACCCCTCTGACCGATGGAGTGATATAAAACAGTCACAACATCTAATCAAGTTTTTAACCTGACAATCAGTCATAACATCTTTCAATATCATGACGTGATCACGAATATCAGAAAGCATTTTTTTTAATTTCTCAAATATTTCTGGCTCTTGATCTGCACCATTAATCTTCAAGACAAGAAAACCATTTGAATGCTTTTTTTCTTCCAAAAACGCACGAAAAGCGTTGATAACACCGGAAGGATTTTTTCGGCTTACATATGAGCGAATATCGAAAAAAAACAAAAAAATGTAGTCCGTATCCGTCAGACCAAAAAACTTCCTAGACAAAAAATTAGCAACAGACACCTCACACGCAAGCGGCATGTGAAAAACTGGTTTCTTGCACACTGAATCAAGTGAATCCTTTATAAATAAAGAAGGTGCCCATATTTCATCAAACCTATCGAGCTGACTAGCCCATTCCACTGGATATCGAGCCAACTCCCATGCCGGATATATTATGTTATAACCCGTCCAGGGTTTGTTGTATGAAATATGAGCAAGAGCCTGCTCAACCTCATCGCCATTGATATGAAATATATTTATATCTCCGGGCTCTGCCGCGGATGTCGCTTCTGAAAAATAGACAAGGTCATTCTCAACGGGAGAATTGAGCCCATAAATATCACCAATGCTTGGGTTGACAGCAACATTACGAAATGCACGATAGCTCGAGCGAACGTGCTCTCCCATACCGATGGGTGCATATGGGTGACCAATTAAACAAATAGATCTTTTATTGAAGTTTGACATTAGGCCCTCACTTAATCTTTATTTAACAAAATTGGAGCATCTAATGCATTTCTCACCGCCTCCAGATACGAATGCCCGAATACGCGATCAGGTTCAAGATACGCCCCCTCTGCCCACTCATTCCAGGCGTTGACGAAAACCAATCGCTCATCTCCATAATTCTGAAGACGCGTCTGATCAAGTGCTTCCTCAAGCCATGCTTGAAATGCGCCAGGCGTAGCGTATTCAAAACAAAAGCTGTTATTTTGACGACGCGCAGTGTTATCCCATCCAGGCATAACCCCTTTGAATCGTGTATATGCCGGTTGATCGCGTGTAACATAACGAACTGCCAAATCACGATAGTCGGCCACATGGCCAGCAAACTCAGGATTAACAACTTCTCCACTTGGGCTCTTCGGCTCGGCCAATTCCTGAGGCGGAAACTCTACAGCGGCATCACAGCCATATTCATTTGGATTAACGTTTTTGTGAACTAATTCAAACGATTCAACCATAGATATATAGATTTCACCTATCCCTTGCTCCCGACAAATTCTTCTCCACGTTTTTGATGTCTCAAGAAAATCCGGAAATAATGTGACTCGATAGACAAGCAACAACGGGCGACCATCAATTCGAATGTATCTTTCGTCCTTAAAATATCGAATCAAATCGCTTATAACATTAACATCATCGGCCTCTGAGTGGGCCTGCGCTATTAATACGTCATTTTCTTGGCCATCCCAACGCCTAGTCCAATTTTCATTCGCCCAACACAGGCAAAATGGGAAATCTGGCTTACCACTTTCCAGCATCTGCTCGATTGGTAGCTCCATTAATCGCTTTCCACCAAACCAGTAATAGTAAAAGCAAAATCCACCGACACCATATCGACGTGCCAATTCAGCCTGTTTTTGCATTATTTCAGGAACCCTAAGATCATAGAAGCCTAGTTCTGCAGGCAATTTAGGTTGGAGATGCCCAACAAAATTTGGATATGCTTTTGTTACATTTGACCACTCGGTAAAACCAGCCCCCCACCACTTATCATTTTCCGGGAAGGGGTGAAATTGAGGCAAATAAAACGCGATAATTTTTGGGCGAACGGATGAGAAATACGGGAGCCATCTTTCGGATAAAACAGCTAAGTTTTTTGTCACGCTGCGCCATTTAAATTCGGAATCAATGTTTCCTGTTGTTTTTGATAGGTGATGAACGATCGTCGAATCAGGATTAACGTAAACGTAATATCCGGATTCTTGAATACGCAAACAAAGATCACTATCTTCGCAATAACAAGGTAAATATTTTTCTGAAAACCCTTCCAATAATCTAGCCAATTCGGTTTTCATCATCAGGCACGCACCAGATACATAATCAACTCTTCTAGTATATGAATATCGCGGCTGAGATGGATCCTCGTTCAATCCGATCATTTCAGAAGTGCCGTTTTCCCTAAACGCTGCACCAGCCTCTTGCAAATAGCCATTTGGGTAAAGAAAACGCGGCCCCACCGCCCCAGCATCGGGGTGTTCGTCAAAAGTACTGTACAACGCCACTAGCCAATTAGGCGTAACCTGTACATCGTTATTTAAAAAAACAACATATTTTCCAGAGCAATACTGTAGTGCAACATTACAATTTCTCAAAAATCCAAGGTTTTCATTATTTCTAAAATATTTAATATTTTTAATTGAACTAAGCAAATTTGAGGTTTCTGGGTTTGAAGAATCGTCCGCCACAATTACCTCATAGCTTATTCCATCATCGGTATTTTCTGAAATTGAAAGAAGGCACTCTAGCGTTATTTTAATATTATTAAAAACCGGAATAACAATTGAAACATCCGGCACCCCTTCCTTCTTACAGAACTCAATCTTGGAAATAACCTTATCAAAATCCAATTCGCTGATATTTATTATTTCAAGGGGCCTCGAGGTATATTCAAGCCGCCGTCTTGACTTTATGTTTTCAATTCTTGACTTTACCGTATTGTAATCGGCCCATTCCCAGACCCCATCCGCTTTCTTCATCGATGGAAGGAACGAGGGAGAGCCTACTTTCTCAACGTCCTTGACGCCGTTATTTACTCTTTTAAACAATCGACCTTCTGCAAAACCAGCTACCACCCAATGTTCGTAGGCATTCATCCCAGACACCGCGACGTCAATATTATTTTCAAAATAAAAATTGGCATCAAATGATTGGAATAAATCCAGCACATATTTTCTGAACTCTTCTCTATCCTCAACCCTTTGGTTATTTTTTACAGCCTCGATTTTTTTTAATATGTTTTCTTCTAAATCTTCAATCCTGTCACTGAAACAATTTAACTTGTGCAAAATCCGCGATTCACCTACTCCGCAGTCGACCATTCTCAGCACCCATCCGATCAACGGGTAACTTTTCCAATTTTGGCGTGTCATCGCTTTATCGAGACCTTCCACCTTGGCATTAAAACGCTTTGCCTCATCGCTTCGATATATTTGATTCAATATCGCCAGTTTATCTCCAGAGTCATTCAGGCGATCGATATAATAATCAAACCCCTGTGGATCAGGATAGCGCCCAACCAAAGTTATGTAAGCACATTTCACAAAGACGTCACCATCATGGCGAATTAACTCGTTAAGTGTTTTTGCGTTCGTAATCTGATTTAAATTTGAATTGTTATATTGCATTTCCTGCCTCTCAGCCTGCGAATTAATAAAGCCACGATGAGTATAAATATTAGCCTGGTTGTTTTCAGTCTTGATTTTATCACTAAGCCCAATTGGCAATTCGAGATTAAACGACATTGCAATGGGCTTGCAATCGGGATTCGTTGACAAAATATCGTTAATGCGGCGGAATGGACGAGTTATTCTCCAACTCCAAGTGGACTGCATTGATATCAATTTAAAATGAATATCATTCACCAATCCGTTATATTTTATTTTTAATTCCAATAATTCTTGATTCGCTGCCTTTTCCAAATCAAGCATTCTTTTAGATATTTCGTTCTGACTAGCCTTTGACTCCTGCAGCATTAGCGTTAATTCACGCTCTTTTTCTGCCATCGCTTGCAGTAGCGACTGCTCACGCTGTGTGTGCTGCTCAATCAATGCTTCCATTTCCCGTCTGGCTGTTTCCTGCTCAGCTATTCGTTGTTGACTAGCTGACTCATGCAGTTGGGCGAGGTGATCAGCAAAGGAGCGTTCGCGCTCTGCCAAGGTGCGCAACTGTGCTCCAACCTCGTAACGAGCTTTCAATTTTGTCTGTTCAATCGTGGCATCCAGTTCCCGTTGCCGCTCTTGTGTCTCTTGCTGTACCCGGCGCAATTCACGCTCTTTTTCTGCCATCGCTTGCAGTAGCGACTGCTCACGCTGTGTGTGCTGCTCAATCAATGCTTCCATTTCCCGTCTGGCTGTTTCCTGCTCAGCTATTCGTTGTTGACTAGCCGACTCATGCAGTTGGGCGAGCTGATCACCAAAGGAACGTTCGCGCTCTGCCAAGGCGCGCAACAGGGCTCCAACCTCGTAACGAGCTTTCAATTTTGTCTGTGCAATCGTGGCATCCAGTTCCCGTTGCCGCTCTTGTGTCTCTTGCTGTACCCGGCGCAATTCACGCTCTTTTTCTGCCATCGCTTGCAGTAGCGACTGCTCACGCTGTGTGTGCTGCTCAATCAATGCTTCCATTTCCCGTCTGGCTGTTTCCTGCTCAGCTATTCGTTGTTGACTAGCCGACTCATGCAGTTGGGCGAGCTGATCACCAAAGGAACGTTCGCGCTCCACCAAGGCGCGCAACTGGGCTTCTATCTCGTCTCGTGCCTTTAATTTTGTCTGCACAATCGTGGCATCAAGTTCCCGCTGCCGCTCTTGTGTCTCTTGCTGTACTTGGCACAATTCACGCTCTTTTTCTGCCACCGCTTGCTGTAGCGATTGCTCGCGTTCTGCTATGAGCATCTTGGCCAGATCAACTGGTACAGCAGCTGGTAACCGTCCTTCAGAGATTCCGTTACTTATCCAATGTTGATATGGATCAACCCCTGCCCGGATAAGATCAGGGTTTTGTTGCTGGTACCACAAGCCACTAAATTGGGCTTTAAGCAAGGTTGAATCTGGTTGTGCAACTACGGCAATCAATTCGGAAATAGTTTGGTTTCTTTGCCTAGATATATCTCGCCAAAGGTCATCCAGCGACTGCTCAAAAATGCCACTGCTAGATTTTGGCAATTTTTTATCGGATGCGAGGGCAACCCAATACATCGGATTGGGCATTTCGGATGTGGGCGATGAGTCGCGGCCAACCTGTTCAAAAACAATATTTCGAGCGTCTTGTAGGCTATGCAACACCGAACCCAACATTACTCTTTGGCTATATAACTTTACATTAAAAAAATGCGATTCGAGTAGAGACTGAAACTCATCCCGATAAAGTTCTTTAACATGAAAATGATTAGTAAAAGACGGCCTATCCGAATATTCGAGCTTGTCTGGGCTTGAAATAATTAAAATGCCGCCCTTGCGGAGTACTCTTTTAACTTCCAGCATCATTTCTTCGTGTTCTGTATGATGCTCTATGGTTTCAAAGCTAACAACAATATCGACTGAATTATTTTCAAGCGGTATAGCGGAACAACTTCCCTTACGGTATTCCAAATTTTCTCTGATATATTTTAGTTTGGCATGCTCGACAGCCTCTGATGCAATATCTACCCCGATAACACTACGAGCAACTCTAGCCAGAAGTTCGCTTCCATATCCCTCGCCGCTAGCGATATCTAAAACATCCTTTCCACCTACATGTTGCCTGGCAAATAAATATCTGTGGAGATGCTCAAGCTCGATGCTGCCGTGCATCTGTTCTGGCAGAAACCTCTCCCCATCATTACTTAAGAGTGGTATATCGGCTTTTAAAGATTCGACCATTTCCACTTTCTCCCCTGCTCGTTTTTGCCTGAAACAATAAAGTGCTCATAAGGAGGTGCGCCTGCAAATAGAACATCTCGATTCAATAGCAAATAGGCGATTGGGTCAAAATCTTCGGGCAACCGAGGATCACCAGAATTATGCCAGTCAATTGCCAACAGTCGCGAAGTTACATATTCAATACTCGCATCCTGCGCAGACTGCAGTTTTTTTATAGCCCAATTAATAACATCTCGATCAATGGCCTGGCGGTCATGTATATCGGGGCCCACAACTGACTTATTTGAAGATAGCTGTTCGGATACTTTCAGTGTACTCAGTGTATCAAAAAACGTTGTATTCACCCATTCGATATCAGAACCATGGCGTCCGAAAAGCGTATTAAATATATTTTGGCTTACTAGCTTTACATCCTTTAAATTTGGCCGTTTATTCATCAATAAACTTGACATCTCATATGAATACTGACTCCCGGTAGCCTCATTGAAAATCGTAAGAATTTCCTGTTCGTAGCTTGTAAGACTACGGTTAATATTACAATCTAGAACAGAACGATCAAATAATTCACACGGCACATCCAAAACGGAGGTGAAGGCGGAGTCCAACCGATCAATAGCCGTTTCATAATGAATAACCGACATTGCATCCCGTCCAAATATTTCCAGCATGCACCGAAGTGAATTTATGACTGGAAAATATTGATCGCGGGTACAGAATTCATCGATATCAGAAAAAACTTCACCGCCCTTTAGCATCTGACCATGAAGCGAAACGTAATAGGGAGCAATGTCCCGTACGAAAGTTATCGTTCTTACAGTTACGCCGAGCCGTTTGGCTGAATCCTGGATTTGCATCCACTCATTTTTGCCGAAACGAGTAAAGTCTTCTGATGAACAGATGGATACCGATTTCTCTCCAAGGTAAAAACTGAGAAGATCATCCAACTCTTGATCTGGCATCCGACGATCATACAGCGCCTCATAGAGCAACTGACCATTACCCGTTTCCTTATCAGCCCCGGGCTGAAAATCGTAAGTTATACCGACTCCCCTCAGTCGATCGACATTAGTAGCAAGATAGACCTGCAAGGCAGTCGAACCTGTTTTATGCGTTCCGGTATGAAAATATATATACTTCGCACATTCAAATTCTTTTTTCAACAAAGAACCAGTCTTATAAATACAGCCTACTGAGCCGACCCGATCGCTTTTATTTATTTTACGCCACCCAATCATTTTTTTCATGAATTTTGCCATTATTTACAGATCGAACTAATTCGATACTCTAAAATTCAGCGAAAAATCCTCAAAATCCAAAGTCAAGTTGGTGTTATAAGCAAAATCATTCCTCAACACCAAACCCCATTTTTCCCTCATGTAATTGAATTCAAAAGTGAATACATTTTTCTTTTCTGGAGTATCATCGCGCCCACGGCTTACCGATTCGTGGTGATACAGTTGCGCGTTTGGTGTAAATACGTTCCTATATCCCGCTGCGATTAGTTTTAGGCAAAAATCGACATCATTAAACGCAATTCGTAGATTTTTTTCATCTAAGCCACCTACTTCTTGAAATACTTTTTTTCTCACCACTAGGCATGCTCCGGTTACTGCCGAAAGGTTCTGATTTAGAACTGCACGATGACAATAGCCAGAGGCATTCCCACCTAGAAATCGATGGATATGCCCTGCCACACCGCCAATCCCAAGCACCACCCCCGCGTGCTGAACAGTCCCGTCTGGATAAAAAAGTTTAGCACCAACTGCACCAATTTCTGGGAGTAATGCGTGACCAACCATTTCTGACAACCAATCCTCGGATATCACCTCGACATCATTGTTGAGTAAAGCCAATACTTCTCCTCTGGCTTCCCTTACTGCAAAATTGTTAATGGCCGAATAGTTAAAAGTTGCGTCAAATTCAAAAATTCTAATTCTTGCATCTTCTCTGAGGATTTCGAAATAATCCTCTGTCTCAATGTCAATTGATCCATTGTCGACAATCAATAATTCCCAGTTAAGGTAGATTGTTTTATTCCTAATACTTTCGACACATGCCCGAAGTATATCGACTTTATCTCGGGTAGGAATAATAATACTAACCAGTGGTTGATAGTGTGGGAGCACATATTTGACTCGATAGAGTCCAAACCCTGGTCCATTCTCGACAGAAACTGCAGATACTCCATGAAAGTAGTTTTTCAATGCCAACCGACCGGCTTGATGTGTTGATTCCGACTTAGACGTATTGGCGTTTAAGGCGCTCCGGTGATAGAGCACCTTTGGAATATGGCGAATCCCCGACCCCCCCCATTTTTTCAAATATCGAAGGATTGCCTCATATCCCTCAACCCCTTCAAACTTTGAATCAAAACCACCCAATTCATTAATTTTTTCAAGTTCAAAAAGAACAAGATTTGAAATATAGTTATTGGAATAAAATAAGTCCGGGTTCCAGTCTGGCTTAAATCTAGGATTAGAACGGTGGCCATCTGGAGAAATATCATCATCGTCGCTATAGATCAACAAAGCTTTGCCATCGCTCAAGACCTCTTTGACCAATAAAAATGTAGCCATTATTGATAAATGGTCACAGGGATCAATACGGCAGACCCATTTACCGCGAGCATGTTGTAAACAGACGTTCAGTAGCGCAGCTGTACTAGATTGAGCGTCGCATGAAACAACTCTGACTCGATTGTTTCTATCGGAAAAATCAAGAACCGTTCGATGCTCTTCAGTCGATTCACCAGATGCATCAGCGACAATAAGCTCCCAATTTCCATACAATTGTTTATCAATAGAGTTCAAGCTCTCTTCGAGTTGCTTCGCATCCGCCTTTTTCAAGGGCATGATGATTGATATAAGAGGATTTACCGGAAATTTTGCAATTTGCTTGCGGATTGACCTCACATCTGAGTTAGTGAGTGTATCGTGACGAGCGATGAACGCCTTGTAGTCGTTGCCATTGAGACGCTGCAAACGCAAATTCGCAGATCCTTGATAGCCTTGTTGAAGCTTTCCAAAAAAGCATGTCCATGAAAGCCCGAGTTGTGCGGATTTTGACACATGGCGATAACGCCAAAGATCGCAGACAACCCGGTATGTACGCCTTGCAACACTTTCAAAAAAACTGATTTTATGGAACAGTAACGGGGCCTGAGTAAAGAAACCCGGAGCAGCCGTTGGTTGCCATTTCAAACTACGAATTCCGTCTGGAAAATATACAATTTCGCGTATCGTCCCTCGCAAAATACTAGGAATCGGCATCACTACCCTCTGCTCATTGGTTTCAGCCAGAATCTTGGCGACCCGGCTGCCGTTGTTACGTGTTAGAGCAGTTTCAAGGTAGTACCATCCCTTTCTTGGGCCGCCTTCTATAACCAAATTGAAGGTCGGGGAAGCTCCCAGCGAACGAAACTCACCTTTTTCTTCTGAAATTACAGCAATTTGACCCTCTGGATCTAGAGCGGCGGTGACTTGCTTTCGAGGTAAGCATTCGATAAGCCACTCTAGCGTGCGCTCCAGGCGGGAGAGAGGATAAAGTTGCCCCTTCACCCTGACTTCAAGCGGATCTTTGGTAGAACGCATACGCCTCATTTACATCATCAAAGCAATGCAAGCGGCCATTCTGCAAGACGGCTGCTTTATCACAATGCGTAATAATTTGCTCGGGCATATGGGACACAATGATCATCGCCCGATGTTTTCTCTTTTCGAATAGCTCAGTATTGCATTTTGCATGAAATCGACTATCCCCTACTGCGATCACTTCATCAATTAAAAAGCACGAAAAATCGATCGCCATGGATATTGCGAACGCCAGCCGTGCTCGCATACCTGACGAGTAGGTCTTAACTGGCTCTCGTAGATATTCACCAAGTTCTGAAAAATCGTTCACATAATCAATCTTGTCGCGGTGATCTACACCATAAACTCGACATATAAAACGCAAATTATCAAGCCCAGTCAAACTGCCTTGAAAGCCACCCGCAAAAGCCAGTGGCCACGATAATTTCATACCTCTGAAAACCGTACCGGAAGTTGGTTTTTCGGCACCACTCAAGATTCGGATCAATGTTGACTTACCTGCGCCATTTCTGCCAAGTACGCCAATTTTTTCACCGGGATGAATGGTCAGATCAACTTTATCGAGTACGGTGTGCTGACCTGAACGCGTGGGATATATCTTGGTGATTCCCTTTAGCTGAATCATTCTGGCTGAACCCTTCGACCGGACTCCCTTACCAGCGCCAGACCAACGAGGGTCAACAGCAAATTAGCAAGAACAAAATAGGCGGGGCTCTCATGAGTCGGTACAACCTCGCCGAAAAAACCATGACGAATCATTTCGACGCCATGGACCATCGGTAGCATTAACACGGCCTCCCGCGCATCAGGTGGAAGCCACTCAACCATGTATACAGCGCCGGAAAGTGGAAACATCAAATAGGTCAAGACATGCCAGACTCGCTCAAAGGTATCTGAGCGCTCAGATATTGCGCCAACAAATAATCCTAATGCCAACGCAAACCAAGAAAGTAGTAGCCATCCTCCAATAATTGGCAGCATGTCGCTTGGCCATTTCATGGCACCAATCGCTGCAAAAAAAACAGTAAGAAAAAATATCGAACCGGTTGCGCCAACAACTTCAAGCAGAACTCGTGAAATAAAGATGTCGATTACTTTTACATTCCGGTGGTACATCAAACTCAGGTTGGGTTCGATGGCTTTCGAACATCGGTTTGCGGCGTTGCGCCATAACAAGACGGATGAATATCCCGTGATGGCAAACGCAATAATCGGAATATCGGAAAGCGTGTGCATTTTGGCGATATACCAAAGGCCAGCAACCCCCAAGGAAAACATCATCGGCTCTACGATCAGCCAAAGGACACCAATATTGTGCCGGCCATAGCGCGTGATAATTTCTCGCAACAGCAAGGCGCCAATAACTCGGCGCTGTATCGCAAACGACTGCTTTAGAGATGTTTCCATGGCTCTGAATTAATCTTGGTGCTCTTTTATACCGGCGATAAGCATCGTTGCAACGCCCCAAGCTATCAACCCAAGAAGGAATACTGCAACAATAGACCGAAGTCGACGCGGCTCCATGGCGTTATCAGGCGTACTCGGTTGAACAATGCGCTCGAGGTAAAGCTGCTTGCGTTGCGCTTCGTTTCGGGCCTGCTCAAGCGTACTCATGGCACTGGCGAGCATTTTGTCGGAAAACTCTTTTTCTAGCGCCAAGCGTTGGAATGTAGCCGCTTTACCGGCTAGCGATTTGTCGCCCGCCCCAGCAACGCGTGTAGTTTCAGACTGAATTTCGGACTCTAGCAACTGCACACGTTGGCGCAAGACAGGAAGCTGTGGATTGTCCTTTGCCAGCGTTTGCAACTGGAGAACCTGCGCCTTTGTCGCAATCAGTTCATCCCGTAGCTTCGCCGCTTGTTGCAGTGGAATGGCTGATTGAACCTCAGGATTTATTACCTCTTTATCGTTCCGATAGCTTGCCAAGGCCAGCGCAGCAGCGGATGCATTTTTTTGTGCCTGCGCGACTTCGTCTGCAGCGAATCGAATCAAGTCTTGCCTTCCGCGTTCATTGAGCTGATTCAGCAGGGATTCGCTGTACTCAAGCAACAGTTGATTCATCCGTTTGGATTCTTCAGCGGTGAACGCTCGGGTTGTTAGCGTCGTAATCGATGACAACGAATCGAGCTGAACACCAACCATTTTTTGGTAATAGCGATGGAGGCTTTCGTAACTGTCGTCAGAATCCAAACCGGGAAAACGATTAACAATATCGATTCCCGCTTTTGAAAAGACAGATTTCAATTGCATCTCGCGATCCAGTGCGTGCATCGCATCTCTTGACAAGATGAAATTTTGTACGGTGTAGGAATCATCTTGAGAGCGCGAAAATCCAGCGCCCTTCAAAATAAATCCTAATGCGGAAGTGCTTTGACGCTCTGGGCTTCTGACTACGAAGCGAGATTCTGAGATATATACATCCTGCGCAATGACGCCAAAGTAGATGACTGCAATGGCCGTAGGAATAACGACCGTACCCAAGAATACTTTGTTAATTTTCTTCAATCGATCTAGAACATTCGTCATTTAAATCAGTACCAGAGTAAATCTCAAAACTTCGGCAGTGAAGATGCGTTTCAACCTTCAGCAAGAGCCAATAGGGTTACATCGATCTGTGCATACGTATGATTAGGGCTGACAAAGAAGCGCACGCGGGCCGCCCGCTCCTCGACAGCTGGATGAATAATGGGCTGAGCATTCACGCCTTTCTCAAAAAGGTACTGTGACAGCTTGGTTGCTTTCAGTGAGCTACCAACAATTGCCGGGATGACCGCGTAGCCTTGAGAGAGTCCCGTATCGATACGGTGTTTGCGTGCTTGAGTCAGAAAGTAACTTGCGCGATCACGCAAACCTGCCACACGTTGCGGCTCAGCAAGCATTATCCGGATGGCTTCAAGGGAAGCCGCAGCAATCGGCGAGGCGATGCCTACGCTATACACGAAGCCGGGTGCCGCGTATTTGAGGTGTTCAATAAGTGCTCTTTCACCGGCAATAAAGCCACCACATCCGGCAAAGGCTTTGCTGAGCGTCCCCATCCAGATATCAACGGCAGAACCCGGTAAATCGTAGTGCTCGCGAATGCCGCGCCCGGTGCCACCAAGCACACCGAGCGAGTGTGCTTCGTCGACCATCAGGAAGGCTTTGTAGCGCTGCTTAATATCGACAAATCGCGGCAAGTCCGGAATATCACCATCCATGCTGTAGAGACCTTCGATCACAATCAGGGTGCGCTCGAAGTTACCTCGCATTTCCGCAAGAATTTGTTCCAGGGACTCATGCTCGTTGTGATTGAACGCACGGCGGGTCGCACCTGATAACTTGATCCCTTCAAGCACGCTGTTGTGGATAAGGCTATCGTGAACGATCAGGTCTTTCGGGCCAAACAGCGTAGCGATGGTGGTGACGTTGGTGGCATGGCCACTCACGAAAACAAGGCAATCCTCGACTTCATACAAGCCGGCGATAGTCTCCTCGAGTTCACGCTGGATCGGTCGCTCTCCGGCAACCAGTCTGCTGGCCGAGGCAGAGGTGCCATAACGGTCGATGGCATCTTTCGCGGCCTGATTCACCCGAGTGTCACCAGACAAGCCCAGGTAGTTATAGCTGGAAAAATTGATGTAGGGTTTGCCACCGATGACGGTTGTGGCATCGGCCACTCCGTCATGCACCTTGAAGTACGGATTCTCGATGCCGAGTTTGCGGGCCGCAGCTTGCGGCAAGGCGACTTTTTCATAGCCTGGCATTTTGTCGAAGCGACAGAATTTATCTGGAATTTGGGCGAAATTTGCGGTCGACCGCAGCACGGCACCCGCAGCCTCTGTGTGGCTATCGCGGCGCGCCAGAAAGCGCTTCACAAGTTGCTCCTTGGCGCTACCGACGAGGCCGAAGTTTTGTTTGGTCATACGTCTGCACGTTTCTTTTCGATATCTGCCAGAGCCGCATCGATTACTTCTTGCGATACCGCTTCGCCATGCTGGGCGGCCATACCTTGCGCGGTTTCAGCCAAATCATTTGACGCTCCCTCAACACTTTCCTGTGTCAGGCGCTCAAGTATACGTGCCGTCACCCGTTCGATGGTTGGCCCTTCGTTCAGCATCATGGCCGGCACCTGAATACCGAAGCGTTTCTCCAGACCGAGTGCCAGCTCAACGCCCATCAGCGAATCCAGGCCGAGGTCATGCAGCGAGCGTGCCGGGTCAATCCGCTCAGCGCTGATCGCAAGAATCTGCGCGACCTCCTGGGTCACCAGTTGGGCGACCAGCACTTGCACCTCCTGGGCCGATTTACCCTCGATCATCGCCTTGAAGTCGTCCAGGCTTTCCGCGCCTGCGGAGGTATCGTCACTATGCCGTCGTAGACTGGTAAATCGCGGCCCTTGGGCTGAAGGCAAAAGGCGAGCCAAAGCAGAAAACTGGAAATCGGCAATCGCCAGGTTGGGCTGAGGTGAACTCAGCGCCTGGGCAAGCATGTGTAGAGCCCCATCCGCGCTCAGCGGCTCAGCGCCGAGGCGGCTGGCCAAGCCATCCTTGACCGCCTGGTTGCGGGTCAGATATCCGGCATCGCCGATCGGCCCCCAGCCGATGCAGGTCACAGGCAATCCCTCGGCACGCCGCAGCACGGCCAGCCCTTCCAGCCAGGCATTGCCGGCCACGTAGTTGGCTTGACCGGGGTTGCCGATATACGTGGTGACCGACGAATAGAGCATGAAATGATCGAGCGGCAGCTTTCGCGTCAGTTCGTGGAGGTTCCATGCACCTTTGACTTTCGGAATCAGCACGCGAGCCATGCGCTCCGGATCAAGATTGGCCATCAGGGCATCGTCGATCACCATCGCAGCATGGAACACGCCTTTCAGCGGCAACATGTCCGGTCGCGCCAAAGCCGTTGCCAGCGAGGCCCGATCGGCCACATCACAGGCCACTATCAGCACCTGGGCGCCGAGGGCACGCAAATTGGCGAGTGCCTCGTCAGCCCCCGGGGTTGACTCGCCACGCCGGCTGATCAGGACCAATTGGGCTGCACCATGGCGGGCGAGCCAGCGAGCGGTCTCGAGCCCGAAACCGGAAATACCGCCGGTCACCAAATAGGCACCATCCCGGGCGAAAGCGAGATGTTGTCGCTGCGGCTGCAAGGATTTCGGCACGACACGTGCCCCTTCGAAACTGACCACCACCTTACCGATCTGCCGGGCTTGCTGCATGTAACGGAAGGCATCGACCACGCGCTCGGCCGGGAAGGCGCGAACAGGCAACGGCGACAACACGCCACTCCGGAACAGCGCCATCACCTCGCGGAACAAACGGCCGGCCAGCTCAGGTCGGGCGATCAGCAACTGGTCGGCATCGATGCCGAAGTAGCTGATGTTGTCCTTGAAGGGACGCAAACCGATCGGTGTGTTTTCGAAGAAATCGCGCTTTCCGAGTTCTAGGAAACGGCCAAACGGTGACAGGATCTGCAAATTGCGGCGAATGGCTTCACCGGCCAGTGAATTGAGGACGACATCGACCCCCTCGCCGCCTGTGGCGGCGAGAATTTCTTCACCATAGGCCAGGCTGCGGGAATCGAAAACATGGTCAGCTCCGAGCAGCGCGACGAACTCCCGCTTCTCTTCACTACCAGCGGTGGCGAATACCTCCGCACCCAGATGGCGGGCCAGCTGTACCGCGGCGATACCCACCCCGCCGGCGGCACCGTGGATCAGCACGCGCTCGCCGGGTTGCAAGTTGGCGAGCTGCTTGAGCGCGTAATAGACAGTGAAGAAAACCGTCGGCACCGTAGCCGCTGCCTCGAACGACCACCCCTCGGGCTTCGGCGTCACTGCATTGGCACGCGTCACGACATGGCTGGCGAAACAGGCGGAACCAAAGCCTATCACTGCATCCCCCGGCACAAATTCATCGACCCGCTGACCGACGCGGGTGACGACACCGGAGAGCTCCAGGCCCAGGCTTGCGCCCGCGAAACCGTGTTCAACGGCTTCATCGGGCAGCAGCCCCATGACGTACATGATGTCGCGGAAATTAAGGCCGGTCGCGACCGGGCGCACCTCGATCTCGTCAGGAGCCAAGTCGCGCACCGGCGACTCCAGCCACAGGAGATTACGCAGCTGACCGGGAACCCGGAAATCGAGGTGGAAGCGCAATTCCTTTTCATGGTGCAGTGCAGGCGCTACCAAAGCGGTCTTGAACATGCGCAAGGCGTGTCGTCCGCTGGCCTTAACAATGACCTCGTTTTCACCGTCGGGATACAGCAGTTCATCGACCAGGCGCTCAGCCGCCGAACCGATCGACGATTTGGAGGGTAGCGGCAGATCGATTAGCCGGCACGCCAAGCCCGGGTACTCGTTCATCACGACGCGCCCGAAGCCCCACAAGGCAGCATGGGCCGGATTCAGGCTACGCGCATCGAGCAGCCCATCAGCAAGCGCGCCACCGCGGGTGACGAAACGAGGTTGCGGCGGCTTGTCCAGGCCGGCCAAGGCCTGCACCAGGTTCAGCGCCGCGACTGGCAAGCTGGTGTCATCGGAACCGTGGTCCCCGGCCAGAAACACAACATGGTCGATGCTGCCGTCGAATTCACATTGCAGATCGTTCAGCAGTTTGCCGGCTGACTCGCGACCATCCAGATGACGGCCAAGCTCGACGCAGACGGCGACCTGGCCGTAACTCACCATGCGTTGCTGGAAAGCCTCCGCCAAAGAAACCGCCGTGGTGTCGCCGGCCAGCAAAAGCCAGCGTGCTGTTTCCGGTTGGCTTTCAACTGGCGTTGCACCCGCCGATTTTGCGAGCAAGAGGTAAGCTCCCACCGGACTACCCTCACCGGCCGGTTCACGGCAAACTTCGACATCGTCGAAACCGAGGGTTTCCAGCTCTGCCTGCCAGGCCTGCGGCGCAGCGAGATTTCCGGCTCCCCAGACCAGATCAGCGGCCAGGTCGGCATGGCGTTCGGCCAACACGAGCAGGCCCCCTTGTGCCAGTCGGCCCTTGGCCCAGGCCAGCATCGCACGCGGGTCAGCCACACCGTTCAGGGTATGCCGGAAAACAACCACGTCGTAACAAGCGGGCAGGCTGCCTTTCGCCTTGAGTGTCAGCGGCGAACGCTCCAGTTCGGCAACGTTGACCCATTCCACGTCCTGATACTCATGGCGTAAATGATCACAGGCCTCGGCATCGGCATGCGCGAGTACGTAATCAACGTTGCCAGTGGCAATTCGGTGCCCCAGTTGCCGCGGTACTTCGCTGAGGCCGGCTGCAATCTCCAGGACGCGTAGACGTCGGTTGGCCGGTAGGCCGTGTGCCAATTCTTCGAGCAGGTATTCGATCGCCAGGCGGCTACCCAGGTAGGTGATCGAGTCGTCGAAAAGCGTTTCGATCTGGTGGCTACACTGAATCTCTGCGGCCAGCGTCGAAGGATGCCGCTCCCCGGTCAGCAACGCCCCCAGAGCGCGACCCATGCGCCCGATCAGGATCAGCTCGGGCATCGCTGCTGGATATTCCGCCAGCAAGGTGCGCCAGATTTCTGCGGCCGGAGGCAGATCGCCTTCGGTCATGCGCCAAGCATCGCCGTCACGCACCAGGTAGGCTTGCTCGAGCAGCAGGTCACGCACCCAGTTCAGCAAACGGCGGCGTTCGTCATCGACGAAATCGGAACCACTCAGCCAGGCAGCCGCTTCGTTTGGCATGTCGGACAACAAGGCCTGCATCGCCTCACAGGCGAAGGCGCTGACCAGTGCATCAAGCAGCGGTTGCGCCTCGCCGAAATAGGCATTGCGGTTCAGGTTACCTTCCTGCCCGACAAACCATTCCTTGACCCCCTGCGCGAGTGTGCGGACCGTGGGCAAAACGGTCGCCGCCGCCCGCAGGGTTCCCGGCTGAATTACCGGACGGATCTCCCAACAGGCTGGCGCCAGCTGCTTGTCCTGACGCAGTGCTGCGGCACGGAATCGGCAGTTTTTGAAAATTGCGACCTTTTTTCCGTCGACCGCAAGCAGCTCAAATTCCGCGAGTACGGAACGCAGGCTGCGCCGCAGGATGCGTGTTCGGAAACGGGTGATGGGCTGATTACCGAGCAAGCGCAGGCGACCAACCTTGACCGGCAGCAAGGGCAATCCGATGCCCGCTTGGATCTCGGTCTGGAAAAAATCGAGCAGCGACTGGAAGCACACATCGACGATGGCCGGGTGCAGCAACCAGGTCTCTTCTCCCGAAGCAAAATCGATCGTCGATTCGAATTGTCCCTCGAGTTCATTTCCGGACAACCAAGCCTTAGCCATGCCTTGAAATACCGGGCCATAGTCGAGGCCGAGCTGATGCGCCAGACGGTAGTGTGTCTGGCGATCAACGCTTGCCTCGCTGACCAAGGGAGCGGTCGTTTCGCCGGCAACATAGCCACTGACAGCACCAAGCAAACGTCCCGAGGCGTTAAGCGCCCAGTCGTCGTCGGACAGGCGCAGGCGACTGCGAATCTGAAAACTGCCATCGCGCGGACTCAGGTCGAGACGAATGCTGCGCCCGTGTTCGCCATCAAAAACAACCGGGGCGACGATATCGAGCTCTTCCAGCTCTTGCGTTTCGCCGCCGAAGTGCTCGCGGGCAGCTGCCAGGGCCATCTCGATGTACGCGGCACCGGGCAGGACGACAGCGCCGCCGACGCAATGATCTGCCAGCCAGGGCTGAGTGCGTGGATCGAGGACGGTTTCCCATCCAGCAACCGCATCCTTGAGGGGCCAGCCGAGCAAGGGATGGATGCGGCGCCGCTCGATCAAGCGGTAGCCTTCGCTGGTCGACGGTAGCCAATGGCGCTCGCGCTGCCATGGGTAGGACGGGAGGTCGAGAAAGCGGCCAACCGCCGGGAAAAAACCCTGCAAGGTATCGCGGCCGGACAGCAGGTGTAGACGCAAGGCCAGTTCCTGTATCCGGTCGATTCCGTCGTCGTTCTTTTTCAGTGACACAAGCAGTTGGGCCTTGACACCACACGCAGCCACACATTCTTTGAAGTAGCGTTGCAGGATGGTGTGGGGGGAAATTTCGACGAACGTCCGGCATCCCTGTGCGACCAGTGCCGAAATCGCCTGTTCGAAGCGTACTGGCTGGCGGACGTTGTCCCACCAGTAATCGGCGTCCAAGGGAGCGTCGCAGACAGCTCCGGTCACTGTCGACACGAACAGACCATGGCGCTGGCTGCTCGGCGAAAAGCCAGTCAGCGATTCGGCCAGCATATCGCGAACAGGGTCCATGCAACGGCTGTGGAAGGCATAATCGAGATCGAGCAGGCGGAAGGCCGCCCCGCGCGCCTTGGCCTCAATCGCCAGCGCTTCCAGTTGGGCCAGCGGACCGGAGAGAGTCAGGTTGCCGGGGCTGTTGATACCGGCGATTTCCAGGTCAGGCCAGCGCCCGTTGGCGAGCACGTCCTGCATCTTATCTTCGGACATGCTCACGGCTGCCATGCGTCCTGTGCCACGCGTCTGCGCCTGCGCAGCGCTGCGCAGGCAGATGATGCGTACCGCTTCGTCAAGGCTCAGGGCACCCACCGCCCAAGCAGCCGCGACCTCGCCGACGCTATGGCCGGTTGCGGCCTCAGGCTCGATACCCTGCGCACGGAGTAACTCGGTCAATCCAACCTGCACCGCAAACAGCAGCGGCTGAGCCACAGCGGTATCCGCCATTCGGGAAACTTCGACATCGGCCATCAATTCCTGAATGACCGAAAACCCCGCAGTTGCAGCAATCCGCTGGTCAAGATCGTCGATGACCGCCCGGAATACATCGGACTCTGCCAGCAGCAATTGGCCCATGCCCACCCACTGGGCACCATTGCCAGCGTAAATAAAGGCTAGTTGACCGGTCTCGGTTGGCGCGTTCTCGATAACGACATCCGCCGGCGTTCCGCCTTGGGCATAATCGGAGAGAGCCCGCGGCAACGAAGCCAGACCTTCGGGGGCGATGGCGAGCCGACATTCCAGCCGCTCCCGGCGATAGGCCGCCGCGTAGGCAACATCGTAATAATCGGTTTCCTCGCAAGCATTGAGGCGTGCTGCGAAACGCCCGGCAACTTCCCGCAATGCAGGCTCGTTACGCGCCGAGAGAATCAGCGGCGGCAAACTTTCTATTGCAGCGCTCTGAGTGACTGGCGCTTTCCGATAGGCCTGCAGCAGCACATGGGCATTCGCGCCGCCAAATCCAAACGAATTAACACCGACGATGGGCGGACGGTCGCTGGGCGTCGCCAGCGGCAGCGCTGCCATCACCGGTTGCAGATGCCAGCCGGCGAAGTCGATTTTTGGATTGGGGGCATTCAGGTGAATCGACGGCGGCACCTCGCCATGCTTGAGCACCAACAACGCCTTGATCAAGCCCGCCATGCCAGAAGCCGGCTCGAGGTGACCGAGATTGGTCTTGACCGAACCGATTGGCAAGGGCTGTTCAGCCGGCCGCGCCTGGCCATAGACGGCGCCAATGGCGGAAGTTTCGATGGGATCGCCAATCGCGGTGCCCGTGCCATGGGCTTCGAGGTAGTCAACATCCCCTGCCGCAATGCCGGCACGCGCCAACACCGACTGCATCAACTCGACCTGCCCCTCGCGACTGGGAATGGTCAGCCCGGTTTTGCGCCCGCCATCAGCATTGGCACCGGAAGCGAGTATGACCGCGTGAATCCGATCACCATCGGCCTCCGCCTGGGCCAATGGCTTGAGCAACAACACCGCACCGCCTTCCCCACGGACATAACCATCCCCGGAGGCATCGAACGTACGGCACCGCCCCTTTGCCGAGAGCATGGAGGCTTTGGAAAAACCGACGAACGGATAGGGGTGGGCAAGGATACTGACGCCACCCACCATCGCCACTGATGCATCGCCACATCGAAGCGCGTTACAGGCCTGATGCAATGCAACCAGCGACGATGAACAGGCGGTATCAATCGCCATGGACGGACCGTGGAGGTCGAAAACGTAAGACAGACGATTGGCGGCGATGCTGAGTGTATTTCCCGTCATCGTATGCGACGAGAAACTGGCCAGATCGTCAAGACTACGAATGCCGTAATCCAGGCCGGATATGCCAACAAAAACCCCACAGTCGCCCCCCGCCAAACGAGATGCAGGGATTCCCCCGTTTTCCATCGCCTCCCAGGCGAGTTCAAGTAACAGGCGCTGCTGAGGATCGATCCAGGCTGCTTCACGGGGTGAAATACCGAAAAAACCAGCATCAAATTCATCAATGCGTGAGAGCACCCCCGCTGAGAAGGTGACGCTACGACCAGCCTCGCCCCGCTTTGGATGTTGCAACTCTTCTGTGGCCCACCGCGTCGCAGGCACCTGCGTTACCAGATCATCACCACGGGTCAGCGCCTGCCAAAAGTCCTGTTCAGTGCCGAGATCGCCAGGAAAACGGAATGCTATCCCGATGATTGCTACTGGATCGACAGGCGTGATGTCTAGATTATTTGTTGGCATTAGCAAGTAAAAAATGTGGTGCGATGAACATCGTTAGTGCCTTACTTCAGGTACTCAGGCCTTGCAACGCTGCTAATTAAGCTAGGGCGGTCGCGTGTCGAACGAGGCAAAAAACAATGATTTTCCAGGAGCGGATTTTACTTTAGCTGCAGCGCAACAAGAAATATTACCAATAGAATACACGCCACTTTTTGCAAATTTTTGTATTTTTTTTTGGCGATAAAGCTCCAGACTCAAGCTGCCTCAAGGTCTCTATTACCAAGGACTAACGCCTTTGGATGCTTGCATACAACCATACCGATGGTATACATTCGAACTATCCGTTTAGATATATCCATTTCGCAACACCGCAGTTTCCTCAAGCCCTGATGAATACCCGACAGCATACGGTTGCAACCACCACCCCGCCTTTGCAGGATGTGGACTCCCGCATGCGCATCGAGATCAAGGATATCGGCATCCCGCCGCGACCGCAGATTCTCGTCGCGATCGAACAGGAGATGCGCAAGGAGGCCCCTGACTTCATCCTGCTGTCGAAACTCATCGCCTCGGATGTCGCACTTGCAGCCGGGCTGATCAAGACCGCCAATTCGCCCTTTTTCGGCTTTAACAAGCGGGTACGTTCCGTCAATGAGGCGCTGCTCGTGCTCGGGCTGAAAACCGTCACCCGCACCATTGCCGGTCTGGCGTTGCAGAAGATTTTTCCGCATGTTCCCAGCCTTGAACGCTTCTGGGATGCCTCCGCCAAAACGGCACGCACTGCCGCCTGGCTGGCCGGCAAGTGCAAGCTGCCGGGCGGTCTGCGTCCCGCAGATGCCTATACCTTTGCCTTGTTCCGCGACTGCGGCATTCCGGTGCTGCTGATTCCCTTCCCGGAATACGGCAAGGTGCTGCAGGCGGCCAATGCAGCCACGGATGCCTGCTTTACCGACATCGAAGAGCAGCAACTGGGCATCAATCACGCCGTGGTTGGTGCCGAGCTCGCCGAGGGCTGGTTATTGCCCCCGGAAATCTGCGCGGCGATTCGTCATCATCACAGCCTTGAGCATCTCGTTGATGAATCCGCTGGTTCGCTGCCCGCGGCCTCAATAAGCCTGATCGCGCTGGCGCAGACGGCCGAGCATCTGCTGCAGATCGCGACCGGCCTCAGCCAGACCAGCGAATGGCATAAGCTGGGCGCTGCCTGCCTCGAGGTATTGGCGCTCGACGAAGACTCTTTCGCTGGCCTGCTTGACGCCCTGCGTCAGGACGACCCGGTCACCGCCGAGTGAATTTGGCCCGCAGCCGGCTGCTGCGGTGAACCTCAAAAACCGGCGAATTTCGGTAACACCTGGCGCCAGAAACATCCGGCAACACTTTTGCAGGCGCCAGAAATACCCCAATTACATCCCTGCGCTTTAATGGCACTGACGGCGGAAGAAATGAAACCCGCCAGACTTTCCCAATACCCGCACAGGAGTCCATCATGAAAAACGCAAGAACCCTGATCCCGGCGCTGATCATTGCCGCCACCGCCGGCTTCGCAACCTACCCGAGCTTTGCCCAGCCCCGCGACTGCAATGGCATGGGGCCGATGGGTGGAGAACGCGAGCAAGCCATGCGCGCCGACCGTATGCAGAACAATCAAAAACAACTGCATGACGCGCTGAAGCTGAAGCCGGAGCAGGAAGCCGCCTGGACCAAATTCCAGAGCACGCACCCCTTCGCCAATGGCATGCAACGGCCCGATCGCGCTGAAATCGCCAAGCTGACGGCACCGGAGCGCGCCGAGAAGATGCTCGAACAACAAAAGAAGCATCAGGAAGCGATGAGCCAGCACGTCAGCGCGATGAAAACCTTCTATGACCAGCTGACGCCGGAACAGAAGAAGGTGTTTGACGAACACAGCATGCAACGCCCCAATCGCGGCGACCGTGGCCCGCGAGGCGGCGGCCAGGGGCCGCGTGGCCCGGGCGGACCGGGTGCCGGTATGCCACCGGCGGCTGGCTAAGCTACTTGCTCCTCCCCAAGCACGCCTCCGGGCGTGCTTTTTCATTTTATACAGCCTTTAGGAGTGCCCCATGCTTAGGAGCACAACCCAGGCCGTTCATTTGCCTAGCCCGAGAGCCCAGGCGCTAAAATGCCGCTTTTTCGCTGAACAACCGCCTTGATCCCCCTGCGCCTCCCCCACCTGCTGCTGATTGTCGTCGCGCTGCTCGCCGGCTGCGCCACCCCACGCCCGGAGGCGACCACCAAGCCTGCCGTCGCCAAGCCGAAGATCGGCCTCGCCCTCGGCGGCGGTGCCGCCCGAGGTTTCGCGCACATCGGTGTGGTCAAGATGCTGGAAGCGCACGGCATCGTCCCCGATTACATCGTCGGCACCAGCGCCGGCGCGGTCGTCGGGGCCCTCTACGCTGCCGGCCATGACGCCTTCGCCATGCAGAAGATCGGCCAGCAGCTGGACGAGAAGATTTTCGCCGACTGGACACTGGGCGGCCGCGGCCTGCTCAAGGGCGAAGCGCTGCAGGACTTCATCAACCAGCAGGTCGGCAAACGGCCGCTTGAAAAACTGAACAAGCCCTTCGCCGCGGTTGCCACCGACCTCAACAACGGCGAGCGCGTGGTGTTTCGCACCGGCGACACCGGCCTGGCCGTCCGCGCCTCGGCAGCTGTCCCCGGCGTCTTTCAGCCGGCACAGTTTCGCGGCCATAACTATGTCGATGGCGGCCTGACCAGCCCGGTGCCGGTGCAGGCGGCGCGCGAGATGGGGGCCGACATCGTTATCGCTGTCGACATTTCGGCTAGGCCCGAAGGCCAGCCCGTAGACAGCCTGACTGCCATCATCTGGCAGACGACGACCATCATGGGCGGCATGATCGGCGCCAACGAGCTCAAGGGTGCCGATGTCGTCATCCGCCCGAAGCTGCCCTACGTGAAGTCCTGGGATTTCACCGCCCGCAACGACGCCATGCTCGAAGGCGAGCGCGCCGCGCTAGCCGCGTTGCCGACGCTGCGACAAAAACTGGGCCGCTGACGCCGACGGCTGCCCCCAAGGGGAATTCCCTCAAGGCGCGGTGAACGCGAAAAAACGCCCAAATCCGGGATGCGCCGGCACGGGGTAAACTGTCGGCCATGAACACGCCCCGTCAGCCCATCGACTTCCGCATCCTCAGCGTCATCCCGCCGATGACGCAGCTGAACACCCCCTACCCGGCCACCGCCTACCTCACCGGTTTCCTGCGCTCGCGCGGCTTCCACGCCGAGCAGACCGATCTGGCGCTGTTGCTGGTGCTGGAACTGCTGTCGAAAGACGGCCTCCCGAAGCTGAAGGAAGCGGCCGAGGCGATTGTGCCAAAAAAGCGGTCGGCAACGCTGAAGATTTTTCTCAACGAATACGAACGTTACCTCGCCGCCATTGACCCGACGATGGCGTTATTGCAGGGCAAGGACGGCTCGATCGGCCACCGCATCTGCAGCCGCGCCTTCCTGCCCGAAGGACCGCGCTTCAAGTCGCTCGACAACTACATCGATGACGACGGCGGCGACCCGCTGGCCTGGGCCTTCGGCGCCCTCGGCGTGCAGGACCGCGCCCGCCATCTGGCCACGCTCTTCCTCAACGACCTCGCCGACGTGATCCGCGAGGCGGTGGATACCCGCTTCGAGTTCGTCCGCTACGCCGAATCGCTGGCCCAGAGCCAGGCCAGCTTCAACCCGCTGGCGACGGCACTGGCCGCGCCGCCAACCGCGGTCGATACCACCCTGCAAAATTTGGCCAAAATTCAAGTTCACCGTAGCCAACCGGATATCGTCCTGATTTCGGTGCCCTTCCCCGGTTCGGTCTATGGCGCCTTTCGCATCGCGCAGACGATCAAGGCGCATTGTCCGGAGATCACCACCGTACTCGGCGGTGGCTATGTCAATACCGAGCTGCGCGAGTTGGCCGAGCCGCGGGTTTTCGACTATTTCGATTACGTCACGCTCGACGATGGCGAAAAACCGGTGCTCGCGCTCTTCGAGCACCTCGCCGGCCAGCGTCCGCGCCTCAACCTCGTCCGCACCTTCACCCGCGTTGATGGCGCCGTACGCTATTTCAACAGCCAGGAACCCGACATTCCCTTCGAAGAAGTCGGCACGCCAACCTGGGACGGCCTGCCGCTCGACCGCTACCTGTCGCTGCTCGACATGCTCAACCCCATGCACCGGCTGTGGTCGGACGGGCACTGGAACAAACTCACCGTCGCCCACGGCTGCTACTGGAAGAAATGCAGCTTCTGCGACGTCAGCCTCGACTACATCGGTCGTTACGAAGCGGCCAGCGCCAAAACGCTGGTCGACCGCATCGAGCGCATCGTCGAGGAAACCGGCCACACCGGCTTCCATTTCGTCGACGAAGCCGCACCGCCCAAAGCCCTGCGCGCCATGGCCGAGGAACTGCAGCGGCGCAACCTGGCGATTTCGTGGTGGGGCAATATCCGTTTTGAAAAATCCTTCACGCCGGAGCTTTGCCTGCAACTCGCCGACAGCGGTTGCATCGCCGTTTCCGGCGGCCTGGAAGTCGCCTCCGACCGGCTGCTGGCGCTGATGAAGAAAGGCGTTTCGGTCGAGCAGGTCGCCCGCGTCACCCGCGCCTTCACCGACGCCGGTGTGCTCGTCCATGCCTACCTGATGTACGGCTTCCCGACGCAGACGGTGCAGGACACGGTTGATGCGCTGGAATACGTGCGCCAGTTGTTCGCGGCCAACTGCATCCAGTCCGGCTTCTTCCACCGTTTTTCCTGCACCGTACATTCACCAGTCGGCCTCAACCCGGCAGAATACGGTATCCGCCTGCAGCCCTTACCGCCGGGCAAGTTCGCCAAAAACGACGTACATTTCATCGACCCCACCGGCGTCGACCACGACCGCCTCGGCAAGGCGCTGAACAAGGCGCTGTACAACTACATGCACGGCATCGGGCTGGACGAGGATGTCCGCGCCTGGTTCGACGATCGCGTCCCCAAACCGCGCGTCAGCCGCAATTTCATCGCCAGGGCGCTGAGTACCGGCTGAAAGAAAACGGCCCGAAGTCCCCGGGCCGTTGCACTTCGCCTGCGGCTGTATGCCGCACTCCAGTTGATTACAGTAGATCGGCCGGAATGTTGCCGCCGTTGGCCGCCAGCTTTTGCAGGACGATTTTGTGCAGCCACATGTTCATTTGTGCCGAATCGCCCATTTTCTCCGCCGGGCAACCCAGTTCGCCGGCCAGTTCCTTGCGCGCAGCGAGGCTGCTGTCGAGGCTGAGCAGTTTCATCAGATCAACGATCGAGGTCTTCCAGTTCAGCTTTTCCGGACTCGCCTTGGCCAGTGCTTCAAGCTGACCAAGAACATCGACGACGCTGATGGCGACCGGTGCTGCCGGTGCCGCAGCGGCTGGCGCGGCTCCCTCGGGCGCCGCTGCCGACGCAGCCGCTGCGCTCTGGTCGTCGCCGCCAAAGCCGAGTTTGGCCAGAATGTTGCTGAAGATTCCCATGTCGATTCCTTTCCATTGTTGAGGGCTTGCCCGCCGTTTGGCCGGCGATGCAGAAGGCATCCTAGCCCCGCCACCGTGGTGTTGATGTGAAGATTCGTGGTCAGGGAATTTACAGATCGCTACAAAGCTCTGTTCTGCGGTCGACCTGAAAAACCGTCAAATTCCACAAGATCGCTCCAGGCATCGCCGACGACAGGTCGCAGGCGTACAATCGCTGATCGTTTAAGGGGGAGCGATGACAATGTTACGCCGCGTGATACTCGGCAGCCTGGCCTGCCTTTGCTGCCTGAGCACCAGCGTTCTGCAGGCTCAGGAAAAGGAACTGCTGATCTACTGCGGGATCACCATGGTCCGCCCGATCACCGAACTGGCGCGCCAGTTCGAGCAGACCGAGAAAATCAAGGTCGCCATTTCTCAGGGGGGCTCGGAAGATCTGTACCAGGCTGCCAAGCGCAGCAAGCAGGGCGACATCTACTTTCCGGGCGAGCCTTCCTACCGCGACAGACACCTCGCCGAGGGCCTGCTCGGCTACTACCAGAACGTCGGTTACAACCAGGTGGCAATTGTCGTTCCCAAGGGCAATCCGAAGCAGGTCAAAGGCGATGTCCGCGAACTGCTGCGCAAGGATCTGACCCTGGTTATCGGCAATGTCGAAAGCGGCAGTATCGGCCAGGAGACCAAGCGCGTACTCGACAAGGCCGGCATCTACCCCAAGGCCGTCGCCAAGGCGGCGCTGATGATGCCGGACTCGCGGGCGATCAACCTCGCGCTGCGCCGCGGCGAAGGCGATGTCGCCCTCAACTGGCGGGCGACCGCCTTCTTCCCGGATAACCAGCCCCACCTCGATGTCGTCAATCTCGATACGCGATTGGCCGAACCCCAGGCGCTGCTGCTTATCCAGCTGAGCTTCTCCAAACAGCCGGCGCTGGCGAAAAAATTCATCGACTTCGCCGCCTCGCCGGAGGGTCAAGCCGTGTTCCGCAAGTACGGCTTCCTCGACAACCGGACCCGCTGAACCCGGCTTTTCGTAGTCTGCCAACATGGCCACCCGAATCCGGCAACTCCCGCCCGCCACCCGCCGCGCTACGCTGTGGGTGCTGGCGCTGCTGTTTTTCGGCTTGCTGGCAATCATCACCATCAGCGAGGTGACCACCAATCTGGTGGCCGACCTCGACCGGCGCAGCAGCAACGAGCGCGCCCGGCTCGCTATCGGCGAGCACATTGTCGACGGCGTACGCAGCATTGAGAGCAGCTTCTTCCAGTTGGCCACGGCCAACGCGACCAGTCGTACGCGTCTCGCCCGCCAGATCGACCATGACGCCCGCGAACTGATTGGCAGCATCGACGTCCTGCGTAGTGGCGGCAGTGTCAAGAAGCGCCTGGCGCTCAATATCGAAGGCCTGGACGAGATGATCCGCGAATTCCATTACCGGCCGGATCTGCGTGAGCCTGGCGCGGTGCTCGAAGTCATTGAAATCACCCCGCTGGTCGAGCAAATCCACCCTCGCGCCCTGCAACTGACAGAACTCCTCGACCAACGCGATACCTGCAACGGGCAGCGCGCCTGTATCGAAAGCATCGAAGACGCCCTGACACTGCAGTACAAATCGATCCCGTCCTTCTTTTTTCGCCTCAACGAAAACGCCAACCGGCTTTTCCACGCCGGTTACACCAGTCTGCAGCAACTGGAAGACAAGCACGACCAGGAACAGGCAACGCTGCGGCGCCTGCAGTACCTGCTATTTGCGCTGATCGCGCTGCTTGTCACCGGCCTGAGCTGGCATTTCCTCGGCATTATCCACAGCACCCAGCAGAAACTGCGCGTCGCCAAGGAAGCGGCCGAGGCGGCCAGCGTCGCCAAGTCGGACTTCCTGGCCAATATGAGCCATGAAATCCGCACGCCGATGAACGGCGTCATCGGCATGACCGACCTGCTGCTGGATACCCCGCTGACGGCAGAGCAGCGCGAACACCTCGGGATCGTCAAATCGTCGGCGGAACACCTACTCGACGTCATCAACGACATCCTCGATTTCTCCAAGATTGAGTCTGGCCGCCTCGACCTCGAAGCGGTGCCCTTCTCGGTCCGCGAGTTGCTGGAACAGTCGATTCAGCCGGTGCTGCTGCGCGCCCGCAAGAAATCGCTGACCCTCAGCACCGATGTCGCCAGCGACCTGCCGCCGGTGCTGATCGGCGATCCGGCAAGGCTGCGCCAGGTCCTGATCAACCTCACCGGCAACGCCATCAAGTTCACTGAAAAAGGCAGTATCACCTTGAGTGCAAGCTGTCTGCCCGACAGCGAAGCCGGCCGCTGCCACTTGCAGATCGCCGTGCGCGACACCGGCATCGGCATTCCCGCCGACAAGCTCAATTCGGTATTTGAAGCCTTTACCCAGGCGGACACCTCGACCACCCGCCGCTACGGCGGCACCGGGCTCGGCCTCTCCATCTGCAGCAGGCTGATGGCGCTGATGAATGGCCGCATCCGCGTCGAATCCACCCTGGGCGAAGGCAGCACCTTCTTCATCAGCGTCGATCTGCCGGTCGGCGAGACACCGGCCCTGCCGGAACTGCACCCGACACCGGCAGCCGCACTGCCCCCCGCCAGCCGGCCACTGGACATCCTTCTGGTCGAGGACAACAAGGTCAACCAGATGCTCGCTGTTCGACTGCTTGCCAGCGAAGGTCACAGTGTGACTGTCGCTCAGCACGGCGGTGAAGCACTCGAACAGGTGGCCAAGCACGAATTCGACCTCATCCTGATGGACATGCAGATGCCGGTCATGGGCGGCATTGAGGCCAGCGAGCGCATCCGCCGGCGGGAACAGGAAATGGGCCTGCCCCGCTGCCCGATCATCGCGATGACTGCCAACGTCCTCGAAAGCGACCGCGAAAACTGCATCGCCGCCGGCATGGACGATTTTGTCGGCAAACCCATCCAGGCCGCGCACTTCAAGGCACTGATCGCGCGCTACGCTGCCGTCAGCAACTGAATGTCGCCCCTCGCCAACCTGTTCGCCGACCTGCCGCGGTCAACCGAAAAAACTGAACAATTTCAGGATCTGCTGCAGCACCCCGGCCTGCGCATCGAGCGCATCGTGTCCACTGGCCAATGTAGCCCGCCGGACTTCTGGTACGACCAGGCGGAGGGCGAGTGGGTCATCGTGCTGCAAGGCGCGGCGCGCCTGCGCTTTGCCGATGAAAACGAGGCGCGCACGCTGCAGGCCGGCGATTTCATCGACATCGCCCCGCACCGCCGGCATCGTGTGGACTGGACCGACCCGACGCAAACGACGGTCTGGCTGGCAGTCTTCTACAGCGCCGGCTGAACTTTCGAGTAACATCGCGGCTCTGCGCCGCACGCCTCACCCGCCATGACTGACCAATTGAACCTGTTCGACCCCAACGCCGAAAAACCGGCCGCGCCCACCGAGGCGGATAGCACGATCACAACGCCGGACAACGCTCACAGCGAAGCCTCTGGCGAGATGCCTGCGTCACTGGCTGCAGATGACTCGGCGAATGACATGACCGCTGAGGGCGCCGCGCCCCCCGCCCTGCCCCCGGCCGCCAGCGGCCCGGCCGACGACATTCCGCCGCCCGCCGACTACGCCGCCCGCCGCTATCTCGAATACGCGATGAGCGTCGTCACCGGCCGCGCCCTGCCGTCCAATGCCGACGGCCAGAAACCGGTGCAGCGCCGCATCCTCTACGCCATGCACCGCATGGGCCTATACCGCAGCCCCAAGCATGTGAAATCGGCGCGCGTCGTCGGTGATGTGATCGGTAAATACCACCCGCACGGCGACTCCTCGGTGTACGACGCCATGGTGCGCATGGCGCAGGACTGGAGCCTGCGCTACCCGGTGGTCGATGGCCAGGGCAACTTCGGCTCGCGCGACGGCGACAACGCCGCCGCCATGCGTTACACGGAAACCCGCCTGACGCCGATCGCCGAGTTGCTGCTCTCTGAACTCGACGAAGGCACGGTCGACTGGAAGCCGAACTACGACGGCGTCAACGACGAACCCTGCCTGCTGCCGGCCCGCCTGCCCTTCTGCCTGCTCAACGGCGCATCCGGCATCGCGGTGGGCATGGCCACCGAAATCCCGTCGCACAACCTGCGCGAAGTGGCCGCTGCCGCCGTGGCGCTCGTTCGCAACCCGGAAACCACTGAAGACGAAGTTCTGCGCCTCGTTCCCGGCCCGGACTACCCAGGCGGCGCACAGATCATTTCGTCGCCAGAAGAAATCGCCGCCACCTACAAGACCGGCCGCGGCAGCCTGCGCGTGCGCGCCAAATGGAAGATCGAACCGCTGGCGCGCGGCCAGTGGCGCCTGGTCATCATTGAACTGCCGCCGGGCGTTTCCACGGCGACGGTGATGTCCGAGATCGAAGCCTGCTCCAACCCGGTTGCCAAGGAAAAGGCCGGCAAGAAGGTGTTCACGCCGGAACAGCTCAACCTCAAGGCGGCCTTTCTCTCCGCCATCGGCGAGGGCGGCGTGCGCGACGAATCAGGCAAGGAACACGACGTGCGTCTGGTCATCGAGCCGGCTAGTTCGCGTCAGGGCCAGGACGACCTCGTCCGCCTGCTGCTCGCCCACACCAGCCTCGAAACCAATGCCTCAATCAACCTGACGGTGCTCGGCCTCACCGGTGCACCGCGCCAGGGCACGCTGTACGACATGATCGCCGAGTGGTGCCGCTTCCGCCTCACCACCGTCGAGCGTCGCACGCGCCACCGCCTGAGCGCCGCCGAAAAGCGCATTCACATCCTCGAAGGCAGGCTCGCTGTACTTCTCGATATTGACCGGGTCATCAAGGTCATCCGCGAATCCGACGACCCCAAGGCCGACCTGATCGCCGCCTTCAATCTTAGCGAGATTCAGGCCGAGGACATCCTCGAGATCCGACTGCGCCAGTTGGCACGGCTGGAAGGCATCAAGATCGGCGAGGAACTGGCCAAGCTGCGCGAAGAGGCCGACGGCCTGCGCAAGCTGCTCGACTCCGAAAGCGAACTGCGCGCCTGCGTGGCCGAGGAAATCGAGGCCGATGCGAAGAAATACGGCGACGACCGCCGGACGCTGATCGAGGCCGACGCCAAGGTAACGCAAGCCGGCGCCAAGAGCATTTCGATTCCGGACGAACCGACGACGCTGATCGTCTCCAAACACGGCTGGCTGCGCTCGCGCTCCGGCCACAACGTCGATCCGACCCAGCTCAGCTTCCGCTCCGGTGACAGCCTGCTCGCCTGCATCCCGTGCCGCACCGTCGATCACCTGATCCTGCTCGACACCAAGGGCCGCGCCTACTCCATCCCGGCGGCCGACCTGCCCGGCGGCAAGGGCGACGGCGTACCGGCGACCTCGCTGGCTGACTTCCAGGATGGCGGCAAGACGGTGCTGGCCTGCGCCGTCTCGGCGGAAAAAATTTATCTGGTTGCTGGCGAAGGCGGCTACGGCTTCCGCGTCAAGGGCGAGGATTTCATCTCGCGTGGCAAGGCCGGCAAGGCCTTCCTGACCCTCGACGACGGCGAACTCCCGGCCATCTTCCAGCCCGCCCCGGCAAGCGGCGAGATCGGCGTATTCACCAAGGACGGCCGCGCCCTCGTCTTCGCCATCGACGAAGTCCGCCAGCTGCCCAAGGGCCGCGGCTTGAAGCTGATCGACGCGGCACCGGGCAAGACAGCACTGGAGGCCATCGAGCCCGTGATCGACGGCGTCGCCGGCAAACTCAAGGGCGACAAGCTGGAAAATTGCCGCGGTAATCGCGGCGGCAAGGGCAAACCGGTCAAGACACCGCGCAAGTAGGCTGCTGCGGTCAACCGGAAAAACCGGCCAAAATCAGGAATCACTCTCCGTCCGACGAAACGGCCGCCATCATTCAGCGGCGCTCAGGACAGCGTCAGGTCATGCTCGACCAGACGCTGCTGCAAGGCCCGCTCATGCGCGTGGCGGGCGCGCAGGCGCGGGTCGGTGACCAGCTGACCGATGTTTTCTCCAAGTACCATGATCACGCCGAGCACCGGTAACACCAGCATCAGCCCGGGCACGCCAGCGACGGCACCACCGACAAAGATCATCAGCACAGTCAACAAAGGGTGCATGTTCAGGCTTTTGCCGATGGTCATCGGCATGAAGACGAAATCGTCGAGCAGACGCACGGCGACGAACAGGCCGACCGCAGCATAGGCGACGCCGGGATCACCGGGAAAATCCGTCGCCGCCACCAGCACCACCAGCACACAGCCCAGCACCGAGCCGATGTAAGGAATCCACGCCAGCACGGCGGTCAGAAAACCCAGCAGCAAGGGGCCGGAAACACCGATCAGCCATAGGCCGCCGGCCAGACAGAAGGTATCGAGTAGCGTCAGCTCGATCAGGCCGACAAAATACAGCCGCGCCGTCCGGTCGATCTGGTCCATGAGATACAGGCTGCGTTCGAAATAGGCGTTGGGAACAGCGCGGATCAGGAACTTACGGAAACGCCAGCCATCGCGCAGCATGAAAAACGCCAGAAACGGCGCCAGCAGCAGCGAGGGTGACCAGGCGGCGATGCCCATGGCGATCACCGGCAGGTATTTCTCGGCAAACTGTGCGGTAAACAGCGCAATCTGCTCCGCCAGCGACTGGCTGACATGGGCCTGCGCGAGGATGAAAAAGCGACCTTCCAGCTGTTTCAGCGTCGCTGCCAGCATGTTCAGGCCACCATCGAGATAGCGCGTCGCCGACGCCTGCCAGCTGACCGACTCGGCCAGCAGCTTGGGTGCGCCGATGAGCAGGAAGACCACGAGCAGGGCGAAGGACACGCCACTGACCCAAGCCGCCGCGCTGTCGTGCGAAAAGCCGCCGAGCACCAGCCGGAGCTTCAGTGGCAACAGCGCGTAATAGACGATCAGCGCCAGAATGAAGGGCACGACCAGCCAGAGAATTTTCTGAAAAAGGAAGAGCACCAGGCAGGTGGCGGCGATATTGACAGCCCAGACCACCGGCCCCGGACGATAGACGCGGATCACGGCGACTCTGCCTGTTGCAGCATCTGACGCAGGCGCAAGCCGAGATGGCGCGCCAGTTGCAATGCAATTTGCGAGGCGATACGGCCGTGAGACGCCATCAGGCGCTCGAAATCACCGCGGAAAAGCACCGCCAGCTCGCACGGCGCCGCCGCCCGTGCCTGTGCCGAGCGCGGCCAGTCGTCGAGCAGGCCAAGCTCGCCGAAGAAATCGTTGTCCTGAAGTTCGGCAAGCGGGGATTCATGCTGCCCGGGCAGGCAGATCGCCACCTTGCCCTGCACAATGACGTACAAGGCTTGCCCTTCTTCGCCGGCATCGAAAACCACCTCGCCCGCGAGAAACTGGCGATAGTGGATGAAGCCATCAACGATCCGCAGATCGCGATCGCTCAACTGGCCGAACAGCGCCGACCCGGCCAGCCGATGCCGCCCTTTGTGTTCCTGCTTTCCTGCAAACCACTTCATGCCCCACCCGCTCCCCTCGCGCCGATGCGGCATTCTAGCAGCCCCCAAAAAGCAAAAAGCCGGAGACAAGCTCCGGCTTATGCAATCAGGCGACTGAAACTCAGGCGGCCTTCTTGGCAACTGCCTTCGGGGCAACGGCCTTCGGTGCAGCAACGTTGGCAGCCTTCATGGTCGCTTCGGTCGCAGCGACAACGCTGGCTTCGGCAACTTCGGCAACCTGCTTGGCAGCCTTGTTGATGCCTTCGTAGGCTTCGTTGGCCGACTTCATCGCGGTCTTGACGGCAGCGACGGCAACTTCAGAACCGGCCGGGGCGGAAGCCAGGGCCTTTTCAACCAGGCCATTGACCTTGGCGTTGGTTTCGGCAACCTGAACTTCAACTTCCTTGGCGATCTTGTCCTTCGCTTCGTTCGCGATGGCGATCACGTTACGGGAATACTCCATGCCCTTTTCGATCGACGGCGCAGCGAGATCCTTCTGCAGCGCGACGAGGCTCTGCACGTCCTTGGCACCCAGCAGCGAGGTGACGTTGGACAGCGAGGCTTCGAAAACAGAACGGGCAGCGGCCAGATTCAACAGGGCCAGACGCTCGATACCGTCGAAGGCGGTGTTGGCGAAAAAGAGGGCAAAATTGAAGCCGGACTTGGCGAACTCTTCGGGTTTGACGAACATGGCAATTTCTCCTGGGGTTGGGGGGAACCGTTCGGCACATCATTATTGTGCACCGCAACATGACTTTATTTTAACCAACCCAAGCGCACTGTCAAGCATTTTATTGTGCGCTGCACCAATTTATTTTTAGCTCGCTAAGCCATTGAATAAATTAGGCTGCCGTCCATAATGCACGCTGAATCAACGCACGCATTGCTGCGGCAGCACCGAGCGGCAGATGAAAACTGACAATCTCGCTCAAGGGCGTATGTGACGGATTGATCTCGACGGTCGGCACGCCGCTGCGGGCGGCATAGACCACCGGCTGGACGATGTACGGAAAGACACTCGACGTCCCGATGCTGAACACCATGTCAAAGCCGGTCTGCAGGGCATCGATGAAACGGGTCATCTCCGCCTCGGGCAGCGCCTCGCCAAAAAGCACGACATTCGGCCGCAGCAGTCCGCCACACGCCGGACACTGCGGTGGCAATTCGCGTCCTTCAAGGTCATCAACGGTTTCCTCGTGTGCGCACACGGTGCACAGCAAATGGTGCAGGTTGCCGTGTATTTCGATCAGATCGCGGCTACCCGCCATCCGGTGCAGCCCATCGACGTTCTGGGTGAACACCATCACCCGATCCAGCCGCTCCTCAAGCAAGGCAATGGCACGGTGCGCATCGTTCGGCTGCGCACCGCGACACCCGGCCTCGATCTGTACAAGATAACGCCAGCTGATATCGGGGCGCGTTGCAAAGACCTCGCCAGAGAGGGCTTCCTCGATTGCCAGCCCCTCCTCTGTGAGTTCCCCTTCGTACAAGCCACCTACGCCGCGATAGGTCGGCAGGCCGGAGTCAGCGGAAATACCGGCACCGGTAATGAACAGAACCCGCCGCGAACGCGCCAGGCAGTCCGCCACGGCATCCAGCCGTGCTGACACTTCCGGCGGAAACTCGTCTTCTGCCATCACTTACTGAATGACGAATTTGGTGAACAAGGCTTCATGCACCCCGGTTTTCGGAGTTTCCTTGATCACTGCATTGGCGACCTCGACCAGTTCTTCCAGCAAGGCCTTTTTGCCGGCCAGCGAGCGCAACTCGGCCGTGTCGCGCCCCGCCATCAGCATGATGATCTCATGCTGCAAGCGGGGCTTCCAGGCGCCCAGCATCGCCGACGCCTCTGGGGTGGCCGCCTCAAGGACGATACCGACATTCAGATATTGGTTGTTGCCGACATTGACCGTGAACACCATTTCGCCCAAACCGGTCGCGCCGCCGCCACCGCTCGACTGGGCAGACAGGCTCAAGACTGTCAGCACTACAACGAGAAATGATTTGATCAAGGCCACGAGGATCTCCGAAAACTGCCGGCAACCAGCCGGAAACGAGCTTTATACCGCCAGCACGTGAAAATTGCCATCGCCGGCGTCGAGATGGATGGATTCGGGATCAAAAAACAAAAAAGGGCACTCAATGAGTGCCCTGATTCGTGTCAGCTTGGCGCGCCCGGAGCGATTCGAACGCCCGACCCTCTGGTTCGTAGCCAGATACTCTATCCAACTGAGCTACGGGCGCGCTGCCAAAATTGACTTCAAATTCGCGAAAATTTTTCAGTCTGATTGTCCTGATGGCGCGCCCGGAGCGATTCGAACGCCCGACCCTCTGGTTCGTAGCCAGATACTCTATCCAACTGAGCTACGGGCGCGCTGTCAGAGCCGCGCATTATACGGAGGCAAGCGTAGAATGCAAGGGTTTAGAGGAAAAAAGCCGAATGTCCACGCGCACCATCCACATGCCGAAATATCCAGAGTGCTGGGACAGCTGCGGCTCATGCGCCAGCGGCAAGGTGTTCATCCTGGAAATCCTGGTCAATGAGGGTGATTGGCTTGAGCGGGACGACAACCTGTTGACACTGGAAACCGGCAAGGTTGCCCTCGACATCCCGACGCCCCACGCCGGCCGGGTGGTCGCGATCCATGTCACAGCGGGCGATACGGTCGATGAAGGCGCGCCGTTGCTGACGCTGGCAACCAGCTGAACCAGCGGTCGCGCCAGCCCGGCAACGGCGCGCGCATCAGTTTGGGAAGCCGATCTCCATACCGTTGCGCACTTCGCGCACGCCGCGCAGACCACTGGCGAGATCCAGCGCCCGACGCATCGCACTCTCGTCCGGCACCTTGCCCCGGACAGTGACCACGCCATCGCGCGACTGAACCCGCAATCGCGAACCGACCAGCCCGATATCCGAGCGCAGCAGCGTTTCGACGCGATCCGTCAGTGCCGAATCCGCACCTTCCTTCTCGGTGGAAACGATCCCGCCCGCAGCTGGGTGATCAGTGGCAAATGAGGTCAGCGAGGCACCGACCAGTGTAAAAAGAACAAGTACGGCCGCGAAGGCAAGGCGTGATGACTGCATGTAGCGCTCCTTGAGTTTGAGACAAGGGCACTACGCGAAGACCATGCCAGAATAAATTAATTCGATAATTCAATCGCTTGCAAAATACCGCATGGATGACGCTGGCGGAGCCGTCGGGCACTGGCGACAGCTAAATCGATCACTACTCCGAACGGACCTCGGTCTCGTGACGAAACATCGCCGGCGTCAGGCCGTGTTTCTGCAGCAGACGGTAGAACTCGGTCCGGTTACGGTCGGCGATCCGGGCGGCATCGGCGACGCTGCCATCGGTCAACTTGAGCAACTGCACCAGATAGGTCCGCTCAAAGCGCTGCTTGGCCTCGGCATAGGTCAGCGCCTCCATCGCGGGAACCCGCAGTGCCCGCTGAACCAGCGATAGCGGAATCAGCGGCGTGGATGTCAGGGCGCAGCTTTGTTCGACAACATTGAGCAACTGCCGGATATTGCCCGGCCAACTGGCCGTGGCCAAGGCTTCCAGCGCATCCGGCGCAAAGCCGTTGATCGGCTTGCCATACTTGCGCGCCAGTTGGTGCACGAAATGGGCTGCCAGCAGGGGAATATCCTCGCGTCGCTCGTTCAGGCTGGGCAGGGTGAGCGACACCACATCCAGACGGTAATAAAGATCCTCACGAAACTGTCCCTCCGCCATCGCCGCATCCAGATCACGGTGGGTTGCTGAAATCAGACGCACATCGACCGGCTCGGCACGGGTGGCCCCAACCGGACGCACCATGCGTTCCTGCAGCACGCGCAGGAGTTTGACCTGCAGGGGCAGCGGCATGTCGCCGATTTCGTCGAGGAACAGCGTGCCGCCATGCGCGGCCTGAAACAGCCCTGTCCGGTTTCCGGCGGCACCGGTAAAGGCGCCGCGGACATGGCCGAACAGTTCGGACTCCAGCAACTGCTCGGGAATGGCGCCACAGTTGATGGCAACGAAAGGGCCGCTCGCACGGGGGCTGCCTTGGTGAATGGCACGCGCTAGTACCTCCTTGCCGGTACCGCTCTCACCGCGGATCAGCACGCTGGCGTCGGAAGCGGCCACCATGCGCGCTTCGGCCACCAGATTGGCCATTTTGGCACTACGATAGACCAGTCCGTCCGGCCATTCCTTGCCAGCCACGCCGGCCTGGGGCAACGCCGGGTCGGCATCGACGGGCGACGAAACGGCCAGCGCCTGGTCGATTTTTTCGAGCAGGATCTGACTGTCAAAAGGTTTGGTCAGATAACCGAAAACACCGCGTGAAGTCGCGTTGACCGCATCGGGAATGGTGCCGTGCGCCGTAAGCAGAATTACCGGCAAAGTGGGCCGGCTGTTTCGCAGCTCTTCAAAAAGCGCCAGACCATCAATGCCCGGCAGGCGAATATCGCTCACCACCACCCGCGGCGGATCAATCGCGATGCGGGCCAGCGCTGCCTCGGCCGAACCTTCGGCGCTGACCCGAAATCCACGCGCCTTGAGGCGCATGACCAGCAGACGCAGGATATCTTCGTCGTCATCGACGACTAGAACATGTGCAGCCTGAGCTTCGCGCGGTGTCATCGCCCTTCCCCCTTGCCAGCCGGCGGCCGCTGCAGTCGGGGCCGTACTGTCAGACTGCGCTCAATGCCGGCTAGGCCGTCCAGTTTCTCCTGAAGTTCCTGCTGCCGACGTTGCGCCTCCTTGGCCAGCTGGCTTTGCCGTTCCACCTGCGCCTCCAGCTTCAGGCGTTCGGCATAGTTGTCGGCGAGCACGCGGGCAATGGGCTGAAAGGTGGCCGCTGACGGCTCAATCGATTTGAGCAGGCTGTCGAGAATCTGCTGCGCTTTTGGCAAGTCCGGCGCGATACGGCCGCTGCCCAGCAGCATCGCCATGCGCAGCTGGGTGAACGGCGTCTGGGGCACGGCGGTGAGTATGGAGCGTTCCCGCGACAACTCGGCGGGTGTCATGCGCTGCAGCGCCTGATAGTAGGACAATGCCGCGCCGGGTCCAGGCTCAGCCGGCTGACCAACCGGTGGCCGCAGACCGTCGCCGGCGCAGCCAGTCAGCGCCAAAAACGTCAGCGTGCAGAGGGCGCGAAACAAGCGCCGGCTATAAACCTCAAGTGTTGGCATCGGGTATTTCCAGACAAAAATGGGCGCCCTGACCACCGGGCTGCAGGCGCACCGAACCGCCCATAGCCCGCGCCAGCTCGCGAACGATCGACAGTCCCACGCCACTGCCCTGGCGCGGTGCCGGCGCCTGACGCTGCCCCTGGACAAACGGCTCAAAAATCCGCTCGGCATCTTCTTCGGCAATACCCGGGCCCTGATCGACGCATTCGAAGCACCAGTTTGGGCCATCGCGTTGCACGCTCAAGCGGATTTCGCCGTGATCGGGACTGAAGTCGATGGCATTTGACAGCAGGTTATCGAGCATGGCTTTCATTTTTTCCGCATCGAGTATTGCCTGAACGGCTGGCGCCTCGACGACAACTTTCAGGTGACGGGACTGGATATGCAATTCCCGCTGCCGGACAACCGCCTGCAGCAGCCGATTCAATGGGATCGGGCCCAAATTGAGGCGTCGCGCGTCGAAAGCCGCCGCATTGAGACTGAGCAGGCTCTCGATCTGCGCCTGCAGGCTGCTGACATTATGCGCCAGGATATCGACCACCTCCCGCTGCGCACCGGCCAGCGGTGCCGGCACCTCCTCGTCGAGCAAAGCAACCCCTTCCTTGAGAGCTGTCAAAGGGGTTTTCAGTTCGTGTGAGACATGACGCAGGGTCCGCTCGCGGTCATCCTCAAGTTCGGCAAGGCGCTGGCGCAACCAGTCAAGACGCAAACCGAGCTGACGCAAATCATCCGGCCCGCCAACCCTGACCGGTTCGGCAAAGCGATTCCCGCCCAGGCGGACAATCGCCTGCTCAAGGTCGCGCACCGGCCGCACCAGCCACCAGGCCATCGCCACGGCGACCACGATCGCACCGAACAAAGCCATCGCTATTTGCATACCAAGCCGCCAGCGACTGGCTTCCAGCGTGCGGATCAGCGTGGCATTAGACGCATCGATCCACTGTTGCCCGGCAGCACCCAAACGTTGGTTCAGCTCCGACAGACGCGCCAGCAACGGTGCCAGTTCGCTGGCCGGCAGTCGTACATCCAGACCACTGCGCAAAGCCTCGGCCACCATCCGCCAGCCACCGAGCAAGGCATTGACCTGCTCGGCGCCCAGCGCCTCGACCCGATCAACGGTCGCCAGCGACTCGGCAAGATGTTCGTCGAAACGTTGCCGGAAGAGCGGATCGTCAAGCAACAGAGTCTGGCGCGCGCTACGCTCGATGTCGACCGAACGTTCGCCGAGTTCCTGCAAGGCGGCACTCATCGCCAGCGCCCGTTCGTTCAATGCCCGGCTCTCGTCCACCAGGCCTTCAACGACCCGCCAGCCGTGCACCGCGGCGCCACCGAGCAACAGCACGATCAGCAGAAAGCCAAGCAACATGCCCTGGCGAAATGAAATGCGCTTCATGGGTTCCGATTTTGGCAAAAATTCAGTGTAGACCGCAGACGATCGGTCATACCCGCTAACACCTCCGCCAAGGCGAATAAAAATCTCTTTAATTCAGACAATTACGCATTGTCGCAAATTGGCGACAGTCTGGAACAGCGGTCACTCCGTAATTTCCCTCGCGTTCAAAAAAAGCTGTCGTAAAAAAACGACGACAATCCGGCATTTGTTAAACAAATACCTTAGCTATTGAGTTTAATTAATTGTTTAAATTGAATTTTTATTATTTGGCACGCTAATCGCTGATGCAGCTTCCCGCCCCCACTCAAAGGAAGACGCATGTTCAGCAAAGCCAGTGCCATCCCCCGCCCGGAAACGATCGTTCGCAAGGATGCCTTGCGCCCCCTCAGCGGCAACACAAACTCGGTCAGCACAGACAGCGCGCCACCCAGCGAGGTCATTCGCAGCGAAGCCCCGGCGACCGCCGACAACAGCATGGGCGCCCGACTGATCGTCGGCCCGGACGTCAAGCTCAAGGGTGCCGAAATCCTCGACTGCGACACGCTGGTCGTCGAAGGCCGCGTCGAAGCCACCATGGATAGCCGCGTGATCCGGATCAGTGAAGCCGGCCGTTTCACCGGCAAGGTCAGTATCGACATCGCCGAAATCCACGGGCTATTCGACGGCGAACTGACAGCACGCTCGCAGTTGATCATTCACGCCACCGGCAAGGTCACCGGCAAGATACGCTACGGAAAACTGGTCATCGACGAAGGTGGCGAACTCTGCGGCGACATCAACGCCCTTTCGGCGGAGAAGCCGGCCCAGTCTGGTCGTAGCGAAACTATCGGCTTCCCCGCAACAATTTCGCCTTCAGTTTGAGGTTGATTGTCATGCAAGCCCTCCCTACAATCGCGGCCATGCATCTGTACGCCACCCTGCCCGTTTATTCGCCGGCGCCATCTGTCAGCACGCCAAAATTACGGGCGGTGGATAGCGGTTCGCCGCGAGTCAGCGTCCATGTCGCTGCTTCCGCCCAGGATCAGGCCGCCTGCCGGGCACTGGTTTGCCGCGTCTATGCCGAGCGAGGCTATCTGACGCAAGCGGTGGATGCAGCATTGGATCAGACACACACCGTCGTGCTCGGCGCCTGGGTAGGACACCACCTGGCGGCAACGCTGACCATCCGCCGTGACTCGGCAGCCGGATTGCTAGCCGACACGCTGTACCCTGAAGAAATGCACTACCTGCGCTCGGCCGGCGAATCCGTCTGTGAGTTTTCGCGACTGGCGGTTGATCCGCAGTTCAGTTCTCGCGCCGTGCTTGAAGCCCTGTTTTCCCGCAGCTATGACTACGCGCACGCCGTTTTCGGATGTAGCGACGCCGTCATCGAAGTCAATCCGCGCCACGCCGGCTTCTACAGCCGCCGTTTCGGCTATGCCCGGATCGGTGATGAAAAGCTCTGCCCCCGGGTCGACGCGCCGGCCGTCCTGATGCACCGCCGACGCGAAGATGCCCCTCGCTGATTGCAGTCGCCTCCGGGCACTGGTCATTTTTCAAGAAGCCCCGTAGACTTTCCGTTTTGCCGTTCGGGTAGCCGGTCGTACCGTCATCCGGTGAAACCGTCTGCCTGACCTCGCATCCGTCTCGACTCCGCTCTGAAAAAGGTACCCAGATTGGCTCAATACGTCATGTCCATGCTCCGCGTGAGCAAGATTGTTCCGCCCAAGCGCCAGATCATCAAGGATATTTCCCTCTCCTTCTTCCCTGGCGCCAAGATCGGCCTGCTCGGCCTGAACGGTGCCGGCAAATCCACGGTGCTCAAGATCATGGCAGGCGTGGACAAGGAATACGATGGTGAGGTCCAGCATCTGGCCGGCGTCTCTATCGGCTATCTGCCGCAGGAACCGCAACTCGACCCGGCCAAGACCGTGCGTGAGGAAGTCGAGTCGGCACTCGGCGAAGTGATGCAGGCACAAGCCAAGCTGGACGAGGTCTATGCCGCCTATGCCGACGAGAACGCCGACTTCGACAAGCTGGCCGAGGAACAGGCCCGTCTGGAAGCGATCATCGCCACCGCCGGTTCGGACACCGAGCACCAGATGGAAATTGCCGCCGATGCGCTGCGCCTGCCGCCCTGGGAGGCCACCATCGGCAACCTCTCCGGCGGTGAAAAGCGCCGCGTCGCGCTGGCCAAACTGCTGCTGGAAAAGCCCGACATGCTGCTGCTCGACGAACCAACCAACCACCTCGACGCCGAATCGGTCGAATGGCTGGAGCAGTTCCTCGTCCGCTTCCCCGGCACCGTTGTTGCCGTCACCCACGACCGCTACTTCCTCGACAACGCCGCCGAGTGGATTCTCGAACTCGACCGCGGCCACGGCATTCCCTGGAAGGGCAACTACTCCAGCTGGCTGGAGCAGAAGGAAGCCCGCCTGGAAACCGAAAACAAGCAGATCGACGCCCACATGAAGGCGATGAAACAGGAACTGGAGTGGGTCCGCTCCAATCCCAAGGCACGTCAGGCCAAGTCCAAGGCCCGCCTGTCCCGCTTCGAGGAAATGTCCAGCCACGAATACCAGAAGCGCAACGAGACGCAGGAAATCTTCATTCCGGTCGGTGAGCGCCTCGGCGATCAGGTCATCGAATTCAGCGGTGTCACCAAGACCTTCGGCGACAAGCTGCTGATGGACAACCTGTCCTTCACCTTCCCGCCCGGCGCCATCGTTGGCATTATCGGCCCCAACGGTGCTGGTAAATCGACCCTCTTCAAGATGATCACCGGCCAGCAGCAGCCCGATTCCGGCGAGGTCAAGATTGGCCAGACGGTCAAGATGGCTTATGTCGACCAGTCACGTGACTGCCTTGACGGCAGCAAGACGGTTTTCGACGAACTCGCGGAAGGCCGCGATATCCTGCAGATCGGCAAATTCGAGATGCCCAGCCGCGCCTACATCGGCCGCTTCAACTTCAAAGGCGCCGATCAGGGCAAGCTGGTGGGCAACCTCTCCGGCGGCGAACGCGGCCGTCTGCATCTCGCCAAGACGCTGATGGCCGGCGGCAACGTCCTGCTGCTCGACGAACCCTCAAACGACCTCGACGTCGAAACGCTACGCGCACTGGAAGATGCACTGCTCGAGTTCCCCGGTTGCGCGCTGGTCATTTCGCACGACCGCTGGTTCCTCGACCGCATCTGCACGCACATCCTCGCTGCCGAAGGCGATTCGCAATGGACCTTCTTCCCCGGCAATTATCAGGAATACGAAGAGGACAAGAAAAAGCGCCTTGGCGAAGAAGGCGCCAAGCCGAAGCGCATTCGCTACAAGCCGATCACCCGCTAAGGCTTGCCACACACAGCCCCGGCAACGGGGCTGCGGTCAACCTGAAAAATCGTCGAAAATCGACAAAGCAAAACGGGCGCCTCGTGGCGCCCGTTCATTTTTCATCCCCCCGCAATCGCGGAAGGCGGAAAGTTGTATCGTATCAGTGTTTCAGGTTTGCGGAGAAGACAGCCTTGGACTTCTCGGAAAACTGGAACTCGTTGAAGGCCTGGTCGATGGCAGCTTCGTTGGAACCATTGCTGTGATCCTCAAAGCAGATACCGATCGTCTTGCCGTTGGCAGCGAGCGTCTGGAAGGCATAGCGCCAGCGCTGGGCTTCGGCGAGTCGTTCGCGCAACTGGGCTTCGTTGGAAATCGTGATGCCAGCCTTCTTCAGGGAATCCAGGAACTGCTCGAAGGATTCGTTGCTCAGACTACCCATTTCATTTTCTCCGTGAGGTTCGGTGTTTGATCACCATGAGCCGAATAACGACGCGGCTTTCGTTCGGTTGACACAAAAGTGATAGAAAATTGAAGTCGTCTCTGAAGTTGCGGTATCGCCTGAATCAGCGCCGGGAAATGCGATAATCCGCCCCCATGAAAAAACCGAACACCGCCGCCGACATTCCGGAAATTCGCCCCGGCCAGTCCATTGATTTGCTTAAGGAACTCCACATCCTGACGCGCGATGGCAAGCTCAACCAGGACACCCGGCGCAAACTCAAGCAGGTCTATCACCTCTACCAGTTCATCGAGCCGCTGCTCGATGGTGTGCTCTCGCTGGTCGATCACGGTGCCGGCAAATCCTACCTCGGCTTCATCCTCTACGACCTGTATTTCAAGTCGCGTGAGGCAGGCGAGATCATCGGTATCGAAACACGCAAGGAACTGGTCGAGCGCTCACGCGAACTGGCCGCTCGCCTCGATTTTCCGCGCATGCGCTTCCTCGCCTGCACCGTCGAGGACTCGTTCGACTCTGCCGAACTGCCGGCCACCGTCGATGTCGTCACCGCGCTGCACGCCTGCAATACCGCCACCGACGACGCGATCCGCTTTGCGCTCGGCAAACAGGCACAACACATCGTCCTCGTTCCCTGCTGTCAGGCCGAAGTCGCCGCGGCCATGCGCGCGCGCAAGAACGAATCGCTGGGCAAGACCCCGCTCTCGGAACTCTGGCGCCACCCGATCCACACCCGCGAACTCGGCAGCCACCTGACCAATGTCCTGCGTAGCCTGCTGCTGGAATCGCATGGCTACGACGTGACCGTCACCGAACTGGTTGGCTGGGAGCACTCGATGAAGAACGAGCTGATCATCGCCAGCAAGCGAGGCAAGCCGCGCAGAAACGCCCGCGAACGCGCCGAGGCGATCCTTCGTGAGTTCAACATCGAAGAACTTGCCCCGCGTTTTACGTACTAAGGCGCCATGACCCGTACCCAACACCCTCTCGAACTCCTCGCGCCGGCCAAGAATGCCGATTTCGGCATCGAGGCCATCAAGCACGGCGCCGACGCGGTTTACATCGGCGGCCCGGCCTTCGGCGCCCGTTACGGGGCCGGCAACGACGTGGCCGACATCGCCCGCCTGTGCGAATTCGCCCACCGCTACCGCGCCAGGGTCTTCGTCGCGCAGAACACCATCCTCCATGACTCGGAGCTTGAAGCCGGCCGGCTGCTGGCCTGGGATCTGTACAACGCCGGGGTCGATGCGCTGATCATTCAGGACATGGGCCTGCTCGAACTCGACCTGCCGCCGATCCAGCTCCACGCATCGACACAGACCGACATCCGCAACCCGGCCAAGGCCAAATTCCTTGAGGACGCCGGCTTTTCGCAGATCGTGCTGGCGCGCGAAATGTCGATCGAGGAAGTCCGCAAGGTCGCCGACGCAACGACGCTGGCGCTGGAGTACTTTGTCCATGGCGCGCTCTGCGTCGCCTACTCCGGCCAGTGCTACATCAGCCACGCGCACACCGGGCGCAGCGCCAACCGCGGCGAATGCTCGCAGGCCTGCCGCCTGCCCTACACGCTGGTCGATGAAAAGGGTAAGGTCATCACTGAAAACCAGCACCTCCTGTCGATGAAGGACAACAACCAGACCGACAACCTGCGGGCGCTGGTCGAGGCCGGCATTGCCTCGTTCAAGATCGAGGGCCGCCTGAAGGACCTGTCCTACGTCAAGAACATCACCGCCCATTACCGGACGCTGCTCGACGAGATCATCGCCAGCGACAGCCGCTATCAGCGCGCCTCCAGCGGACGCTCGACCTTCACCTTCACGCCGCAGCCGGACAAGACCTTCAACCGCGGCTACACCGACTACTTTGCCGGCGGCAGGCAGGACGACATCGGCGCCTTCGATTCACCGGCCTTCGTCGGCGAGCTGATCGGCGAGGTGAGCAGCATCGGCGACGGCTGGTTTACCGTCAATACCGACCAGACCTTCCACAATGGCGACGGCGTCTGCTTCTACGATGCCCACGGCGAAATCGCCGGCGTCCGCATCAACAAGGTCGAAGGCGAGCGCCTTTACCCGGCCGAAATGCCCGAGGAACTGACCGAAGGCGTCAGCCTGTTCCGCAACCGTGACCAGGAATTCGAGCGGGCGCTGGAAAAGGATTCCGCCGACCGCCGCGTTTCCGTTACCCCGGTGCTGAGCGAAACCGATACCGGCATCGCGCTGACGCTGACCGACGAGGATGGCGTATCCGCTACGGTGAACCTGGAAATCGGCCAAAAATCGGCATGGCAAATGGCGCAGAACCCGGACGCTGCCCGCGCCAAGCTCGCTGAAAACCTCGGCAAATTCGGCAACACCATGTTCGTTGCCCGGCTGGCCGAATTGCAGCTCTCGCAGCCATGGTTCTTCCCGGTCAGCGCCATCAACGCCCTGCGCCGCGAAGCCAGCGAAAAACTGCTTGCCGCCCGCATCACCAGCCACCCGCGCCCGCCGCGTGCCGCTCCGGCTGCCAACCCCGTGCCCTACCCGCAGGACGAGCTGACCTACCTCGGCAACGTCTTTAACGAAAAGGCCCGCCACTTCTACGAGAAGCACGGCGTCAAGCTGATTGAGGAAGCCTACGAGGCCGGCAGCGAAAAGGGCATGGTGTCATTGATGATCACCCGCCACTGCCTGCGCTACAGCTTCAACCTCTGCCCCAAGGAAGTGAAGCACCTGAAGCCGGACCCGATGACGCTGATGAACGGCAACGAGAAGCTGATCCTCAAGTTCGACTGCAAGGCCTGTGAAATGCACGTCATCGGCAAGATGAAGAAAGGCGTCAAGCTCAACCTCGGCACCATCCGCAGCGAGGCGGCCTGCGGCTGAAGCAGGACCGCCGGCGGCGCATCGACCTCAGGCGGCCTTCTGCAACAGATCGACCCGCTGCGGGTTGAGGAAGGTCGCCCCCTCCGGGCCAAGATAGGACTCGAACTTCGCCTGCACCTGCGCGTAGAGCTCCGGCGCCAGACGGTGATCGGTATGCGTCACCTGGATCATCCGCTGGTCGAACTGGGCGAAATTCTCGAAATAGCTGCGTGTGTTGAAGAACAACTCCTTCTTCAACTGCAACAATTGCCCGTCAACCGCCCGCTTGAGGGCGCCGAAAGCCGCTTCGCGGACGATCTTTTCATCGTGGAAGAGCTTGAAGACCTCGTTGAGGTCACCGGCGTAAACGGGCTCGGAAATCCACGCCAGCCCGCCGGGCTTCAGTACGCGGGCGATTTCTGCCAGCGCCCGGTCCATGTCAGCCACCGGCACGTGGTGCAGCGACTTGAACATCAGCACGATATCGACGCTCGCATCGCCCATCGGGATCGCCTCCGCCCCACCGTGACGAAAATGCACATTGGGCAGATCGCTCACTTCAAGGTTGCGGGCGTGCTGGATGGCATCCACCTCCAGCGCGAAGACCTCTTTCGGCCGCCCGGTCTGCGCCAGCGTCCGGGTCTTGTCGGCCTTGCCGCAGCCGAGTTCAAGGACGGTGGCACCGTCAAAAGGCAGTTCGGACAACATCAGCTGGACTTCGTTGAGCAGCGTGGTCTGGGTGGGATCGGCAATGAGCATCGCTTTATCTCGGCTTAAACATTAACAGTTGATTATATTCTTCCAGCGCGCAGGAAACATCCGATTTCGGCCCCTTTTCCGTGTTTACCGCAGCGGCTTTCTGGCACCCCGCCCTGCCGCGCGGCGGCTGGGGTATAGTGCCTCGAGAATTCGCGACACGCTGCGCATCCCCGACATCGCCCTGTTCCCGCATGAAACCAACGCCCTGCCCCTCCTGTCGCCAGCCGATGAGCAAGCACCGTTTCCCGTCGAAATCCGGTGGTGAAGTCATCCTTGATCTCTGCTTTCCCTGCCAGGGAATCTGGTTCGACGAACATGAAAGCCTGCAAATCGCACCTGGCGGCATCATTGAACTATTCAAGTTGATCCACGCTCACCGCGAGGAGCAGCGTCTTCCGCTGGCCGAACCCTTGCATTGCCCGCGCTGTAACGACCGTCTGCTGCATGGGCTCGACGTCGTCAAACCCGGCGGCCGTTTCAGCTACCACCGCTGCCTGCAAAAGCACGGGCGCTTTAACACCTTCGGTCAGTTCATGATTGAAAAAGGCTTTGTCCGCCAACTGACACCGCTTGAGATCACCACCCTCTCAGCCAAGGTCGGCATCATCAACTGCAGCGGCTGCGGCGCGCCGGTCGATATCCGCCACGAAGTTGCCTGCGGCGACTGCAAGGCCGCCATCGCCATCCTCGACCCAGCGGCCGTCGAACAGGCGCTGGCCCGTTACCAGACCGCCGAAGTCCAGCGCACTGCGCCGCCCAACCTCGACCTGCTGGCCGACGCGATCCTGATGCAGGAGGCGCAGAGATTACGGCAGCAGCGCGACAGTCAACTCGGCAAGCTGGAAAACCTTGAAGTCGGCGACCTGCTGGTGGCCGGCGTCGGCCTGATCATTGGCCTCTTGAAAAACTGAATCTTGCGGGTGGCGTTTACGCCGTGCCCGGTAACAGCAAGGGCCGCGGCGTGATTTCCAGATCGCCCGCCGCACCTCCCAGCCAGACAGTACCGTCCTGAATCGTGCATTGCAGGCGCATCGTCCGTTCGGCAAGCGCTCCCAGCGCCTGACTGGCTGCCGGGTCAAGCGCCAGAACCGTAAGATTGCGCAAGCCGGAAACCTTGGGTGCCGTCTGCTGCCACCAGATATCTGCCCCACGGCCGCCATAGCTCAGGACGACCATGCGCCGCGAGCGATTGGCAGCGCGCCGGATCGCCTTTTCGTCCGGCAGGCCGACGTCGATCCACGCCTCGATGGCGCCGGTCGGATCAACCGCCATCAGATCGGCCTCATCCTCGGTCGACAAGCCGCGGCCGAAGCTCAGGTCCGGCGAGGCATTCAACGCGAAAGCCAGCAATCTGACCATCATTCGCTCGTCGGTCTCCGACGGATGCCGGGCAATCGTCAGCGCGTAGACGGCAAAATGCCCGCGGTCGAGGTCCGCCACCTGCAGGTCCGCCTTGAATATTGTCGACTTGATTGCCACGCGTTTCCCGCCCGAAAAAAAGCGCGCATTATCCCATGACGATTTCGGCAAACCGGACTAGGATGGAAATGATTCCACTCAGGAGCCTGAAAAATGAAAACGACATCAACCGCCCTGCTCGTTCTTGCCGCCCTGTTTGCCATGCAATCGCAAGCAGCCGATGCCCCGAAGCGCAAATCCGGACTCTGGGAAATGAAAACCCAGATGGCCGGCATGCCCCCTGGTATGGGCGGCCGTCCGGTGCAGATGTGCGTCGATCAGACCAGCGACAACGTGATGCGCGAAAAAGCCCAGGGCAAGGTGGACTGCCCGGTCATGGAAGTCAATCGCGGCGTCGGCAAGGTGACCATCCATTCCGTCTGCAAGCAGGATGGCACCACCGTCACCACCGATGCCGTGCTCACCGGCGACTTCGAGTCCGGCTACCGAAACGACATGACCATCAAATATTCGCCGGCCCAAGATGGCATGAGCACCATGAAGATGACCCAGGAAGCCCGCTGGCTCGGTCCCTGCAAGGCCGGCCAGAAGCCCGGCGACGTGATCATGCCCGGCATGCCCCCGATCAATGCCAACAACGCCCAGGAAATGATGAACAATCCGCAGTTCCGGGAAATGATGAAACAGCGCCAGCAACAAGGCCGCTGAGCAGACGGCTATAATCAGGCTTTGCTTATCGAGCCCGACCATGCGCCGCTACCTTGCCCTGCCCCTGCTGGCCCTCGCCGCCCTGACCGTCCGCGCGGAAGTCACCGACATCGACAACGCCGAGCTTGATCGCCTGATGAAAGCCGGCGCAACCGTCATCGACATCCGCACGGCACCGGAATGGGAGGAAACCGGTATCGTCAAGGGCAGCCACCTGCTCACCTTTTTCGACGAACGCGGCCGCTACGACGCAGCCGCCTGGCTCGAACAGGTCAAGCGGGTGGCCAAGCCGGGCGACCCGGTGATCGTCATCTGCCGCACCGGCAACCGGACCAAGCCGGTCAGCCAGTTCCTCGACAAGCAGGCCGGTTACACCAAGGTCTATAACGTCCGTAACGGCATCAAGGCCTGGATCGGCAGCGGCGCGCCGGTGATTCCCGCCCGAGAGACGCTGGCCGCCTGCCGCGCCGCAAAGACTTGCTAGAACAACCCGTCGACCGCAAACGCTGCGCCAGCTGCGAGCGCTGGCAAGGGCCACGGCAACCGGCCGCGTCGCCCACCATCGTCCTCATTGAATCCGAAACCAGCACTGGCCTCTGCCGGGGCGGCCCCTGGGACAACTCCGAGCGCCGTGCCCGTTCCGCCTGCGGGCACTGGACGCGCTGGTCGCAACTGTCAACTGAAGGCGAAATGACAGGCTAAGTGCGGGCTGACACCGCCCTTCGGCGAATCAGTCCGGCGCCAGCACGCCCGTCAGGATGGCCTGCGCCTCGCTGACAATCCGTTCCAGATGCTCTGGGCCGGCAAAGCTCTCGGCGTAAAGCTTGTAGATGTTCTCTGTGCCCGATGGCCGGGCCGCGAACCAACCCTGCGTGCTGACCACCTTCAGGCCACCGATGGCCGCACCATTGCCCGGCGCGTGCGTCAGCCGGGCGACAATCGGGTCGCCGGCCAGCGTTTCCGCCGTCACCCGTTCGCCGGTCAGCTGCTTGAAAGCCGCCTTTTGCGCCGGCGTTGCCGGGGCGTCAATGCGGGTATAGCTCGGCGCGCCATACTGCGCGGCCAGCTTCTGGTAATAAACACCGGGATCAGCACCAGTAACGGCGGTGATTTCCGCCGCCAGCAGACCGAGGATGATGCCGTCCTTGTCGGTGCTCCACACCGTGCCATCGCGCCGCAGGAAGCTGGCGCCGGCACTTTCCTCACCACCAAAGCAGACGCTGCCGTCCAGCAACCCACCGGAGAACCACTTGAAGCCCACCGGCACTTCCAGCAGCGTCCGTTCAAGGCCGCCGACCACCTTGTCGATCAGGCCGCTCGACACCAGCGTCTTGCCCACCGCCGCCGTCACCGGCCATTGCCGACGATGGCTGAGCAGATAATGAATGGCCACGGCCAGATAGTGGTTGGGATTCATTAGCCCGACCGAGGGCGTAACGATACCGTGGCGGTCGACATCGGCATCGTTGCCGAAGGCAATCGCAAAGCGGTCCTTGAGACCGACCAGACTGGCCATCGCATACGGGCTGGAGCAATCCATGCGGATCTTGCCGTCGTGATCCAGCGTCATGAAGGCAAACGCCGGATCCACCGACGGATTGACGACCTCGATGTCGAGTCCGTAGGTCTCGGCGATGCGCGACCAGTAGGCCACCGCTGCCCCACCCAGCGGATCGACGCCAATTTTCAGCCCGGCAGCGCGAATCGCCGCCATGTCGATCACCGATGCCAGATCGGCGATGTAAGCCTCGGCAAAATCAACCGCCAGCAAGCATGGCGCCGCAATGGCGGCGTCGTAGGCAACACGGCGGACACCGGCATTTCCTTCCGCCAGCAGCGCATTGGCACGCTTCTCGATCCAGCCAGTCACATCCGTATCGGCAGGGCCGCCATGCGGCGGGTTATATTTGATACCGCCATCGGCCGGCGGGTTGTGCGACGGCGTGATGATGATGCCGTCGGCACGGGCATGGTCCGGATTGCGGTTGTGCGCCAAGATGGCGTGCGAGATCACTGGTGTCGGCGTGTAGCCATCGCCCGACTGCCAGCGCGTCTCGACACCATTCGCCGCCAGCACCTCCAGAACGCTGCGTTGTGCCGGCCCCGACAGCGCGTGGGTATCCTTGCCGAGCAGCAGCGGTCCATTGATGCCTGCCTGCGCGCGATATTCGCAAACCGCGTGCGTTACTGCCAGAATGTGCGCCTCATTGAAACTGCCCTGCAGCGCGCAACCCCGATGACCGCTGGTGCCGAACGCCACGCGCTGCTGTGGATCGGTCACATCCGGCGCATTGAAATACGCGGCCAGCAAGGCCGGAATGTCCGTCAGGACGTCAGCCGGGGCACGTAGGCCGGCAAGGGCGTGAGTCATTGCGTTTCTCCATGTCGTAAACAGGAGAATTTTAGTCCAAAGTCATGAATAGCGGCGAAGCAGCGCCGCCAGCGGCGGATCACCCGCCGCTCAGGACTCGTATTCGGCTAGCCGGCGTACGCTGGGAATGAGGATTTTCGGACCTTTGACACTGATCAGACCCGCATCGGCCAGCTCACGCAGGATGCGTGAAAAATGCTCTTGAGACAGATTCAGCAACGAAGCGATAATGCCTTTCGGAATCGAAAGCTCGATTGTCTGGTTGGTCCCATCCGCCTGCTCGTCGCCGAGCTCGCGGAGGAAATAGCCAATCACCCGCTGAATCCCGCTCTGCAGCGAATAACCCTCGACGTCGATCATCACCTGATGCGTCCGCCGCGCCAGCCCCGCCAGCATCTTGCGGCCGATCGCCGGATCCTTCTCCAGCGCCTCGAAAATCGCCTGCTTCGGGATATGCAACAGCAGGCTGTCGCTCAGCGTCTCCGCTGAAACCACGTAAGGCTTGTCGAGGAACATGATCGCCTCTCCGAAATTTTGCCCCTGCTCAACCACCTCGACCACCTTCTCGACGCCTTGCGCCGACATGAAGGCCAGCTTTACCTGGCCATAGATGACGAAGTGGAAACCGTTGCAGGCATCGCCCTGACGAAAGAGCGTCGTCCCCTTGGGCGCATCGATCTGTCGCGTCGTACGTGCAAAATGGACGATATCAACAGGCGAAAAACCGTCAAAAAGCGGTACTCGGACTAGCAGGTTCTCAACGCTGATCGGTTTGTGGTCGCGCATCGCGGCGTTCCGGGACAAAAAGAAGAGCGAAGCTTACTGGATTTTGAGCCGAATCAAAAACCGGATGTGAAAGGCACCGCATTGGGCAATCGCTGACATCTCCAACGACGCATGAATCGATTTTGGCGGCGCCGCAGCGAAAATGCAGCAAAAAAGCCTTCTGAAAGCAAAAAGCCCGCTTGATAGCGGGCTAGGTGCTTGTATTTTCTGGCTCGCCAACCCAAAGAGTTCTGAGAACTGGCAGATTGAATTCGAACTTGGCCAAAGCAATTCCGAGACGATTCACAGCTGAAGGGCACCTTAGCCCGATTGGCATACACAACATGAAAGAAGTGTCGAATTAATTTACACTCAAACCAAAAGCCATTGAATAGAACCTCATAACATATTGTTTTTTTGTGATTATTAAAAACGGCGCAAATTTTGCTTTATTCTAAAGAGCATAGTCACTGAATATGCTTTTATGTGCTCTAGCAATTCAAACACCATTGACACCAATCAAACTCTAGAGGAAATTCAGATGCTAACTCCATCACTTAAATCTGCGATTGCAGCCACAGCTTTGGTTGTTGCCGTTCCTATTTGCGCACTTGCTGCCCCCGTCTCTGATGTTCAGGACTACAGCAACAACACCGCTTCTGAGTATTTCGTCATTAACGACGCTAACAAGTACAACTCGCCTTATTACCGGAACCAAAACCAAGACTGGGGCTGGAAGCACGGCAGCATCGCGGGGGCGACTTTTTCATCAATCAAGCTGGAAATTTCGGCATTCGACGTGGATTTCTCTTCTGGCGAACTCGATCGAATTCAAGTTTTTGATGGCCTTGGATGGCTCACTCTGGGCGATCTTGCTGGCGGGAATGACATCTGGGCCTTCACCAACTTTGATCTGACTGGTTACAGCTGGGCTGCATCTCAGGTGAATTCTGGCCTTCAAGTTCGCATGGACATTGACACCAGAAACGCTGGATGGCTTGTTACACTGGGCAAATCGGTATTGTCGGTTGACGGCGGTAACCAAGCGTGTGTCCCAACCCCTGGCGTTCCCTGCACCAACTCCGTTCCCGAACCCGGTAGCTTGGCCCTACTTGGGCTTGCAATCGGAGGTCTGGCTCTGTCCAAACGCCGCAAGTCGCGAAGCTAAGTTTTCTGTCCAGTCGAACCGCCGAGTACTTCTATTCGGCGGTTTTTTACGCGTATAAGTTTGAATATCCAAACAATTGCTTTTCGATAACGGCCGCCCCGTCCAAGTAACACGGGGGGCTATGGATACATGGAAAGCCAAGAGTCTAAGCCCGAACGCATAGCTTCGCAATCCAATCGACATAGTTGAAGCACGTATCGTGGGTGCGTGGCACGGGAGCGGAGCGACGCGCCCCGCACCCACGATACGTGCCAACAAAAAGGTTTGACATAGGAAAATTCCGCATGTACGCTGCGCGAATGTTAATTGACATTCGATTGCATCGCACATGAAAACAGGCCACCTCCACGACCTCTGGGCAGCCCCGGACAACAACCGTCTTACCTCAAAGCAGTTCTCTTTCCGCCTGCCGGTTCATGTCGCTGCGAAGATTGCGGCGCTGTGTGAGATGTATCCGCACAAGAACCGGACGCAGATCGTTGCTGATCTGCTTTGCGCGGCATTGGACGACCTCGAGAAGTCCCTCCCGGAAGCGCTTGGGGAGCCGATCAGCGGCGAAGACGAACGTGCTGAAGTAATGTTCGCCGAACATCAGGGGTACGAGTACCAGCCGCTCTTTCATCTTGGCGGTCCGCGCGGCAAGTTCCGCAACATTGCAAATCGACATTTTGCAGAACTAGAAGAAGAACTCGGCAACGCCAAGCCGAATCCGCTCTTCCCTGAGTTGTTCCGATCTGAAGCGGATTTTAAGCGCTGACCCCATGAGCTTCCGTCAGGTTATCCACGGTCATGACACCATCGAGTGCGCGTATTACCTCGCGCCACTGCCAGATTGTTCGCTCAACTACGAGCAACTGACCGTCGAGAGGGATACCCTGCGCCAAGCCAAGATTCGTCGCCCCTTGGCCATCCGGCTTGGTTGCGAGGAATTCCTGCTGGCGCCCAATGGCACCAAGAGCGGTTATCCCTTCCTGATCGAAAACGACAGCTTCAGCATCCAGTTCGGCTAGTTCAACAAACCCAATTTCTTCGTTACCTTCCGCAGCTTCGCGCTGTGGCAGTTCGACACGGAAGCCTTGCACCGGCGTTTCCTCCAGTGGGCAGCCTCAGTCGGCTTCGCCACCTTTCAGCCGGAACGCCTGTCACGTGTCGATTTCACCTTCGACTACCAGATCGACGCCATTGATTTCGACGAAGACAACTTCGTTACCACTGCCAGCAAAGACAAGCAATTCCGAAAAAACCGGAAGGTGCAGACCTTTGGTTTTGGTGAAGGCGATGTGGTACTTCGCGTATACAACAAGGTCGATGAAATCAACGAGAAAAGCACCAAGGCGTGGTTCTTCGATCTGTGGGGCTGCGCTGAGAATGTCTGGCGGATCGAGTGGCAAATACGGAAGACATGGCTGCGAACCTTCGGTATCCGAACCTTTGCCGACCTTCTTGAACGCCAGGGCGATCTGTTACGCATTCTCGTCAATCAGCACACCACTTTGCGAGTGATGACCGACGACAGCAACCGGTCTCGCTGGCCGATTCATCCCCTGTGGGCCGATCTGCAAAGCAGGGTTGCCGTGATGGATGGCTTGGGCATCGTCAAGGAACTCGATCCCGTGGCCTTGCTGGAAGAACGAGAAACCCGGATGGCTATCAGCGTATATGGCTATCTGAAACGGCTAGGCGCGATTGAAGGCGTCCGGCGCAAGACACCGGAAATCGGATTCTATGAAAGCGTCCGCAAGTTAGAAAGCCTGCTGAGCCGAATTCACGACGATATCACATGGGAAACCGATGTGAAGTGGCGCTACAACGAAATGAGGCTCGGCCAGTGGTAACGCCGCTCTCGGATTCCATCATGAAGCTGGTTATGGCTCGCGTCGGGCGCATTCTCGATGCTGCCGCAGTGGGGATACCCACGCCGAATCAGCATCAGGCATATCGAAAGATCGTACTTAGCGAATTTGGAAATCAGGGCTTCCTACCGGAATTGGAAGCCGTGTTGCAGCAACATGGATCGGAACGGAACGGGCAGGCCAAGACCGCAGGGAAGGAGGTGCGACGATGAGTGCGCGAACAACCCACGATCCCCCAGATTCAGGCCGACAACTTTGTTCCCCCGAAACCAAGCAATGAGGAAATCGCTTTGATCGCTTCAGTATTCGATGAGCTGTTGCTGTTGGTGCAGCAGTTGGACGATAGCGAGGACGATTGAGCAATCAGAGAGCCGCATTCGGCATGCAGACCAAACAAGCGGGCGGGATGGCCTGTCAAGGCCGGCGAAGCCGCCGAAGGCTGCCTTGACAGGTCAGCCTGCTCGCTTATAACCCTGCAGGTCGGATGCGGCGGCGTATCCACGGAGAGAGATCATGGCAGTCGCCCTTTACGCCCGCGTATCCACGGTCAAACAGGCTGAGAAAGACCTGTCTATTCCTGACCAGATACGGCAAATGCAGGAATGGTGCTCGGCACAAGGCTATTTCGTCGCTGAAACCTATATCGAACCCGGCGCCTCGGCCACTGATGACCGTCGCCCCGTATTCCAGCAGATGATCGCCGAGGCCACCCAAAAGCCGTCGCCCTTTGAAGCCATCATCGTGCTCAGCCTGTCGCGCTTCTTCCGAGACTCCTTGGATTTCGCCCTTTATGAGCGCGACCTCAAGAAAGCCGGCGTTCGGCTGATCTCTATCACGCAGCAGACCAGCGATGATCCCTCCGGCGAGATGGCCCGCAAAATCTTCTCCATCTTCGATGAGTACCAGAGCAAGGAGAACGGCAAGCACACCCTGCGGGCGATGAAGGAGAATGCCCGCCAAGGCTACTGGAACGGCTCGCGGCCACCGTTTGGCTACCAGACCGTCGAAGCAGAAAAACTCGGCAACAAGGGCAAGCGCAAGCAACGACTGGCAATTGATCCGTCAGAGGCCGGACTGGTGAAACGCATCTTCGAGTTGTACCTCACTGGCAAGGGCGATGGCCCAATTGGGGCAAAGCAGATTGCCAGCTATCTGAACGAATCCGGGCGCAAACATCGGGCAGCCAGTTGGACACGCAGTCGGGTGCATGAAGTCCTATCGAACCGCACCTACGTGGGCGAGTTCTACTTCAACCGCACCGATGCCAAGAGCAAACGGGCGAAGCCGGAATCGGAGTGGATACTGCTCAAGGTTGATCCGATCATCGAGGCCGAACAATTCAACGCAGTACAGGAGCGCAAAACCTCGCGCAGCTTTGACAAGGTTGCTCCGAGCATCATCGGCTCGGATACCTTGCTCACCGGCCTGATCAAATGCGGCTGCTGCAATTCGGGCATGACAACCGCCACCGGCAAAGGTGGGCGCTATCGGTATTACAAGTGCAATACCCGGATTGCCAAGCATATCGACCAATGCAGTAACCCAGCGGTGTCGATGCCGAAGATGGATGCAGCAGTGCTTGAGGTACTGGCCGACAAGCTGTTCGCGCCGGAGCGGGTGAAAGACATCCTCAGCCAACTGCTGAAGCAACTGAGAACCGCCAAAGCCACGGAAGCCGACGAGATCAAAATCTTGCAGGATGAACTCAAGGAATTGGAAGAGCGCAGCGAACGGCTATTTGAGGCGGTGGAGAAAGGTATCCTGCCGCTGGACGCTCATTTGCAGCAGCGCAGCCATCGGATTCAGGCAAGACGACAGGAGGTGCTGACGCAGATGGCGGGGTATAAGCGCCGACAAGCGATGCCAACAATCAAACCCAAGCAGGTCGATCTGTTCTGCCAAGCATTACGCATAAAACTGAAAGAAGGAAAGCCGGGATTCGCCAAACAGTATCTGCGCTACTTTGTGAGCGAGATTCGCGTCACCGGCAATCAGGTGGTAATGACTGGCAGCAATGCTGCTTTGGCTGCAGCTGTCGCAGAAACAAAAAAGGGCACCTCTCTCGAAGTGCCCAAATCTGTATTGGGTTGGCTCCCCGACCTGGGCTCGAACCAGGGACCTACGGATTAACAGTCCGGCGCTCTACCGACTGAGCTATCGGGGAATCGGTTGCTGTCAGCCGTTGCTGCCAGGGCGCGAATTATAAACGCTGTCGCTGGAAATGCAAGCCTGCTGGCCGTTTCCGGGAAAATTTAATTTTCTTTGGCTACAGGCCGCAGGCGCGACTGCCGATTTTCACGGGTTTTCCGGGTCGACCGCAGCAGGCGGCTGGGCGGCCAGCGTGGCCTGGCGTTCGGCGCGCAGGGCCGGGGTTTCCAGCGTGATGCGACCGAGGGCGCCGGAGCGGTAGTCGACGAGCAGGATGGCGGCGGCTTTTTCGAGGTCGAATTCACCACCGCGCCCCTTGATGAGGCAGCCACGCTTGCGGGCGATGGTCTCGATGACGCCGACGGCGTCTGTGGTCGCGGCTTCGATGCCGTAGCGGCCCTTGAGCAGCGCCGGGTAGTGTTCGAGGAGGAAGCCGGCCAGCCAGGTGGCGACTTCTTCATCGATGTAGGCATTGACGCCGACGGCGTGGCTGGCGGCGAGCATGAGGCCGTCGATGGGGTGGTCGATCTTCGGCCAGAGCATGCCCGGGGTGTCGTAGAGAGTCAGGCGGTTGCTGATGTCGATGCGCTGCTGGCTCTTGGTGACGGCCGGCTGGTCGCCGACGGCGGCGACCTTCTTTTTCACCAAAGCATTCATCAGCGTCGATTTACCGACGTTGGGAATGCCCATGATCATCAGGCGCAGCGGCTTGACGGCGTCGTTGCGGTGCGGCGCGAGCTTTTGCGCCAGCCCCGGAATCTTGGCGACGTCGCCGGCTTTCTTGCAGGAGATGGCAACAGCCTTGACGCCGGGCTGGGCGTCGAAGTGCGCCAGCCAGGCCTTGGTGGCCTCCGGGTCGGCAAGATCGGCCTTGTTGAGCAGCTTGAGGCAGGGACGCTGCCGGAAGGTGCGCAACTCGTGGATCATCGGGTTGCTGCTCGCCTGCGGCAGGCGGGCGTCGAGGACTTCGACGACGACATCGGCAACAGCCAGCGTTTCGCCAGCTTTCTTGCGGGCCGAGGTCATATGCCCCGGGAACCATTGAATGGACATGTTCAGCCTTAAATAGACTCAGCCGCCGGTGACCGGCGGGAAAAAGGCGATCTCATCGCCGTCGCGCACGGTGGCATTGAGGCCCGCCATGTCCTGATTGACGGCGCAACGCAGGTTCTTCGCCGTACCCAGTGCTTCCCTGCCCTGCCCGACCAGCCAGTCGCGCAGTTCGCCCACGGTGGCGACGCCGGCCGGCAGTTCGAGGCTTTCGCCGGACATGCCGATGGACTCCTTGAGGCCGGCAAAGTAGAGAATCTTGACGCTCACGACAGCAGCTCCGAATAAGGCACAAAACGTACAGTATCGCCACGGGCAATGGCTTGCGCCGGCGGGTTCCAGATCAGGCCGTCGCCCCAGACCAGCGAGGTGACGACGCCGGCCCCCTGATTGGCAAACAGTTCGACACCGCCGTCCTCGTTGGTGCGCGCCCGCAGGAATTCCATGCGCGCATCGGGCCGCGACCAGTCGAAATCGGCACGCAGCGCAAAGCTGCGAGGCGTCAGGCGGATGACGCCCTGCAGGCGGAGGATGAAGGGCCGGACCATGACCATGAAGGTGACCATGGCCGACACCGGGTTGCCGGGCAGCCCGATGAACCACGCCTTGCCGGCGCCGTCGGCGCGATTGACTTCGCCAAAGGCCAGCGGCTTGCCGGGCTTGATGGCGATCTTCCACATGTCCAGCCGCCCTTCGGCTTCGACCGCAGGTTTGACGTGGTCTTCCTCGCCCACCGACACGCCGCCGCTGGTGATCACCAGATCATTGTCGGCGGCGGCACGACGCAAGGCATCGCGAGTCGCCGGGAGGGTATCCGGCACCGAGCCGAGATCGCGGACTTCGCAGCCCATGCCCTCCAGCAGGGCGCGCAGCGCGTAGCGGTTGGAGTTGTAGATGCCGCCCGGCGGCAACGGCTCGCCGGGCTGGAAGAGTTCGTCACCCGTGAACAAGACACCGACGCGGACACGCCGATAGACCGACAGCTCTGGCAGGCCGGCAGCGGCGGCCAGTGCGATGTCCTGTGCCCGCAGGCGGATACCGGGCTGAAGGATCCCGGCACCAACCGCGATGTCCTCACCGGCGCGGCGGATGGCCTCACCGGGACGCGGCACAACATTGATGGTCACGACACCGTCACCGGCCTCGCAGCGCTCCTGCATGATGACTGCATCAGCGCCGACCGGCACCGGCGCGCCGGTGAAAATCCGTGCCGCAGTACCCGGCTGCAGCGGTGCGCCAACGGTACCCGCGGGAATCCGCTGGCTCACCGGCAGCACCGTACCCGCCGCCGGCACATCGGCAAGGCGCACGGCGTAGCCGTCCATGGCGGAGTTGTCGAGCGGCGGCACAGCCACTGTCGAATGCTGCGCCTGTGCCAGCACGCGGCCGGCCGCCGCGGTCAGCGGCAGATGGCGGGTTTCGGCAACGGGTTGAGCGGCAGCCAGCAGCTTGGCCAGGGCATCTTCGTAGCTCAGCATGGGCGATCCTGCAGATTCAGATAATTGATGATGAAGGTGGCCATGGCCTCGACGTCGTCCAGACCGAAACGGGGAACTGCGGCGACCAGCGGCACGTCAGCGGCCAAGGCAACGATGTCGCTGCGCTCCGGATGCAGCGGCGGCTTGCCGTTTTCCGGGCGGTAAACCTCGATCTTGGGCACCGGCTCCTGCTTGAAGCCCTCGATGAGCACCAGATCGCAGGGCGACAGGTGGCTGATCAGTTCGTCCAGCGTCGGCTCAGCCTCCTCCCGGCGCTCGTGCATCAAGGCCCAGCGGTCGCTGCACGAAAGCAGCACTTCGGTGGCACCGGCTTCGCGGTGACGATACGAATCCTTGCCTGGCCGGTCGATGTCGAAACCGTGATGGGCATGCTTGATCACCGACACCTTGAGGCCGCGCGCGGTCAGGCGCGGGATCAGTTTTTCAAGCAGCGTCGTCTTGCCGGAGCCGGACCAGCCGGCAATGCCAAAAATCTTCATGGCGCGGATTTTACCCGTTCATTCAAAGAACACCGGCGCAAATCCGCCACCGGGCGTCCGGAAATTGGTCGTCTGCCCTTGATAAAGACGCGCCGCGACCAATTGGATGCCACCGTTGTACACATAGCAGCGGATGTCCGCTTTCATCGTTGTCTCGCCGCCATCCACTAGCACGAGATGCTCGGAGGGCGGCGCGATTTCCTGCGCGATATAGCCACCCCGGACGATTTCATCGAAGACGCGGGTCGTCACCTTGTCGCCACGATAAGCGGCGCGGCTGCCAAAGCCGGCCGGCGGCTTGAAGAACCAGCGTTTGCGTTCGGCACGAAATTTTTGGGCGTTTTCCGGGTTCACCGCAAGCGTCTGCGGAATACCAGTGAGCAGCACCTTTTGCGTCGCTTCCGGCACGCCCAGCGAGGTCAGCGCGGCCGGGTCGGAGAGCAGCATCAGGTTGCGCTTGTCAGCGTACAGCGCGTGTGCCCGCGGGTGCGGCGTCAGCACAACGCCACCGGCTTCATACACTGCACGGATTTGCGCGTTCACCGTCGCATCAAGCGCAAAATCGGTAAGGCGGTTGTAAATGATGTCCACCGGCTCGCCGGCATGCAGCAGGTGGTCACCCACCCGCTGCAATTCTGCAGGATCGCAAACCACCGCCGCAATGCCGTGCTCCTCAAACAGCTCGCGGAACAACTCGAACTCCGGCGCCAGAAACTGCCCCACCGGCGCTTCATCGACAATCGCAATCCGCCGCAGCGGCTGCTCGCCGCGCTGCAGATACCACTCCTCGCTGAACATCTCGACAAACGCCGCCCGCACCGCCGCACCGGCATCCGCCCGGCCGTGCGCTGCCAGCAGATAGGCATTGAGCAGGCCGCCGCCGGCATTGGTGTTGATCTCGATCAGCTTCGGGCCGGCCGGTGTCAGGTGGAAGTCGTAGCCCATGAACACCCCACGCACCGCCACCGGCAGCCGGGCAATTGCCGGTGCCTGCGCCAGCGCGTGCGCCTGAAATGCCGACAGCGCAATGACCGATTCGATGGCCTCGACCACCGCCGCCATCGCCTGCCGGCTGGCTTCAGGCAGGGTCAGCGCGGCCGCTGAGAAGAGTTGCGGCTGGGTCTGGCGGAGTCGGTCGAAAGTGGCTTGCATAGTGCGCGGGCGTAGAACGGTCAGCGTTGGGCAAAAAAATCGAGCACCACCTGCAGCTCGCGGGTGCGCTTCATCGGCGGCAGGCTTTGCCACACCCGGCGGCCGTAAGGTTTGCTGATCAGTCGCGGGTCGCAGATCATCAGCACGCCCTTGTCGGACTCGTCGCGGATCAGCCGGCCGGCGCCCTGCTTGACGTTGATCACCGCCCGCGGCAACTGGTATTCGATGAAGGCGTTACGGCCCTGCTTCTTCATTTCCTCGATGCGCGCCGAAAGCACCGGGTCGTCGGGCGGCGCGAAGGGAATCTTGTCGATGACTACCAGCGAAAGCGCCTCGCCGCGCACGTCCACGCCTTCCCAGAAGCTCTGGCTGCCGACCAGCACCGCCCGGCCGTGGTGGCGGAAGCGTTGCAGCAGGTCGTTCTTGCTGCCCTCACCCTGCACCAGCAGCGGCATGTCCAGACCTTCGTCCTCCAGCTTTGCCTTCAGCAGCTCGTGCGTACGGCGCATGGCGCGCAGGCTGGTGCACAGGAAGAAGGCGCCACCACCCGCCGCACGCAGAGCCGGAAAAGCCGCCTCGACCACGGTGTCGGTGTAGTTCCAGGCATTCGGGTCGGGCATGCCGAGCGGCGCGTAAAGCACTGCCTGTTCGCCGTAGTCGAAGGGGCTGAGCCAGCAGCCGCTGTCCGGATCGCCCAGGCCGAGTTCGGCGCAGTAGTGGTGAAACTTGCCCTGCACCGCCAGCGTCGCCGAGGTAAAAATCCACGCCCGCGGGTGGCCGCCCATCTGCTTGCGGAAGATGTTGGCCACGTCGAGCGGCGTCGCGTTCAGTTGCAGCGACTGGGTAAAGGCCTCGGCCCAGCGCACATAGCCGGACTCGACCGGGTTCTGCCATTGCGCAAGGCGCTGTTGCAGTTCCAGCGCCCGCTGCCAGCATTTCTCCAGCCCTTCGGCGCGCGCAGCCTGCGTTTCGAGCAGTGCGGCAAAGCTGGCGACCTCTTCTTCCAGCGCCTGCAGGGCCGGGGCAAACTCGGCCTTTTCCTGCAGTTGCGGGTGCGAGAAGCGGCCGGCATCGATACCAACCGCCAGCCGCAGATCCTTGGCCGCCTTTTCCAGCGCCTTGGAAGCCGGCGTCAGCGCCAGACAGTCGCGGGCGTTGGCCAGCCCTTCGGCGCGGGCGTCGCGGGCGAGATCAAGCACCTGCGCCGTCGATACCGAATCGCCGAAAAACAGCGCCGCCACTTCCGGCAACTGGTGCGCCTCGTCGAAGATCACCGTGTTGCAGGCCGGCAGCAGTTCGGCCATGCCTTCGTCGCGCAGCATCACGTCGGCAAAGAACAGGTGGTGATTGACCACCACCAGATCCGCCGCCATCGCCTCGCGCCGCGCCTGCATGACGAAGCAGTCCTTGTAGCTCGGGCACTCCTGGCCGAGGCAGTTGTCGCGCGTCGAGGTCGCGTGGTTCCAGACCGGCGAGTTCTCATTGACTTCGATGCACTCCGCCTTGTCGCCGCTCTGCGTCGTCTTGGCGAAATTGGAGATGCGGCGTGCGTCGGCCGCGTCCTCGCGGGTCAGAAAGCGACCTTCGAGCAATGCCCGGTCAAGGTGGTAAGGACAAACATAATTGGCCCGCCCCTTGAGCAGCGCAATCTTCACCGGCGCCTTCAGCGCATCACGGACCATCGGCAGGTCCTTATTGAAGAGCTGATCCTGCAGCGTCTTGGTGCCGGTGGAGACAATCACCTTGCCACCGGAGCGTAGTGCCGGCACGAGGTAGGCAAAGGTCTTCCCGGTGCCGGTGCCGGCCTCGGCGATGAATACCGCCTGCTTGTCGATTGCCTCAGCCACCCGCTCCGCCATCTCCACCTGCTGCCCGCGCACGCGATAACCGCCGATGGCACGCGCCAGCGGCCCGTCGGGGGCAAAGATTTCGGAAAGACTGGACAAGGGAAGCGGCCGGAAAAAGCAGGGCCGGATTTTACCAGATGCCCGTTGGCGGCCCCGCCAGCGTTCCCGATTTTTGCCGCTTTTTCAGGTCGACCGTAAGTGCATGAAAATAAGGGTTTGCCGGTTGATAGGCGTGCCTGAACAGCGGACAATCGCGGATTCGCCGCTGCGGCCACTTGCTGGCAACGCGACAGGCCACCCGATAACACTCATTCCGGATGAACAGCCCATGAAAAAGACACTTGCCCTGCTCCCCCTGGCCTTCGCCGTCGCCCTCGCCGCCTGCGGCAAGAAAGAGGAAGCCCCCGCAGCCGCCGCACCGGCCCCTGCCGCGGTGACAAAGATCGTTGTCGGCCTCGATGACAACTTCCCGCCGATGGGTTTCCGTGATGAGAAAGGCGCTCTGGTCGGCTTCGACATCGACCTCGCCCGAGAGGCGGCCAAGCGCCTGGGCAGTGAAGTCGAATTCAAGCCCATCGACTGGAACGCCAAGGAAGCCGAACTCGGCGGCAAGCGGGTCGACGTGCTGTGGAACGGCCTGACCATCACCGAGCCGCGCAAGGAAAAGATCGCCTTCACCACGCCTTACCTCGAAAACCACCAGATCGTGATCGTCACCGCGGCTTCGGCAATCAAAACCAAGGCCGATCTCTCCGGCAAGGTGATCGGCGTTCAGGAAGGCTCCAGTGCCGTCGAGGCCATCGAAAAGGATCCGGCCGGCAAGACGGTCAAGCAGTTGAAGAAGTTCGGCGACAACGTCACCGCCCTGATGGACCTGACTGCCGGCCGTCTCGATGCGCTGGTCGTCGACGAAGTCGTCGGTCGCTACTACACCGCCAAGAAGCCGGGCGAATACGCCGTCCTTGAAGAAAACTTCGGTACCGAAGAATACGGCATCGGTGTTCGGAAGGATGATATCGAATTGGTCGGCAAGATCCAGAAGACCATGGACGAGATGAAGAAGGATGGCACCGCCGCCCGCATCTCCACCCAGTGGTTCGGCAAGGACATCGTCAAGTAAACCCGCTCCCGGCTGGCCTGCCTGCGCAGGCCAGCCTTCGCCGGATGGCTTGATCGCTAGCCGGCCCACTGGCGATTGGCCATGGATTACATCTACAAGATTCTGCCCCCGCTTCTCGAAGGGGCTGGCGTTACGCTGCAGGTATTCGCGGCGACGCTCGTGTTGGCGGTGCCGCTCGGGCTAGCGCTGGCGCTGTTGCGCCTGTCAAGCGTTCGGGCCGCGAGCACTGCGGTGGCGGGTTACATCTGGCTGATGCGCGGCACGCCGCTAATGCTGCAGATGCTCTTCATCTACTTTGCGCTGCCCTTCGTGCCGGTGATCGGCATCCGCCTGCCGGATTTCCCGGCGGCCATCGTCGCCTTCGTTCTCAACTACGCTGCCTATTTCGCCGAAATCTTCCGGGCCGGCATCCAGTCGATCGGCAAGGGACAGTACGAAGCCGCGCAGGTGCTCGGCCTCAGCCGGGCGCAGACCATGCGGCGCATCATCCTGCCGCAGATGGTCAAGCGCATCCTGCCGCCGATGAGCAACGAGACCATCACCCTCGTCAAGGACACGTCGCTGATCTACGTGCTGGCGATGAACGACCTGCTGCGCGCCGCCCGCGGCATCGTCCAGCGCGATTTCACGACCATGCCTTTCGTCGTCGCCGCCGCGTTTTACCTGGTGATGACCCTGCTGCTGACCTGGGGCTTCATGCGTCTGGAGAAGAAATATGCCGTCTATGACGACTGAGCCGATGATCGTCGCCCGTGACATTCACAAGCGTTACGGCGACCACGAGGTGCTGCGCGGCGTTTCGCTGGAGATCGCCAAGGGGGAAGTCATCGCCGTCATCGGCCCGTCCGGTTCGGGCAAAAGCACCCTGCTGCGCTGCCTCAACCACCTCGAAACCATCGACCGGGGCGAAATTGTCATCGAAGGCGAGACACTGGCCAACACCGCTGCCGACGGCCATTGCCGCTACGTTGCCGACAAGGAAGCGCGACGCATCTGCCGCAAAATGGGCATGGTCTTCCAGCACTTCAACCTATTCCCGCATCTCACGGTAATGCAGAACCTGATCGAGGCTCCGATCACGGTCAAAGGCATGGCACGCGACACCATCGTGCCGGTCGCCGAAGAATTGCTGCGCAAGGTCGGCCTGCTCGAAAAACGCGACAGCCACCCCTCGCGGCTTTCCGGCGGACAGAAGCAGCGCGTGGCGATTGCCCGCGCTCTGGCGATGGCCCCGGACATCATGCTGTTCGACGAGCCGACCTCGGCACTCGACCCGGAACTCACCGGCGAAGTGCTGCGCACCATGCGCCAGCTGGCCGACGAGCGGATGACCATGCTGGTGGTCACGCATGAGATGACCTTCGCCCGCGACGTATCGACGCGGACGATATTCATGGACGGCGGCGACATTGTCGAAGCCGGCATCCCCGCCGAACTGTTCAGTGTGCCGCAACAGCCGCGCACGCGCGCCTTCCTCAACCACATGCTGTGATCCGTCCTATGGGGGCCGCCTGCCGATTTTCGGCATTTTTTCGGGTTGACCGCAGCAGCCTGCCGCAGCGCAGCAGACTCACCGCTAAGCCTTGCGACCTCAGGCAGTGTTGCGTCCGGCGCACGCCGCCGGCATTTCGTGCTGCTGCGCAACAATTTCACACTTGACCGGCAATTCATCGTGCTACAGTGAAGCCATAACAAGAGGTGGAGACGACAAACCGTACCGGAGCAAGCGGGCGGGCCGAGCGTCAGTGCATGCCCGACCGAACCGCAACGGAACGAAACAGCCTCGTATTGCGGTAAAGGAAGCACCCCATGACAAGTTTGACCGACCAAGAAAGCGGCACCGACCTGATGGTCAGCGATGCTGCCGGGCAGATTGCCCTCCCCGCCCCCACGCTGGCGCCCGCCGCCGTGCCGGAGGTGCAGACCGGCAAACCCGTCCGCCACGGCAAGAGCCGCTGGCCGGCGCGTCTGGATCTGCTGCAGAGCGCCACCGGGCTGTTTCTTGCGATCTTCCTGATGGCGCACATGTTTTTCGTGTCTTCCATCCTGATCAGCCACGACGCGTTCTACTTTGTCGCCCGCTTTTTCGAGGGTGAGTTCTTCCTCGGCAAGCCGTATCCGATTCTGGTGTCCGGCGTCGTGGCGCTGATTCTCGCGATCTTCGTCGCCCACGCCTGGCTGGCGATGCGCAAGTTCCCGGCCGGCTATCGCCAGTACCGGGCGTTCGTTGCCCACAAGAACAACCTGCGCCATGGCGATACCTCGCTGTGGTGGCTGCAGATCTGGACAGGCTTTGCGCTGTTTTTCATGGCCACCATCCATCTTTACGACATGCTGACGCAACCGGCGCTGATCGGGCCATATGAGTCGGCCGACCGCGTGTGGACCGGCAACATGTGGCCGCTTTACCTGATGCTGTTGCTGGCGGCCGAACTGCACGCCAGCATCGGCCTGTATCGGCTGGCGATCAAGTGGGGCTGGTTCGACAGCGCCAAGCCGAATCTGAGCCGGCGCCGCCTGCGCTGGGCCAAGCACGGTATCAGCGCCTTTTACATCACGTTGGGTCTGGTCACGCTGGCGGCCTATGTCGACCTTGGCCGCGCCCATGCCGACAAGGCTGGCGAGCGCTATGTGCCGACCCACCTGAGCGCCCCCGCCGCGACCGGAAAGCACTGACATGCAGGTGATTCATACCGATGTGCTCGTCATTGGTGGCGGGCTGGCCGGCCTGCGCGCCGGTCTCGCCGCCCGCAAGCGCGGCCAGCAGGTGATTGTTCTCAGCCTTGTCCCGCCCAAGCGTTCGCACTCGGCGGCAGCACAGGGCGGCATGCAGGCCAGCCTGGGCAATACGCTCAAGGGCGCTGGCGACAATGAGGACGTGCATTTTGAGGACACCGTGCGCGGCAGCGACTGGGGCAATGACCAGACGGTCGCCCGCATGTTCGTGCATACCGCGCCCAAGGCCGTGCGCGAGCTGGCTGCCTGGGGCGTGCCGTGGAACCGTGTCGAGGCTGGCGAGCGCGATGTCATCATCGACAGCCAGCGCGTGACGCTGAGCGAGCCGGCGGCGGCGCAGGGGCTGATTACCGCCCGCGACTTCGGCGGCACCAAGAAATGGCGCACCTGCTACGTCTCCGACGGCACCGGCCACGCCATGCTTTACGCGGTCAGCGACCGGACGATTGCCGAAAACATCCCGGTACATGAGCGGATGGAGGCGGTGTCGCTGATCCATGACGGCGAACGCTGCTACGGCGCCATCGTCCGCAACCTGATCGACGGCAAGCTGCTGGCCTACGTCGCCCGCGCCACCTGCATCGCCACCGGCGGTTTTGGCCGGATTTACCGGTCGACCACGAACGCGGTGATCAACGAAGGCATCGGCGCCGCGATTGCGCTGGAAACCGGCATCGTGCCGCTGGGCAACATGGAGGCGGTGCAGTTTCACCCGACCGCCATCTTCCCCGCCGGCATTCTGGTGACCGAGGGCTGCCGCGGCGACGGCGGGCTGCTGCGCGACGTGGACGGCCACCGTTTCATGCCCGACTACGAGCCGGAAAAGAAGGAACTGGCCTCACGTGATGTGGTATCGCGGCGCATGGAGGCGCACATCCGCGCCGGCAAGGGCGCCCGCAACCGCTTTGGCGAGCATCTCTGGCTGGACATCACGCTGCTCGGCGAAGCGCACATCAACGGCAAGCTGCGCGAAGTGAAGGAAATCTGCCAGCACTTCCTCGGCATCGACCCGGCCAAGCAATGGATTCCGGTGCGTCCGGCACAGCATTACTCGATGGGCGGCATCCGCACGGATGCCCACGGCCAGGCCTACGGGCTGCGCGGCCTGTTTGCCTGCGGCGAGGCGGCCTGCTGGGATCTGCACGGCTTCAACCGGCTGGGGGGCAACTCGGTTGCCGAAACCGTCGTCGCCGGCATGATCGTCGGCGAGGCCATCGCCGATTTCTGCGCCTCGCCGGAAGGCGAAATGCACGTCTCGACGGCGCTGGTACGCGAGTGTTACGACCGCGAGGTGGCGGCCTTCTCGAAGCTGGCCGGCGCCCGAGGCGGCGAGGATGCGGGCATCCTGCTGCGCACCATGCAGGAAACGATGACCGAATACGTCGGCATCGTCCGCACCGGCGAGGGCCTGACGACGGCCGTTGAAACGCTCAAATCGCTGCTCCTGCGCAGCCACCATATCGGCCTGCGCCACTCCGCGCCCGGTGCCAACCCGGAGCTGGTGACTGCCTGGCGGACGCAGAAGATGCTCAAGCTGGCGCTCTGTGTTGCCTACGGCGCGCTGCAACGCAGCGAAAGCCGTGGCGCGCACTACCGCGAGGATTACCCGCGCCGCGACGACGCCAGCTGGCTGAAGCGCACCATCGCCTACTGGCGCGACCCGGAACAACGGATTCCGACGCTGGAATACGAGGCGCTCGACGTACGGCGCATGGAACTGCCGCCCGGCTGGCGCGGCTACGGCACGCGCGACGCCATCGACCACCCCGACACCGCCCGGCGGCAGGCCGAGGTTGACGCCCTGCGCGCGCAGACTGGCGACCGCCACGCGCTGCAACAGTCGCTGCTGCCCTTCCGCCATCTGCTGCCCGAACATCTGCGCGGCGAAAATGCCCGCCTGGCGTTTGCTGACACCGCACAACCCAACGAAGCCAAGCAATGATCTCCATCCTGCGCCGTCGCCCCAAACCCGGCACACCGCGCCGCATCACGCTGCGCATCCTCCGTCACAATCCGGCCGATCCGGCGAGCACGCCGCACCAGCAGGATTTTCTCGTCGACGAAGCCGAGGGCATGACGCTGTTCATCGCGCTCAATGAAATCCGCGCCACGCAGGACCCGTCGCTGCAGTTCGATTTTGTCTGCCGCGCCGGCATCTGCGGCAGTTGCGCCATGCTCATCAACGGCCGCCCCAGCCTGGCCTGCCGGACGCTGACGCAGGATCTCGGCGACGTGATCACCCTGGCGCCGCTGCCCTTCTTCGAGCTGATCGGCGACCTGTCGGTGAATACCGGCAAATGGATGCGTGGCACCAGCGAGCGCCTGCGGACCTGGGTGCATAACGACGCGCCGATCGATCTCGACGCCCTCGAAGCGCCGATGGCACCGGCCGATGCCGAGGCCATCTACGAACTCGACCGCTGCATCGAGTGCGGCTGTTGCATCGCCGGCTGCGGCACGGCGCAGATGCGCGAACGTTTTGTCGGCGCCGTCGGCCTCAACAAGATCGCCCGCTTCCGCATTGACCCGCGCGACACGCGCAGCGACGAGGACTTCTACGAACTAGTCGGTGACGACGACGGGGTTTTCGGCTGCATGTCGCTACTCGGCTGCCACGACGTCTGCCCCAAGCAACTACCCCTGCAGACTCAGATCGCCTTTTTGCGCCGCAAGCTGGCGATGGTTGGCCTGCGCGGCAGTTAGGGTCGTCAGGTGCCGAGGTAGCGGCCCTGTTTGTGGTTGACCGCCAGCACCAGATTCAAGGCCAGCGCCCCGACGACTGACAGTCCGACACTCAGCGGATCACGGATGAACAGGCCAGCGCCGAGGATAGCGACATCGAGCGCCATCTGCACCTTGCCCGCCCGCCAGCCACGGGTGTTCTGCAGATAGAGCGCCATGACTCCAAGGCCACCGAGGCTGGCCTTGTGGCGGATGATCATCAAGAGCCCGACACCGATCAGGAAGCCGCCCATGACCGCGGCGAACAGCCTGTCGACCGACTGGACGACGATCACCTGCGGCAGCAGCGCCGTATAGCCCGAGAGCAAGGCGACGCTGATGAAGGTCTTGGCTGTGAACACCCCGCCCATCGCCCGCCACGCGAAAACGTAAAACGGCAGGTTCAGGCCAAAGACAACCCAGCCCATGCTCCAGCCGGTCAGGTAATGCACCAGAAAGGCCAGACCGACAGTCCCGCCGGTGAGCAGCCCCGCCTGCTGGAACAAGAGCACGGCAAAGGCAACAAACATTGGCGCCACAAGCAGCGCCTGCGCGTCTTCGAACAGGCTGTGGCGGGTGACGGTTTCAGGAACGTGGCTCATGTCTGCTTCGGGTGATTCATCGTAGTGAAGGCGGGCAGCAGCGCCTCGCCAGCGGCGGTCCAGTGCATCCGGCGCGAGGCCAGATCAAAACTGCCGAGCCGGGTCAGCGCACCGCCGATCACCGACGGCGCATAGCCAAGCAGGTCCGCCTGGCCGACGGTCATCGCCAGTTCGTCGCCCGTCGGGCAGGCGGCTATCCGTTCGGCAACGGCGGGCAAGGGCCAGGCATCGCGATACAAACCGACCGTGACATGCGGCACGTAGTCGCCAAACAGCCGGTGGCGGCCGTTTTCGGCCAGACACTGACGCAGACTGGCAATGCCACGGTCAACGTCAAAAACCCTCAAAAATGGGGCCGATGTGAAGCTATCCAGGCCGCCGATGCGAATGGAAAATGGCGCCGGCGCAGCAACCGCCAGTCGCCCAAGTTGAGCATCGATCAGCGCCGGCGTGAACGACTCCTCATCCGCCGACAGGTCAGCCGGGAAGCCGCAGACATCGAGCGTGACATGCGGCTCGCGCACATAGCCGTCGAGCAGCAAACCGTCCAGCCAGGATGCCGCCCGCGCCAGCTGCCCATCCAGTGCCGGACTATCGAGCAACAGCCCCCAGAAAACATAGGGCGCCCGCCCGCGATGCCATTCGACAAAATCCTGAACCTCGTTGCGCACGGTGTGCATCCCGTGAAACCACGGGCCGGGGCGACTCACGGCTTGGTCTCCGAAACAGTCGCATCGGTGCGTCGCGAAAACAGCAGCGGCCAGATGTTGTCCGCCAGCAGCAGGCCGACGGCCAGCACGGCGCCGGTCAGAAGCATTTCGGTCATCAGCTGGATACCGGCGACGTTGTCCTGCTGCATCAGTGCGTGGATACCGCGAAAGCCCATGCTCCCCGGCACCAGGGTGATCAAGCCAGGGATCTGCACCAGCGCCGCCGGTTGCCGGCTCAGCTGTTGGTAGATCTGGCCGGCACTGGCCACCGACAGTGCGGCGATGAAGGCGGCAACGACATTGCCCACCCGGTCGTCGAGCACGGAAAACACCGCCCAGGCCAGCAGGCAGGCGCCCACCGAGACATGCACCGTTCGCCACGGCGCCTGCAGCACAGCCAGCAGCGACACACCCAGCGCTGCGATGGCCAGCCAAATCACCCATGGTGCCACCGGCTGCGAGGCGCCCGGCGTCACCGCCGGCAACCAGGCCTGCGCCGCCTGCGACCCGATCGCCAACCCGGCGCCCATCAGGAACAGCAGCACAAAAGCACCGGTCAGACGGCCGGTGCCGGCGAGATAGTTCTGCGTGGCCAGTTCGGACATGGCGACCGTCAACATGAACCCGGGCAGCAAAAAGACGATCCCGGCCACCGCCGAAATGAAAGGCAGTTGCTGCGGCAAGGCCAGGGCCAGCACATGCGCCAGCATCGCCGCCAGGGCGCAGAGGATGACCGGCACCGCCGGTGCCAGCCGCGGCACACGGGCGAAGCCCAGTGCGGCCGCGACGAAGAGCATGCCGATCAACCCACCGCAGAGCATTTCGACCCAGCCACCGCGCAACAGCAAGGCCACGGCAGCAGAAAGCAGGAAGCCCATGGCGGCAAACGCCGCCCCCGACCATGGCGCCGGCCGGACCATGATCGCCCCCAGACGCTCGCGATAACCGGCGATCTCCGCCGCAGCGTTGATTTCCCGACACAGCGCCTGCAGTTCGATCAGCCGCGCCATGTTGAAATCGTAGGCCGGCAGACGCAGCAACTCGACCCGCCGGGACTGCGCGCCGTCGCTCACCGTCAGCGCGAGAAAGGTCAGCACTGCGAAGCCTTCAACCGTCACGCCCAGGCGTGCTCCAGCCTCTGTCAGGCTGCGCTCGAGATCATGCGCCGGCGCCCCGCTGATATGCAGTGCCCGGCCAAGGTCGCGCAGAAATATGGCCACCTCGGCCAGGGATTGTTCGGTAGCTGGGGACATCAGGCAACAAGAAGCAAATGCGGGGGCGACCACTCTACCCCATCCCAAGCAGGCAGCGAAGTCGATCGCCACACGCCCGCCGAACATGCTACAAAGCTGCCTTTGCCACCCGAACACGAAACCAAGATGATCCTGAATACGCCGAGCATCATTCTCGCCAGCCTGCTGGCCGTCACCGCCATCACCAGTCACGCAGCCCCCGCCGAGCGCACCGCCAGCGGCCTCGTCTATGAGTCGCTCAAGGATGGCAGCGGAGAACAGCCGACCGCCCAATCCAGCGTCCAGGTGCACTACCGTGGCACGCTGGCCAACGGCAGCGAATTCGACAGTTCCTACAAGCGCGGCCAGCCGGCGACTTTCCCGCTCAACCGCGTCATTCCCTGCTGGACGGAAGGCGTCGCCAAAATGCGCGAAGGCGGCAAGGCCAAGCTGACCTGTCCGCCGGAAATCGCCTACGGGAGTCGCGGTGCCGGATCGGCCGTCCCGCCGAATGCGACCCTGACCTTCGAGGTGGAACTGCTCAAGGTGATTCGCTGAGTTTTCAGCAGCCACAAAGCAAAAGGCCGGGATTGCTCTCCCGGCCTTTTGCATTTTTGGCCACTATTTCAGGTTGACCGTGGAAGCCACGGCCAAGGCGGAAATCAGCTCTTTTTGTGGCTCGCCAGACGCGTCCAGGTATCGACCACGGTATCCGGGTTCAGCGAGATGCTGCTGATGCCCTGATCCATCAGCCACTCGGCCAGATCCGGATGGTCGGACGGGCCCTGGCCGCAGATACCGATGTACTTGTCAGCCTTGTTGGCCGCAGAGATCGCCATCGCCAGCAACATCTTGACGGCCGGGTCGCGTTCGTCGAAGAGGTTGGCGACGAGACCGGAGTCGCGGTCGAGGCCCAGCGTCAGCTGGGTCAGGTCGTTGGAACCGATCGAGAAGCCATCGAAGATCTTCAGGAAGTCGTCGGCCAGCAGCGCGTTGGACGGGATTTCGCACATCATGATCAGCTTGAGGTCATGCTCGCCCTGCTTCAGGCCGTGCTCGGCCAGCAGGTCGACGACGGCCTTGCCTTCGCCGACGGTCCGCACGAAGGGCACCATCAGCTGGACGTTGGTCAGGCCCATTTCCTCGCGCACCTTCTTCATCGCGCGGCATTCCATTTCGAAGCAATCCTCGAAGGTGTGCGCGATATAGCGGGACGCGCCGCGGAAACCGAGCATCGGGTTTTCTTCTTCCGGCTCGTACAACTCGCCACCGAGCAGCTTGCGGTATTCGTTGGACTTGAAGTCGGACAGGCGGACGATGACCGGGTTCGGGTAGAACGCGGCGGCGATGGTGGCGACGCCTTCCACCAGCTTCTCTTCGAAGAAGGCTTTCGGCGAGGCATAGCCACGGGCGCGGCGCTTGATTTCCTCGCGCTTCGAAGCCGGCAGGCGCTCGACGTCGAGGATGGCCTTCGGGTGGATGCCGATGACGTTATTGATGATGAATTCAACGCGAGCCAGACCGACGCCGGCGTTCGGCAGCTGGGAGAACTCGAAGGCCAGTTCCGGGTTGCCGACGTTCATCATGACCTTGACCGGGACGTCCGGCATGGCGGAGATGTCGCGGGTGGTGACTTCGAAATCGAGCTGGCCGCGATAGACGTGGCCGGTATCGCCTTCGGTGCAGGAGACGGTAACGACTTCGCCTTCGATCAGGGTTTCGGTCGCGTCGCCGCAGCCGACGATGGCCGGGATGCCCAATTCACGCGCGATGATCGCGGCGTGGCAGGTACGGCCGCCACGGTTGGTAACGATGGCGGAAGCGCGCTTCATCACCGGTTCCCAGTTCGGGTCGGTCATGTCGGCCACCAGCACGTCGCCCGGCTTGACCTGATCCATTTCGCGCGGGTCCTTGACGATGCGCACCGGGCCGACGCCGATCTTCTGACCAATGGCGCGGCCGGAGGCCAGCACCTTGGAGTAGGACTTCAGCTTGAACTTTTCCTGCTTGCCGGCGTGTGCCTGCGACTGCACGGTTTCCGGACGGGCCTGCAGGATGTACAGCTTGCCGTCGACGCCATCCTTGCCCCACTCGATGTCCATCGGACGACCGTAGTGCTTTTCGATGATCTGGGCGTAACGGGCCAGTTCCATGACTTCTTCGTCATTGATCGAGAACTGGTGACGCTGGGCTTCCGGCACATCTTCGGTAATCGTGGACTTGCCGGCGACCTTTTCCGGCGAGAACGTCATCTTGATCATCTTGGAGCCGAGGTTACGACGCACGACGGCCTTCTTGCCGGCTTCGAGCATGGGCTTGTGGACGTAGAACTCGTCCGGGTTCACGGCGCCCTGGACGACGGTTTCACCCAGGCCGTAGCTGGAGGTAACGAATACGGCGTCACGGAAGCCGGATTCGGTGTCGAGGGTGAACATCACGCCGGCGGCACCCTTGTCGGAGCGGACCATGCGCTGGATACCGGCGGACAGCGCGACGTCAGCGTGCAGGAAACCCTTGTGCACGCGGTAGGAAATGGCGCGGTCGTTGTAGAGCGAGGCGAAGACTTCCTTGATCGCGTGCATGATGTTTTCCAGGCCGACGATATTCAGGAAGGTCTCCTGCTGGCCGGCAAAGGATGCATCCGGCAAGTCTTCGGCGGTCGCGGAGGAGCGCACGGCGAAGGACATGTCGGCGTTGGATTCGGCCACCAGGCGCTGGTACTGCTCGGTGATGGCGATGGTCAGTTCCATCGGGAACGGCGTGTCGAGCACCCACTGACGGATCTCGGCACCGGTCTTGACCAGGGCATTGACGTCTTCAACGTCCAGCGCGTCAAGGGCAGCGTTGATCTTTGCGTCGAGGCCGGACTGGGCGAGGAAGACGCGGTAGGCGTGCGCCGTGGTGGCAAAGCCGCCGGGGACGCGGACGCCGGTGTCAGCCAGCTGGCTGATCATTTCGCCGAGCGAGGCATTCTTGCCGCCGACTTGTTCGACGTCGGTCATACGCAGTTTTTCGAAGGGGATTACCAGAGCTTCCATTGCTGTTTCCTTTCGGGGATGGATTGGGTAAATGCAGGTGGATATGAATCAGGAAGACGAAAAATCGGTGTGCAGCCGGCGCTCGGCCGTCTCGCGCCGCGCGACGGAGCGCAGCGTCTGGGCGAGCGTTTCGCGGACGAAATCGATATGGGTTTCCGCTGCCGAACGGGCGGCTTGCGGTTTGCGTTCGCGGACGGCGGTGTAAATCGCGGCGTGCTGGGTCATCAGCAGCCGGCTAGCGGCTGGCACGCTCTTCAGCTCACCGAGGTTGAGGCGGATGTTGTCGTGCATCATCCGCAGCAAGGCGCCCGACAGGTGGCCGATCAGGACATTGTGCGCGGCATCGCCGATGGCCTGGTGAAAGGCGATATCGGCCGCGGAGCGCTTTTCTGTATCGTCGGCTTCAAAAGCTGCGGTCAGCGTGGCGAAACTCTTTTCCAGCCGCTGCAGGTCGGCATCGGTGGCGCGCTCGGCGGCCCACTCGGCGGCCTGCCCTTCAAGCATGCGGCGAAACTCCAGCATGTCTTCGCGCAGATTGGGGTGGTTGCCCATCATGTCCTGCCAGGGGTCGGAAAAACTCGACTCCAGCGCATCGGTCACGTAAGTACCGCCGCCCTGGCGGCTATGCACCATGCCCTTCGAGGCCAGCTTCTGAATCGCCTCGCGCAGGCTCGGCCGGGAAACCCCCAGCTCGGCCGCGAGCTCCCGCTCCGGCGACAGGCGATCACCCGGCTTCAGAGAGCCCTCGAGGATACGTCGCTCCAGCGTGGCAGCAACGGCGTCGGAAATTCGCGGAACCTGTACCTTGTTTGGCATTGGTAAGACCACATTGATTGGTAAGACCAGAACATTTTAATCACCCTCTGTGCAAAGTGCAAGCCTAGGGATTTCCCTCGGCACATTGACTAAGTCTCGGTATTCACGTAAATTTTCATTTCATCAACGATTGGTCTTACCATTTGACCGTTAATAAATTCACAACGGAGACAACATGACCCAGACGCCCCAAGGCCAGACGCTCCCCAGCGACGTCTATTTCTTCGCCACCTGCGTGGTCGATCAGTTTTTCCCTGGTGCCGGCATGGATGCCATCACCCTGCTCGAACGCCAGGGCGTGCGTGTGCATTTCCCGGAAGAACAGACCTGCTGCGGGCAGCCGGCCTACACCAGCGGCTTCCCCGATGAGGCACGCAAGGTGGCCGCCCATCAATTGACGCTGTTTCCCAACGACTGGCCGGTTGTTGTCCCGTCAGGATCCTGCGCCGGCATGATGAAGCACCACTACCCGACGCTGTTTGCCAACGACCCCGCACGCAAGGCGCAGGCCGAGGCGCTGTCGGGCCGGATCTACGAATTGACGCAGTTCCTCGTCGAGGTGCTGAACTTCAAGCCCGAGGACCGTGGCGGCGACTGCACCGTCGTGCTACACACCTCGTGCTCGGCCCGCCGCGAAATGGGCGTCCATGTCACCGGCCGGCAACTGCTTGGCGATCTGGCCAAAGTCACTGTCGCGCAACAGGATCACGAATCGGAATGCTGCGGCTTTGGCGGCACCTTCTCGGTCAAGCAACCCGAAATCTCCGGCGCGATGGTCGAAGACAAGGTCAAGGCGCTGAAGGCGACCGGCGCCGAACGCGTCGTCAGCGCCGACTGCGGCTGCCTGATGAACATCCTCGGTCACGCTGCCTGGAAGGACCAGCAGGAAGGCCGGACCCAGCCCTCGCTGCCCGGCGAGCACATCGCCAGCTTCCTGCTGCGCCGTACGTCAAAGGAGGCCGCCCGATGAGCGCCCGTGACCGCATCCTTGCCAAATTACGGGCAAATTCACCGTCGACCGCAGGCGAGCTCCCGGATGTCGCCACCTGGTACGCCGGCCATCGCCCAGTCGAATCCGCGGCTGACAAGGCGCAACGCTTCCATCACTTCATCGAACTGGCGCATGCCGAGGTTTATCGCGTGTCGCGTGGCGGCTGGCTGCAAAAGCTCTGGGAAGTGCTGTCTGCCCGCCACATCGACAAGCTGCTGGTCAGCCGCGATACGCCGCACGGCGAGCGGGCACTGGCCGAACTGCCGCAGAGCGGCATCGCCTGCCAGGCCTACACGCACGCCATCGAGTCATGGAAGTCCGAGCTGTTCCACCACATCCCGGCCAGCCTCACCGGCGCCCGCGGCGCCATCGCCGAGACCGGGACGCTGATTCTCTGGCCGGACGAACACGAGCCGCGCCTGATGTCGCTGGTGCCGCCGCTGCACATCGTGCTACTCGACGCCAGTCGCATCCACAACACTTTTTACGAAGCGATGACCACGGAAGGCTGGCAGGACGGCCTGCCGACCAACGCCCTGCTGATCTCCGGCCCATCGAAGACCGCCGACATCCAGCAGACCCTGGCCTACGGCGCGCACGGCCCGAAGGAACTGGTGGTACTCATGATCGAACCCGACGTCATTCCCGCGAAAGCGGGAATCCAGGCAGAAGGCGAAAACCCGGAGGCACAGGCATGAACGCCCCCCAAACACCGCACACCCTGCACTTCATGCCCTCGGCCGGCTTCCGCGCCCGTTCGAAGAACGTCGTCGAAAACCCCTTCCTGCGCCAGAGTTTCCGCGGCGCCATGGATTTCCTGATGTCCAAGCGGGCAGCGCAGTTTCCGGATGCCGAGGAACTCGAAAGCCTGCGCTCGCTGGGCGAACGCATCCGCCAGTACAACCTCGCGAAGCTGCCGGATCTGCTGCTCCAGCTCGAAGAGAAGCTGACACGCAATGGCATCAAGGTCCATTGGGCCGAAACGCCGGAAGAAGCCAACGAAATCATCCTCGGCATCTGCCACAAGCACTCGGCCAAGCTGATGGTCAAGGGCAAATCGATGGTCAGCGAGGAGATCGAGCTCAACCACGCCGCCGAAGCCGCGGGCGTCGGTGCACTCGAATCGGACATGGGCGAATACATCGTCCAGCTGGCTGGCGAAAAGCCGTCGCACATCATCATGCCGGCCATCCACAAGACCAAGGAGGAAATCGCCCGCCTATTCGCCGAAAAGGTCGAAGGCGTCGATTACACCGACAACGTCGATGCGCTGATCCAGATCGGCCGCACCGTCCTGCGGCAGAAGTTCCTCGAGGCCGACATCGGTCTCTCCGGCGTCAATTTCGCCGTCGCCGAAACCGGCACGCTCTGTCTGGTCGAGAACGAGGGCAACGGCCGCATGTGCACGACGGCGCCACCGGTGCATATCGCCATCACCGGCATTGAGAAGATCGTCGAAAAGCTCGAGCACGTGCCGCCGCTTTACTCGCTGCTGACGCGCTCAGCGACCGGCCAGAACATCTCGACCTACTTCAACATGATCTCCGGCCCGCGCAAGCCCGGCGAGAAGGATGGCCCGGACGAAGTCCATCTGGTGCTGCTCGATAACGGCCGCAGCCAGGCCTACGCCGACGAGCAATTGCGCAAGACCCTGCAATGCATCCGCTGCGGCGCCTGCATGAATCACTGCCCGGTCTATACCCGCATCGGCGGCCACGCCTACGGCACCACCTACCCCGGCCCGATCGGCAAGATCGTCTCGCCGCACATGCTCGGCCTGGAAGCCACCGCCGGCCTCGTCACCGCCTCATCGCTGTGCGGCGCCTGCGGCGAAGTCTGCCCGGTGAAGATTCCGATACCCGACCTGCTGATGCGCCTGCGCGAGGAAGCCTTTTCCGAACCGAAAGCCAATCCGGCGATGCGCGGCCAGGGCGCTGGGCACAACGGGCTGATCTCGAACATCTGGCGCGGCTGGTCGATGGTCTATCGTTCGCCGACAATGTATCGGGCGGTGTCGTGGCTGACCAGCCGGTTCAACTGGCTGACGCCGTCGAAGCAAGGGGCGTGGACGTCGGTACGGGTACCGTTGAAGCCGGCGCCGAAGCGGTTGCGGGATATGTTGGCTGAGCGGCGGTGATGACGCCGGTGCGACTTCAAGCGTTGCGTTCCGCCTTGCCGGCGGGCGTACTTTTTCTTGCTTCGCCAAGAAAAAGTAGCCAAAAAGAAGGCGCCCCCCGGGTCGGTGCCGGCTACGCCGGTTCCCTGCGCTACTCGCCGTTGGCGGGTGGCTGCGGAACTCGGGCCTTCGGCCCTCAGACAGTCCTCGCCCCTTATCCGCCAACGCCTGCGTTGCTCGGCACCTTCCAAGGGGGTGGAAAAGCGTCCACTTGCCAAGCATCTGCGGTGAACCCGGAAAACAGTAAAAAGTCGGGTGGTTTTCATTCCCGCCTTGGAGACGCCGAGCAACGGAGGCTGGCCGGGGGTAGTCGGCTGGCGTCTGTCCGAGCCGCAGGCGAGTTTAGCCAGCCGCCCGGCCTGCCGAGTAGCACAGGGGACCGGGCGAAGCCCGGCGTCGACTCGGCGGTCGCCTTTTCTTTGGCTACTTTCTTTTGGCGAAGCAAAAGAAAGTACGCCCGCCCGCAAGGCGGAACCCAACGCCCGAACAATTAACTGATCCCCAAACGCCATGACCGACCTCATCCAAACCCTCCGCCGATCCCTCCCCGAACACCAGATCATCACCGACGAACTCCGTCGTCTGGCATATGGCACCGACGCCAGCTTCTACCGGCTGATTCCGCAGGTGATCACGGTCATCGAATCCGAAAACGACGCGAAATCCGTGTTGACCGCAGCTCACGCCCACCGGACGCCGGTGACTTTCCGTGCGGCCGGCACCAGCCTCTCCGGGCAGGCGATCAGTGATGGCATTCTGGCGCTGATCGGTGAAGGCTTTGCCACCTACGAGCTGTCGGCCGATGCGAAGAAAGTGCGCGTCGGGCCGGGCATCGTCGGGGGCGAGGTCAATCGTCGGCTGGCGCCGCATGGCAAAAAAATCGGGCCTGACCCGGCCTCGATTGGTGCGGCCAAGATCGGCGGCATTGCCGCCAACAACGCCTCCGGCATGTGCTGCGGTACCTCGCAGAACAGCTACAAGACACTGGCCGGCCTGCGGGTGATGCTGGCCGACGGCACCGTGCTCGATACCGAGGACGCGCTGAGCCGCGACGCTTTCACCAAATCCCACGCTGTCCTGCTTGGCGAACTGGAACGTCTGGGCCGCGACACCCGCAACAACACACAACTGGCCGAACGCATCCGCCACAAGTTCAAGATCAAGAACACCACCGGCTACAGCCTCAATGCGCTGGTCGATTACGAAGATCCGTTCGACATCCTCGCCCATCTGATGATCGGCTCCGAGGGCACCCTAGGCTTCATTTCGCGGATCACCTACCAGACCGTTGTCGAAGACCCCTGCAAGGCTTCGGCGCTGGTGTTCTTCCCCGACATCCGTACGGCCTGCGAAGCGGTCATCCGCCTCAAGCCGCAGCCGGTTGCCGCTGTCGAACTGCTCGACCGGCCAGCGCTGCACTCGGTGGAAAACAAGCCGGGCCTGCCGCCGGTGATCCGCGAACTGGGCGAAGAGGCGGCGGCGCTGCTGATCGAAGTCCGCGCCGCCGATAGCGCCGGCATCGACAGCAAGATCGCTGCCGTGCTGGCGGCGATGGAAGGTGTCACCACGGTCGAACCGGTGCAGTTCTCGTCGGACCCGGCGACCTGCGACATGTACTGGAAGGTGCGCAAGGGCACTTTCCCTGCCGTAGGCGCCATGCGCCGTACCGGCACCACGGTGCTGATCGAGGACGTCGCCTTCCCCATCGCGTCGCTGGCCGATGCGACCCTCGACTTGCAAATGCTGCTGCGCCACCACGGCTACCATGAAGGCATCATCTTCGGGCATGCGCTGGAGGGCAACCTGCATTTCGTGATCACTCAGGATTTCGCCGACGCCGCCGAAATCGATCGCTACGCCCGCTTCATGGACGCGGTCTGCAAGCTGGTGGTGGAGAAATACGACGGCTCGCTGAAAGCCGAGCATGGCACCGGCCGCAACATGGCGCCCTTTGTCGAAATGGAATGGGGCAAGGAAGCCACGCAACTGATGCGCCGCATCAAGACCTTGTTCGATCCGGAAAACCGTCTTAACCCGGGCGTCATCATCAACGACAACCCGCATGCCCACCTCGAAAACCTGAAGCCGATGCCGGCCGCCGAAGACATTGTCGATCAGTGCATCGAGTGCGGGTTCTGCGAGCCGCTCTGCCCGTCGCACCGCCTGACCCTCAGCCCGCGTCAGCGCATCACCAGCATCCGCGAGCTATCTCGCCGTGCTGCTACCGGCGAACACGCGGCACAGATCGCCGCTGACTTCACCTACATGGGCCTCGACACCTGCGCCGGTTGTGGCCTGTGTTCGACCGCCTGCCCGGTCGGCATCAATACCGGCGACCTGACCCGCCGCCTGCGCGGCCGGGCACTCGGTGACACCGCCCGCAGCGTCAATGCCTGGACCGGCAAAAACTTCGGCGTGCTGGCCAGCGCCTCGCGTCTCGGCCTCAAGGCCGGCCATGCTGCCGCAAGCATCCTCGGCGACAAACTGCTCGCCCGTGCCTCTGGCGGTGCCTGGAAAAACCGCATGCCACATGCCGGCAAGGCACCCGCAGCGCGCACCAACACCGGCGACCCGGTGGTGTTTTTCCCGACCTGCGGTGGCCGGATTTTTGGCCCGGCCGATGCGGGCGAACAGCAACTGGGCGATGTCATCAGCGAACTGCTGGTCCGCGCCGGCTACGCACCGATCCTGCCCGAGGGTTTTGACAAGCTCTGTTGCGGCCAGATGCTGGCGAGCAAGGGCATGCTCGAAGAAGCCGAAGACATGGCCAAGACGCTGGAAGCCGCGCTGCTGAAAGCCTCGGATAACGGCCGCATTCCGGTGATCATGGACGCCAGCACCTGCTCGGCACGGATGCAGGCTCACCTGCTGGCCAGCGCCGACCGCCGGCTGAAGGTCTACGACTTCCACGAATTTGCCCACGACGCCCTGCTGCCGCGCCTGATGATTCGCAAGCAAAGCGCACCGGTCGCCCTGCACATCAACTGCAGCGTCCGCAAAAATGGCGCCGATGGCAAGCTGCGCGCTCTGCTCCGGGCCTGTGCGGAACAGGTCATCGAGCCGGCCGGGGTCACCTGCTGCGGCTTCGCCGGCGACCGTGGCTTCGTTGTTCCCGAGCTCAATCACCATGCCCTGCGCCACATTCACGCCGAGCTGCCGGCGAATTGTGCCTGCGGCGTCTCGACCAACCGCACCTGCGAAATCGGCCTGACCGCCGAAACCGGCGTGACCTACCAGTCGGTGGCGTATTTGCTCGAAAAATGCAGTCGACCGCAGGAGACCTGCTGAGCCCCTTTCCTCGACCCCGATAAGGTTTTCCCTAACTGTCGGCGCACCGGCAAATTGCTATGGTGCGTCCTGTCAAAAATTTATAGGAGTATTGCCATGTACAAGAAAATTCTCGTCGCCATTGACGACAGCGAAACGTCCCGTTGCGCCCTTAAGGAAGCGCTGCACATTGCCAAGTGCAGCGATGCCAAGCTGTATATCTCGCACGTTACCGATGACTCCCTGCTCAATGTGCATGGTCACGTTTTTGCCCACATGGCGGAATCCGAAGCCGCCCGGGCGATCACCACGCTGAGCGAAGCCGGGCAGAAACTGCTGGTCGATGCGATGCTCTCCGCCGATGGCATCAACGCCGAAGCGCTGCTCCTCAACGCCAGCAACCGCCGCGTTTCCGAAACCATCGCCGACAAGGCCAAGGAACTGGGCGTGGACCTGATCATCATCGGTCGTCACGGTCAGCGCGGTCTGGCAACGCTGATTCTCGGCTCGGTTGCCGAACAACTGGCCAAGATCGCTGACGCCTCGGTGCTGCTCGTCCGCAAGCACTGACCCGATCGGGCAGCCCGGACGAAACCGGTAGCGACCGGCTGCCACGCAAAATTGCGATAGCGCCTGCCCACGGCAGGCGCCAGAATATCAAGAACAATTTCCGCCGGTCACCCAGAACAGGAAGCTACCCCGATGCAGTCCAGCCCGCTCGATCTCAAGAAGGACGAACCCCTCCGCAACGACATCCGCCTGCTTGGCCGCATCCTCGGCGACACGGTCCGCGAACAGGAAGGCGATGCGACCTTTGAAGTCGTCGAGCGTGTCCGCCAGACGGCGGTTCGCTTTGCCCGCGACGGTGATCCGGCCGCCCGCGCCGAGCTGGCCGCGCTGCTCGACCCGCTGCCGCGCGACACGACACAAGCCGTCGTCCGCGCCTTTTCCTACTTCCTGCAATTGGCCAACATCGCCGAGGACGAGCACCACATCCGCCGGCGTCGCGCCCACGACCTGGCCGGTTCGCCACCGCGCGAAGGCAGCCTGATCCACGCCCTCGACGCACTGGCCGCAGCTGACGTTTCACCCGACGCCCTCGCCGACTTCTTCGCCCACGCGCTGGTGGCGCCGGTGCTCACCGCGCACCCGACCGAAGTCCAGCGCCAGAGCCTGATTCGCAATCATCGCGATCTCGCCCGCCTGCTCGACCAACGCGAACGCCTACAGATGACGCCGGAAGAGCAGGCAGAAAACGACCAAGCCATCGCCAATACCATCCTGACGCTGTGGCAGTCGCGCATGCTGCGCCCGGTACGCCTCAAGGTGATCGACGAGGTCAAGAATGGCATCACCTATTTCAAGGAAACCTTCTTCACCGAACTGCCGCGCCTTTACATCCAGGCAACGCAGCAACTGCAGAAGCGCTTCCCCGAGACGGTCTGGGCGCTGCCGCCCTTCTTCCGCGTCGGCTCGTGGATCGGCGGCGACCGTGACGGCAATCCTTTCGTTACCGCCGAAATCCTCAGCGAAGCGCTGCGCCTGCAATCCGCAGCCGCGCTCAATCATTACCTCGCTGAAGTCCATGAGCTCGGCGGCGAACTGCCGCTGTCCGACCTCCTGGTCAAAGTGACACCTGACCTGCTGAAACTGGCCGAAAACTCGACCGACCATTCACCGCAACGCGCCGACGAGCCCTATCGCCGGGCGCTATCCGGCATCTATGCCCGTCTGGCCGCGACGGCACGCAACCTCGATCAGGTTGAGCCACTGCGTCACGAAATCGGCCACGCCGAGCCCTACCCGACGCCGGAGGCACTGCGCTTCGATCTCAAAGTTCTCGCCAACTCGCTGAAACTGAACGGCAGCGCGGCGCTGGCCGGTGGGCGACTTCGCCGGCTGATGCGCGGGGTGCAGGTTTTCGGCTTCCACCTGGCGCCAATCGATCTGCGTCAGAATTCCGACGTCCACGCCCGCAGCGTCGCCGAACTGCTGGCCAAGGCCGGCCGCTGTGCCGACTACGAGTCCTTGCCCGAAATTGAGCGGATTTCCGTGTTGACCGCAGAAATCGCGACTCCGCGCCCGCTCTACTCCGCCTACATCGACTACAGCGAAGAGACCCGCGGTGAACTCGACATTTTCTTCGCCGCCCACGCCCTGCGCCGCAAATATGGCGCCGCCGCGCTGCCCAACTGCATCATTTCCAAGACCGACGGTGTTTCCGACCTGCTCGAACTCGCGCTACTGCTCAAGGAGTCGGGCCTGCTGTTGCCGGCTGTCGGCGACCAGCCGGCACGCCTTGACGTCAATATCATCCCGCTCTTCGAAACCATCGAGGATTTGCAGAAAAGCGCCGTCACCATGGATGGCCTGTTCGCGCTGCCCGGCTATCGCGCGCTGATCGCCGGTCGTGGCAACGAACACGAAGTCATGCTCGGCTATTCCGATTCCAACAAGGACGGTGGCTTCCTGACCTCCGGCTGGGAACTGTACAAGGCCGAAATCGCGCTGACCCGCGTCTTCCGCGAGCACGGCGTACGCCTGCGCCTGTTCCACGGGCGGGGCGGATCGGTCGGTCGCGGTGGCGGTCCTTCCTACCACGCCATCCTTGCCCAGCCGGCGGGTGCCGTGTCCGGCCAGATCCGCCTCACTGAACAGGGCGAAGTCATCTCGACCAAGTACGGCAACCCCGACACCGGTCGCCGCAATCTTGAAGTCCTGCTCGCCGCAACGCTGGAAGCCAGCCTGACCGACCACGAAAATCAGGTCGAGCCGGCGGAGCAGTTTCACGCGGTCATGGACGAACTCTCGGCCCGCGCCTTCAACGCCTATCGCGGCCTGGTCTATGAAACGCCGGGCTTCACGACCTATTTCCGGCAATCGACCGTCGTCTCCGAAATCGCCTCGCTCAACATCGGCAGCCGCCCGGCCTCGCGCAAGGCCTCGGACCGGATCGAAGACCTGCGCGCCATCCCCTGGGTCTTCAGCTGGGCTCAATGCCGCTTGATGCTGCCGGGCTGGTACGGTTTCGGGTCGGCCGTCGAAGGCTATCTGGCCGACCATCCGGACGGACTCGCCACCCTGCGCCGGATGCTGAAATCCTGGCCCTTCTTCCGCTCGCTGCTGTCCAATATGGACATGGTGCTGGCCAAGACCGACCTCGCCATCGCCTCGCGCTACGCCGAACTGGTCGCCGATACCGAGCTGCGCGAGCGCATATTCAGCCGCATTCAGGCCGAATGGACGCTGACCCGCAGCCACCTGCTGGCGATTGAAGAACAGGATGAACTGCTGGCCGACAATCCCTTGCTCAGCCAGTCGCTGAAACTGCGCGCCCCGTATATGGACCCGCTCAACCACCTGCAAGTCGAGCTGCTCAAGCGTCACCGCAGCGGCGATACCGACGAGCGACTGGCACGCGGCATCCACCTGTCGATCAACGGCATTGCCTCCGGCCTGCGCAACAGCGGTTAAAATCACGGGATGCCAATGATGATCAAACGCACCGCATTCTTCGTCTCCGACGGTACCGGTCTCACCGTCGAAGCCCTCGGCCACAGTCTGATGACGCAATTCGAGGAAGTCGAATTCAAGCAGATCCGGATTCCCTTCCTCGACAATGTCGAAAAGGCGCAGGAAGCCGTCGCCCGCATCAATGCGCAGGGCGAAACCGACGGCATGCGCCCCATCGTATTCACGACGCTGGTCAATCCCGAGTTGTCGCGCATCGTCCATCAGGCCGATGCCTTCTGCCTCTCCTACTTCGACGCCTTCCTGGCGCCGCTGGAAGCCGAACTGGGCATGAAGTCCAACCACACCGTCGGCCGCTCCCACGGCTCTGCGGACAGTTCGGACTACAAGAAGCGTATCGAGTCGATCAATTACACGCTCGCTCACGATGACGGCATCACCGACCGCGACCTGGAAGAAGCTGACGTCATCCTCGTCGCTGTCTCGCGCTGCGGCAAGACCCCGACGTCGCTCTACCTCGCCATGCAGTTCGGCCTCAAGGCCGCCAACTTCCCGCTGATTCCCGAAGACTTCGACCGCGGCCGCCTGCCGGGCACGCTGGAGAAGCATCGCAGCAAGCTCTTTGGCCTGACCATCCAGGCTGAACGCCTCGCCCAGATCCGTGAAGAACGTCGCGCCGGCAGCAAGTACGCCTCGCTGGCCAACTGCCGCTACGAAATCGCCGAGGCCGAGAGAATGATGCGCCGCGAAGGCATCCGCTGGCTGGATTCATCGACCAAGTCGATTGAAGAAATCTCGACGACAATTCTTCAGGAATTGAAGCTGCGCTGAAGCGCACGGCCGGTAGCCCAGCCATTTTGCGCGGTCGCCGCTTCAGTCGAGGCGGCGTCGCAACATCTCGAAGAGACAGACGGCTGCCGCCGCACCAACGTTCAGTGACTCGACCGCGCCCGGCATTGGAATCCGGATGCGCAAGGCGGCGATATCGATCAATTCCCGCCGCACACCCTGACCTTCGGCACCGAAAACCCAGGCCACCGGTCCCCGCCATGTCGCGGCATAGAGGGAAGTCGCTCCATCGAGGCAGGTGACGGCCGTCGTGCCCTGGTAGTCGGCCATGAATCCGGCCAGATCGGCATCTTCATGGATGCTCAACACGAAATGCGCCCCCTGCCCGGCACGCAATACCCGCGGCGACCAGGCGGCAGCGCAGCCCGGGCCGAGCAATGCCTGCCGGACACCGGCCGCCGCAGCGGTGCGCAGCAAGGTGCCAACATTGCCCGGATCCTGCACGCCATCGAGCAAAATTGCGTCTTTTTCCAGGTTTACCGCAAACCTCGCCTTGGGCAGCGGCACCACGGCCAACAGGCCACTCGGCGTATCGACCGGTGACAATTCGCGCAACAGCGCATCGCCCAGCACCACCAGATCACGACCTGCAACGAAACCGGCAACCTCGCCGCCAGCATCGAGCGCCGATTCACCAACAATCAGGTTCGGCAGCTTTCCGAAAACAGCCTCGTAAGCCACGATCAGATGGACGCCATCGAGCACCGTCACCCCCTGCTTGCGTCGCTCTCGCCCGGACTCCGCCAGCTTCTTCAACTGTTTGAAGAAGGGATTGTCGCGGGACTGGATGTGTTTCATAGCAGAGACAGCTGCTTCGCTACCGGCGCGAAGCTACGGCGATGGACCGGCGAGGCACCGTGGGCTTCGAGGGCAGCGAAATGAACGGCCGTCGGGTAGCCCATGTGGCGATCGAAGCCGTATTGCGGGTAGATGGCGTGCAGCGCCAGCATGCCGGCATCACGCACGGTCTTGGCGAGGATGGAGGCGGCGGCAATCGAGGCAATCTTGCCATCGCCGTTGACCACGGCCTCGACGGGTATCGGCAGTTTCGGACAGCGATTGCCATCGACCATCGCCCGTTCCGGCGCCACGCTCAGTGCAGCGACCGCACGCTGCATGGCTAGAAAGGTGGCATGCAGGATATTGAGTTGATCGATTTCCTCGACAGTGGCTTCAGCAACGCCCCAGGCCAGTGCCTTTTCGCGGATTTCTCCCGCCAGCACCTCGCGCCGCTTTTCGGAGAGCTTCTTGGAGTCGTTGAGGCCGGGAATCGGCCGTGCCGGATCAAGAATCACCGCGGCAGCCACCACCGGCCCCGCCAGCGGGCCGCGCCCGGCCTCGTCAATCCCGCAGACGAGACCTTCCGGCACAATCAGTTCAAGCATTCGATGACGGCGCGCGCCGCCTTTTCGGCGTTGTTCTGCCGCAGACGATGGTGGATTTCGGTAAAGGTCTCGGCAACGGCCGCTGCATTTTCCTTGTCTTCGTAGAGCTTGACGAGAGCCTCGGCCAGCTTGTCGGGCGTGGCATCGTTCTGCAGCAGTTCCGGCACGACAAAACGACCCGCCAGGACATTCGGGAGGCCGACATAGGGCAGATAGGCCATCCGCTTCATGATCCACCAGCTCAATTTGGCCAGCCGGTAGGTGATGACCATCGGCCGCTTGATCAGAGCCGCTTCGAGCGTGGCGGTACCACTGGCCACGAGCGACACGTCGGCAGCACCCAGTGCATCCTGCGCGTGACCGAAGAGCAGCCGGAACGGCACCTCGCCGGCCTGCTGCTGATAGATCGCCATTTCAAACTGCAGCCGAGTTTCACGCGTCGCCAGCGGCACGACAAACTGTGCATCAGGCAGATAGCGCTCGCGGATCAACTTGGCCGTCTGAACGTAGGTATCTGCCAGCATGGCCAGCTCGCCACGGCGGCTACCGGGCAGCATGCCAAAAATCGGCACGTGACGCGGCAAAGCCAGCTTCTCGCGGACAGCTTCCTTGCGCGTTTCCAGCGGGATCAGATCCGCCATCGGGTGACCGACGTAGCTGACGGGAATCCCCGCCTTTTCGTACAACGGCGGCTCCATCGGAAAAAGCGCCAGCACGCGATTGACCGCCCGGCCGATCTTCTTGATCCGCCCGCCACGCCAGGCCCAGATCGACGGGCTGACGTAGTGAATGGTACGGATGCCGGCGGCCTTGAGATCAGACTCCAGCCCTAGGTTGAAATCCGGCGCATCGACCCCGATAAAGAGGTCAGGCTTGAGATCGAGCAGACGCTTTTTCAGTTGCCGGCGGATCCCGGCAATCTCGCGGTAATGCTTGAGTACATCCCAGTAACCCATGACCGACAGTTTTTCCATCGGCCACCAGCTGTCGAGCCCCTGCGCCTGCATTTTCGGGCCGCCAATGCCATAAAACACCACATCGGGCAGCTGCTTTTTCAGCGCCTCGATCAGGTGACTGGCCAGCAGGTCGCCGGAGGCTTCTCCGGCCACCACGGCAATACGAAAGGCACGCCCCATATCAGCGGATGATGCCCCGCTTGGAGACCTCTAGGAAATCAACGAAGCGCTGCACATCCGGCTGGCTCTTCGCATCCTCGGCCAGCTTGGTCTTGGCTTCTTCAAGCAGCAGGCCGGATTTGTATAACGTACGGTAGGCGCGTTTCAGGGAGGTAATCGCATCCGCAGTAAACCCCCGGCGCTTCAAGCCTTCGACGTTGATGCCATAGGGCTGCGCAGTATTCCCGGCGGCCATCAGATACGGCGGCACGTCCTGCAGAATCACCGTGCTGACTGCAGTCATCACATGGGCGCCGATACGGCAGAACTGATGAACGCCGGTAAAGCCACCCAGAATTGCCCAGTCATCGACGGTGACATGGCCAGCGAGCGAAGCATTATTGGCGAAGGTGCACTTGTTGCCAACCTGGCAGTCGTGGGCGATGTGCACGTAAGCCATGATCCAGTTGTCGTCACCGACACGGGTGACGCCGGCATCCTGCACCGTACCGAGATTGAAGGTGCAGAACTCGCGTATGGTATTGCGGTCGCCAATTTCCAGACCCGTCGGCTCGTTGGCGTATTTCTTGTCCTGCGGGACTTCGCCGAGCGAGCAGAACTGGAAGATTCGATTGTCGCGCCCGATACGGGTATGGCCACGGATCACGCAATGCGGACCAATGACCGTGTTGTCACCGATCTCGACATTCGGACCAATGAGGGTGTAAGGGCCGATCTCGACATTGGCGCCGATCTTGGCGCCCGGATCGACGATGGCAGTCGGATGAATCATGTTATAGATCTCGCTTGGCACACATCAGCCGAGCTTCAGCCGCCAGCTGCCCATCGACACGGGCTTCGCCCTTGAACTTCCAGACACCGCGCATCTGGCGTTCGATCTCGACATGCAGGTTCAATTGATCACCAGGCATGATCGGACGCTTGAAACGCGCGTCGTCAATACCGGCAAAGTAGAACACATCGTTCTGCGTCGGCTTCTTGCCCTCAGTCTTGAAAGACAGGATACCTGCGGCTTGGGCCAGTGCTTCCATGATCAACACGCCCGGCATCACCGGGTGATGTGGGAAGTGACCCACGAAGAAGGGTTCGTTGATGGTGACGTTCTTGTAGGCATGAATCGACTTGCCCGGCTCGATAGCGACGACGCGATCGATCAACAGGAAAGGATAACGATGCGGCAAGTACTCAAGAATTTCATGAATATCCATTTAATCAACCCCTTGTTTCTATTTCTTTAAGTTTTTTCTCAAGCTCGGAAATCTTGTCAGCCATCTTCGAGAGGCGACGGATATGGGAAGCGTTGCGTATCCAGTCCTCATGCTCGTCCAGAGGAAACACGCTGGTATAAACGCCGGGCTTCCGGATACTCTTGATGACCGATGTGCCACCAGAAATCATGGTATCTCCGACAATTTCCAGATGACCGGAAATCATCGCCGCACCACCAATGATGCAATGCTCACCCAGCGTCGTGCTGCCGGCAATCCCGACACAGCCCGCCAGCACGGTTCTCGCGCCAATCTTGCAGTTATGAGCGATGTGCACCTGATTATCCAGCTTGCAACCATCGCCAATCACCGTATCCTCAAGCGCGCCACGGTCGACCGCACAATTCGCCCCAAATTCGACGTCGTCACCAACTATCACGCGTCCGATTTGCGGAATCTTGATCCAGTCCTTGCCATCGGGCGCAAAGCCGAAACCATCCGAACCGATCACCGTTCCAGCATGAATAATCGCCCGCTTGCCGACGCTGCAATCGTGATAGACGGTCACGTTCGGGTGAAGGAGGCTGCCATCGCCAATCGATGCCCCGTCGCCGATCACGCAACCCGCGTGCAGGACGACGTTTTCACCAATCACGACCGATTCGCCGATGGTGACATGCGGGCCAATCTTGCAACTGGCCGGCACCGGAGAGCGCAGGACGGCCGAGGCATCAATGCCGGAAAAACCGACATGAACCGGATTCAGCAAAGCCGTTACACGGGCGTAATAGGCGTAGGGGTTGGCCGTAATGATGCGCGCCCCGGAAAAACCGTCAGCAGCTGCAGGCGTCAGGATCAGCGCCGACGCAGCAGTCGTTGCCAGCGCCCCGGAAAATTTTGGATTGGAGAGGAAGGAAATATCCCCCTCCCCGGCAGTTGGTAGCGGAGCAACGCGATAAATGCGCGTTTCGCCACCTCCAAGCACATCGCCGCCCAAGCGGGCGGCGATTTCGGCAAGCGAAAAAGAAACAGCAGCCGCCCGGGGCATTACTTACCTTCAGCCAGCGCCTTGATCACGCGCTCGGTGATATCGAGACGCGGACTGACCCAGACCACATCCTGCAAGATCAGATCGAACTTGTCAGCCTCGGCAATCTGTTTGATCGCACGATTAGCCTTTTCGATAACCGCCGCATTTTCTTCATTCTGACGCAGGTTCAAATCTTCGCGGAACTCACGCTGCTTACGCTGGAACTCGCGGGACAGATCGCCGAATTCCTTTTCCTTGGCACGACGCTCACTCTCCGCCATGGTTACGGCATTTTTTTCAAGGTTTTCCTGTAAGCCCTGCAATTGCTTGGCCATGCGCTGCAATTCCTGATCGCGCTTGGCAAACTCGCCTTCCAGCTTCTTGGCCGCCTTTTGGGCTGCCGGCGCATCACGGAAAATCCGCTGCGTATTGACGTAACCGACCTTGAGTTCGGCCGCAGCCACACCGGTGACACAAAGCGCCGACATCAGTGACGCCAGAACGAAGGACTTAACTTTCAACTTGATACTCCTGAATCAAAATGTGGTGCCCAACTGGAACTGGAAAGCCTCGGACTTATCGTCGTCCTTCTTGTTCAGCGGCATACCGAAACTGAACTTCAACGGGCCGATGGGGGAAATCCATGCCGCCGATATACCCGTAGAATACCGCAAATCGCTGAGTGCGAAGTTCTGACCATTGCCATAAACCTGGCCGGCATCAAAGAACAGACCGAGACGCGCGGTCTTTTCCATGCCCGGCAAGCCCCAAAGCAGCTCGGCGTTACCAACGACACGGCGGTCACCACCGATACGGTAGGTCTGCCCGGTAGTTGCATCGACCGTCACCGGACCCAGCGACGAGGCTTTGTAGCCGCGAACCGAAGTCACACCGCCAGCATAGTAGTTCTTGAAGAATGGCAGATCCTTGCCGCCATATCCACCGGCCTGGCCATATTCGGCATTCAGCATCAGTGTGAACTTGCTGCTGACCGGCACATACTGCTGCAACTGGTAGTTGGCGCGATAGTAGGTCAGGTCCCCACCCGGAATCGCCACCTCAACCCCAGCCTTCTGGAAGGTACCTGCAGTCGGGAAGAAGAAGCTGTTCTTGCCATCACTGACCCAGTTGAAGGTAATCGGAATAGACAAATTCGTCTCGCCAAAGTCCCGCACAAAATCCTTGTAGTACTGCGGGCTATCGGAATATGTCGTGATCCGGGTCGAATCGATGCCCAAGCCGAGGCCGATTGACTGCTTCTCGCCGATCGGGAAGCCAAAACGGATCGCTCCACCGGTCGATGCAGACGAGTAATTTGCGATTGCCAGCGAAGAGGTATTCACTGTGCGGTGATAAACATCGAAGCCCTGACTCACCCCATCCGGCGTGAAATAGGGATTGGTGTAGGAAAAAACGTAGGTCCTGTAGGATTTTGCCGAGTTAACCTGTATGGCAACGTTGTTACCGCTACCTAAAAAGTTGTTTTGAGCAATCGAGCCTGACACGATAACCTTGTCAGTACTGGACGTGCCAAGGCCAAGCATGAGGTTACCTGTCGGCTTCTCGGTAACATTCAGGTTCACATCAATCTGATCGGCCGTTCCCGGCACCGCCGGTGTTTCCACGGAAACATCGGTGAAGAAGCCGAGCTTGTCGATCCGCTGCTTCGACAAGCTCACCTTGTCGGCATCGTACCAGCCACCTTCCATCTGCCGCATTTCACGGCGGATGACTTCATCGCGTGTCTTGGTATTGCCGGTCAGGTTGATCCGGCGAACATATACGCGCTTACCCGGGTCAATGAAGATGGTGAAAGCGACCTTGCGTTTTTCCTTGTCGATTTCTGGCGCCGCATTGACGTTGGCAAAGGCATAACCCTCCTTGCCCAGTCGCTCACCGATGGCCTTGGTCGAGTCGTTCAGCTTCTCGCGGGAGAAGACATCACCGGCCTTGACGATAACCAGCTTCTTCAGTTCCTCTTCGGTCATCGAAAAATCACCGGCGAGCTTCACTGAAGACACCTGATAGCGCTCGCCCTCGGCGACATTCACCGTGATGTAAACATCGCGTTTATCAGGCGAGATCGAGACCTGCGTCGAATCGACGGCAAACTCAAGGTAGCCCTGATTCATATAGAAGGACTTGAGCTTCTCGAGGTCGCCCGAGAGCTTTTGACGCGAATACTGATCGTTCTTGGTGTACCAGGTCAGCAATCCGGGCGTGGTCAACTCGAACAGGGAGAGCAGTTCCTTTTCCTTGAACGACTTGGCCCCAACGATATTGATCTGCTTGATCTTGGCCGCCACACCCTCTTCGATATTGAAGTTGATGCCGACACGGTTCCGTTCCAGCGGAGTCACAGTCGTGGTGATCTCCACGCCGTACTTGCCACGCGTCAGATACTGGCGCTTGAGTTCCTGTTCGGCTTTCTCAAGCAGCGCCCGGTCGAAAATACGCCCCTCGGCAATCCCGGTTTCTTTCAGTGCCTTGATGATCACATCTTTCTCGAACTCCTTGAGTCCGACAAAGTTGAGCGAGGAAATGGCCGGGCGTTCCTGGACGACCACGACCATCACATCGCCTTCGACCTCGACCCGCACATCCTTGAAAAAACCGGTGGAAAACAGTGCCTTGATCGACTGGGCAGCCTTGTCGTCATCCAGTGTATCGCCCACCTTGACCGGCAGGTAGCTGAACACGGTACCCGCCTCAGTCCGCTGGATGCCCTCGACGCGGATATCCTTGACCGTAAAGGGAGCGAAGGCCAGCGCAGGCACAGCGAAAAGACTGGCAATCAGGGCCGGCAGGAGGGTTTTCTTCATCGTTCAGCTGCTGAACAGGCGATTCAAGTCGTTAAAAAAGGCAAAAGCCATCAGGACAAACAAGATGGAGACGCCAACCTGCTGACTGATCTCCACGGCCCGCTCTGACAGTGGCCGACGCCTGACGACTTCGATCATATGATACATCAAATGCCCCCCGTCCAGCACCGGGATCGGGAGCAGATTGAGGACGCCGAGGCTGATACTGACCAGTGCCATGAATTTCAGGTAGTAATCCAGCCCCAGTTTGGCCGATTGCCCGGCATAGTCAGCAATCGTGACCGGCCCTGACAGGTTTTTCCACGAGACCTCGCCGGTCAGCATCTTGCCCAGCATGACCAGACTGAACACCGACTTGTCCCAGGTTTCGGCAACCGCCTTGGCGGCTGCTTCGACCGGTCCGTAGCTGACGTGCGTTTTCAGTTCCCGCCGGCTCTCTGCGGACTCGGCGACGGCCACGCCGATTTTGCCGATGGTCCGGCCACGTTCCGAAATTGGCTCGGATTCCACGTCGACCGCAAGCAGGTCATCGTTGCGCTCGACGAGTACATGCAATCGCCGTCCGGGCGCCTCGCGTACTTTGAGAACGAAGTCCTGCCAGTTGGCGATTTCCTCACCATCCACCGCGCGAATCCAGTCACCCACCAGCAGCCCGCTTCGCGCCGCCGGACCACCCTCCACCAGCTTGCCAATCACCGCCGGGAAATTGGCGCGATAGAAACGCAAGCCGAGACGCTCCAGCGCATCGCCCTCCCAACCCTGATCGCCCGCAGCCGCAAGATGAAGATGACGAACAGAAATCTCACCCTGCTCGTTGATGACCTCCAGCGCTGCCAGTTCCTGATTCACTGCTTTTTGCAGCACCAGCCAGCGCAGGTCATTCCAGGTAGCCACCTCCTCGCCATCAACACGACGCACCTGCTCACCATTCTTTACTCCGGCCATGGCCGCAGGCGTATCCGCGGGCGGCGTACCGAGTACCGGTAGCAACTCTTCGCTGCCGGAGATGAAGACCACCCAATACAGGAGAATCGCCAACGCAAAATTGGCGAGCGGACCAGCAGCGACGATCAGGCTACGCGCTCCAACCGACTGTCGGTTAAAGGCACGGTGCTGCTCGGCGGCAGCCACTTCGCCCTCACGTTCGTCGAGCATCTTGACGTAACCCCCAAGCGGGAAAACGCTGATCGCCCACTCGGTCTGATCGCGCCCCAACCGACGCTGCCAGATGACCCGGCCGAAGCCGACGGAGAAGCGCAACACCTTGACGCCGACCCAGCGCGCGGCGGCGTAATGTCCGTATTCGTGGACGACGATCAGGACGCCAAGCACCACCACGAAGGCGGCGAGATAAAAAGGCAGTTCGCTCACGCGAAAGCGCGATCCCGAATCATCGTCATGGCTATCTGCCGCGCCTGGGCGTCCGCCGCCAGCACATCAGCCAGACTGCCCTCGGCCGTCGCCGGCAACGCCGAAAGGACAGCCTCGTTCAGGCTTGAAATCCCGAGGAACGGCAGTTCGCCATTAAGGAAAGCCGCCACGGCAACTTCATTGGCGGCGTTGAGGATAGCCGGCGCCGAGCCACCGGCATCGAGCACATCGTAGGCCAGTTGCAGGCAGCGGAAGCGTTCGAAATCCGGCGCCTCAAAATCCAGCCGGCCAATGCTGAACAGATCCAGCGGAGCTACGCCCGCCTGAATCCGCTCCGGCCAGGCCATGGCATAGGCAATTGGTGTTCGCATGTCCGGGTTGCCCAACTGCGCAATGACCGAACCATCGCTGTACTGAACCGCGGAATGAATGACGCTCTGCGGATGGACCACGACCTGAATCATCGATGGCGGCGCCGCGAACAACCAGTGGGCCTCGATGACCTCCAGCCCCTTGTTCATCATCGTCGCGGAGTCGACGGAAATCTTGCGCCCCATGACCCAGTTCGGGTGTGCACAAGCCTGCTCGGGCGTCACCGCTGCCAGCGCAGATAAGGGGGTCTGACGGAAAGGACCACCAGAGGCCGTCAGCAGGATGCGCTCTACCCCACAAACGCTGAGGCCACGCGAAAAATCTGCGGGCAGCGCCTGAAAGATGGCGTTGTGCTCGCTATCCACCGGCAACAACTGCGCACCGGACTGCCGAACAGCCTGCATGAACAACTCGCCGGCCATGACCAGCACTTCCTTGTTGGCCAGCAATACCCGCTTCCCGGCCTGCGCGGCGGCAAGTGTCGGCGCCAGCCCTGCCGCCCCGACAATGGCAGCCATCACCATGGCGGCATCGCTGAGCGTCGCAGCCTGAACCAGCGCGGACTCGCCCCAGGCCACCTCGGTCGACGAACCCGCATCAACAAGACGTTGGCGCACGCTGTCCGCTGTGGCCGCATCACCCACGACTGCCAGCAAGGGCTGGAACTCAAGGCAATCGGCAACCAGACGCTCGACCTGACGATGTGCGGTCAGCGCAACCACCCGGTAACGTTGCGGATGGCGGCGCACGACATCCAGCGTGGACTGGCCGATTGAGCCGGTGGCTCCGAGAACGGTGATGCCCTGTGCGCTCATTGCAGGAAAACCAGCAGCATGGCCATCAGTGGCAATGCCGCAGTATGACTGTCGATGCGATCCAGTACGCCCCCATGCCCCGGCAATAACTGGCTGCTGTCTTTCATCCCCGCCTGGCGTTTAAGCAGCGACTCGAAGAGGTCGCCGGCGATCGACACCAGCGTCAATAAAGGCATGACCAGGGCAAGCAGAATCAGTTTCGACACATCAGGACCAGCCATGGACCACTGCGCCCCCACTGCCAGCAGCGTCGTCGCCAGCATCGCGCCATACGCGCCTTCCCAGGTCTTGCCGGGACTGATGTTAGGCGCCAGCTTGCGCTTGCCGAAGGCACGGCCAGAAAAATAGGCGGCAATGTCGGCCAGCGCGACCAGCAGCAAGGCGCCAAACAACCAGCCTGGCCCGCGCTCGCGCAGATCGATCAGTGCAAACCAGGTCGGCAGGAGGATCACGAGGCCGACCAAAGCCATTTTCCAGTGGGTTTTGACTTGCCAGCGGGCACGTAACCAGAAAGGCACTAGCCCCAGCCAGAATGCGATCGAACAGGCCAGTGCCACCTGCCCGGCAGAGCGGAGCTGCGCCGGTGCCAGCAAAAACACCGCCAGCACAGCGAGTCCGGTCACCAGCGCACCGAAACGCAGCTGCCCCGACGGGCAGAAACCACATAGGCGCGCGTATTCCCAGCCGGCAATGCCGGTGATCACCGCCGTCAGCACCGCCCATGACAGCGAATCAAGCAGAAAAATGGCGGGAATCAGCAGCGCCGCGATGACCAGCGCCGTGATGATGCGCGTCTTAAGCATCCGCCTGGCCTGTCACCTGTTCGCTGGTGCGGCCAAAGCGCCGTTCGCGTTGCTGATAGGAGGCAATCGCCTTGGCAAACTCGGCTGTATCAAAATCCGGCCACAGCGTGTCGGTGAAATACAACTCGGTGTAGGCCAGTTGCCAGAGCAGGAAGTTGCTGATCCGTTGCTCGCCGCCGGTGCGAATGAACAGGTCCGGCTCCGGCGCGTAATTCATCGACAGGTAAGGATCGAGATCGCCCTCCTCAATCACCTTCTGGCCAGGAGCACGATCAGCGAGCAGGCGATTCATGGCCTGCATGATGTCCCAGCGTCCACCGTAGTTGGCAGCGATGGTCAGATCAAGGCGGGTATTGTTCTGCGTTGTCGCTTCAGCCTCTCGGATCAAGGCCTGCAAGCGCGGCTCGAAGCGCGCAAGGTCACCGACAACGCGCAAGCGCACACCATTGCGGTCGAGCTTCTCGACTTCCTGCTCCAGTGCCTTGACGAATAATTGCATCAGCAGGGAAACCTCCTCCTGCGGTCGGCGCCAATTTTCCGACGAAAACGCAAACAGGGTCAGATACTGGATGCCACGTTCCAGGCAGGCACGCACCATTTCGCGAACCAGTTCGACGCCCTTGACGTGCCCGGCCACGCGCGGCAGGAAGCGTTTTTTCGCCCAACGGCCATTGCCGTCCATGATCACGGCCACGTGCGACGGCATGGCTGCCGCCGTCGGGATCTGCCGCGTCGAACTGGAGAAGAATGCCATCAGGCCGGTCGTATGCCGTGCCGACTCAGATCTGCATCAGCTCGGCCTCTTTGGCAGCGAGCATCTTGTCAACTTCGGTGATGAACTTGTCGGTCAGCTTCTGGACGTCATCCTGAGCCTTGCGCTCGTCATCCTCGGGAATTTCACCCTTCTTGAGTGCATCCTTGAGGTGGGTATTGGCATCGCGACGCAGATTGCGGATCGCCACCTTGGCGCCCTCGCCTTCGTGCTTGACGACCTTGATCATTTCCTTGCGGCGCTCTTCGGTCAGCGCCGGCATCGGCACGCGGATCAGATCACCCTGCGACGCCGGATTCAGGCCGAGGTCGGAATCACGGATGGCCTTCTCGACCTTTTGCACCATGTTCTTTTCCCAGGGCTGCACACCCAGAGTACGGGCGTCGACCAGCGTGATATTCGCCACCTGATTGACCGGCACCGGGGAGCCGTAGTAATCAACCATGACGTGGTCAAGCAGGCCGGTGTGGGCACGGCCGGTACGAATCTTCAGGAGGTCGTTCTTCAGCGCCTCCAGGGATTTCTGCATCTTGTGTTCGGCGTTTTTCTTGAGTTCGGCGATCATGTTTGTCTCCCTCAGCAATAGACCAGCGTACCTTCGTCTTCACCACAGACCACGCGCTTCAGCGCGCCGGCCTTGAAGATCGAGAACACGTTGATCGGCAATTTCTGATCACGGCACAACGCGAACGCGGTCGCGTCCATCACCGCGAGGTTCCTGGAGATCGCTTCGTTGAAGCTGATCTTGTCATAGCGCGTCGCCGACGGATCCTTTTTCGGATCAGCGGAGTAAATCCCGTCGACCTTGGTCGCTTTCAGCACGATTTCCGCGCCGATTTCCGAACCGCGCAGGGCTGCAGCAGTATCGGTGGTGAAGAAGGGGTTGCCGGTGCCGGCACCGAAGATCACGATCTTGCCTTCTTCAAGGTAGCGGATGGCCTTGCCGCGAATGTACGGCTCGATCACCTGCTCGATATTCAGGGCCGACTGCACACGGGCATTCAGGCCGCATTGACGCATTGCGTCGGACAGGGCCATGGCGTTCATCACCGTGGCCAGCATGCCCATGTAATCCGCAGTGGCGCGATCCATCCCGGTGGCCGTACCGGCCATGCCGCGGAAGATGTTGCCACCGCCGATCACGACACCGATTTCCACCCCCAGGTCAGCCACCGCCTTGATCTCCCCGCAAATCTCACCGATCACTTTCGGATTGATGCCGTAGGCGTCGGTACCCATCAGGGCCTCGCCGGAGAGTTTCAGGAGGATGCGCTTGTACTTGGGCGTGGTCATCGGCGTTCCTTTCAATTACTTCTTGGCAGCTGCAGCAGCGGCTTGGGCGGCAACTTCGGCAGCGAAGTCGTCAACCTTCTTCTCGATGCCTTCGCCAACCATGTACAGCGTGAAGCTGGCAACGCTGGCGCCCTTGGCCTTCAGCAGTTGCTCGATGGTCTGCTTGCCGTCTTCGGCCTTGACGAACACCTGACCGAGCAGGGTGACGTCCTTCAGGTACTTCTGAACGGTACCTTCGGCGATCTTTTCCAGCATCGCTTCCGGCTTGCCGGCTTCGCGGGCTTTTTCGATGGCAACGCGACGCTCGGTGTCGAGCAGTTCGGCGGAAACACCGGAGGCATCCAGCGACTTCGGCTTGGAAGCAGCGATGTGCATCGCCAGATCCTTGCCCAGTTGCTCGTCGCCACCAACCAGATCAACCACGACGCCGACCTTGGCGCCACCGTGGATGTAGGAAACCAGCTTGCCCTTGGCTTCGCAACGGACGAAGCGACGGATGGTCATGTTTTCGCCGATCTTGCCAACCAGCGCGGAGCGGGTGGATTCAACGGTACCCTCGCCCATCGGCAGGGCAGACAGCGCAGCGACGTCGACTGGATTGTGGTCGGCGACCAGCTTGGCCGAACCATTGGCCAGGGCGATGAACTCGTCGTTCTTGGCTACGAAGTCGGTCTCGCTGTTAACTTCGATGATCGCGCCAGTCTTGCCATCGGCAGCGATGCTGACAGCAACGATACCTTCTGCTGCCACACGGGCAGCGGCCTTGGAGGCCTTGTTACCCAGCTTGACGCGAAGAATCTCTTCCGCCTTGGCCATGTCGCCATCGGCCTCGGTCAGGGCCTTCTTGCATTCCATCATCGGCGCGTCGGTCTTGCCGCGCAGCTCTGCCACCATACCTGCGGTAATTGCCGCCATATTCTTTTCTCCTGAGCTTGTGAAACAGGCGGAGCATGCCGCTCCGCCATTACATCCAGATTTCGGACTTATTCGGCTGCTTCTTCGACTTCGACGAATTCGTCATCGCCACCGGCAGCAACGATGTCGGCAACCACCTGGCTGCGACCTTCGAGGATCGCATCAGCAACGCCGCGGGCGTACAGCTGAATGGCGCGAGAAGAATCGTCGTTACCCGGGATGACGTAATCGACGCCGTCCGGAGAGTGGTTGGTATCGACCACGCCGATCACCGGGATGCCCAGCTTGCTGGCTTCGGTGATGGCGATCTTGTGATAGCCGACGTCGACAACGAAGATGGCGTCCGGCAGGCCACCCATTTCCTTGATACCACCGATGGACTTCTGCAGCTTTTCCAGTTCGCGACGGAAGGTCAGCGCTTCCTTCTTCGGCATGCGCTCAAGGTCGCCGGCTTCAACAGCCAGATCCATGTCCTTCAGGCGCTTGATCGAGGTCTTGACCGTCTTGAAGTTGGTCAGCATGCCACCCAGCCAACGCTGGTCGACAAACGGGGCGCCAGCGCGCAGTGCTTCTTCGCCGATGATTTCACGGGCCTGGCGCTTGGTGCCAACGAAGAGGATGTTGCCGCGATTGGCCGCCAGCTTGCGAACGAAAGCCATGGCTTCGTTGTACTTGACCAGGGTCTTTTCGAGGTTAACGATGTGAATCTTGTTGCGAGCACCGAAGATGTACGGGGCCATCTTTGGGGACCAGAAACGGGTCTGGTGGCCGAAGTGAACGCCGGCTTCCAGCATTTCGCGCATAGTAACGGACATGACAATTTCCTTTTAAGGGTTGAACCGCCACCCGCCAGAAACGTCCGCCATTCTTTGTTTTTGGCGAACACCCTTAATCGGCGGATGTGAGGATTTGATCGCCTGCAACACGCAGATCGACCATTCCACCTGACAAAGACGCCAGGAAGAACCCGACGATTATAGCAGTATCACTGCCTCTCCGGAAGGCCGCTCGCGCTGTCTCAGTAACCGTTTTTCTTCAGCGCCAGCAACTGCAGCATGCGACCCAGATACGGTCGCCAGTCGGGCATCTCGAGACCGAAATCCGCCGCCAGCCGACTGCAATCCAGCCGCGAATTGGCCGGACGCCCGGCCGGCAAGGGATAGGCACTGCTTGGAATCGGCGCAATCGCTTCCGGCATCAGGCGAAGATCGAATCCGGGCGTGGCGCGCGCCTGACGGACGATCTCCCGCGCGAACTCGCACCAGCTGACAGGATTCGCCGCCGCAAGATGATAGATCCGGTTTTCGCCCGGTTTTTGCAGTTCACCGCAGCGCAGCATGGCCACCGCTACGCCGGTCACCGTAGCAATCAGCGCCGCTGGGGTCGGCGCGCCAATCTGGTCATCCACAACGTTCAGCGACTCCCGTTCGCCCGCAAGACGCAGGATGGTCTTGACGAAATTATTACCCCGCGCACCGAACACCCAACTGGTCCGGAAAATCAGCGATTTGCCGCCTACGGCCCGAATCGCCTGTTCGCCGGCCAGCTTGCTCTCGCCATAGACCGACAGCGGAGCGACCGCGTCATCCTCAACATAGGGGGCAGGCTTGCGACCGTCGAAAACGTAATCCGTTGAGTAATGCACCAACAAGGCCCCCAGTCGGCACGCCTCTTCAGCGAGCACGCCGGGTGCCTCGGCATTGATGCGGAACGCCAAATCGCGGTCGTTCTCCGCCTGATCGACCGCCGTATAGGCAGAAGCATTGACGATCAAGCGCGGTTTCGTCGCCCGCACCAGACGGCGGATGGCCTCTGGGTCGCCCAGCTCGCACTCGGCCCGACCGCAGGCAATGAGTGGCCCATAAGGCGCCAGCGAGCGCTGCAACTGCCAGCCCACCTGACCATCCTTGCCCAGCAACAGCGTCGTCATCGCATCCCGCTCCCGAAACAAAGTGCGAAGTATGCCACTGACAGCATTCCCCGGTTTTGAGAAAGACCGTGCATCATTTATCCTTCGCCCTTCCCCAACGCACCAAGAACCGCCATGAGCATCACCATCAAGACCCCGGAAGAAATCGAGAAAATGCGCGTCGCCGGGCGTCTCGCCAGCGAAGTCCTGGACTACATCGCCCCCTACGTCGTTGCCGGCGTCACCACCGAACAGCTCGACAAGCTCTGCCACGACTATATGGTCGATGTGCAGCAATGCATTCCGGCGCCGCTCAACTACGCGCCGTCCGGTTACAACCCCTACCCCAAATCGATCTGCACCTCGGTCAATCAGCAGGTCTGCCACGGCGTGCCGGGCGACCGAGTGCTGAAGAACGGTGACATCATCAATCTCGACATCACGACGATCAAGGACGAATACCACGGCGACACCAGCCGCATGTTCATCGTCGGTGAAGGCTCGATCCAGGCCAAGCGCCTGTGCGAAATCACCTTTGAATGCATGTGGCTCGGCATTTCGGTCGTCAAGCCCGGCGCCTACCTTGGCGATATCGGTGCGGTCATCCAGAAACACGCCGAGAAAAACGGCTACTCGGTCGTGCGCGAGTTCTGCGGCCATGGCATCGGCAAGAAATTCCACGAAGACCCTCAGGTGCTACATTACGGCAAGGCCGGTACCGGTCCGCGCCTGGAGCCGGGAATGATGTTCACCATCGAGCCGATGATCAATGCCGGCAAGGCCGCGATCCGCGAAATGGCCGACGGCTGGACCATCGTCACCAAGGATCGCAGCCTGTCCGCGCAATGGGAGCACACGCTGCTGGTGACTGAAACCGGCTACGAAGTGATGACCCTGTCCAGTGGCTGTCGCCCGAAACCGGACTGGATTCAGTGAAAGCCATCGACGTCACCGGCCTGCGCGCCGAGGTCAAGGCCGGCCAGAGCGCGCTGCAAGCCGCCTACGCCGAGAATAACGACGCTGCGGCACTGCTGCGCGAACGCAGCCGTCAGGTCGACAGCGTCCTGCAAAAGCTCTGGCAGATTTTCGATTTCCCCGCCTCGATGGCACTGGCGGCCGTTGGTGGTTATGGTCGTGGCGAACTGTTCCCGGCCTCGGATATCGATCTGCTCATTCTGCTGCCGCAAACGCCGAGCGCACTGACCCAGGAAAAACTCGAGCGCCTGGTCGGCAGCTTCTGGGATATTGGCCTCGAAATCGGCCACAGCGTCCGCACCGTGCAAGAATGCCTGAACGAAGCGGCAGGCGACATCACGGTCCAGACCGCGCTCATCGAGGCCCGACTGCTGACCGGTAACGAAAAGCTGTTCGGCACCTTCCAGAAACGTCTGCGCGGCAATCTCGATCCACTGGTCTTCTATGAAGCGAAGCGTCTGGAGCTGCGCGAGCGTTACCTGCGTTTCAATGAAACCCCTTACAGTCTGGAACCCAACTGCAAGGAGGCGCCGGGCGGCTTGCGTGACCTGCAGGTGATTTTCTGGATCGCCAAGGCCGCCGGTTTCGGCAATGACTGGGCATCGCTGGCCAACAACGGCATTCTGACCGAGGATGGCGTCGCCCAGGCGCGGCAGTGTGAAGACTACCTGACGCACCTGCGCATCCGCCTCCACCTGCTGCTCGGTCGCCGCGAAGACCGCCTGCTGTTCGACTACCAGAACACCCTGGCCGGCAAATACGGCTTCGTCTCGAATGACGCCAAGCGTGCCTCCGAGCAGTTGATGCAGGAGTATTACCGCAACGCCAAGGCGGTGACGCTGCTCAACACCATCCTGCTGCAGAACATGGGCGCGGCGCTGGCGCCTGAAAACGAACAGCTGCCGCAAGCCCTCGACGACGATTTCCAGTCCGTCGGGGCACTGCTCGATATCCGTGACGAAGACCTGTTCCAGAAGAAGCCATCAGCGATCTTCGACAGCTTCAAGGTCATGCAGGAAAGCCACGAACTGCAGGGCATGACCGCCCGCACCTTGCGCGCACTTTGGCGTGCAGGGACGCAGATCACGCCCGAATTCCGGGCTGACCCCGAAAATCGTGCCGCCTTCCTGTCGCTGCTGCAGTCCGACCGCGGCATCGTCCATGAATTCCGGCGGATGAACCAGCTCGACATCCTCGGCGCCTATCTACCCAATTTTGGCCGCATCGTCGGCCAGATGCAGCACGACCTCTTCCACGTTTACACCGTCGATCAGCATATCCTGCAGGTCATGCGCAACCTGCGCCGATTCACGATGAGCGAGTTCGCCCACGAGTATCCGCTCTGCTCGCGCATCGTCAGCGAACTCGACCGGCCGTGGCTACTCTACATTGCCGCCCTGTTCCACGATATCGCCAAGGGCCGCGGCGGCGATCACTCCGAACTCGGCACGGTTGATGCCCGCGATTTTTGCATCAATCACGGGTTGACCGCAGAAGATACCGAACTGGTCGTCTGGCTGGTCCAGAAGCACCTGATCATGTCGACGGTCGCCCAGAAGGAAGACCTGACCGACCCGGATGTCATTGCCAATTTTGCCGCGATGGTCGGCGATACCCGTCACCTGCAGGCGCTTTACCTGCTGACCCATGCCGACATCCGCGGCACCAGCCCCAAGGTCTGGAACCAGTGGAAAGGCAAGCTGCTCGCCGATCTTTACTACCAGACGCTGAATTACCTCAATCAGGACGAGGCACCGGCGGCGCACGGCATCATTGCCGAGCGCCAGACCGAAGCCATGCGTCTTCTGCGCTTCTTCGCCCTCTCCGACACTGTCCATGAACGCCTGTGGAAGCAGCTCGATACCGTCTATTTCCTGCGCCACTCAGCGGAAGAAATTGCCTGGCACACCCGCTCGCTGCACTACCGCATCTACAATAACCAACCAGTCGTGCGTGCCCGCCTGCACAGCGATGGCGAAGGTCTGCAGGTGATGGTCTACACGCAGGACCAACCGGACCTGTTCGCCCGCATTGTCGGCTTCTTTGCTCGTACCGGTTACAGCATCGTCGACGCCAAGATTCACACCACAGCTCACGGCTACGCGCTGGACAGCTTCGTCGTTCTTGATGTCGAAGACCGGGAAAACAACCGCGACATGCTGGCCTACATCGAGCACGAACTGGAAGACCGTCTGATCCACCAGTTGCCGCCGGATGTGCCGTCGCGCGGACGCGTGTCGCGTCAGGTGAAACACCTGCCGATCAAGCCCGAAGTCATCATCCGCGGCGATGAAAAGGGCGCGCACTTCATCCTGTCGCTGGTCGCCGCCGACCGCCCAGGCCTGCTCTACTCGGTCGCCAACATCCTCGCCGCGCACGGCGCCAACCTGCATACCGCCAAGATCACCACGCTGGGGGAACGGGCGGAAGACGTTTTTCTGGTCAGTGGGGGTGACCTGCGCGACAGCAACAACCGCATCCGGCTCGAAACCGAGCTGCTCGACACGCTCAAGGTTTGATCAACTGCGGCACCGGTCGCTGTACCGGTGCCGCAGCGACTGATCGTCTCTGGCCGCGAAGCTCAGACGGACAAGCCAATCGGCGGGCAGTTATTCTGGCAACCGACCAGCTTCTCGATGATCGCGCGCACCCGCCCCATCGCCGACTGCAGCACCGGCTCCAGGCTTTCAAAATGGATGCCGTTGGCGCTACTGCCCCGTCCGGCGGCATGGTTGGCCACGACGTTGATCGCCGCATAGGGCAAACCCAGCTCGCGGGCCAGTGCAGCCTCCGGCATGCCGGTCATGCCGACCAGATCGGCACCATCCCGCTCCAGCCGATTGATTTCCGCCGCTGTTTCCAGGCGCGGCCCCTGCGTTGCCGCATAGACGCCATCGAGCTTGACCTCGATGCCCAGCAAGGCCGCCGCATTGCGGATTTCCCGACGCAGGTCGGCATCGTAGGGATCGGTAAAGTCGATATGCGTCACCGGTCCGCCGACGCCATCGAAGAATGTCGATTTCCGACCCCAGGTGTAGTCGATGATCTGGTCGGGCAGGACGATATCGCCCGGCTGCAGGTCACCGCGGATGCCACCGACCGAAGCGACGGAAATGACGCCGGTTGCCTTGTGGTGGTGCAGCGCCCACAGGTTGGCGCGGTAATTGACCATGTGCGGCGGAATGGTGTGGCCGTAACCGTGGCGCGGCAGGAACATCGCCGGCTGGCCGCAGATCTGACCAAAAACCACCGCCCCGGAAGGCTCACCAAACGGGGTCCGCACCACTTCACGGTGCGAGACGTCGAGATTGGACAGCGTTGTCAGTCCGCTGCCACCAATGATTGCCAGCATGTTCAGGCCTTTCTGTACGCCAGCAACGAAGCCAGCGTCGGAACGACGCTTTTCAGCGCCGGATGTTGGGGTCGCCCGCGGGCGAGTTCGACGACATTGTCACCCAGCTTGCGGTAAAGCGCATGCTGGCGCTGGCCGGCAAACGGCAAGCCGGCGAGGGTTTTGTCGTTGTGGTAACGGACCAGGGTATCGCGGCCGATGTCCTTGGCCTGCCACGGAATCGCCGTCCGGTCGACAATGTGCAGGGCGCTCACCGTCGGGATTCGCGCTGCGAGTTCCGCGACCGCACGATGCGTCTTCTCGCGGTAAGTCGCCACCGCCATGCCGCCGTCACCGGCGCGGGCGCCCGTCACATCGGCCGGCGCCCCCATCAGCCAGCAGACAACGGTATCCGGCGCAAAATCGGCAATCTGTGAATACTGGTCTGCAGCGAGTGCCGAGGCATCGGCCTGCAGCAGTTGCACCGATTCACCGGCGACCCGCGCCTGCGTCGTCGCCAGGCATTCCGGCAGGACGTCAATCGCCAGCACCTGCAAGCCACGGCGTGCCAGCGCCTGCGTGGCAAAGCCGATGCCGCAGCCGATATCGAGCACCCGTTTACCCGGCACCAGCGAGGCCATCCAGTCGTAATCGCCGCGACGGACGTAAGCCTGCCCTTCATCCTCCCAGTAGGCGATGAACTCGGCGACCGTCGCACCGCTCATGCATCATCCTTCATGGCATAGATCGCTGGCAGATTGCGCCAGGCGTTATCGACATCCATGCCATAGCCGAAGACAAAGCGGTCGGGAACGGTCAGACCGATGAAATCCGCGTGGATCGGCTTCTGTTTGCCATTCAGCTTATCGGCAAAGACAGCCAGCAGCACCTCGGCCGCACCGAGGCGGATCAAACTCTCCTTGACTGCCGCCAGTGTCACGCCCTCATCAAGAATGTCATCGACCACCAGTACGGTGCGCCCTTTGACCGGAGTCCAGGGTGCCATGCGCCACGAGATCTTGCCGCCCTGCGTTTCCGGCCCGTAGCGGGTGGCATGGAGATAATCGAAATCCAGCGGGAAATCGAGTTTTGGCAGCAGTTGACCGCAGAAAACCACACCACCAGTCATGACGCACAATACCAGCGGATTCTTGTCGGCCAGTTGCGTACGGATCTTGCCGGCGACAACCTCGAGTGCTGCCTGGACGGCATCAGCATCATGCACGACTTCGGCGTCGGCCAGCAGCTGGCGGGCTTTTCCCTGATCCATCGCATCAGCTCCCGAGCGATTTGAGATAGGCATCGAAAGCCGGCCCAACCTCCGGATGGCGTTGGCCAAATATCACGGTGGCCTGCAAGTAGCCGAGCTTGGAACCGCAATCGTAGCGCGTGCCGTCGTAGCGGTAGGCCAGTACCTGCTCCTCGGTGAGTAGCGAGGCAATGCCATCCGTTAGCTGAATTTCACCGCCTGCACCCGGCTTGATGGTTTCGAGATGATGGAAGATGCGTGGTGTCAGGATGTAGCGGCCAACCACCGCCAGCGTCGACGGCGCGTCTTCCGGCTTCGGCTTCTCGACGATGGCGTTGACCTGCTCGACCCGGTCAGCGACCTTGCGCGCATCGACGATGCCGTAGCTCTTGGTATCGGCACGCGGGACATCCTGTACGCCCAGCACCGAGCAACGGTAGTAGTCGTAGGTATCGGTCATCTGCTTCATCACCGCCGGCTTGCCGTCCAGCAGGTCATCGGCGAGGATGACCGCGAACGGTTCGTCGCCGATGACCGGCTTGGCGCAAAGCACGGCGTGACCGAGACCGAGCGCCTCCGGCTGGCGGATATAGATGCAGTTGATGTTCTTCGGAATCATGCTGCGCACGAATTCCAGCATCTCGTTCTTGCCACGGGCCGCGAGTTCGCTTTCCAGCTCATAAGCCTTGTCGAAGTGATCCTCGATCGCGCGCTTGGAACGGCCGGTGACGAAAACCATATCGGTAATCCCGGCGGCCACAGCTTCTTCGACCGCATACTGGATCAGCGGCTTGTCGACAATGGGCAACATTTCCTTCGGGCTGGCCTTGGTGGCTGGCAGGAAGCGCGTGCCCATGCCGGCTACCGGAAATACTGCCTTGCGAACCTTTTTCATTCTTCAACTCCCTTATCGAGCAATTTCAACAATTCTGCCTCATCAATCACCGCAACGCCGAGTTCGCGGGCCTTGTCGAGCTTCGACCCCGCTTCCTCGCCAGCAACCACATAATCCGTTTTCTTCGATACCGAACCGGCCACCTTGCCGCCTGCAGCTTCGATTCGCGCCTTGGCATCGTCACGCTTCAGGGTCGGCAGCGTGCCAGTCAATACCAGCGTCTTGCCGGCCAAGGGCTGCGCGGCAGCGACCAGCGGCTGCCCGACCGGCCAGCGCACGCCAGCGGCGCGCAAGCCGGCGATCACCTCACGGTTATGGGCCTCGGCAAAAAATCCGACAATGCTCGCTGCAACTACCGGCCCGACATCGGGCACGCTCTGCAGCGCATCGACGTCGGCAGCCATCAAGCCATCCAGATCACCGAAATGTCGGGCCAGATCACGCGCCGTGGCTTCGCCGACATTGCGGATACCCAGCGCAAAAATGAAACGATTCAGGCTTGTCCGCCGCGAGGCATCGATGGCGGCAACGAGGTTCGTCGCCGACTTTTCACCCATGCGCTCCAGACCCGCCAGGGTTTCCGCCGAAAGGCGGTAGAGGTCGGCCGGTGTATGCACCAGGCCCGCCGCAACCAGTTGATCGACCAGTTTTTCGCCCAGACCTTCGATATCCATCGCCCGCCGGCCGGCAAAATGGATCAAGGCCTGCTTGCGTTGCGCCGGGCAGACCAGGCCACCGGAACAGCGGGCAATCGCCTCGTCCTCACCGCGAACTACGGTCGACCCGCATTCCGGGCAAAAATCGGGCAAGGCAAAGGGAGGATGCAAGGACTCGCCACCGAACAGATCACGCGTCGGCCGGCGGTCGAGCACGACGGACACCACCTCCGGAATCACATCCCCTGCCCGGCGAACGATGACCGTATCGCCAATCCGCACATCCTTGCGCCGCGCCTCGTCTTCGTTGTGCAACGTCGCGTTGGTGACGGTCACGCCACCGACGAATACCGGCTTCAGCCGCGCCACCGGGGTAATTGCCCCGGTACGGCCGACCTGCACATCAATCGCTTCAACAGTGGTCAGCGCCTCTTCCGCCGGGTACTTGTGGGCGACCGCCCAGCGCGGTTCACGACTGACAAATCCGAGTCGCTCCTGCTCGGCCACGGCATTGACCTTGTACACCACGCCGTCGATATCAAAGGGCAAACGGTCACGTTGCGCCAGGATTTGCTGGTGGAAGGCTACCAGTTCCGACGGGCCGAGCGCCACGACACGATGCCCGCATACCGGCAATCCGAAGGCAGCAAGCGCATCGAGGGTTTCGCTATGGCTGGCTGGCCGCGACCAGCCCTGCGTCTCGCCCAGGCCGTAGGCGAAGAATGACAGCGGACGTTCGGCAGCGAGTTTCGGGTCCAGCTGACGAACACTGCCGGCTGCCCCATTGCGCGGATTCACCAGCGTCGGTTTGCCGAGATCGCGTTGCCGGGCGTTGTAGCGTTCAAAATCCGGCCGGCTCATGAAGACTTCACCACGCACCTCGAGCACCGGCGGTGCGTCGCCGTTCAAACGCAGAGGAATCTGGCGGATGGTACGTATGTTCAGCGTCACATCCTCGCCGGTTTCACCATCGCCGCGCGTTGCTGCCTGTACGAGGACGCCATCAACATAGCGCAGGTTAATCGCCAGTCCATCAAACTTGAGTTCGGCGGCGTAGGCCACCGGCGGCGCGTCGTCCGCTAGCGCCAGCAGCTTGCGAACACGCGCATCGAAGGCGATTGCGCCGTCGGGACCGGTATCGGTTTCGGTCCGAATCGACAGCATGGGCACGACATGGCGCACCGGAGCAAACGCCGGCAAGGGCTTGCCACCTACCCGCTGGGTGGGTGAATCCGCCGTCAGCAGCGCCGGGTATGACGCCTCAAGCGACTGCAGTTCACGGAAGAGCGCATCAAACTCGACATCCGGAACCAGCGGTGCATCAAGCACGTAGTATGCGTGATTGTGCCGGTCAATTTCGCTGCGCAACCACGCGGCGCGCGCTGCCGCTGCCTCCGGAACACCCATCAGGAGAAAAGACGCAGCGCCTGCGCCGAGCCGGCTGCCAGATCGAAGCTGGCCATCGTTGCCTGCGGCTTGCCGATGAACTCGCGGCGGATGTGGTCGAGTTGCGAATCGGACAGCGGCTGACGATTGTCATCGACCAGCGCCCCCTGTAGGGTCTCGGCGAAACGCTTGGCAATCTCGATCATCTGCATGAAAACCCGCTCGCCATGATCAACGCGGGGGACATCGAGCAGGAAAGTTACGCCGTGGGTGCTTATGTTGCGCACGTTGTCCGGCGAAAAACGGGCAGTTTCGTAATTCTGCAGATGGAACTGCGCATGTCCATCATCATCGTAGCGCGTGAAAACACCATCTGCGCCCAGCACCATGCCGGCCGCTTCGGCCAACGCGCGGATTTTGGTGCCGGAAAACGCCGAGCCACGGCTGACCAGATTCAGGCCGATTTCCAGGTCGACCGCAGCACAGAAGCGGTCGATCTCGGCTGCCTGATCCAGCACCCGCGACGAAGGCATGTCGGCCACCGCCATCAGCTCGTCGGCCAGCGCCTGCATGGCGGTGGTAAAGGTGGCAACATCCGCTTCCGACGCCGGGCCGAGGCGATTGACCAGTTGTAGACCAACACGCAGGCGGCGGACGCTGTGGGTGTTATCCACGCTCAAACGCTCCCACTCGCGGTTACGCTCGTTGTAGCCGACCCAGTGCACTGGCTTGCCGATGCGCTGAATCGCCTCGCGTTGCGAATGCAGAATCTGGACCACCGACACCGGCTCGACCAGTTCCATGGCGACAACAAATTCAATGCGCGGATCAAGCAGCGTTGCGGGCACCTCGCCGACACGTTCATCGATTCGCTCATCAACCAACTCGGCCAGCCGCTCGTCGGCTGGGAAATCAACAGCTGGCGGCATCGCCAGAGCGGACGCCTCCAGCGAAACCTGCGGCACTTCCGGCTGCACGACGAAGGCCGGTTCAGTCGTCTCAAGGACCGGCGCATCAAGGCTGGGCTCAACCCGCCCCGCTGCGGCCATCGGCGACGGCGCCACCAGTTCGGGTTCGCTGCGTTCCTGCGTTGTCCCGGCAGCGGCAGTTGCACCGCCCAGCAGCACATCGTCATGCTGCGGCTTGAGCATGGCTTCGGCCACCTTGCGATGACGCATTTCCTGCCACTTGTTGTAGCCCAGCACGCCCACCACCGCGGCAGCGCCCAGGCCGATCAATCCCATCTGGAGTTCGGTCATTTAAGCCGTATCCCTCATTTTCAATGCTTCTTGAATATCCACTTCGACGACGCGCGAAACACCGGATTCCTGCATCGTCACGCCGACCAGCTGTTCGGCCATTTCCATCGCGATTTTATTATGGGAAATGAACAGGAATTGCGTTGCACCTGACATTTTCTTGACCATGCTGCAGAAGCGCTCGGTGTTGGAGTCGTCCAGCGGCGCATCAACTTCGTCAAGCAGGCAGAACGGCGCCGGGTTGAGCTGGAACATCGAGAACACCAGCGCAATCGCCGTCAGTGCCTTTTCGCCACCGGAAAGCAGATGGATGGTCGAATTCTTCTTGCCCGGCGGCTGCGCAATCACCTGCACACCAGCATCGAGAATTTCCTCGCCGGTCATCACCAGTTCCGCCTTGCCGCCGCCGAACAGCTCCGGGAAGAGCATGCCGAAATGGCCGTTAACCGTATCGAAGGTGCTCTGCAGCAGATCGCGTGTTTCGCGGTCAATGCGGCGAATGGCGTTTTCCAGCGTTTCCATCGCCTCGGTCAGATCGGCCGCCTGCATATCGAGGTAGCCCTTGCGCTCGGTCGCGGCATCCAGCTCCTGCAGCGCCGCAAGGTTAACCGCCCCCAGTTCGGCAATGGCGTTATTGAGGCGGGTGATTTCCCCCTGCAGTACCGGCGGCTTGACGCTACCCAGTTCCGGCGCAAGTTGCAGCGTCAGTGCGACCTCATTGGCGCCGGCTTCCAGCAACTGCATCGAAAACTGCTCGGCGCTGAGCGCCGCCGCCTGTTCCTTGAGTTTCAGTTCGCCGATCCGCACCCGCAACGGCTCCAGCCCCTGCTCGATTCTCAGGCGCTGCTCTTCCAGCGAACGCAGCGCCGAGGTTTCCGCTTCCAGTGCATCGCGCCGCGCCGACAGCGCCTTTTCGGCCACCTGCCGCGCCTCCAGCGCCTGCTGCAACTGGGCTTCCATGACATCGTCCGGCGCCACCACCACCTGCTCGGCGCAGGCCGCGCGGTCACGCTCGATGCGATTCAGTTCGCGCTGGGCGACCGCCTGCTGGGCAAAGATGTCCTGCAGCTTGCTGTCGGCTTCGCGTGCCGAGAACTGCGCTTCGCGCAAGGCACGGTCGAAATCGGCATTGCGCTCGCGTTCGGCGCGCACTGCGCGCTCGCACTCGTCGAGGCGGCTCTGCGCGCCGGCGACCAGCACACGGATGCGCGACAGGCCGTCGCGGATTTCCTCGATCCGCTCGTCGGCCGACATTTCGCGTTCGCGCTCGGACTCTTCCTCTTCCTTGAGCTCGGCCAGTTGCTCGCTGACCCGCGCCTTCTGCTCGCGATAGCGCTCGATGGCCTGCGACAGCTTGAGCACGTCCATCTGTACGACATGCACGCGCTGCTGGCGGTCGGTGACGTACTGGCGGGTTTCGCCAATCTCTTCCTGCTTGTCAGCCAGTTGCTCGTCAAAGATCGCCAGTTGTTCTCGCAGGTCGGCGACCTTGTCGTCGGCCATGGCGATGCCTTCGGCCAGCCCCTCAATTTCCCGCTGCCGTTCGAGCAGCCCGTGCTCGCCCTGATCCGGCGCAAAAAAGGTCAGGCTGCTGCGCGTCAGCAAATCGCCGCCGCGGGTGACGATACTGGCGTTGTCCGGCAAATCCTTACGCTGGACCAGCGCCTCGGCCAGCGTTTCGGCAATGCGCACACTGCCCAGCCAGTCATTGAGCACGGCCCGGAAAACCGGATCGTCGCAGCGCACTTTTTCCGCCAGCGAACCGCCTGCTGCGGTAAACGCGGAAATCTGCCCAAAATCGGCAGTGCCCGGTAGCGCCACGGCCAGGCGTGCATCCGGCCGGTCGTGCAGCCATTCTTCAAGACGCGTCGGGTCGTCACAGGCAATCGCCGACAGGCGTTCGCGCAGCACCGCCTCGACGGCTTCTTCCCAGCCGGCGTCGACGTGCAGCTTCTGCCACAGCGGTGGCGCCGACTCCAGCCCATGACGGCGCAACCACTCCGGCAGCTTGCCGGCGGCCTGGGTCTTTTGCTGCATCTGCTCCAGCGCCGCCCGGCGTGCCTGCGCCGCCGCCAGTTCGCGCTCCAGACGCTGCAGTTCCGCCTGCGCCTCGCGCCGGCGCGCTTCCAACTGCGGCATTTCCTGCTGCAACTGCTGCAGGTGTTCCTGATCGCCGGCGAGTTCTTCGCGGAGCATTTCCAGTTCTTCTTCCTTGCCGGCCAGCGCCATTTCATCCGGCGCGTCGCCAAAGGTTTCCTCGCGCAGCCGTTCGCGGCGCTGAACCAGCGATTGCAGCGCGCGCTGGGCATGCGCCTTGTGCGTCAGCTCAACCTCCAGTTTCTGCTCACCGTTGGTCGTCCGCGTCTTCAGCCGTTGCAGTTCCTCCTGCGCCTGCCTGTGATCCTCCTCGACCTGCGGCGAGACGTTCATCTGCGCCTGCAGACGCTCCTCGGCCTCCCCGACGCGCAAACGGGTGATTTCCTGCTGCTCTTCCCAGCGCAACCGGTCCTCGGCAAGCTTTTCCGCACTCGCCGTCCATTGCGCCAGTTCGCTCTCCAGCTGCACCAGCCGCGCTTCCAGCTGGCTGCGCGATTCGCGGCGATGGCGGATTTCCGCCTCCAGCCGCGCCACTTCGGCATTGGCCGCATACATCTCGCTTTGCGCCGCGTGCAACGCATCGCCGGCAGCAAAATGCGCCTCGCGGGTTTCCTCGGCACGGGCTTCGGTTTCGCGCAGCGCGGCGCTCTGTGCTTCGAGATCGGTCGTCGCCCGCGCCACTTCAACGCCAAGGCGCTGCTTCTCGCCTTCGGCTTCGCGCTTTTTCAACAGCCAGAGCAACTGCTGCTTCTGCACCAGTTGTTCGTTCAGCGTCTGATAGCGCCGCGCCACCTCGGCCTGAGCTTCCAGGCGCTCGATCTGGTGACTGAGTTCCTCGCGGATGTCCTCGACGCGCAGCAGGTTTTCACGCGTATCTTCCAGCCGCCCCTGCGTTTCCTTGCGCCGCTCCTTGTAGCGGCTGACACCGGCGGCCTCCTCCAGAAACACCCGCAAGTCATCCGGACGCGCCTCGATGATGCGCGAGATCATCCCCTGGCCGATGATGGCGTAGGCCCGCGGCCCAAGGCCGGTGCCAAGGAAGAGATCGGTGATGTCCTTGCGCCGGACCTTGAGGTTGTTGATGAAGTAGTCCGACTGCCCCTGCCGCGTCAGCACACGTTTGACCGACAGCTCGGTGTATTGCGACCACTGGCCGAGCGCACGCCCAAGCGAGTTGTCGAAAATCAGCTCGACCGAGGCCCGCGACACCGGCTTGCGGTTGGTCGAGCCGTTAAAGATGACGTCCTGCATCGATTCGCCGCGCAACTCGGACGCCTTGGATTCGCCCAGCACCCAGCGCACGGCATCCATGATGTTGGATTTGCCGCAGCCATTGGGCCCGACGACCCCGACGAGCTGCCCCGGCAGGGCAACGGCGGTGGGATCGACGAAGGACTTGAAACCGGCGAGTTTGAGTTTGGTAAGACGCATGCGCTGGATTGGCAGAGGCCCATGCCCCTGCCATGAGTGGGGCCGTATAATAGCATCGTCAATGCCGCCCGCCCGGCTGTGGCTGTGTTCCGCTCAAGCAGGAGATCGCGATGACCCAGGATGACCGCTTCCTCGCCCGCGCCATCGAACTGGCCGCCACCGGCAGTCGCTGCGGCGATGGCGGGCCGTTCGGCGCCGTGATTGTCCGCGATGGCGAAATCATCGCCGAAGGCTGGAATCGTGTCGTCGCCAGCCACGACCCGACCGCACATGCCGAAATCGCCGCCATTCGCGACGCCTGCAAGCGCCTCGGACACTTTCATCTTCCCGGTGCCGTCCTCTATGCCTCAAGCGAACCCTGCCCGATGTGCCTGTCGGCCGCCTACTGGGCACGCGTCGAGCGCATCGTTTTTGCCAACAGCCGCGCCGAGGCAGCCGCCATTGGCTTTTGCGACGACCGCCTGTACGACGAACTGAGCCGGCATTTTTCTGCGCGAAGCATGGCCATGGAACACCTTCCGCAGCCGGACGCTCTTGACCCCTTACGGGAATGGGCGGCCCGCGAGGACAAAATCGCCTACTGAGCGCCTTTCGTCATCGTCTGCGGTCAACCCGAAATTTCAGCGAATTTCCCTTGCCGTCGTCGCCGCTTCCCTCAAAGGCCCGGCAACTGAGCGCCTGCCAGCGGATGCGGTACTGACGCCCGTCGCTGCATTGCAGACTCCCCGCGCCGGCTTGCCCCGCGCAATCGGCTGCGGCTTCGGCATCACGTGCCGGCAGCGCGACGCCATCGCAATACAGTCCGCGCTCCGGTTGATTGAGCGCAAAGCGACCTCCGCCGCTGCCGACATCCGGAAACCCCTTGCCCCGCAACTCTCCTGACACGTCACTCATCGTTCCCCGCGCGTGATAGCCAAAGGCGCAGCCGCCCAGCACGAGAATGGACAGGCACAGCAGGCCGGCGCAGGCGGGTTTCACAAGGCAGTTCCGTATTTTTCAGCGATAATTCTCATTTTGACACCCATTCGACGTCCGACGTGAATCCGCATCTCGCCCAACTCCAGCCCTACCCGTTTGAAAAGCTGCGCGCCCTGTTCGCCGGCGTCACGCCCAACCCGCAATACAAGGAGATCAAGCTCTCCATTGGCGAACCGCAGCACGCCACGCCGCCGTTCATCATGGAAGCGCTGGCCAATGGTCTGAAAGGCTTGGCCAACTACCCGACGACACAGGGCATCCCGGCACTGCGCAACGCCATCGCTGCCTGGTGCGGCCGTCGCTATGGCCTTGACCTGAATCCGGAAACGGAAATCCTGCCGGTGAATGGTTCGCGGGAAGCCCTGTTTTCCTTTGCGCAAACGGTCATCAACCCCGGCCTCGGCGTCACGCCCATCGTCGTCAGCCCGAATCCGTTCTACCAGATTTACGAAGGGGCCGCCTACTTGGCCGGCGCCGAGCCACGCTTCCTGAACAACCTGCCGGAAAACGGCTTCGCCTTCGACTACAGCCAGCTGACCGAGGCCGAGTGGGCGCGGGTGCAGTTGTTCTATGTCTGCTCGCCGGGCAACCCGACCGGCAAGGTGCTGTCGCTCGACGACTGGAAGACCCTGTTCGCTCTGTCCGACAAATACGGTTTCATCATCGCTTCCGATGAGTGCTATTCCGAAATCTACTTTGATGAAGCCAACCCGCCGATCGGCGGCCTGCAGGCGGCCAAGCTGCTGGGCCGCACGAACGAACGCCTCGTGATGTTCTCCAGCCTCTCGAAACGCTCCAACGTGCCGGGCATGCGTTCGGGCTTTGTCGCTGGCGACGAGAAGATCCTCAAGAAATTCCTGCTCTACCGCACCTACCACGGCTGCGCCATGGCCCCGCCTGTGCAGACTGCTTCGGTGGCGGCCTGGAACGATGAAGCCCACGTGCTCGACAACCGCAACCAGTACCGCGAGAAATTCGCCGCCTGCACGCCGCTGATGGCCGAAGTGCTCGGCACCGGCATGCCGGACGCCAGCTTCTACCTGTGGGCCCGGACGCCGATCGCCGACACCGAATTCGCCCGCGGTCTGCTCGAACACTATAATGTTGTGGTTCTACCCGGCAGCTTCCTCGCCCGCGAATCGCAAGGCGTGAATCCGGGCGCCAATTTCATCCGTATCGCGCTGGTCGCCGGCCTTGAGGAATGCCTCGAAGCCACCCAGCGCATCCGTCAATTCGCACAACAACTGTAATTTAGAGAGAACTCCACATGAGCCATCCGCTGCAAGCCACCATCGACGAACTCTGGGAAAAGCGCACCGAACTGAATACCCAGTCCACCGAAGCGATCAAGATCATCGAATCTGTCATCGCCGATCTGGACGCTGGCAAGCTGCGCATCGCCGAAAAGGTCAATGGCGAGTGGATCGTCAATCAGTGGGCCAAAAAGGCCGTGCTGCTCTCCTTCCGCACCCGCGACAACCGCATCCAAAAGGCCGGCGACATCAACTTCTACGACAAGGTCGACACCAAGTTCCAGGGCTGGACCGAAGAGCAGTTCAAGGCCGGCGGTTTCCGCGTCGTGCCGGGCGCTTTCGCACGCAAGGGATCGTTCATTGCCAAGAATGCCGTACTGATGCCCTCCTACGTCAACATCGGCGCCTACGTTGATGAAGGCACGATGGTCGACACCTGGGCCACTGTCGGTTCCTGCGCCCAGATCGGCAAGAACGTGCACCTCTCCGGCGGCGTCGGCATCGGCGGCGTGCTTGAACCCATCCAGGCCGGCCCGGTCATCATCGAAGACAACTGCTTCGTTGGCGCCCGCTCGGAAGTCGTCGAAGGCGTGATCGTCGGCGAAAACTCCGTCATCTCGATGGGCGTCTACATTGGCCAGAGCACCCCGATTTACGACCGCGAAACCGGCGAAATCACCTACGGCAAGATCCCGCCGGGCTCCGTGGTCATCTCCGGCTCGCTGCCCAAGGATGGCGGCAAGTACAGCCTGTACGCCGCGATCATCGTCAAGAAGGTCGACGCCCAGACGCGCTCCAAGACCAGCATCAACGAACTGCTGCGCGCCTAATCCCCTCCCCGCGAAGGTCTTGCCATGATCCTCGACAAACTGTTCCAGCTGATGGCGGAAAAGCAGGCGTCGGATATTTTCATATCTGCCGGCGCGCCGATCCACATCAAGATCCAGGGCAACACGCTGCCGGTCAACCAGCAGGTGATGCTGCCGGACATGATCGAGAAGATCGCCTACGAGCTGATGTCGCCGGAGCAGATCAAGACCTTCGAAACCAGCTGGGAGATGAACCTGTCGTTCGGCGTGCCCAATGTCGGCAACTTCCGGGTCAACATCTTCCGCCAGCGCGGTTCGATCAGCATCGTCATCCGCTTCATCCTTGGCAACATCCCCTCTCTGGATACGCTCGGCCTGCCCCCGGTGCTGGCCGAGCTGATCATGGAAAAGCGCGGCCTAATCCTGATTGTCGGTGCCACTGGTTCGGGCAAATCGACGACCATCGCTTCGATGCTGGACCACCGCAACGCCAACCGCTCCGGCCACATCCTGACGGTCGAAGACCCGATCGAATTCCTCTTCAAGCACAAGAAATCGATCGTCAACCAGCGCGAAATCGGCATGGACACGGTGGACTGGCAGGCGGCGCTGAAAAACGCCATGCGCCAGGCGCCAGACTGCATCCTTATCGGCGAAATCCGTGACAAGGAGACGATGCAGGCAGCCATCGCCTACGCGCAAACCGGCCACCTCTGCCTCGCCACACTGCACGCCAACAACTCCTACCACGCGCTCAACCGCATCATCAGTTTCTTCCCGATCGAAAACCGACCGGCGCTGTTCCTCGACCTGTCGGTGGCCATGCGCGCGATCATTTCGCAGCGTCTGGTCAAGAAACCGGATGGAAAACGCATTCCGACCTGCGAAATCATGCTCAACACGCGCCATATCAGTGACCTGATCGAGCGCGGCGAAGTGCAGTCGATCAAGGATGCGATGGAACAGACGCTGGCTCCGGGATCGCAGACCTTCGAACAGGATCTCTTCCGCCTCTTCCGCGAAGAGGTGATTACGCTCGACGAGGCGCTGGCCAATGCCGATTCGCCAACCAACCTGTCGTGGCTGATCAACAACTCGGAACTGACCACCGGCAACGGCAAAGAAGAAAAAGCGCCGGACCTCAGCCTCGATTTCGACTCCACCAACACCACCGGCGCTTCCTTCAAGGAATTCAGCCTCAGCCTCTCCGAAGACGATAACGCCTGATGTCCGACCCGACGCTCGCGCTGGTCCGCCAGCTCATTGCCTGCCCTTCAGTGACCCCCGACGATGCAGGCTGCATGCCCCTGATCGGCGAACGCCTGCAACCGCTGGGCTTCACCCTCGAATATATCAACCGTAACGGCGTCGCCAATCTTTGGGCACGTCGCGGCAGTACCGCGCCACTGTTCGTTTTTGCCGGCCATACCGACGTCGTCCCGACCGGCCCGCTGGAACAATGGACCTCACCGCCATTCGCACCGGAAATCCGCGACGGCATGCTCTACGGACGCGGCGCCGCCGACATGAAGTCCTCGCTGGCCGCCTCCATCACCGCCGTTGAAGCCTTTGTCGCCCAACATCCAAACCATCCCGGTTCGCTGGCCTTCCTGCTCACTTCCGATGAAGAGGGCGACGCCACCGATGGCACGGTTGCCGTCGTCGAAGCGCTCAAGGCCCGCGGCGAGCACATCGATTACTGCATCATCGGCGAACCGACCTCGGTGAACGTGCTGGGCGACATGATCAAGAACGGCCGCCGCGGCTCGCTGTCCGGTGTGCTGACGGTCAAGGGCATCCAGTGCCACATCGCCTACCCTGAAAAGGGCCGCAACCCGATCCATCAGGCGGCCCCGGCGCTGGCCGAACTGGCGGCCACCGAGTGGGATGCCGGCAACGAGTACTACCAGCCGACGACCTGGCAAATCTCAAATATTCATGCCGGCACCGGCGCGACCAATGTCGTCCCCGGTCAACTCGAAATTAAGTTCAATTTCCGCTTCTCGACCGCCAGCACACCCGAGAGCCTGCAGCAGCGCCTGACCGCGATTCTCGACAAGCATGGCCTGGAATACGCCATCAAATGGACACTCGGCGCTCGCCCCTTCCTGACCGGTCGCGGCCCGCTGGCCGATGCGGCAATGGCAGCGATCAAGACCGTTTGCGGCATCGACACTGAACTCTCAACCACCGGTGGCACCTCGGATGGCCGATTCATTGCCGACATCTGCAGCCAGATGCTGGAGATCGGCCCATCTAACAACACCAGCCACAAGATCGACGAGTGCGTGGATATCGAAGCCTTGCCGCAACTATCCGCCATTTACCGGCACATTCTCGAACAGATTCTGACCCCATGATTTCGTCTGCTGTCAGCGACCTGCATACGGTCCGCGATTTCATCCGCTACGCGGTCAGCCGCTTCAACGCCGCCGGCCTGTTTTTCGGGCACGGCAGCGACAACGCCTGGGACGAGGCGGTTTATCTGACGCTACACACCCTCTGCCTGCCGCTCGACCGCCTCGAACCATTTCTCGATGCGCGCCTGCTGCCGGACGAGAAACAGCGGCTGCTCGACATCTACCGTCGCCGTTGCGAGGAACGCCAGCCGGCTGCCTACCTGACCAACGAAGCCTGGCTTGGTGAATACCGCTTTTATGTCGACGATCGCGTCATCGTTCCCCGCTCCTTCATCGCCGAACTGCTGGAGGAACAGCTCACGCCATGGATTGATGATCCATGGTCGGTCGAGCATGCCCTCGACCTGTGCACCGGCTCCGGTTGCCTGGCGATCCTGACCGCCCTCGCCTTCCCCAACGCCGAAGTCGATGCGGTCGACCTGTCGCAAGAGGCCCTGGCCGTTGCCGAGCGCAATATCGCCGATTACCGGTTGCAGGGCCGGGTGCATCCAGTGCATTCGGATGCCTTTGCCGCACTTGATGGCCGCCGCTACGACCTGATCATCTCCAACCCGCCCTATGTCGATGCCGAGTCGGTGGCAGAACTCCCTCCTGAGTACCTGCATGAACCGGAAATGGCGCTGGGGTCCGGCGAGGATGGCCTGGACTTTACCCGCATCATCCTCGCTCAGGCCAAACGGCACTTGACCGAAAACGGTGTCCTTGTCGTCGAGATCGGCCATAACCGTGAGGTGCTGGAGGCGGCCTATCCGGATCTGCCCTTCATCTGGCTCGACACCCGGGCCGGCGACGAATACGTTTTTTTGCTCAACGCCAGCGACCTCCCGGATTAGGCCGTTTTTCGAGTTGACCGTAGCACCGTCGGCCTATGGCCTTGGTGCTATTTACACGACATATTCGGCGCAGGACAATTCGCCCCGGTATGTCGACCAAAACTCTGGATACTCCGGTCTTTCGCTCCCGCCTTCGCTCCTGGCGCGGGTTTGCCCTGCTCATTGCCCTGCTGATCGGCCTCGGCGCCTTTGCCATCCACATGGTCGTCAGCGCAGAAATTCGCCGCGCCGAACTCAAATTCGAAGCCGAAGTTCAGGCCGTCAGCGACAACGTCAAGCGCAAGCTGCATGCCAACGAAGCCGTACTCTCCGGCTTTGTGGCCTTCCTGCAGGCGGTTGATGGGCACGATCTCGAGGCGACGCGACGCTACGCCCAAGTCGCGCTTGCACCCTTCGAGCACATTTACATGCTTGAAGTTGCCCGCCGCGTTTTACCTGAGGAACAGGCCAATTTCGAGCTCAGTCTGCGTAACGCCAATCGGCCGGATTTCCGCATCCGCAGCTTTGGCGAGGCAACCCGGCGCGACTACCCCCCGCGTGACCCGGATCGGCCACTGTGGCCCATTGTTTTCTTGCACCCCCCGCTGCCCGCCGCCGAGGCCATTCACGGCGTCGATGTCGCCACAGTGCCGTATGTCGACGCCATCCTCTCTGCCGCCACGGCGACGAGCAGCGCCTGGACCTCGCCGATCTTCGAAATGCTTGAAGGGGGCCGCGCTTACATTCTGCTGCAGGCGATCGAACGCAGCGCAGAAGTGGATTCGCGCAAAAAGCCTAATTACTTCGGCAACCAGATGGTCGCGCTGATGCTGGTTCGCGTTGAAGCCCTGCTGCCCCAGAAAATCGACCCCGGTCTCGCCATCTCGCTACGCGTCGGCAATGTCGGCGGCATCCCCGACGAAGTCCTGATCCCGGAAACCCGTGAAAGCGCAATGCGCATTGGCGCCTTCATGCTGCCAGAGTTTTCCCGCACCATCAGTTCCGGCAGCCTCGCCCAACCCTTGCAACTCAGCATGACGCGGCAACTGCGGTGGCAGGATCTGGCGAACAGCGGCTTTATCCAGATTTTGATCGGCGTCAGCATCGTTCTCGTCCTCGCCAGTATCAATATTTACCAGCAGATCGGCGCCATGCAGGCGGCGGCTGAAGAACACGAGCGCGCCGAACATCAGGCGATGCACGATGCACTGACCGGACTGCCCAACCGGCATTTGCTGGCGGATCGCGTGCGGCAGGCGGTACATCGCTGGGAACGTCACGGCAGCCATTTTGCCGTACTGGTCGTCGACCTTGATTACTTCAAGGACATCAATGACAGATACGGCCACGAAGCCGGCGACCGGGTACTTAGCGTCACCGCCAGCCGCATGGCCACCCAATTGCGGGCCAGCGACACCATCGCCCGATTTGGCGGCGACGAATTTGTCATCATCCTTTCCGACATTCTTTCAGCAGCCGATGCCGAAGGCGTTGCGGAAAAGGTTCGCTGCGCCGTCGCCGAGCCGATCTCCATCGGCCGGCATGAAATTTCAGTGACCTGCAGCCTGGGAGTCAGCCTGTGCCCGGATGACGGGATCGACTTCAACACCCTGCGCCACGCCGCCGACCTGGCGATGTACCAGGCCAAAGGACAGGGACGGAACACCATCGCCGTCGCCCACGGCTGAATTCCGACCGGTTCAGCGAAGGTCGGCCAGTATCGCCGTCAACAATTGCCAGCAACGCGCCACCGAAGCGACTTCAACCGCTTCACCCGGCGCGTGCGCACCGCGAATGGTCGGGCCGAAAGACACGATATCCATCCCGGGATACACCGCGCCGATCAGGCCGCATTCCAATCCGGCATGGATCACCTGCACCGACGAAGTCGCCGAAAACTCGCGGGAAAAAACCGCCTGACAACGCTGCAACAAAGGCGACGCCGGATTCGGCGACCAACCGGGGTAAGCCCCGGCCGGCACCGCGTCCATGCCGGCCAGCGCGCACAGGCTGATGATCTCGTCTGCCAGCGCCTTGGCGGCACTATCGACAAGCGAGCGCACCATGAAATTGCACTCCCCCGCGCCCGGTGACAGTGTCACCATGCCCAGATTGTTCGACGTCTCGACCACGCCGGCAAGCCGCGAGCTCATGCGCTTGACGCCATGCGGCGCCGCATGCAGCAAATTCAGCCATTTTTCACGGTCGATCGCAGACAACACCTGCGCTGCCTCGCCAGCGCCCAACTGCAAACGCAACCCCTCATCGACCCCCGCCAGCTCTGCACGCAGCATTGTCTCGATCTCTGCCAGCCGCCCGGGGAGCATCGCCACAGCCTCAGGTGATAACGCCAGCACTGCCGTCGCTTCGCGTGGCAGTGCGTTGCGTGCCGTTCCACCCTGCAATGCGGCAAGCTCAAAGGGCAGATTCAGCGCCTGCAAGGCCCGCACCAGCAACTTGATCGCATTGCCACGGCCTTCGTGGATATCGACCCCCGAATGCCCGCCGCGCAATCCGGACAAGGTCAGGCTGCACACCTTCATCCCCTTGGGCAGATCGACCGGCGTACCTTGGTGGGCCACATTCACGTCCAGGCCTCCGGCACACCCGAGATAGAACTCGCCCCAGGCCTCGGTATCAAGATTCAGCATCAGGCGTCCCTTCAGCCAGCCCGGGGTCAAGCCCCGCGCGCCGCCCATGCCCGCCTCCTCATCCACCGTCAGCAAAACTTCCAGCGGCCCGTGCGCCAGCGTCTGGTCCTCCAGCACCGCCAGCATCAAGGCGACGCCGATCCCGTTGTCCGCACCCAGCGTCGTTGCTTCGGCACGCAGCCAGCCCTCACGTAGTACCGGGCGGATCGGATCACTCGTGAAGTCATGCGTGCAGCCTGAGTTCTTCTGACACACCATGTCGAGATGCGCTTGCAGCACAACGCCCGGCGCCGATTCATAACCGGCCGCTGCCGGCTTGCTCAGCAACAGGTTACCCACCGCGTCGACCTCCGCCCCCAAACCATGTGACAAGGCCCACTGTTGAAGGTGATCCCGCAAACGCGCCTCGCCCTTAGACGGCCGGGGAATCGCGCAGAGCGTGGCAAAATGACGCCATACGGACGTGGGTGAGAGCGTGGCGAACGGATCAGGCAACGACAATTCAGACATGGCAGCACTCCAAACGAAAAACCCCCGCCTGCCTCGCGGCGGACGGGGGTTTAAATCTTGGGGCGACATACCGGGATCGAACCGGTGACACCTGGAATCACAATCCAGTGCTCTACCGACTGAGCTAATGCCGCCGTCGATGAAGGCGCGCATTGTATGGGCTTTACGCGCTGCTGTCCAGCGTTTCCAAAAATTCTTTCAACTTTCTTCAACGGCGCGGGTGCAGATGCAGACATCAACGGCCGTGCTAGAATTGGCGGTTTATTTTTCGGCCCTGTTGTCACAAGGAATTCTCATGGAAGCAACCACTGCACAAGCTAACGAACTCGAACGTCGTGTCGACCTCTCCATCGCCATCGCTGGCGTCGAGAAGGAAATGGAACAGCGCCTGAAGCGCATGGGCAAGAACATGAAGATGCCTGGCTTCCGTCCGGGCAAGGTGCCGTTCAATATCGTCAAGCAGCAGTATGGCGACCAGGCCCGCCACGAAGTCCTGTCCGAGGAACTCGACCGCGTCTTCGGCCAGACCGTGACCGAGCAGAAAATGCGCGTTGCCGGTTATCCGCGCATCGAGCCGAAGACCACCGAAAGCACCGAGCACCTCGAGTTCACCGCCATTTTCGAGGTTTACCCGGAATTCGCGCCGGGCGACCTGAGCACCGCCGAGATCGAGCGTCCGGTACTTGAAGTCGGCGCCGCCGAAGTCGACAAGACCCTCGACATCCTGCGCAAGCAGCGTGTCTCCTACGCCGATGCCGACCGTGCCGCCGCCAAGGAAGACCGTGTGGTGATCGACTTCGTTGGCAAAAAAGATGGCGTCGCCTTCCAGGGTGGCACGGCTGCAGACTACCCCTTCGTGCTCGGTCAGGGCATGATGCTTCCTGATTTCGAGAACGCTGTTGAAGGTTCCAAGGCTGGCGAAACCAAGACTTTCGACCTGACCTTCCCCGAGGATTACCATGCCAAGGATCTGGCCGGCCAGACCGTCCAGTTCGAAATCACCGTCAAGCAGGTTCAGGCACCGGTTCTGCCGGAGGTTGATGCCGAATTTGCCAAGGGCATGGGCATTGCCGACGGCGATATTTCCAAGATGCGCGGCGAAATCGAAGCTAACCTGAAGCGCGAAGTGAAGCGCCGCATCGAGTCCAAGCTCAAGGACCAGGTCATGGAAGCCCTGCTCAAGGCCAACCCGATCGCCATCCCGAATGCGCTTGTCGACATGGAAATCCAGCGCCTGATGCAGGCTGCCCGCCAGGATATGGAACAGCGCGGCATGAAGACCAAGGATTTCCCGATTCAGCCGGAATGGTTCGCCGACCAGGCAAAGCGTCGCGTTTCCCTTGGCCTGATCCTTGCTGAGGTTGTGAAGACCGAGAAGCTTCAGGCGACCCCGGAGCAAGTGAAGGCCATGGTTGAAGAAACCGCCGCCAGCTACGAGCAACCGGAAGAAGTGGTGCGCTGGTACTACGCCCAGCCGCAGCGTCTGCAGGAAGTTGAAGGTGTGGCAATCGAAAACAACGTGGTTGAATGGGTTCTGGGCAAGGCCAAGGTTAGCGACAAGGCGGCCGTGTTTGATGAACTGATGGGCCAGAAGCAGTAAGCTGACCTCGGTGCTGAAAACAACAATTGTCTGAATGACTACAAACAAGGGCTGACATGAATATCGACAACGCAAGCAACTGGGATCCGCAGGCTCTGGGCCTCGTACCGATGGTGGTGGAACAGAGCGGTCGTGGCGAACGCGCTTACGATATCTATTCGCGCCTCCTGAAGGAGCGTGTGATATTTCTTGTCGGCCCGGTTAACGACGTCAGCGCCAACCTGGTCGTCGCCCAGTTGCTGTTCCTTGAGGCGGAAAATCCGGACAAGGACATCTACTTCTACATCAACTCTCCGGGCGGCTCGGTCACGGCAGGCATGTCGATCTACGACACCATGCAGTTCATCAAGCCGGATGTTTCCACGCTGTGTATCGGCCAGGCGGCTTCAATGGGAGCCTTCCTGCTGAGCGCCGGCACCAAGGGTAAGCGTTTTGCCCTGCCGAACTCCCGCGTGATGATCCACCAGCCGCTGGGTGGCTTCCAGGGCCAGGCGTCCGATATTGCGATTCATGCCCGCGAGATTCTCTCGATCAAGGACAAGCTCAACCGCATCATGGCCGAGCACACCGGCCAGCCGCTGGAGCGGATCGAGAAGGATACCGATCGCGACAATTTCCTTTCTGCTGCCGAGGCGGCAGAATATGGTCTGATCGACAAGGTTTTGACACGCCGCGACGCGGCTTAACGAGTAGAGGTATCGATGTCCAAAGGCAGCCAGGAAAAACTGCTCTACTGCTCCTTCTGCGGCAAGAGCCAGCACGAGGTGAAGAAGCTGATCGCCGGCCCGTCCGTGTTTATCTGCGACGAGTGCATTGCGCTGTGCAACGACATCATCCGCGACGAACTGCCGGAGGAGTCCGCCAAGGCGGGTCGCTCCGACCTGCCGACGCCGCGCGAGATCAGTACCATTCTCGACCAGTACGTGATCGGCCAGGAAGTCGCCAAGCGCATCCTCGCCGTCGCGGTCTACAACCATTACAAGCGTCTGCGCCATACCGCCAAGAATACGGGCGAAGTGGAACTAGCGAAAAGCAACATCCTGCTGATCGGCCCCACCGGCTCCGGCAAGACGCTGCTTGCCCAGACCCTGGCACGCATGCTCAACGTCCCCTTTGTGATGGCCGACGCCACCACGCTGACAGAGGCCGGCTATGTCGGCGAGGACGTCGAGAACATCATCCAGAAGCTGCTGCAAAAGTGCGATTACGACATCGAAAAGGCACAGCAGGGCATCGTCTACATCGACGAAATCGACAAGATTTCGCGCAAGTCCGACAACCCGTCGATTACCCGTGACGTTTCCGGTGAAGGCGTGCAGCAAGCCCTGCTCAAGCTGATCGAAGGCACCACGGCCTCGATCCCACCACAAGGTGGTCGCAAGCACCCGAACCAGGATTTCGTCCAAGTCGACACCACCAATATTCTGTTCATCTGCGGCGGTGCCTTTGCCGGCCTGGAAAAGGTGATTCAGAAGCGCTCCGAAAAGGGCGGCATCGGTTTTGGTGCCGAGGTCAAGAGCAAGGACGATGGCAAGGCCGTCGGCAAGATCCTGCTTGAAACCGAACCCGAGGATCTGATCAAATTCGGCCTGATTCCCGAACTTATCGGTCGCCTGCCGGTTGTCGCGACACTGCAGGAACTGGAAGAAGATGCCCTCGTCCAGATTCTGACCGAGCCGAAAAACGCACTGGTCAAGCAATACCAGAAGCTGTTCGCGATGGAAGAAGTCGAACTGGACATCCGTCCGGCGGCCCTCTCCGCCATTGCCCGCAAGGCACTGGAACGCAAGACCGGCGCCCGCGGCCTGCGCTCGATCATGGAGCACGCGCTGCTCGACACGATGTACGAACTCCCCGGCATGGAAAATGTCGAAAAGGTCGTCATCGATGAAAACATGATCACCGGCGAAACGCCGCCATTGCTCATTTACGCTGACCAGCCCAAGGTTTCCGGCTCGAACTGAGCCGGGGGCTCTTGAAACCCGGTTTCCTGCCCCCACCTAGGGGGAACATACCTATTTCAAAGGCATCGTAATGTCGAACCCCAACACGCTCCCGGAAACCGTCGAACTGCCGCTGCTGCCGCTGCGGGATGTTGTCGTGTTTCCGCACATGGTCATCCCGCTGTTCGTGGGTCGCCCGAAGTCGATCAAGGCGCTGGAACTGGCCATGGAGTCCGGCAAGAACATCCTGCTGGTCGCCCAGAAATCCGCCGCCAAGGACGAACCCGAGCCGGAAGATCTGTACCGTATCGGCTGCATGGCCAACATCCTGCAGATGCTCAAGCTGCCCGATGGCACCGTGAAGGTGCTGGTCGAGGGCACGCAACGCGCACACGTCGATGCCATCGAAGTGCAGGCAAACCTGTTCATGGCCTCGGCCACGCCGCTGACCACGGGTGCTGTCGAAGACCACGAAATAGAGGCGATGCGCCGCGCCGTGGTCGCGCAGTTCGACCAGTTCGTCAAACTGAACAAGAAAATCCCGCCGGAAGTGCTCTCCTCCATCGCCGGAATTGAGGACGCCGGTCGTCTGGCCGACACCATCGCTGCTCACCTGCCGCTCAAACTGGAGCAAAAGCAGGAAGTGCTGGAGATGGAGAACGTCCGTGACCGTATCGACCGCCTGCTCTCGCAACTGGAAGCGGAAATCGACATCCTGCAGGTGGAAAAGCGCATCCGTGGCCGCGTCAAGCGCCAGATGGAGAAGAGCCAGCGCGAGTACTATCTGAACGAGCAGGTCAAGGCGATCCAAAAGGAACTCGGCGAAGGCGAAGAAGGTGCCGACCTCGAGGAACTCGACAAGAAGATCAAGGCCGCCGGCATGAGCAAGGAAGGCCTGGCCAAGGCCCAATCCGAACTCAAGAAGCTGCGCCTGATGTCGCCAATGTCCGCGGAAGCTACCGTCGTCCGCAATTTCATCGAGACGCTGATCGGCCTGCCCTGGCGCAAGAAGACCCGTATCAGCAAGGATCTCGCCGCTGCAGAGAAAGTGCTCGACCAGGATCACTACGGCCTTGAAAAGGTCAAGGAACGGATCGTCGAATATCTTGCCGTGCAACAACGCGTGGACAAGGTCAAGGCACCGATCCTCTGCCTGGTCGGCCCTCCGGGCGTCGGCAAGACCTCGCTCGGCCAGTCGATTGCCAAGGCGACCAATCGCAAGTTCGTGCGCATGGCGCTCGGTGGCGTCCGTGACGAAGCGGAAATCCGCGGCCATCGCCGGACTTACATCGGCTCGATGCCGGGCAAGATCCTGCAGAGCCTGTCCAAGGTCGGCGTCCGCAATCCGCTTTTCCTGCTCGACGAAGTCGACAAACTCGGCCAGGATTTCCGCGGTGATCCGTCGTCGGCGCTGCTCGAAGTGCTTGATCCGGAACAGAACCACACCTTTCAGGACCATTACGTCGAGGTCGATTTTGATCTGTCCGACGTGATGTTCGTCGCCACGGCCAATACGCTGAACATTCCCGCGCCGCTGCTCGATCGGATGGAGGTGATCCGTCTCTCCGGCTACACCGAGGACGAGAAGGTCAACATCGCCATGCGCTATCTGCTGCCGAAGCAGATGAAGAACAACGGCGTCAAAGCCAGCGAACTCACCGTTGCCGACAGTGCGATCCGTGACATCGTCCGCTACTACACCCGTGAAGCCGGTGTTCGTGCGCTGGAACGCGAAATCTCGAAGATCTGCCGCAAGGTCGTCAAGACGCTGGTCTTGAAGAAGAAGGAAACGAAGCTTACGGTAAACGCCAAAAACCTCGATAAATTCCTGGGCGTGCGCCGCTACTCCTTCGGCATGGCCGAGAAGGAAAACCAGGTGGGTCAGGTTACCGGTCTGGCCTGGACGGAAGTCGGCGGCGAACTGCTCACGATCGAGTGCGCCAACATGCCGGGCAAGGGCAACATCCTGCGCACCGGTTCGCTCGGCGACGTGATGAAGGAGTCTGTCGAGGCTGCCCGCTCGGTCGTCCGCGCCCGTTCGCGCCGCCTGGGCATCAAGGATGAGGCCTTCGAGAAGACCGACATCCATATCCATGTGCCCGAGGGTGCCACCCCGAAGGATGGCCCGTCTGCCGGCATCGCCATGACGACGGCACTGGTGTCCTCCTACACCGGCATTCCGGTCCGCTGCGATGTCTGCATGACCGGTGAAATCACGCTGCGCGGCGAGGTGCTGGCGATTGGCGGGCTCAAGGAAAAGCTGCTGGCAGCCGTTCGCGGCGGCCTGAAGACGGCACTGATTCCTGAGGAGAACGTCAAGGATCTGACCGAGATCCCTGACAACATCAAGAACAAGATCGAAATCGTTCCCGTAAAGTGGATCGACAACGTTCTTGAGCGCGCGCTTGAGCGGATGCCGGAAGCATTGCCGGAGCAGGCCGAAGCCAGCACCTCGGTGCAGGCCGCTACCGATACCGCTGCGGGCACGACCCTCATCAAGCATTGATGGACGAGGAAATGGGTTCGCGAACGCTCGCGAACCCGCTTCCCAAGCCCGTCTTCAGTGGCAACCTGACGAAAATCCGCTTGACACGGGCTTTTCGGAGCGGCTATAAATTCGACCTCGTTATTTTCGCCACTTCCATCAATCCGTAGCACACAGGGGATACCCATGAACAAGACCGAACTCGTCGACCAGATCGCCACCGCCGCTGACATTTCCAAGGCTGCCGCCGGCCGTGCACTCGACGCCGCTGTCGACGCCATCAAGGATGCGCTGAAGAACGGCGACACCGTCAATCTGATCGGCTTCGGCACTTTCTACGTCGGCGAGCGCGCCGCCCGCACCGGCCGCAATCCGCGCACCGGCAAGACCCTGACCATCGGGGCCGCCAAGTCGCCGAAGTTCCGCGCCGGCAAGGGCCTGAAGGATGCGGTCAACTAAGAAATCCTGCTGATTTCCATGATCCAGCCCCGCTCACGAAGCGGGGTTTTTGTTGTATAACTCCGGCATGGGAACGCATACCGACAACAAGACCGGCGACGACCTGAAAGCCCAGCGCTTTCAGATGCTGGAAGACATCGCCAAGGAGCTCTCCGGCGAGGTGGTTTTCCCCACCTACTTCGACGCCGTTCTGCGCTTGCGCAAGGTGCTGCATGATCCGAACGAAACAATCGGCGGCATTGCAACGGCAGTTTCGCTGGAACCGCTGATCAGCGCCAAGCTGCTGCACCTCGCCAACTCCGTTGCTTTCAATCCGCAGGGGAATCAGGTCGTCGATCTGAAATCAGCGGTTTCCCGGCTCGGTCTGAACGCGGTACGCTCGGCAGCACTCTCCATCGTCATGGCGCAATTGCTGCGTGCCAAAGGCATGGCGAGCTTTGCCGACCTGACGCACAAGCTCTGGGAACACTCCATACATACCGCAGCCGCAGCTCGGGTGCTGGCCCGCGAGCACACCCGCTTCAATGCCGACGAAGCGATGCTGGCGGGGCTGATCCACGATCTCGGCGCCTTCTACATGCTGTACCGCGCAACCCAGTACGAGGAACTGCGCGAAAGGCCGGATACGGTGCGTTACCTTATCGTTCAGTGGCATGAGAGCATTGGCATTTCACTGCTCAACGCCCTCGGCCTGCCCGAAGAGATCGTCAATGCGACCGAGGATCATGATCGACTGCGCCCGGCCCCCGAAACGCTGCGCACGCTCAGCGATGTCATCTACGTCGCCAACATGCTGAGTGGCGGCCATTTCGAGTGGCTGATGCAGGATCTCGGCAGCACGCCGGATGAACTCGACGAACTCAGCCGCCGATACGGGTATCTTCAGCCCGAAATCGACAGCCTGTACGAGGAAATCAAGCACAGCCTCAGCTGAGGCCGCCCTTGCGACCGTGGCCGGTGTGCGTCTGGGTCGACGAGAGGATGCCGCGCAAGATGTTGACCTCGTCGCGCTCCAGGCCGACTCGGCCGAACAGGCGGCGTAGTTTGGGCAGCAGACGCCCCGGTTGCTCGGGGTTGAAAAATCCTGTGTCGGTCATCAAAGCCTGCAAGTGGCTGTAGAGCCCTTCGATCTCCTCGTGTGTCGCCCGCGGCGATGCGGCCGGTGTCGCCAGGTGGCCGCCCAAAGGGGGTTGCGCCTGATAAGCCGCCATCCGGCATTCGTAACACAGCACCTGCACCGCCGCTCCCAGATTCAAGGAGCTGAATTCCGGATTGGTCGGAATGCACACCGCCGCCTGACAATGCATGACCTCTTCATTGCTCAGGCCCATCGTCTCGTTACCGAACACCATCGCCACCCTGCCGTGGGCAGCTTCGGCAAGCAGACGCCCGACCACCTCGCGCGGCTGCCCGATCGCCGGCCCCAGATCGCGCTGTCTGGCTGACATGGCGACGGCAAAGCTGGTTTCTGCCAATGCCATCTTCAAGGAGTCGCACACGGTCGCCCGTTGCAGCAGATCGACCGCACCCGTCGCACGCGTATCTGCCTCGGGATCGGGAAACTGACGCGGCGACACCAGATAGAGTTCGGACAAGCCCATGGTCTTCATCGCCCGTGCCACGGCGCCGATGTTTCCGGGATGACTCGGACGACAGAGCACCACACGGATGCGGGAAAGAAGAACTTCGGGGTTCATGGTGTAAAATCCGCTCTTTGAAAAATTCGCTCGGGTGCCCAGACGCCCCGACAGCTCTTTAAGCCATGCATCCAGCTCTCAATATCGCCATCAAGGCCGCGCGTCGCGCCGGTCAAGTCATCAACCGGGCATCGAACGATCTCGATCTGCTCAAGGTGGCCACCAAGCAACCCAACGACTTCGTCACCGAAGTGGACAAGGCCGCCGAAGCGGCCATCATCGAAACCCTTCAGGACGCTTATCCCGGGTACGGGATTCTAGCAGAGGAATCCGGCCAGACTGACGGCAAGGGCGGCGCGGATGCTGACTACCAGTGGATCATCGATCCGCTCGATGGCACCACCAACTTCATTCACGGTCTGCCCCAGTACGCCGTTTCCATCGCCCTGGCCAAAGCTGGCCAGGTGGAACAGGCGGTCGTTTTTGACCCCAACCGCAACGAGCTGTTCACTGCCAGCAAGGGCGCTGGCGCCTTCCTCAACGAGCGCCGTATCCGCGTCTCACGTCGCACCAAGCTGCAGGATGCCTTGATCGGCACCGGCTTCCCCTACCGGATGTTCGATCAGATCGACACCTATCTGGCCATCTTCAAGGAGCTGGCGCAAAAGACCGCCGGCCAGCGTCGCCCGGGCGCTGCCGCGCTTGACCTGTGCTATGTCGCCTGCGGTCGTTACGACGGCTTCTGGGAACTCGGCCTGTCGCCCTGGGACATGGCCGCCGGCTCGCTGCTGATTTCCGAGGCCGGTGGCCTGGTCAGCGACCTGCGCGGTGACGCCAATTATCTGGATACCGGCAACATCGTCGCCGGCACCCCGAAGGTCTTCGCCCCGTTGCTCAAGATCGTCGGCGACCATCTCCCCGAAAATCATCGGGGCTGAGAGGGCAGCATGCCCGACACGAATCAGGCGCCCATCGTGGCGCCTTTTTTGTTGACTGCTTTATGACTTTGCTCATAGGCAAATTCGCCTATTTTCGGTATGCTGCCAGCAAAAAACAATCAACGCTAAACAACCGCCTTCGCCGCTGTGACTGAGCTTTCGACATGAAGATCCTACTGGTAGACGATTCCAGGGCCGTGGCCATGGTCACCTGTGCCCGGTTGGAGTCTTTCGGACACGAAGTCATCCACGCAGCTGATGGCCCGGCGGCCATCGCTCACTTTCAGCAGGACCATTTCGATCTGATCCTGATGGACATCGAGATGCCCGGCATGAACGGCTTTGAGGCGACCACCCGCATCCGGGCGCTCGAAGGTCACGAAGCCTGGGCGTGGACGCCGATCATTTTCGTGACCGCGACTGACACGCCGACCAATCTGGTCACCGCCATTGAAGCCGGCGGCGATGATTTCATCTCGAAAATGGCACCGGAAACCGTGCTCCAGGCCAAGATGAAGGCCATGTCACGCATTGCCGCCCTGCGTGCCCGCCTGGCGCAGGCCAATCGCAAACTGCAGGATCAGGCGAACCGCGACGGCCTGACCGGATTGATCAATCGCCGGGCGATGGACATGCAGGTCGATACCCTTTGGGACCGCGCCACCGGGCAGGGTTTGCCCTTCAGCTTGCTGATGATCGACGTCGATAACTTCAAGAAGTACAACGATCACTACGGCCACCTGGCCGGTGACGACTGCCTGCGCGCGGTTGCCCGATGCTTTGCCAAGTGCCTGCACGACGCCAATGAAGACAAGATTGCGCCCGGTGCCTTTGTCGCCCGCTATGGCGGCGAGGAGTTCGCCGTTGTCATTCCCGAGGCGGTTCCCGGTGTCCATGCCGGCTTGGCGCTGTCGCTGGTGGAGTCGGTAGCGGCACTCAAACTGCCGCATGAGAAAAACGGCGATTACGGCATCGTGACGGTGTCGATTGGCGGCGTCAGCGTCAATCCGGCTTCCGGCCATGTCGCCACCCTGTTCCGCGAAGCTGACGCCCTGCTCTACCAAGCCAAGGAAAACGGTCGCAACCGCTGCGAGATCAACTGATCCGAGGGTTCCGTGGCGGTAAGGCACGCCGCCATATCGCGTGATTCCTGCCCGCGATGAACGCACAACAGGCGCAGGAAGACGAACTCAGTCTGTGAAGTTCTCAAAGGGACTGTACCTTTGGCGAAGCTCCCCGGCATTGTTGGGTTTGCGACAATAAATTTTGGCCACAAATCGTTGTAAATAAACGGTTTTATCGTGGCACCCATCTTGCTGATGTCTGGCTAGTCCATCTGGAGAACGCCATGAAAGCCAGCGAGATTCAGGCCCTGCTCGACGAGCCGGCCTGCGACCACAACAAGAAGGAAAAATCAGGGTGCGCCAAGCCCAAGCCGGGCGCCACCGCCGGCGGCTGTTCCTTCGATGGCGCGCAGATCGCGCTCTTGCCGATTGCCGACGTTGCCCACATCGTCCATGGCCCGATCGCCTGTGCCGGTTCCTCCTGGGACAACCGTGGAACGCGCTCCAGCGGTGTCACCCTGTACAAGATCGGCATGACCACGGATCTTTCCGAAACCGATGTGGTCATGGGCCGCGGCGAGAAACGGCTGTTTCACGCCATCAAGCAGGCCATCGACAGTTATTCTCCGGCGGCGGTTTTTGTGTACAACACCTGCGTCACCGCACTGATCGGCGACGACGTCGATGCCGTCTGCAAGGCTGCCACCGAACGCTGGGGCGTACCCACGGTGCCGGTTGATGCCGCCGGCTTCTATGGCACCAAAAACCTCGGCAACCGGCTGGCCGGCGAAGCGATGTTCAAGCATGTCATCGGCACCCGCGAGCCCGCACCGGCCAAACCGCGCGCCGATGGCCTGCCAACCTACGACGTTAACCTGATCGGCGAATACAACATCGCCGGGGAGTTCTGGCATGTCGCACCGCTATTCGACGAACTCGGCCTGCGCATCCTGTGCACACTCTCCGGCGACGCCCGGTTCCATGAAGTGCAGACCATGCACCGCGCCCGGGTAAATATGGTCGTCTGCGCCAAGGCGCTGCTCAACGTGGCGCGCAAGATGCAGGACAACTTCGGTATTCCCTTCTTTGAAGGCAGCTTCTACGGCGTGCAGGATGTCTCCAACGCCTTGCGCGACTTTGCCCGCCTGATCGGCGACCCGGACCTGATCGCCCGCACCGAGGCGGTCATCGCCCGCGAGGAGGCCAAATCGCATGCGGCGCTTGAGCCCTGGCGCCAACGACTGAGGGGTCGGCGTGTTCTGCTCTACACCGGTGGCGTCAAATCGTGGTCGATCGTCTCGGCGCTCCAGGATCTGGGGATGAAAGTCGTCGCCACCGGCACCAAGAAATCGACCGAGGAAGACAAGGCGCGCATTCGCGAGTTGATGGGCGAGGATACCAAGATGATCGATGACGGCAGCCCCAAGGCGCTGCTATCGACCTACCACGAGTACCGGGCCGACATCCTGATTGCCGGTGGTCGCAACCTCTATACGGCACTCAAGGCGCGCATTCCCTTCCTCGACATCAACCAGGAACGCGAGTTCGGCTATGCTGGCTACGATGGCATGGTCGAACTTGCCCGCCAGCTGGCACTCTCCATGGAAAGTCCGGTCTGGCTGGCCGTACGTCGCCCGGCGCCGTGGGCGGCCAAGCAGGGACCGGGCGAAGTGCTGGCCGCTTGAGTTTTTGCCGCCCGCAGGGCTGCTGCGGTGAACCCGAAAAACAGCCCAAAATCGGTCGCCGTCAACTGCCGCGCATTTTGCCCAAGGCCAGGTTGGCGGCCGCGGTGCGGGTCTCGACGCCCAGCTTCTCGAAAACGTGTTCGAGATGTTTGTTCACCGTCCTCGGGCTGCTGCCGAGGATGTCGCCAATGTCCTTGCTGGTTTTTCCCTGCACGACCCAGTAGAGCACTTCGGCTTCGCGCTGGGTAAGACGGAAGGCAGCGATCAGGGATTCGACCGCGGAGGCGTCGTTTTCTTCGCGCAGCACGACCAGCCATTCGTCGTCGCCGGTCTGGTCGTGGAATGACGCAAGCAGTCGCTTGTTGCCCTCAGCAATCAGCAATTGCGCCGGTTCCCGACTCTCGCTGCGGGCGCGGTGCGCGGCGGCGATCCAGTGCAGCAGTTCTTCGGGGGCGACCGTTTCCGGGTTGGCAAAATAGGCATTCAGCAGGCTGCGCGCCAGCGGCGTCTGCCAGACGATGCGACTGTCTGCGGCTCGCACCGCAACGGTTGCCTGCCCGAAAGCATCCAGCGCCGTTCGCGCCTGACGCATCTGTCGGGCATTGCTCACATGCGCGGCGATCCGCGCGAGCACCTCGGCCGGCCGGATCGGCTTGGTGACGTAATCGGCGCCGCCCGCGGCGAAGGCGGCAACCACATGTTCGGTTTCGGTCAAACCGGTCATGAACACGATCGGAATGTGCTGGGTGGCGAAATCCGCCTTCAGGCGCTGGGCGACCTCGAAGCCGTCCATCCCCGGCATCAGCGCATCGAGGAGAATGACGTCGGGCAGGCTCTGCTGGGCGCGCTGCAAGGCGGCTTCCCCGTTGGTCGCGACGAGCACGGTGTGCCCGGCTTCATCGAGCGCGTCATGCAACAGGGCCAGGTTCTCCGGAACATCGTCCACGATCAGGACAATGTCTGAAATCGTGCGATCAAGACTGGGCATAGCGGGTTTTCCTGATGATTTCCTTCATTGCGTCAAACTGGAACTGGCGGGCCAGATCCCGCAGCACGCGCACAAATTCACCGTGCGCCACATCCTTGTTCTCGATCTCGGCCAGTTTGCCGAGGATGCCTCGCAGGTAACCCAGATTGATCAGCGCATCGAGCTCCGCCAATACCTCGTCCGTAGGCGGGATCAGCGGCGGCGCAGCCGGCGGCGGCGCGACTGCTATCGGCGGGCTCTCGGCGGTGATCCATTCCAGCCGCAAGGTGTCACCCAGCCAGTCGAGAAGCTCGTCGAGCTGGAAGGGTTTGACGAAAAACTCCCGCGCCGTGATGCCGACATCGTTCTCGAGATTTTTATCAAAGGCATTGGCGGACAGGATGGCCACCCGGGTATCACCGAGGTCGAGCTGGCGCAGGCGGCGTATCGTTTCCCAACCGTCGATGCCGGGCATGCCCAGGTCCATGAAAATCACATCCGGCGAGCAACGGGGCACTGCAGTCAGACAAGCTTCGCCGCTATCCGCCTGCTCAACGATGAAGCCGAGCGGCTCCAGCATGTTCTGCAACAACTCGCGGTCCACTTTCTCATTGTCGACCACCAGAATTCGGCGCCGCACACCGAGATAGCCAATGCGCCTCAGGCGTGGTCGGCTCATCTCGGCCTGAGCCGAATAGACCGCCGGCAGGAAGAGGCGGATGCGGAAGCAGGCCCCCTCGCCCGGCGTACTGCTCAGTTCCAGTTCGCCCCCCATGAGGTTGGTCAGCATGCGTGCAATGGTCAGCCCGACGCCACTCCCCCCCGCCTGTACTGTACTTCCACGGGCGAACGGCTCAAAAATCCGCGCCACGTCTTCGGCGGGAATGCCGGGGCCGGTATCGCGAATTTCAAAGGTCGCCATGTCGCGGCGATACCCCACGCCCAGCCTGACCTTGCCGCGAACCGTGAATTTGACGGCATTGCCGATGACGTTGATCAGAATCTGGCGCAATCGACGCTCGTCGGCCCGAACGAATGAAGGGATCTCATCGTGCGCCTGATACTCGAATCCCAGGCCTTTGTTGCGGGCCTGCAACTCAAACATGCCGACAATCTGCTGCAACAGATCCGGCAGATTCATCGCCTTCACATCGAGCGTCAGCTTGCCGCTCTCGATACGGGCGATATCCAACGTGCCCTCAATGACCGACAACAGGTGATCGCCCGACTTGCGGATGACGCTGACCGCCTGCTTGCGATTCGGCGGCACATCCTCATCGGCGGCCAATATCTGCGCATAGCCCAGGATACTGTTCAGCGGCGTCCGCAATTCATGGCTGATTGCCGTGATGTAGCGGCTCTTCGCCTGATTGGCCTGTTCCGCGATGACCTTGGCCTGTTGCAACGCGGCATCGGTACGCTGGTGAGACGCGATTTCCTGCACCAACAGCTGCGTCTGTCGATTCGACTCTTCCTGCGCCACCCGCCGGCTTTCCTGGGTCAGAACCATCCACCACGCTATCACCCCGGACAGCATGAGCAAGGCGGCAAAGGTCTTGATGAAGGTGTCCTGCAGGTGCGCCAGTACCGAAGGCTCAGCCGCGCCAAGGGTAATCGCCTCATGGGTGTAAAGCACGCCGAGGATCAGCGCCAGCACAGGCACGATGCCGGCCATCAGCAACAGAAAGTGGGCAAGGCCGGTGTCGAGATAGGGATGCACCGCGCGGGGCAGGATGCGGCGCAGCAACGCACTCCATTGCGCATCAAGACTGGCCTGCGGTTTGCACAGGTCGTGGCAGCGCGCATCAAGCGAGCAACACAGCGAACAGATATTCCCGCGGTAGGCCGGACAGTGATCGGTGTCCTCGGCCTCATATTCGCGCTCGCAGATCACGCATTTTTGCGTGTTTTCTGGGTTGACCGTGGCAGGGCTGTCCGGACGCGTCAGGTAATAGCGGCCACCGGTCAGCCAGGCGATGAACGGCGAAAAGACAAAGGCAGCGATCAGCGCGACCAGCGGCGCATAGGGCTGCAGCATGCTGCCGAAGGCGCCGACGAAAACACTCACCGCCAGCAGCGACGCCACAAGCATCGCGCCAACGCCCACCGGATTGATGTCGTAAAGCCGGCTGCGCTTGAACTCCAGCCCCTTGGGTGAAAGCCCCAGCGGCTTGTTGATGACCAGATCAGCCACCACAGCGGCCATCCAGGAAATGGCGATATTTGAATACAGACCGAGCACCTGGCCGATGGCCTGGAAGACTTCCAGCTCCATCAGCATCAGCGCGATGGCGGTGTTGAACACCACCCAGACCACTCGCCCCGGATGGCTATGCGTCAGCCGGGAAAAGAAATTGGACCAGGCCAGCGAGCCGGCATAGGCATTGGTGACGTTGATCTTCAACTGCGAAACGATGACGAATATGGCTGTCGCGGCCACGGCCAGCGTCGTGTTGTCGAAGACGTGCGAGAAACCGATCAGATACATCTGATTCGGGTCGACCGCTTTGTCGGCGGGAATGCCATTGCGCAGAACCAGCCACGCCAGCAGTGCGCCACCCAGCATTTTCAGGATGCCGGGCACGACCCAGCCGGGGCCGCCAAGAATCACCGCCAGCCACCAGCGCCGTGCCGTTGCCGGCGTTTTTTCCGGCATGAAGCGCAGGTAATCGACCTGCTCGGCCATCTGCGTGACCAGCGCAATCCCGACGGTCAGCGCGGCACCGAAGAGATGCGGATTGAAGCCACCATCGCCGCCGTGCTCGCCGCCATAGCGCCAGAGCCCCTCGAAAACACCAGGATCTTCGAGAAACAGGAAGGCATACGGCAGGATCAGCAGGAACAGCCACAGCGGCTGCGTCCACGCCTGCAGGCGGCTGATCGCCGTGACGCCGTGGGTGACCAGCGGAATGACGACCAGCGCACAGATCAGGTAGCCCCAGGCCGGCGGAATGCCAAAAGCCAATTCCAGCGCGTAGGCCATGATCGCCGCTTCGAGCGCGAAGAAAATGAAGGTGAAGCTGGCGTAGATCAGCGAGGTGATGGTCGAACCGATGTAGCCGAAGCCGGCCCCGCGCGTCAGCAGGTCCATGTCCAGCCCGTGGCGGGCGGCGGCGATGCTGACCGGCAGGCCAAGCAGGAAGATGATCAGCCCGGTGGCGAGGATGGCCCAGAAGGCATTGAGAAAACCGGCCTGGACGAGCATGGTCGCTCCCACCGCTTCCAGCACCAGAAAGGCGGCGGCACCGAAGGCGGTGTTGGCGACGCGCATTTCAGACCATTTGCGAAAACTGCGCGGCGTGAAACGCAGCGCGTAGTCCTCGATCGTTTCGCGTGCAACCCAGGTGTTGTAGTCGCGCCGGATTTTGGCGACACGCTGAACCGGCTTATCGGAAGCATCTTGCATGCGGCGATTATCGCTTAAGCCACCGGCTGCCGTGGTACTACCTAAATTGTCGACAATGCGACATCGACGACACCACCGATCACCAGGAACTCGTCCTCGCCTTGCAGTACGCCAGGCAGCAGGCCGCAATAGAAGAAAATCTTGGTCAGCGGCACCGCCACTTCAAGAATGTAGTCGCCAAATTCGCAGGCCCGCTCACGACTACACGTAAACGAACTCAGGTTGTTGAGCAGGATCACGTAGCGGCCGTTATCGAGTTTTTCGAGCACATCGTGGTCGGCCAGCCGGTTAACGCCGCGGTAAAGCGTGACGTGGGGGGCATTCGGATGCGCCTTGGCCAGCGCATGCTGACAGTAGGTGTAAACCAGATCGAACTGCGCTTCGAGAGCATTGGTGCCATACAGACCCTGCGCCCGCATTTCCAGATAGCGGCGATAGGGCTCCCCTGAAGGATCGCGCAGGGATTCGCCATGGTGCCGCGGCATCAGTCCGAATCGCGACTCGACCCACCCCTTCAGCACCGCCCCCTCCCGGCTGTCGGAATCAAAGCTCCAGCCACGGATCATGCGGATGTAGTTGGCCTTGGCGCGACTTTTTCGCCGGCCAGTAAAGCCCATTTCCTCGGGCCGCTCGAGCCTGAAATGCACGGTCAGATAATCGCGGAAGACCTCGGGGGCCTGCGCGACCGGCGCCTTCTCCAGCCGTCGAAACAAATCGCTGTGCAACTCGGCCACGCCATCGAGCAACAATGGGGACGGATGCTGTTGATAGGTCAGGCCACCGAGGACCACGGCAGGGAGGTTGCAGCGGTTGATCGGCAGCCTCGCCTCGCGTGGCAGGCTGGCCATTTGACCTTCACCGGTGGCGAGACCTTGACCACCCCGCAATACATCAGAGCGACAAATGTCGTCGCGTCCAACCGACATTGTCTCGCCAGTGACCGAGGCATTGTCGCCAGCCCTACAGAGCAAAGGGTCTTTGTCGTAAAGCCGCGCCTCTTCAAGGCTGAGTGAATTCTCGTATTTCAATTAATAATCAACATGTTGTCGTCTATCAATCGACCTGGCACGCTACGTGCAGATAGTCAGTCGCGACACTAACCAATTCCTTCGCAAATCGACTGATAGACACAAGGAGATTACACCATGGCTAAACTGCGTCAATGCGCCATCTACGGCAAAGGCGGTATCGGTAAGTCCACCACCACCCAGAACCTCGTTGCAGCCCTCGCTGAGGCCGGCAAGAAGGTCATGATCGTGGGTTGCGACCCGAAGGCCGACTCGACCCGCCTGATCCTGCATAGCAAGGCTCAGACCACCGTTATGCACCTGGCTGCTGAAGCCGGTTCCGTTGAAGACCTCGAACTCGAGGACGTCCTTTCCGTCGGTTTCGGCGGCGTCAAGTGCGTCGAGTCCGGTGGTCCGGAACCCGGCGTTGGCTGTGCCGGCCGCGGCGTGATCACCGCCATCAACTTCCTGGAAGAAGAAGGCGCCTACGATGACGAACTCGATTTCGTCTTCTACGACGTGCTGGGTGACGTGGTTTGCGGTGGCTTCGCCATGCCGATCCGCGAAAACAAGGCTCAGGAAATCTACATCGTCTGCTCCGGCGAAATGATGGCCATGTACGCCGCCAACAACATCGCCAAGGGCATCGTCAAGTACGCCAACTCTGGCGGCGTCCGTCTCGGCGGCCTGATCTGCAACTCGCGTAACACCGACCGCGAAGACGAGCTGATCGAAGCCCTGGCCAAGGCCATGGGCACCCAGATGATCCACTTCGTGCCGCGCGACAACGCCGTCCAGCACGCCGAGATCCGCCGCATGACGGTCATCGAATACGACCCGACCCACAAGCAGGCCGACCAGTATCGCCAGCTGGCCCAGAAGGTTCTGAACAACACCATGCTCGTCATCCCGACCCCCATCGAGATGGAACAGCTGGAAGACCTGCTGATGGAATTCGGCATCATGGAAGCGGAAGACGAGTCCATCGTCGGCAAAACCGCTGCCGACCTGGCTGCCTAAGTAGTACGCGCACGAAGGCGGGTGCCGCGGCACCCGCCACTTTCAACCAGAGCGCTGGCTACAGATTGGTAGCAGCGTCAGGAGGAAAATATGAGCACCATGACTCGCGAAGAAACCGAAGCCCTCATTGCCGAGGTGCTGGAGGTTTATCCGGACAAGGCCAAGAAGGACCGCACCAAGCACCTGGCCACCAACGACGTCTCCGTTGAACAATCCAAGAAGTGCATCACATCCAACCGCAAGTCCCTGCCGGGCGTCATGACCATCCGTGGTTGCGCCTACGCCGGCTCCAAGGGCGTGGTCTGGGGTCCGATCAAGGACATGATCCACATCTCTCACGGCCCGGTCGGCTGCGGCCAGTATTCCCGCGCCGGTCGTCGTAACTACTACGTCGGCACCACCGGCGTAGATACCTTCGGCACGATGAATTTCACCTCGGATTTCCAGGAAAAGGACATCGTCTTCGGCGGCGACAAGAAACTCGCCAAGCTGATCGAAGAAATCGAACAGCTCTTCCCGCTGCACAAGGGGATCTCGGTTCAGTCCGAGTGCCCGATCGGCCTGATCGGTGACGACATCGAGTCCGTCTCCAAGAAGGCTTCCGCCGCCATCGACAAGCCGGTGATCCCGGTTCGCTGCGAAGGTTTCCGCGGCGTGTCGCAGTCCCTCGGCCACCACATCGCCAACGATGCCATTCGTGACTGGGTGCTCGACAAGCGCGACGGTGTTACGGCTGACTCCACCCCCTACGACGTGGCCATCATCGGCGACTACAACATCGGCGGCGACGCCTGGGCGACTCGTATCCTCCTCGAGGAAATGGGTCTGCGCGTAGTTGCTCAGTGGTCCGGTGACGGCACCATCGCCGAGATGATGAACACGCCGAAGGTCAAGCTGAACCTGCTGCACTGCTACCGTTCGATGAACTACATCTCGCGCCACATGGAAGAGAAGTACGGCATTCCTTACCTGGAATACAACTTCTTCGGCCCGACCAAGATCATCGAATCCTGCCGCAAGATCGCCGCTTTCTTCGACGACACCGTCAAGGAAAAGACCGAAGCCATGATCGCGCGCTACCAGCCGATGATGGATGCCATCATCGCCAAGTACAAGCCGCGTCTGCAGGGCAAGAAGGTCATGCTCTACGTCGGCGGTCTGCGTCCGCGTCACGTCATCGGCGCCTACGAGGACCTCGGCATGGAAGTCATCGGCACCGGCTACGAATTCGCCCACAACGACGACTACGACCGCACGATCAAGGAGATGGGTGATGCCACCCTGCTCTACGACGACGTCACCGGTTTCGAGCTGGAAGAATTCGTCAAGCGTCTGAAGCCCGACATGGTTGGCTCCGGCATCAAGGAAAAGTACATCTTCCAGAAGATGGGCATTCCGCTGCGCCAGATGCACTCCTGGGACTACTCCGGCCCCTACCACGGTTACGACGGTTTCGCGATCTTCGCCCGTGACATGGACATTGCCCTCTCCAACCCGACCTTCAAGAACCTGACTCCCCCGTGGAAGAAGGTTGAAGCCGAAGACGTCAAGAAGGCTGCCTAAGTTTCAGGAATTGGGAAACAGGTGATGGTGGTGGGTGATTGCGGACTTCAGGTCCTTCACTCGCCCCCTCACCCGGAACCCTGATCTTCAACCTTGCGCCCGGCACTGCAGATGAGCGGTACGGGCAAGGAGATAGCAATGCAAACCGCAGACAACATCAAGCCCTGTTATCCGCTGTTCCGCGACGATGACTACAAGAAGAACCTGGCCGAGAAGCGCGTCCAGTTCGAGGAAGGTCACGGCCCGGACAAGGTTTTCGAAACCTTCATGTGGACCACCTCCAAGGAATACCAGGACCTCAACTTCAAGCGCGAAGCCCTGACCGTTGATCCGGCCAAGGCCTGCCAGCCGCTCGGCGCCGTCCTCTGCGCCTCCGGCTTCCACAAGACCCTGCCCTACGTGCATGGTTCGCAAGGCTGTGTCGCCTACTTCCGCACCTACTTCAACCGTCACTTCAAGGAACCGTGCTCCTGCGTTTCCGACTCGATGACCGAAGACGCCGCAGTGTTCGGCGGCCAGAAGAACATGTTCGACGGCCTGGAAAACGCCAAGGCCATCTACAAGCCGGACATGATCGCCGTGTCGACCACCTGCATGGCCGAAGTTATCGGTGACGACCTGAACGCCTTCATCAACAACGCTAAGAAGGCCGGTCACGTGCCGGACGACTACCCGGTCCCCTTCGCCCACACTCCGTCCTTCGTCGGTTCGCACACCACCGGCTGGGACAACATGGAAGAAGGCATCCTCAAGTACTTCACGCTGAACACCATGGAAGGCAAGAAGCCGGGTAACAAGCAGACCATCAACCTGGTCCCGGGCTTTGAAACCTACCTCGGCAACTACCGTGTCGTGAAGCGCATGCTGACCGAAATGGGCGTCGGCTACACCATGCTCTCCGACCCGACCGACGTCTTCGACACCCCGGCGGACGGCGAATTCCGCATGTACGCCGGTGGCACGACGATGGACGAGATCAAGGACGCACCGAACGCCATCACCACCGTCATGCTCCAGCCGTACCAGCTGGAAAAGACCAAGAAGTTCGTCGAGAACACGTGGAACCACGAAGTGCCCAAGCTCGACATCCCGATGGGCGTCGAATGGACCGACAACTTCCTGATGAAGGTCTCCGAACTGACCGGCAAGCCGATCCCGGCCTCGCTGGAGCTGGAACGCGGCCGCTGCATGGACCTGATCTCCGACAGCCACGCCTGGCTGCACGGCAAGAAGTTCGCCATCTACGGCGATCCGGACTTCGTCCTCGGCATGGTCAAGATCCTGCTCGAAGTCGGCGCCGAGCCGACCCACATCCTCTCTCACAACGGCAACAAGCGTTGGGGCAAGGCTGTCCAGAAGCTCCTCGACTCCAGCCCGTTCGGTGTCAATGGCAAGGTTTATGTCGGTAACGACCTGTGGCACATGCGCAGCCTGTGCTTCACGGACAAGCCGGACTTCCTGATCGGTAACTCCTACGGCAAGTACATCCAGCGCGACACCCGCTACAAGGGTGAAGAGTTCGAAGTGCCGCTGATCCGCATCGGCTTCCCGATCTTCGACCGTCACCATCAGCACCGTGCTACCACACTGGGCTACGAAGGCATGATGACTGTGGTTACCCAACTGACGAACGCCGTCCTTGAGCAACTCGACAAGGAAACGATCGGCATGGGGACTACCGACTACAACTTCGACCTGGTCCGCTAATCCGGATCACCTGCGCCCCGCCTGCTGGCAACGGCGGCGGGGCACAAGCACGCAAGCGACTTGCCAAACCTAGGGAGAACATAAATGGCCAACATCATGATCCGTCAGGGCGAAAAGGGATTGACCTTTTACCTCCCGAAGCGCGACCTGGAAGCCTCCATCGAGTCCCTCGAATTCGACAGCCCGGAAAAGTGGGGTGGCGAACTGAGGCTGGACAACGGGGGTTCGTACTACATCGATCCGATCGCCAAGCCGCCGCGTCTGCCGATTTCCCTGCGTGCCAAGCGCCTCGGCGCCGCCGAGGACTGAGTTTCGTCAAACCCTCACCGCCCAGCCAGCAAATGAGCCAGCAAAAGCGGATTGAAAGGAGAGCATCATGGCAATGAAGATTGATCCCGACATGTGCACGGCCTGTGGTGACTGCAAGCCGGTCTGCCCGACCAAGTCGATCAGCTCCGGCAAGATCTTCTACAAGATCGACGCCGCAACCTGCACCGAGTGCGACGGCCACAACGATTCCCCGTTGTGCGTCGACGTCTGCCCGTCGAGCTGCATCAGCCCGGCCTGAGTCGTCAGCGGTTGCAACCGAGTGCCTGCATAGTCCAAACACTACGCGGGCGCTCCACTGAAGACGCTGCCAGGAGCCCACCATGTCGCCCTCACCCATTGCTTCCCGCGAAGCCGCACTACGCATCGCACTCGCCGCCCGTGCCCTGAACGCTCTGGATATCAAGGCCTTTGCCGGCGCCCTGCTCGAGAAACTCGAAGGCCCGCTGACCGAATCCAAGCTCAGCAAGCTGACTGTCGAAGACCTGCGCACCCTCCTCGCCGGCGACTTTGCCGAACAGGGCTGTCACGTCGGTGTTGATGCCGAACAGCTCAAGGAGGCTGTCCGCCTGCTCTGGGGCCAGGGGATCGAACACAATGATTTCCCGACCATCGAAGCCTATGCCGACGGCGAGATGCCCGGCTCGATCCGCGTTGCCGTCGCCGCCAACCGCGGCGAAAACCTTGATGGGCACTTCGGCTCCTGCGACCGCTTCCTCGTTTATCAGGTCGGTCAGCAGGCGATCAAGCTGATCGATGTCCGCAGCACCGCCGAGGCTGACGGCGCTGAAGACAAGAATGCCGCACGCTCGGAACTGATCAACGACTGCCAGATCGTCTATATCCAGTCGATCGGAGGCCCGGCTGCCGCCAAGGTGGTTCGCGCCGGCGTCCATCCGGTCAAGAAACCGAACGGCGGTCCGGCGCGCGAGGTTCTGGTTGAACTGCAGGGCCGGCTGAGCTGCCCGCCGCCCTGGCTGGCGCAGATCATGGGCGTACCCGCCGCCACCCTCGCCCGCTTTGAGGAAGAACTGGAGAACGAGGAGTCCGCATGATCACGCCCAGCCAGCTTGCGATGGTCGGTGAAGCCGCCCTGCTCGACGGCCGTGCCGGCAGCCTGAGGAAGCGTTTCCCCGACCTTCACTTCAGTGAATGCAGCGAAGACGACGTCTCACCGCGCTACCATCCGGCCTTCTCCGTGACCGGATACGATCTGTTCCTGATCACCGGCGCCACCGGCCATTGTCTCGAACTGACCAACAATGCCGAGATCGCCACCGGCATCCTCATCGCCAGCAAGGTCGATGACGAGTGAGCAGGCGCCCCCTCGTGCCGGTGTTGGCAAACTGGGCTTGTGCTCGGGCTGCGATTACTACCCCGAATACCTGAACAGCTACCGCTGTACGCCTGGTGATGCCTGCATCCGCGCCCACAGCGGCCGGCAGATCGACCGCTTCCTGCGCCAGAACCGCGACGAGGCGGAAAAGTATCTCAAGGACATTTTCTGGGAGCGACGCGCCATCGCCGCCCGCTATGCAGCGGTCGACCGGATATTTGAGCTGAAATCGGACATCGACGAAGTCGTTCGCCGCGTTGTCGCCAGCCGGCTGCCCACCGATCAGCTGATCGCCATGATCAGCGACCCGGACCGCGAGGTCCGCCTCTCGGTCGCCGCCCGCCTGCCGGAACCGCTGCTGCTGCGCCTGATCGATGATCCCGACTATCTGATCCGTGCCACGGTCGCCCGCCGCCTGCCGCACGGCCAGCTGGCGAAAATGGCCAAGGACAGCGAACGCGAAGTACGCAAGGTGGTGGCCACCCGCCTGCCGCCCTTTGCCCTGCACCTGCTGGCCAACGACAGCGAGCCCGAGGTCCGCGCCGTGGTCGCCGAACGCGCCCTGCCGGGGCTGGCCGCCGCCATGCTCGGCGACCCGGAATGGTGGGTTCGCCTCGCCGCCGTCGCCAATGCGCCCCTCGAGTTTCTTCCCCCGCTGGCCCACGACCCCGAAATCGAGGTTCGGGAAGCCGCCCAGGCTCGACTCGCTGAGTCGGAAGCCGTCTAACCGTTCAGGAGTCGTCATGAAGGAAAACCAGGCCTGGAGCGAGTACTGCAAGGCACTCTCGCCGGCAATCATCGAGACCTGCACACGAACCTCCGTTGCTGCCGGGCCCTCTGCACTGGTCAAGGCATTATCGGCCGAACTGCCCGACTGGAAATTCCGCCATGTTTTTGCACGTGGCGGCTGGTATCGCCTCGGCGGTGTTGTCGACGCCAACGGCAACCGGATCGCCGTCAATCTGGAACGCTGGGTCGAGGACGCGCTAGATGCACGCGACGGCGACATCGGGCAACTGATCGACGACCATGCAGACGATACCCTCTACGCCACCCGGCTGGTCGGCCAGACGCACTACCTCGTGGCCCAGGAAGGCGAGGCACACGAAGCCTTCCTGCAACTCGAAATCGAGGATCTCCAGGAGGTGCGAGCGCACCGTCTTTTCGTCAATGATCCATCGACCATCGAGGAACTGGTCGATCCCCGGCTTGGCGATGAGGCCTTGGTGCCTCTGGGCCTGCCGCACTACACCTTCCGTCGCATTCAGCACATTGGCGCTTTTCTCCGGCGCATGCTGCAACAGAAGGCCGAACCGGCGCCGATCCACCGGCTGTTCGAAGACTGGTCAAAGACCAGCGCCGGCGCGACCAGCAGCTTCTGTAATCACTGGGTGGTCGCGACACGCGAACACCTCGACCGCTACCATCAGCCGATCTTCCGCGCCCAGCCGATTGCCACGCTCGCCGGCGAGCCGCCGGAGTTCGAAGCAGCCGCCGGCACCTCGGGGCTGAAATTGCAGGAAGCCCTGCAACACTTCGACCGCGGCGCCGGTTACCCGATGGCCTGGTATTTCCACATGCTGACCACCAAGAGCGTGCCCTACTGGGTCGCGCAATCGGCGGTGGAAGATGCGCTGGGCGGCTTTGCCTATTTGCCGCAGAAGGACGTGGATGCCATTCGCCACTGGCTGCACGCCCCCTACACCGTGTAAATCACCACTCCCGATCTCATCATCGATGCCCGGCTCAGCGCCGGGCATTTGCTTTCAAGGCCAGCGTGCAGCCAATGCAGCGCATTGTCAGGTTTGCGACAGCCAACCGACGCAAGCCGATACACACCATATGAATCAATCACTTAAAAGCTGGCACCCGGCTTGCTCAACTGAGCCAAAGGAGATTGCCATGCAACAAGCTTTCGTCACCATCAACGACACGACCCTGCGCGACGGCGAACAGTCGGCCGGCGTGGCGTTCACCCTGACGGAAAAGCTGGCCATCGCCCGCCAACTCGACGCCATCGGCGTCCCCGAACTGGAAGTCGGCATCCCGGCCATGGGTACCGAAGAACGCGATTCGATCCGTGCTGTCAGCGCCTTGGGGCTGAATGCCCGGCTGATGCTGTGGAGCCGCATGCACGAAGCCGACATCGCCGCCTGCACGGGTCTTGGCGCGCACCTCATCGATATCTCGGTGCCTGCTTCGGAGCAACACCTCGCCTACAAATTCCGCCAGAACCGCGCCTGGCTGCTGGCCGTGCTACCGCGCTACATCGATCAGGCACAGGCACTCGGTCTGGAGGTCAGCATTGGTTGCGAGGATGCTTCGCGCGCTGCACCGGATTTCCTCTGCGAGATCGCCGCCATCGCCGAACGCGCCGGTGCCCGCCGCCTGCGCTTTGCCGATACCTTGGGCATCCTCGAACCCTTTGGCACCTACGAGCGGATCGCCCACCTGCGGCGTCACACCGGACTGGAAATCGAAATGCATGCCCATGACGACATGGGTCTGGCGACTGCCAATACGCTGGCCGCCTGCAAGGCCGGCGCCACGCACGTCAACACCACGGTCAACGGCCTCGGCGAACGGGCCGGCAATGCGCCGCTTGAAGAAGTCGTGCTCGGTCTGGACAAGCTGCATGGCACCCGTACCGGCATCGACCTGCGCCGTTTTCCCGCCGTCTCGCACACAGTCGCCAACGCCTCGGGACGCTCGGTGCCCTGGCAGAAAAGCGTCGTCGGCCCCGGCGCCTTCACGCACGAGGCGGGTATCCATGTCGATGGACTGATCAAGCACCCGGACAATTACCAGGGCTTCGACCCCCGTGAAGTCGGCCAGGAACACCGCATCGTCCTCGGCAAGCATTCCGGCACGCGCGCGGTCAGCCTCGTCTATGCCCGACTTGGTCTGGCCGTTGGCGATGCCGAAGCCGAACCGTTGCTGGCGCAGGTGCGGCGTTTTGTCGCTGAACACAAACATCCGCCGGAGGCGGATGACCTGCGCGCCTTCCTCGACGACCTGAGGAACCCTCACCATGTCTGAAACCCTGCCCATGACGCACGCCACCCTGCCGCCCCCCGGACTCTGGTCAACCCTGCGCGAGGATCTGGATTGCGTGTTCCAGCGCGATCCGGCGGCCCGCTCGACCTTCGAGGTGATGACCACCTATCCGGGCGTCCATGCCATCCTCGTGCATCGTCTGTCACACCGGCTCTGGCAGAGTGGCTGGCGTTTTCCGGCGCGCTTCCTGTCCTTCCTCAGCCGCACGCTGACCAATGTCGACATCCATCCCGGGGCGACCATCGGCCGCCGTTTCTTCATCGACCACGGCGCCTGCGTCGTCATCGGTGAAACGGCCGAAGTCGGCGACGACGTGACCCTCTACCATGGCGTCACGCTCGGCGGCACCTCCTGGAACAAGGGCAAGCGCCATCCGACGCTGGCTGACGGTGTGGTTGTCGGCGCTGGCGCCAAGATTCTTGGCCCGATCACCGTTGGCGAGCGCGTCCGCGTCGGCGCCAATTCGGTGGTGGTCAAGGACGTACCCGCTGATCGCACGGTGGTCGGCGTTCCCGGCCGCATCGTCGATACCCGTGTTTCGCCGCTGCGCCCGTATCTCGACAAATCCGGAACCATCGCGCTCGACCATAACGTGATGCCCGACCCGGTCGCCAAATCCATCGCCTGCCTGATCGAGCGGATCGAAACCCTGGAGCGGGAACTGGCCGAAGTTCGGAACGAACCACCGCCTCCCGACCACAGCGGCGAGTGCCGTACCTGTTCTGCCGGCGACCTGTGCTGCGAGAACACCGAGATGCACACCCTATCGCACGAGGCGATGCACTGACATGGACCTGCTCGACTTTTCCGACTGCAAGCTCTACTTCGAGGACGCCCTGCCGGCCGAGGCGGAGCAGCTGATCGCCGAAGCCGCTGCCGACTACGGCCAGCCGAACGCCGAAATGGCGCTGCTGCGTGCCCACCTGCTGGCGCCGGACCACCTGACGGTGCTGGTCGCGCTGTATCGCTATTACTTTTACCAGCACCGGCTGAACGACGTACTCATCGTCGCCGACCACGCGATGCGCGTGTCGGCCAGATATCTCGGCCTGCCCCGTGACTGGCGCCGGATCGACGAGGCACAACTTGGCGCTGCCGCTTCGATTTCCTTTGGCCTGTTGCGTTTCTACCTGCTGGCCCTGAAGGCCGAAAGCATCGTCCTGCTACGCCTCGGGCGCATTGCCGAATCGCGTGATCGCCTGAACAAACTGGCGGCGCTCGACAGCAAGGATCATCTCGGCGCCGCCAAGCTGCTCGAGGTGGTCAACGAGTTTCAGAGTGAAGCCGAGAACGACCCGGCCACCGACAACCTATCCCTCAACCTTGCAGCAGCCTAGGAGGCATCATGGACGACATCACACTCACCCTGGAAGAAGCCCTCGAAGAGCTGGTTTCCGCTGAGGACTTCCTCGAATTTTTCGACGTGCCCTTCGAGCCGTCGGTCGTACATGTGAACCGCCTGCACATCCTGCAGCGCTTCCATGACTACATGGCCAAGCAGGCCCCCAACCTGCCGCCGGACGAGGAACAGCAACGCGGCATCTATCGCCTCTGGCTGCAGCGTGCTTATCAGGACTTCGTCGAGTCCAACTCGATCACCGAGAAGGTCTTTGCCGTCTTCCAGAACCAGGCCAAGCCGGATGGCGGCTTCAGCTCATTCGTTTCGCTAGACAAGGTGTTCAAGGAATGATGGACGCGCGCTGGGATTACGGCGAGGCGGTGCGCCTGACGCGCAACGTCCGCAACGACGGCACCTACCCGGGGCTCGACCCCGGCGCCTTTCTGGTTCGCCGCGGCAGCATCGGCTACGTCGTCGACGTCGGCACCTTCCTCCAGGACCAGATCATCTACTCCGTCAATTTCCTCGATGAAGGCAAGATCGTCGGCTGCCGCGAGGAAGAGCTGATTGGCGCCGACGAGCCGTGGACACCCTCGAAATTCGAGTTCCGGGAGAAAGTCCAGGCCGCAAAACAACTGGCCGTAGGCGGCGAGGTCCTAGTCGCCCTGGGTGCGGTCGGCGAGGTGATCAAGGTCATTCGCGATGCCCCCGGCGGGGTGGCCTATCACGTCCATTTTTCCAGCCTGCCCGGACGCGTCCTGCAGATTCCGGAAAGCACACTGGAAGCCATCGACCACAAGGATTGAACGATGCAGCACGCTTACCTCGAACTCAAGCTCGCCTGGGAACTGTTCCAGAAAGCCCCCGAAGGGCTGAGCGAGCGGGAACGCAAAAAACTGAGCACGGTTGCCGGCAATCAGGAGTCCATCGAACAGCGCATTCTGGCCACGCCAGAAGCGGCCAGCGTGGTAGTTCCCGCGGCCACGCTCGACAATCGGCTCGCCGAGATCCGCCAGCGCTACGCCAGCGACAATGAAATGCATCACGATCTGGAGCGGCTCGGGCTGCAGGCCGAATCGCTCGCTGCCGCGGTCGAGCGCGATCTCAAGGTCGAAGCCGTACTCGACAAGATTGCCACGGACGTTCCCGAGGTAAGCATCGTCGATGCCGAAATCTACTACCGCCTGCATCCGGAAGCCTTCGACCGGCCGGAAACACGCAAGCTGCGCCACATCCTGATCACCTACGGCAATGCCAAGGAAAAGCAACAGGGCATCGCGACGCTCGACGGTCTGCGGTCAACCTGGAAAAGTGCCCAAAATCCGGATCTCGCTGGCGCCTTCGGCAAGGCGGCCCTGCGCCACTCGCAATGCCCGACGGCCATGGAAGGCGGCTTGCTCGGCACGGTGAAGCGCGGCCAGCTTTACAGCGAGCTCGAACCGGCCGCCTTCGCACTCGCCTTGGGCGAAGTCAGTGCCGTGCTCGAGTCGCCGATCGGTCTGCACCTGATCTACTGCGAGGAAATCCCGCCCTTCGGCATGCTCCCCTTCGCCGCGGTCAGCGCACACATCATCGAGCGCCTGAGCGACAAGCGCCGGCGCGATGCACAGCGCAGCTGGATCAAACAGCTTTTCGCCCGCCCAGAAATACGCCAGCCGGCCTGAGCCGACGCGCTTCCACGCGGAATCCTCTACCGACGGCGGCCCGTCCCGGGTGTCGGCAAAGTGTGCCGTCAGGAAATCAAGAAACACCCTTACATTGGCCGGCACAAAATGGCGGTTCGGATAGACGGCATGAATATCCGCGCCGTCACCAGGCAAAGGTGACCGCTCCCGCAATACCCCGGGCAACAATAGAATTCGTCATCGACGGTTGATCGATTTACGTAAATCCATATCATCCCGTCTCCGACATCCATGCCCGCGCAGGGCGCCCGACATGCCCCATATTCCCGAACTCCTGCTGACTCTCGGCGCCGGCGCGGCACTCGGCCTGTTCGGCGGCCTCTTTGGCATCGGCGGCGGCATCATCGCGGTACCCCTGCTGTCACTGGGACTGGGAATGCCGCAATCCGCAGCGCAGGGCACCGCGCTGGCGCTGATGACCCCCAACCTGCTGATCGCCTGGTGGCGCTACCACCAGCGACTGGCCATCGACTGGCGGGACATGCTCGCGATCGCCCTACCCGGCATGCTGACCACCTGGGGACTGGCGATCTTTGCGACCCGCCTCGACCAGGCGGTATTGCGTATCGTCTTTGGGGTCTTCCTCATCCTGCTCGCGCTGCGCCTGCTGCGTGCCCGGCGACATTCCGATTCGGCGGGCGAGTTGCCTTTGCAGCGACGCCGCTTGCCGGTGGTGGGCATGGTCGGCGGCAGCAGCATGGGCCTGCTCGGAATCGGCGGCAGCCTGCTCGCCACGCCGCTGCTGGCGGGTTGGCTGGGGCAGCGCCAAACACGCGCTCAAGGCCTGGCGCTGGCGCTGGTGGCGCCGAGTGCCGCGGTGGCGCTGGCAACCTACGCACAGGCAGATCAGGTCGATTGGCGATTGGGGCTGCCGCTGGCCGCCGGGGGCTTGTTCACCGTGTCCGCCGGGGTGACGCTGGCCCACAAACTGCCGGAACGGCGGATGCGCAAGGCGTTTGCGCTGGTCATGCTGGCCACCGGTATCTGGTTGAGTACCGCCGGACTCCGTTAGCCGTGCCTGCCTCCAGGCAAGGCGACGCATCCAAAAAAAGTGCCCCGGATTTTCACCCGGGGCAGGAAGATACTACAGAGAGAGACTTCAGATGCACTGATCAGGCATAGCTCGGGGCGAAGGCGGCTTCCGGGTTGGCGGCCGGCCCGTTTTCACCCCAGTAGGGCGAGAGCTTGCGCAGTTGGGCGATGATGGGCGGCACGGCGGCAATCACCCGGTCAATCTCGGCCTCGGTGTTATCGACCGAGAGCGAGAAGCGGATGGTGCCGTGTGCCGCGGTGTAGGGAATGCCCATCGCGCGCATGACGTGCGATGGCTCCAGCGAACCGGAGGTACAGGCCGACCCGGAACTCGCCGCAATCCCCAGTTTGTTCAGGAGCAGCAGGATGGCCTCACCCTCGATGTACTCGAAGGCAATGTTGCTGGTGTTGGGCAGGCGGTTGCTGACGTCGCCGGTCGGGAAGCAGTGGCTGATCTGGCTGAGAATGCCGGTTTCCAGCTTGTCGCGCAGGCGACGGACCTCGGTGTTCTCCTTTTCCATGTTCTGCAGGGCCAGCTCGCAGGCCTTGCCGAGCGCGACGATGGATGCGGAGGCCTCGGTGCCGGCGCGGCGACCCCGTTCCTGATGACCGCCGCGCAGCAACGGGCGGAAACGGCAACCACGGCGCAGGTAGAGGACGCCGATGCCCTTGGGCGCATGCAGCTTGTGGCCGGACAGAGACAGCATGTCGATCTTGGTGTTCTTCAGGTCGATGGGGATCTTGCCAACGGCCTGCACGGCATCGGTATGGAACATGATGCCCTTGGCGCTGGCGATGGCAGCCATTTCCTCGACCGGGAAAATCGTACCGGTCTCGTTGTTGGCCCACATCACCGAGACGACGGCAACGCGGTCGTGCAACATGGAACGGTATTCGTCCATGTCGATACGGCCCTTCTTGTCCACTTTCAGCTTATGGACGATGTAGCCCTCTTTTTCCAGCCATTCGCACAGCGTCAGGATCGCCGGGTGCTCGACATTGGTGGTGATCACCGTATTGCGCTCGGGCTGGGCCTTGAGCGCCGACAGGATGGCGGTCGAGTCGGATTCGGTGCCGCAGGAGGTGAAAATGATTTCGGAGTCGTGCTCGGCGCCGAGCAGCGCCTGAACCTGACCACGCGCCGTCTTCAATGCCTTGCCGACTTCACTGCCAAAGGCATGAATCGACGAGGCATTGCCGAAATGCTCGGTGAAGAACGGCAGCATCGCTTCGACTACGGCAGGATAGACCCGCGTCGTCGCGTTGTTGTCCAGATAGATCGGTTTGTTGTCCATGGCGCGGGCCTCGGGTTCTCTATTGGGGTTGTAAAACAGGGGAAATTGGCGGCTTTTCCGTGTTCACCGCAGCAGCCGCTTTTTCCGTTCTGTCATGCGTTACTCAGGCTTCGACCGGCATCATCGACGACGGTAGCACCTGCACCAGCTCGCCCAGCGTCTCGATCATCTTCTGCTGGATGCCGCCGAGCGTCGCCGCTTCCATCATGCAGCCGGAGCAGGCGCCCTTCAGATGCACGTAAATCTTCTTGCCCTGGACGTCGGCGAGTTCGACATCGCCGTGGTCGCGCTGCAGCATCGGGCGCACCGACTCCAGCACTTCCTGGATCTTTGCGATCTTCTCGACGATGGAGAGCTTCTTGGCCGGCGGCTTCGGCGCTTCCGGCGTTGCCGGGCAGGCGGCCGGCGGCGAGGTTTCACCCATGCCCGGACGCTCGGCCTTGACCTTGGCGAGGATTTCCTCGATGCCCTCGTGGCAGGCCGCGCAACCGCCGCCGGCCTTGGTATAGAAGGTCACTTCCTCGACTGTGTTCAGGTCGTTGGCCTTAACCACGTCTTCGATCATCACCGCGTCGATGGCGAAGCACTTGCAGACCAGCGCGCCTTCCTCGTGATCATCCGACCACTCTTCGCCACGGTAGTTGGCGATGGCAGCCTGCAGGGCTTCACGGCCCATCACCGAGCAGTGCATCTTTTCCGGCGGCAGACCGTCGAGGAAATCGGCGATGTCCTGGTTCGAAACCTTGAGCGCTTCGTCGAGCGTCATGCCCTTGATGATCTCGGTCAGCGCCGACGACGAGGCGATGGCCGAACCGCAGCCGAAGGTCTGGAAATGTGCGTCCTGGATAATTTCCGTTTCCGGTTCGACCTTGAGCATCAGACGCAGCGCGTCACCGCACTGGATGGAGCCGACATCGCCGATGCCGTTGGCTTCTTCCAGCGGGCCGGAATTGCGCGGGTTGAAGAAGTGTTCGCGAACCTTGTCCGAATATTCCCACATGAGTTTCTCTCCTTAGACCGAGAAGGACGAGCCGCAGGAACACTGCGCGCTGGCGTTGGGGTTGTCGAACTTGAAGCCGGTATGGGTCAGCGTATCGACAAAATCGACCGTGACGTTGTCGATCATCGGAAAGGTCATCGGATCGACGAGCAGTTTGACGCCCTCGAACTCGAATTCCCAGTCGTCCTCGGCCTTGTCGGCTTCGAGCTTCATGCCGTACTGGAGGCCGGAACAGCCACCGCCGGAAATCATCAGGCGCAGGCCGGCAACCGGCGTTTCGGAACCGCGGATAAAGCGCTGGACGGCTTTGACTGCTGCGGGGGTGAGGTTGATCATGGCTGTTCTCCCAGAAGTGATGGTTCAGTCATTGCAAACCCTGTGCCATCTCGAAGAACATCGCCAACACACTGTATTTAAACGATTTACAAGACAACAGTGCCTTGTCGCATTTGCGACAATCAACCCAGCAAATGTTCGTACACCCGCCGCAGCAGATTGCGTTCGACATCGGAGAGATGACGTGCCTCGGTCAGGGCGATGAAACGCCCCCGGCAGCGTTCGGCGACGGCAAAGGGCGGATCAATACCGGAAAACAACGCGAGCAACACCGGCACATCGCCTGCCGGCGTATCGACCCAAGCTGAAAACTCGCCGTCGGGAATCAGTCCTTCTTCAGGGAGGCCCAGGCGCAACTCGGCCTCGCGCACCAGGGCGACGGGATGCATATGCACGGTCGGGGAGTAGCCCTCGTCACGCAGCGCCGACAACTCCGGCAAAGGCTGAAACGCCAGAATACCCGCAGGCAGGCAGAGAAAACGTACCCGGCCGCTGGTCGCCTGCTTATGAACCAGAATCAGCCTCGGGGCTGCCGGCAACCCTGCCGGCATCTCAAGGCTGTTCGGCAATGACGGCATCGCCCCTCAGGCGCTCCGGTCGCCCCCAGACCTGAACATAATCGACGTAATGTCCGGGCTGAGCCGGATACGACTGCAGCACCTGATATTCGGCGAAGATCCGGCCGTCGGGAAAGAAGGTGGCCTTGCCGAAACGTTCGCCACCCCGCCAGAAGGCGACCTTGCTCACCTCCCGCGAGAAGGGATCGACGACCTCCTCGAAGCTGGCTGCCAGCCAGTGTGGCTCGTCGCCAATCGACAGGCCGAGCTTCTCCACCTGCGCCCGCAAGGCAGCGCAGACGGCAGCGCCAACATCCGGATCGGGCGGCAGAATGTAAGACATCAGGCGCTGGCCGGAGCGTAGGTGTAGCAGTTCTTCGGGCACACGCGGCCGCAGGAACCACAACCGATGCAGTCCATGGCATTGGCAATGCTCATCACCATGGTGTTGTCGTCGTCGCCCTCGTCGTCATCGTCGATATCGCGTTCGACAAGGTCGAGCACATTGCGCGGGCACACCTTGTAGCAACGGCCACAGCCAATGCACTTTTCCTGGTTGAGGTCGGTGACGAACTGGGGCGTCCATTCCGCGCCCCCGCGGGTCAAGCCGGTAATCATCGTTCAGCCTTTCTGTGCCGCGGCAAGCCGGGCGCTGGCATCCGCCCAGGCCTTGCAGGCATCGTATGTGGATTGGGAAATGCCCGGAATCTCGTGGTAGCCCGCCGGCAGGCGATCCTCCACCAGATCGTGAAGCTGGGATGCCCATTCGGAAGCGATGCGCTTGAGCTTCTTCACTTCCTTGTCGAGGGCGGCGAGTTCTTCTGCGCTCATGTTGTTCTCCCTGATCTTTGCCTTACAGGCCGGCGACACCCGGATGCTGGCCGATGCGCTCCAGCGCGACGCCCAGGATCTTGTCGCCCTCGTCCTTCATCTTGGACAGGCTGGCAAAGCCGAAGCGATGCACGTCGCGCAGGGTCTTGTCGACCGCGACCAGCTTGCCGACGGTGATCAGGGCACGGCCGAAACCTTCGTGCGTCAGGTGCACCAGTGGCACGGCTAGGAGCTTGCACTCCTTTTCGATCAGCACGGCGATGGCGTTGTAGAAAGCCTTGACGCGGGAAATGGTCTCGTCATCCGGATCGCCGACCAGCGGGATTTCCGCCTTGCGCTCCTTGGTCAGGACATAGGGGTCAAGAATCTTCTCGACCGACCAGCCCTGATAGGTGCCGTAGGTGTCGAGCGCGCGCATCTGGCGCGTCATTTCCTTGATGAAATCGGTTTCCAGGATGGGATCAGCGGCGACTGCTTCAGTCATGTTAGTGCTCCTTGGCGAGTACATTGGAAGGTGAATGAATCGGAATCAGTTGGGGTGCGGGCAACAAGCCGGGCACCACGTCGAGGACCAGTCGGGCAATGATCAGGGCACCCAGAAAGCCGACAATGGCGCCGAGGGCGGTCGCACCGTCACTGCCGGTCAGGCGCGTCCCCAACCAGGCACCGAAAATCATGGCAAAGGCCGGGAAAAGGTAGCCAAGCAGCGCCGACAGGGTCAGCTTGCTTTCCGGCAGGCCGATCAGCACCAGATCGCCGGCCTTGATATCGCCTGCAACCGGAACACGCAACATCGTTGCCGGACGCCCCGCCGCCATCTTGCCGATGCCGCAACTGCTGCCCTGCCCGCAGGAGGAACAGCCGCCGGTTTCCATGACCACCCACGCCTGCCCGGCCTCGACGCGCTGCACGATGCCGCGGTGTTCGATCATCCCGGTTGCCATCAGCCGTCCCAGCCTTCCGATTCCATCGCGGCAAAGCGATCTTCGGATTTCGCCTTGTCCTGGGATGCGATCGCACGGTCGATCCAAGCCACGCCGCCGTCGCTCATCGCTTTTGAAATCTCGACCAGCAGTTCGTCGATACCATCCTGCTCGTCGACACGGATCGCCTGCACGCCCTTGGCCATCAGCTTCTTGATCGCCGAGGCGCCTATCGCCATCACGTAAACAGCCGCACAACCATCGAGAAAGTCGATCTTGGCCGCCAGCTTGTCCTCGTTGCCATCCATCGCCTCTTCGGCAAACTCGGCAACCCCGACCAGCGTCGCCTTCTCCGGCGTCACTTCATAGACGACAAAGCCCTCGGCCGCGCCGAAGTGCTGATTGACCCGTGTGCGATCCGTGGAAGCGAAGGCGACCTTGAGCATGGCGTCAGGCTCCTGCCTAATGGACCAGACCAGCTGCAGCCGACGAGATGACATGTTGCTTGCCGACGCCGCCGTCGCGGTCGTCGTCCCAGTAGATTGAGCGATAGGCGTCGAGTTCATGGTGTTGCTCCAGCATCAGATTGGCAATGTCGAACAAGGCCTGCCGCGAACCGCGGTAGCCCACCCAGGTGCGGGCGTAGCCGCCCACGAGGTCGTACTGCGGAAAACCGGCACGCAGCAGTGGCAGCCCCAGTCGGCTGGCGGTGTCAGCGGCGTGCGAATTGGCCATCACCAGCTGCGCGGCGCCGTCACGGGCGGCTTTCTCCATATCCTCTAGGTCACCGATGACGACCTTGGGAATCGGCAGCCCGGCCAGGCTGTCATGCTTGTGCGGGCTGACGGCGGCGACGATTTCGGCGCCCATGCCGGTCAGGAAACGGACCTGCTGACCGAGTAGATCGGGGTCGGCTGCCAGGGCGATGCGGGCGAAGCCGAGCATGAAATGGCTGTCGACCATCGCGTCCTGCAACTGCGCACGATGGCGTTCGATCCTCGCCGGCACCGGATTCCCGGAAATTTCGGCCAGCGCCTGCGTAAAGGCATCACAATCATCCAGCCCCATCAGGCCTTCAAAGCGGTAGTCCGGCACACCGGTCTTGCCCTTGAGCAGATCGGCCGCCTTGTTCAGGGAGGGACCAATGACCAGTGTCGCCACAGACTCGCCCATCGATTCGATTTCGACCCGCGGTGTGCCGCCTATGGTCAGCGATGAGGTTTCCGCCTCGATCAGATGACCGTCCAGCGAATCGCCGATATCGGGCAGCACCACGGCCCGCAGGCCGAAAGCCTCGATCCATTCCCGGATCGCCTCGATGTCGCCCGGCGTCAGCATGCCGGAAGCCAGCACATTGACCTGCTTCGGGCGCTTGCCCACGCAGGTGCTTGCCGGCACCAGGGTATTGATGACGCCTTCGATGGCCAGCGCGTAGCCGCTTTCCAGACAACCCAGATAATCAGGCGTATTGATGGCGACCACGCCGACACCGGCGTATTCCGGATACTTTTCGCGGAAGTCGCGCACGGCGCGGTGGATGTCAGTGCCCTGGGTTTCCGACAGGCCGGTGGTCACCAGACCGATGATGTCCGGCTTGCTCTTGTCGGAAAGCGTCCGCAGCGCTTCGATGATGTTGTCGTCGGCGCCCATGATGGTCGACACCTGATCCATCGCGGTCGTCTGCAGCGGAATCGGCTCGCGGAAATGGCGCACGAAGAACACCTTGCCGAAGGCCGTACAGCCCTGCGAGCCATGCATCAGCGGCAGGCTGCGGGCCAGGCCAAGGAAGGCCAGCGAAGCGCCAACCGGCTGGCTGACCTTCAGCGGATTGACCGCGAGTGCCTTCTTCGAGTGGATGATTTCTGCCATTTTGGGCGTCGTCCTGTTGAGATTGCCTTCATCTCAGCAAGGAGCGCGCCAACAAAACAACATCGCTTAAACAATGACTTGGAAACACCCCTGTCGCAAATGCGACAACAATCCGGGATAAAACCCGGCTTGGCTTGTCGGATGTCAGGCGCTGCCCAAAGGCGATCCAGGCTCATGCCACGCCCAATAACAGCCACTACGCAGCTGTACGCAATCTGACGTATTTCTGCTGCCTCTCCCCGGTCGTAATCTGACGCTGCACTGCAACAACGCAGCCCGATCACCCAACGTCCAAGGAGCTTCCATGAGCACTCGCCGTAACTTCATCAAGGCCACCGTCCTGGCCGCTTCCCTCTCCGCCATCGGCATGACCGCCCACGCCGCCGAGACCATCAAGGTCGGCATCCTGCACTCGCTGTCGGGTACCATGGCCATTTCGGAAACGGCGCTCAAGGAAACGGCGCTGATGACCATTGAGGAAATCAACAAGGCCGGCGGTGTGATGGGCAAGAAGCTCGAGCCGGTCGTCGTCGATCCGGCTTCCAACTGGCCGCTGTTCGCCGAAAAGGCCCGCCAGCTGCTGACCAAGGACAAGGTTGCCGTTACCTTCGGCTGCTGGACCTCGGTTTCCCGCAAGTCGGTTCTGCCGGTTTACAAGGAACTGAATGGCCTGCTGTTTTACCCGGTTCAGTATGAAGGTGAAGAACTCGAGAAGAACGTTTTCTACACCGGCGCCGCGCCCAACCAGCAAGCCATCCCCGCGGTTGAATACCTGATGTCCAAGGACGGCGGCGAAGCCAAGCGCTGGGTCCTGCTCGGCACCGACTACGTCTATCCGCGCACTACCAACAAGATCCTGCGCGCCTTCCTGAAGTCCAAGGGCGTCGCCGAAGCCGACATCATGGAAGAGTACACCCCGTTCGGTCATAGCGATTACCAGACCATCATCGCCAAGATCAAGAAGTTCGCCTCCGAAGGCAAGAAGACCGCTGTCGTCTCCACTATCAACGGCGACTCCAACGTGCCGTTCTACAAGGAACTGGGCAACGCCGGCCTGAAGGCCACCGATGTGCCGGTCGTCGCCTTCTCCGTGGGCGAAGAGGAACTGCGCGGCGTCGATACCAAGCCGCTGGTTGGCCACCTGGCCGCCTGGAACTACTTCCAGTCGCTGAAGAACGCCGAGAACACCAAGTTCATCAAGATGTACAAGGACTGGGCCGTCAAGCAGAAGCTGCCGAACGCCAAGACCGTGGTCACCAACGACCCGATGGAAGCCACCTACATCGGCATCCACATGTGGAAGCAGGCCGTCGAGAAGGCCAAGTCGACCGACACCGACAAGGTCATCGCCGCCATGGCCGGCCAGACCTTCAAGGCTCCGTCCGGCTTCGAAGTGAAGATGGACGAGAAGAACCACCACCTGCACAAGCCGGTGTTCATCGGCGAAGTGAAGGCCGACGGTCAGTTCAACGTCGTCTGGAAGACACCCGGCCCGGTCAAGGCCGCCCCGTGGTCGCCGTACATCCCGGGCAACGACAAGAAGAAGGACGAGCCGGAAGGCAAGTAATCCGGATCAGTCGTGTCGCAACGGGGGCCCTGGCCCCCGTTTTGCTTGCAAGACTGTTTCTTGTCAGCGGCCCGCAAGCCGGCAGATTCAGACTGCAACAAGCTGTTTCCCAAGTAACTTCCCCGACGCCAGCTCGTCATTCGCGTCGTCGATCGACGTCCATTACAAGGCTGGCCATGTCCCACCCCGATCACGCACGCTGGCAACAATGCTGGCGCGACAAGCAGACCGATTTTCACCTCGCCCACGTTCACCCGCTGTTGAAACAGTTCTGGCCGACGCTGGATCTGGGGACAGACGATCGGGTATTCGTGCCCCTTTGCGGCAAAAGCCGCGACCTGATGTGGTTGCGCACACAAGGACATCACGTGACCGGTGTCGAACTCAGCCCGGTGGCGGTACGCACGCTGTTCAAGGAGAGCCACCTGCAAGCAGTGCGTACTCAGGACACCCGCTTCACACGCTGGGAGCAAGCAGGGCTGCGGATTTTCTGTGGTGACTTTTTCGCTCTGAGCGCCGACGATCTGCTCGGCACCCGAGCAGTCTATGATCGTGCCGCGCTCACCGCCCTGCCCGAAGATCTCCGCCCGGCTTACATTGCGCATCTGGCAGCGATTCTGCCCACCGACTGTGTACAACTGCTACTGACGATCGAGGATCTGGAGGAAGAGGAAGACGAATCGAGCGTCCTCGCCATCTCCGAGGAAGTCCTTGATCTCTATGACCGACAGTTTCATGTGAGTCTGCGCTATGCCGCCTGTTTTCCTGCCACGCTCGCTGCCGATGGCCATCGCGGCGAGGGACGAAGTGTGCACAAGGCTTACAAGATCAGCAAACGGCTGCCAGACTGAATCGAGCTACGCAATACAGCGTATTTTCGCGGTGCTTCATGGCATCTACGCTAGTTCCACTCAACCACCACGGAAGAAAGTCAGCATGAACCGCGAAGAAGTCACCGACCTGATCGTTACCCAGAAAATCAAGAAGAAGCTAACCTGGGCCCAGTTGGCCGAAGTGGTCGGCCACAGCAAGGAATGGAGCACCGCCGCCCTGCTTGGCCAGATGACGCTGACCGAAGCGCAGGCCAAGGCTGTCGGCGCCGCGCTCGACTTGCCCGAAGACGCCGTCACGCAACTGCAGGTCGTGCCGTACAAGGGTTCGCTGCCCACTGCCGTGCCGACTGATCCGCTGATCTATCGCTTCTACGAACTGATCAGCGTCTACGGCACGACTTTCAAGTCGTTGATCCATGAAGAGTTCGGCGACGGCATCATGAGTACCATCGACTTCAACATGGATTTGACGCGCGAGGCCGACCCCAAGGGCGACCGCGTCAAGATCACCATGAGCGGCAAGTTCCTGCCATACAAGACCTACTGAGGTTCAGTTGGTTGTCATTCCCGCGAAAGCAGGAATGACGAGTTCTCTGGCTTTCCGCCTTGGCTGAAACCGATCACCAACCATGCCGATTTTGGCCCGATTTTCCCGTTCACCGAGGCAGTCGGGTCTTTGGCGGTCTTGGGGTTACTGCCCTATCCGCCAGCCGTCCTTACTTTCGCCACTTCGCCCACGGGTCGTCATCACTAGCTGCCGGGGCAGTTGATTCTCGCGCCGGCCGCCGGGCCGGGGCGGTCGGACGACGGGCTTTTCGTTCGTCGTGCTCGGCCGCCTTTCTCGCGCGCTTCTCGCGCAGTCGCTCGGCATCTTCCAGACTCAAAACGGCCGGGGCGCCCGGCACCTGATCCTCCGGCACGATACGGTCACGCGGTGGCAGTTCGAACTGATCGTCGGAAGCCCGCGGCAGGCTCTTGAACTTGTACAGGTAAAAGCTTTCCACCTTCTCGCGCGCCCAATCCGTCTTTTTCAGGAATTTCACGCTGGCATCGATGCTCGGGTTGTTCTTGAAACACTGGATGTTCAAATAGGCGAACAACAACTCGTAGCCGTAGTGGTTAACGATTTCGCTCACCAGGGTTTTCAGGCTGACCCCATGCAGCGGGTTGTTCTTGTAGTTGATTTCGGTGTTCATGCGGATGCCCGGGCCAGGATTGAAGGCCGCATTTTACCTGCCGAGCCGCGATAAATCCGCGCCCGCTGCCCTATCGCGCATTCGCCCGGCAGTGCAAGGCTACCGGGCGGAATTCAAGCGCTGCCCCGAGGCCACGGCCCGGGACTTGCGAAATGCACTAGACGCGGAGCAAGGCCTTGACCAGTCTCTCGGACAACTGATCTTCGGTGAATTGCGGTTCGTTGGGCGGGTACAGCGAGTTTTCTTCGATTTCAAAGCCTTCGGCCAGGGCCAGGGCACGCAATTCCTTGATCTTCAGGCAAGCCTTCAACTGGGCGCCGAGTTCGGCATTGGCGCGCGCCTTGTCGGCAAAGGCCTTGATGGGTGCTACGGACATGATTTCTCCTTGAGCAGATGAGTAAAAAAACCGATGACGCCAGAGGCCGGGTCAGGCCGGATAGTCGATGGTCTCGGGGTCGTCGCCCCCCGCGTGGATGACGGCCCTGGCCAGCCGACCGTCCGGGTGGTAGCTGTACTCGTGACAGACCTCGATCTCGCCATAGACCATCTTCTCGCAGCGAAGCAGCCGACCGTCGGCAGCGAAACCGCCCCGGTAGAAGGTGTTGCGGTTGCGCATATCCTCGACGGCCAGTTCCCCGACCAGCCGGAGCGGCAAGCGGACGCCGCTGTAACTCGTGAAGTAGCGAACAACAAGGTCAATTTCGGCCATGGCGAACAAGAAAATGTCGGGTTGGTGACAAAAATCCCGCGAAAAACCGGGCAAAGACCGTGGTTAGCAATTTCAGGACCACACCCGCCAGGGCCATGCGCAGCCCTACGCAATTCATCGTATTCCTGATCCGCCTGGCGGCCCTTAACCTGTCGCTGCACTGCACAAAAAGCGGACGGAATATCCATGATCAAAAAGTTACTCGTTGTACTGCTCTGCGCCAGCGGACTGAATGCCCAGGCGGCGCTCGACCCGGCCCAGGTTCGTCGTCTGGCTGCCGACGACTCCAGCGACAAGGTGGCGGCCATCCGCCAGATCACCCAGACGGCAGATCCCGACGCCGTGCGCGTCCTCAAGGCGATGTCGGAGGACACACTGTTTCTGGCCGGTGACAAGGTCGTGATCGTCGATGGCGACAATGCCTTCGACGCCGCCAGTGGCGCACCGATCAAGGCGCCCGCCGATCCCGAATCGATCACCGTCAACAACCGCATCCGCGGCGAACTGGCCGGTGCGCTGGCCGCGCTCAAGCTGTTCGACGCCGATATCAGCGTCCGCCTCGCCTCGGCGCAAAAGCTGCAAAGCAACGTCAGCGCCGACATGGCCCCGCTGCTCGCCCGGGCGCTGGACAAGGAAACCGACAGCCGCATCAAGGAACTGCTGACCCTCGCCCACGCCCAGGCCAACCTCGGCAATGCCGACCCGACCGCCCGGCTGGCGGCAGTGAAGGCACTGGCAGAAACCTCGTCGCCGACCATCAAGAGCGTCCTGCTCCCGCTCACCGAAAAGGCCGGCGAGCCGGACGACAAGGTGCGCTACGAAGCCATCGCCGCCGTGAAGGCCATCGACAGCCGGCTGGCAATGGCCGAAAACGTCGGCCGCGCCTTCTCCGGCCTGTCGCTCGGCAGCATCCTGCTCCTCGGCGCCCTCGGCCTGGCCATCACCTACGGCGTCATGGGCATCATCAACATGGCGCACGGCGAGCTGCTGATGGTCGGCGCCTACGCCACCTACGGCATGCAGAGCCTGTTCCGCGCCTTCCTGCCGGACTACATCGACTGGTATCTGCCCGCCGCGATTCCGGTCGCCTTCTTCGCCGCCGCGCTGGTCGGCGTGGTCATGGAACGCACGGTCATCCGCTGGCTCTACGGCCGCACGCTGGAAACCCTGCTCGCCACCTGGGGCATCTCGCTGGTACTGATCCAGGCCGCCCGCGTGCTCTTCGGCGCGCAGAACGTCGAAGTCTCGAACCCGAGCTGGATGTCGGGCGGCATCGAAATCATGCCCAACCTGATGCTGCCGTGGAACCGCATCATCATCGTCGGCTTCGCCATGTTCGTGCTCTTCCTCGTCTGGGTGCTCATGAACAAGACGCGCCTCGGCATGTTCGTCCGCGCAGTGACGCAGAACCGCCCGATGGCCGGTTGCGTCGGAGTACCGACCGCCCGCATCGACACCATGGCATTCGCCCTCGGCGCCGGCATCGCCGGGCTGGGCGGCGTCGCGCTGTCGCAGATCTCCAACGTCGGGCCGGACATGGGTCAGGGCTACATCGTCGACTCCTTCATGGTGGTCGTCGTCGGCGGCGTCGGCCAGCTCGCTGGTGCGGTCTGGGCGGCGCTCGGGCTGGGCATCTTCAGCAAGCTGCTCGAAGGCTGGGCCGGCGCAGTCATCGCCAAGATCGGCATCCTCGTCGCCATCATCATCTTCATCCAGAAGCGTCCGCAGGGCATCTTTGCCCTCAAGGGCCGCTTCGTCGAGTAATGAATAAGGTCAAGGATATGGACCCCATACGCAAACCACTGATCGTTCGCATCCTGTCCGCACTGGACACCCCGGCCTGGATCGCGCTCGCCGTCTTCCTCGCCCTGGCCCTCGTCGCCGTTCCCGTGCTGCACCTCGCGGTGCCCGAGGACAGCGCCTTCCACGTCTCGACCTACGCCATCACGCTGATCGGCAAGATCATGTGCTACGCGCTGGTCGCCGTGGCGATGGACCTGATCTGGGGCTACGGCGGCATCCTGTCGCTCGGCCACGGCCTGTTCTTCGCGCTCGGCGGCTACGCCTTCGGCATGTACCTGATGCGCCAGATCGGCCGTGACGGTAGCTACCAGAGCGACCTGCCCGACTTCATGGTCTTCCTTGACTGGAAGGAGCTGCCCTGGTTCTGGGTCGGCAGCGACAGCTTCGGCTGGGTCGCCTTCCTGGTCATGGCGCTACCAGCGCTGGTGGCCTTCGTCTTCGGCTACTTCGCCTTCCGCTCGCGCATCAAGGGCGTCTATTTCTCGATCATCACCCAGGCACTGACCTACGCCGCGATGCTGCTCTTCTTCCGCAACGAAACCGGCTTCGGCGGCAACAACGGCTTCACCGACTTCAAGCGCATCCTCGGCTACGGCATCACCACCTCGGAAATGCGCCTCGTGCTCTTCGGCCTGACCGCACTGGCGCTCGCCGCGACGCTGATCTTCGCCGCCTGGCTGGTCAAATCCAAGTTCGGCCGCGTGCTGACGGCGATTCGCGATGCCGAGTCCCGCGTCATGTTCATCGGCTACAACCCGCTCTGGTACAAGCTGACGATCTGGACCATCTCCGCCGTGCTCTGCGGCATTGCCGGCGCGCTCTACGTGCCGCAGGTCGGGATCATCAACCCGTCCGAAATGAGCCCCGGCAACTCGATCGAGATCGCCATCTGGGTCGCCGTCGGCGGGCGCGGCACGCTGATCGGGCCGGTGATCGGCGCCTTCGTGGTCAATCTGGCCAAGAGCTGGTTCACCGTCAGCTTCCCGGAATACTGGCTGTTCTTCCTCGGCCTGCTGTTCATCGTCGTCACCCTGATGCTGCCGCAAGGCCTGGTCGGACTGTGGAAGAAAATCATGAAGAAAGAAGGAGCCGCCGCATGAACGCCGCCGCCATAGAACCCACCCTCGACGAACGTCCGGAAGGCAGCGATGGCATCGACCAGATGGGCCATCTGGTCACCGGCGAGCTCGACCTGTCGCACGGCGTTGCGCTCTACCTCGAAGACATCACCGTCAGCTTCGACGGCTTCAAGGCACTGAATAACCTCAACCTCGAGATCGATGCCGGCGAACTGCGCTGCATCATCGGCCCCAACGGCGCCGGCAAGACGACGATGATGGACGTCATCACCGGCAAGACGCGGCCCGATTCCGGCAAGGCCTTCTTCGGCCAGACCATCGACCTGACGCGCCTGACCGAGCCTGAGATTGCCCACGTCGGCATCGGCCGCAAATTCCAGAAGCCGACCATCTTCGAGCAGCACACCGTGTTCGAAAACCTCGAACTGGCCATGAAGACCGACAAGCGCGTGTGGAAGAGCCTGATGGCCTGGCTGGCCGGTGACGAGCGCGACAAGATCGCCGAAACCCTGCGCCTGATCCGCCTCGACGGTGAAGCCGACCGCCAGGCCGGCCTCCTCTCGCACGGCCAGAAACAGTGGCTGGAAATCGGCATGCTGTTGATGCAGGAACCCAAGCTGCTGCTGCTCGACGAGCCGGTCGCCGGCATGACCGACGACGAAACCATGCGTACCGCCGAACTCTTCGTTTCGCTCGCCGGCAAGCATTCGCTGGTCGTCGTCGAGCACGACATGGCCTTCGTCGAGAAGCTCGGCGGCAAGGTCACCGTGCTGCACGAAGGCTCGGTGCTGGCCGAGGGTGACCTGGCAACGGTGCAGAACGACCCGCGGGTCATCGAGGTGTATCTGGGACGCTGATGAATTGCGGATGCATTGGGGCACCCGTCATTCCCGCGCAGGCGGGAATCCAGAACATCCACGCAACTGGATCCCCGCCTGCGCGGGGATGAAGACTACCTTGGCAAGCGCCGCGACGAACGACAAAGACGTTTCATTTTTGGGCATTTTTCCGGGTTCACCGCAGCAGATGCGGCCAACGGACAAGACAGGATCAAAACCATGCTGAAGATCGACAACCTCCACCAGGCCTACGGCGGCAGCCACATCCTGCGCGGCCTCAGCTTCGAGGTCACCACCGGGGAAGTCACCACCCTGCTCGGCCGCAACGGCGTCGGCAAGACCACGCTGCTCAAGTCGCTGATGGGTTTGGTGAAGACCAAATCCGGCAGCATGACCTTCGACGGCAAGGACATCACCCACCTGCCGCCACACGAGCGCGTCAAGACGGGCATCGGCTACGTGCCGCAAGGCCGCGAAATCTTCCCGCGGCTGACCGTCGAAGAAAACCTGCTGATGGGCCTCGCGACCAAGCCAGGCAGCACGAAAATACCCGAGCGCATCTTCGAGATGTTCCCGGTTCTCAAGCAGATGATGCACCGCCGCGGCGGCGACCTCTCCGGTGGTCAGCAGCAACAACTCGCCATCGGCCGCGCCCTGGCCATGGGCCCGAAACTGCTGATCCTCGACGAGCCCACCGAAGGCATCCAGCCCTCGATCATCAAGGACATCGAACGCGCCATCCGCATGCTGGCGCAAACCGGCGAAATGGCCATCCTGCTCGTCGAGCAGTACTACGACTTCGCCGAATCGCTGGCCGACCAGTACCTGCTCATGGAGCGCGGCGAGTTCATCATGCGCGGCCGTGGCGAAACGATGCCGCAGGATGGGGTGCGGGAGGCGTTGGCGGTTTGATGGAGTCGGCTTGCGACCCAATCCGGACCGTCAACGATTATGGACTTCATGGGCAGGTAGCTGTGGGAAGCAGTCGTTTAGTTGCCGCGTTTCTCCAACCACGCAAGCACCGTCTCGTACAGCTTGTCCGGATCGACCGGCTTGGCGATGTGGTCGTTCATGCCCGCATCAAGGCAGACCTGGCGATTCTCGTCAAAGGCATTGGCGGTCATCGCCAGAATTGGTGTGTGCGCGTAGGCGGGGAGCGCCCGGATCGCCAAGGTTGATTCGACACCGCTCAAACGAGGCATCTGCATGTCCATCAGGATCAGGGCGTAAGTATTTTGTTTGGCCAATTCAATGGCTTGCTGTCCGTCCTCGGCCAGATCGACCAGAAGGCCGGCGTCTTCAAGCAGGAGACGCGAAACCTCCTGATTGATCGGCTCGTCTTCGGCGACCAGAATGCGGGTTCCAGCGTATTCGCCGAGCAGGCGTTCAGCGGCAGTCTTTCCGTTAAAAATTGGCGCTGGCGGGATGGCGTCCGTGGCCTTGCCGAGCCGCACGGTGAACCAGAACGTGCTGCCCCGGCCAAAATCGCTTGCTAAACCGATCTCGCCCCCCATCAGTTGCACTAAGCGCTTGGTAATGGCGAGCCCCAGGCCAGTGCCACCATATTTGCGGGTCATCGACCCGTCGGCTTGTTCGAAAGCGCTGAACAGGCGTTTTTGATCTTCAGAGGCAATGCCGATACCTGTATCAGTGACCCGAAAGCGAATCAAAACAGTATCTGGAAACGCCTCAACCAACTCGACCGAAGTCGTGACACGGCCCTCAGCGGTAAATTTCACGGCATTGCCAATCAGATTCAGAAGTACCTGCCCCAGCCGCAATGGATCCCCCCTCACTGGCAGGTCGGCAATGCCCATGCTGCGGTCGACCTCGAAAGCAAGCCCCTTTTCAGCTGCCTTCGGAGAAATAAGGCTCTGGACTTTGTCCAGCACCTCACCCAGCCGGAAATCGACCATCTCCAGGGTCAGCCGTTCGGCCTCAATTTTCGAGATATCAAGGATGTCATTGATGATCGCCAGCAGTTGATGTGATGAGCGGTCGACCTTGCTGAGCATATCCTTGACGCGTTCATCGGTGGTACGACGCGCCGCCAACCCTGTTAAGCCGATGATGCCGTTGAGTGGCGTGCGCAATTCATGACTCATTGTGGCGAGGAAAGTCGTCTTCGCCCGGCTGGCCGCTTCGGCAGCCTCCTTGGCAATCGACAGATCCAGCGTGCGCGCCTCGACCATAGCCTCGAGGTGGGCCCGATGATCGGCAAGTTCCGCCTCGATCTGCTTGCGCTCGGTCACATCGGTGATGAATCCATGCCACAGCGTGCCACCATCGGCTTCCCGTTCTGGCAAGGCGTCACCAAACAGCCAGCGCACAGTTCCATCCTCAAAGCGAACCCGATACTCGTGGCGCCAAGGCGTCAGTGATTCAGCCGAATGCTGGATGGAGGCAACGATAGCCGCGTAGTCGTCCGGATGCAGGATGGCATAGACAGCCGATGCATCATCGACCACGCTTTCCGGACTGACTCGGTAAATTTGCCGGATCGCCTCGCTGGCAAAGGGAAAGCAGGAAGTGCCGTCAGGACGCAAGCGGTATTGATAGACTACGCCGGGAACCCGGCTGGCAATCTTTCGGAGGCGGTCGAGCAACTCGTCCTTGGCCAGCTCAAGCTGCTTGCGCTGGGTGATATCGGTCTTGACCGCAACATAATTCGTGATGTCGCCCGCCGGATTCTTGACCGGTGCAATCTGTGCCTCTTCCCAATATAACTCACCATTCTTGCGCTTGTTGAGCAATTCCCCCTTCCAGGGTTCGCCCGCGCTCAGGGTGCTCCAGAACTTCTCGTAGGTTGCCTTGCCTGTCTTGCCTGACTGCAGGATCCGGGGATTTTGGCCCGTAGCTTCCGCAGAACTGTAACCGGTCACTTCAGTGAAGCGCGGATTGACATACTGAATGCAGGCTTCAAGGTCAGTGATCACCACCGAGGCTGGGCTTTGCTCGACTGCCGTGGACAGATTGCGCAAGGTTTCGAGCTGGCTGGCCAGCTGATCACGCTGCATTGCCACTTGCTGACGCAGGGTTTCCCGATCGATCAGATTCCGGATGCGCTGACGTGCGATGCCGACGTTAAGCGGCTTAGTCAGAAAATCAGCAGCACCCAATGCCAGACCTCGCGACTCGGATTCGGTATCCGACAGCGCGGTAATAAAAATAACCGGGATCAGCTTCAGCTGTTCATCCGCCTTCAGACGCCGGCATACCTCAAAACCATCCATCTCCGGCATCATTACATCGAGCAGGATCAGATCGGGCCGAATTGTCGCCGCCAGTTCGAGTCCATGCGCCCCGGATGTGCTGATACGCAGATCGAAATCGTCGATCAGGGCCGAGCCCAGCGTCATCAGATTGGCTGGAATATCGTCTATTGCCAGAATGACCGGTTTGCTTTCTCTCATCCCTTATTCCCCCATCCGTGCGCGATTGCCACCTTGTGCAAGCCGGCCAGGGCTGCGTCAAACCTGAATGCATTGACCAGGCCGGCAAGCTCCTCGATTTCCGCTGCCGCCGGGTGTCCTTTCAGCATGATTTGCAGTTCGCGGAAACGTCCGATCGCATCAAACTTGTTCTCCCTGAGCAATCCATCGATTTCGCTGATCAGCGCATCGAGACCGACAGTATCGATCCGGCACGGCTCACCGGAGGAGTCTTCAGCGATGCCTGCAATTCCTTCGGGATGCTGCTGCAAACGCTGCATCAGGATGCTACGCAGCGCCTTGAGTACGACCGGTTTCGCCAGGAAATCGTCCATGCCGGCATCCAGACAATGCTGACGGTCGTCTTCGAACGCATCGGCGGTCAAGGCAATGATCGGCAGGCGTGAACGTCCTTCTGCAGCTTCGCGCTGACGGATCACTCGGGTCGCATCAAACCCGTCCATGACCGGCATTTGAATATCCATCAGCACCAGGTCAGGACGCTCCCCGGCAAAGACCATATCGACAGCCTGCTGGCCGTTCTCGGCAAAGCTGACAGTCAAACCGAATTTTTCGAGCATCCGTACGATGACGTAACGGTTGGTCTGATTGTCCTCGGCAACCAGAACACTGCCGTGCAGCGCTGGTATTCCACCGTCAGAGGCCTTTGCTGGACTTGCCTGACGTGGTGTTCGACGGGTGTCAGTATGGGCATCGAGAAGACGGGCCTGAATCCGGAACCAGAACCTTGAGCCGCTTCCCGGTACGCTTTCGACACCGACTTCACCGCCCATCGCCGTCGCAAGGCTGCGGATGATCGATAGGCCCAAACCGGTGCCACCATACTGTCGCGTCGTCGAACTATCAAGCTGAGAAAAAGGCTGAAACAGCCTGTGACGTCGGTCTTCGGGAATACCGATGCCGGAATCGGCAACCGTAAATTCCAGTACCGCTGCGGCAGCATCGCACTGAACGACATGTCCCTCGATGTGTACCCAGCCTTTTTCGGTAAACTTGATCGCGTTGCTGATCAGATTGCCCAGCATCTGCCGTATCCGCAACGGGTCGGCTAGGTATCGACTGCTGCCCTGCCCGTGCCATTCTTGCGCAATGCTCAGCCCTTTCTTCTCTGCTGCTTCGGAGAACAGGGCCACCACTTCTTGAAGCAATTGTTGCGGATCGAAGGCAATGCTTTCCAGTTTCAACTCGCCCGCCTCGACCTTGGAGAGATCGAGAATATCGTTCAGTAAGCCGAGCAGCATCTGCCCGGAATTGAGGATGATGCGTGCGAAATCTTCCCGCTCGTGTTCTTTCAGGTCTGGTGACAGGAGCAACTGGGCCATGCCGAGAATTCCGTTCATCGGTGTGCGGATTTCGTGCGACATCGTGGCAAGAAAAAGAGATTTCGCCTGGTTGGCAGACTCGGCTGCCTCACGCGCCGCAATTAGCAACTGCTCCTTGGCCAGGATTTCCTGGCGCATCTGGTTGAGGGCCTCGGCCAGTTGCCCCAGTTCATCACTGCTTCGATCAGGCACGGCAAAAGCCAGATTCCCTTTGCCGAACTCGCGCGCTGCATTGACCAGCACGCGGGTACGACGTCCGACAATCAGGTCAAGAGAAAGAGCGATTAACAGCGCCGACAGGAGAAAGCCGGCAGTGAGCAATCCGACAATGATCAGGGTCTGACGCCGAATCGAAGCATGCAAGCCATCCGTATCGAGCACCAGATGGAGGACACCAACGGTTGCATTGCGCAACACGACGGCATGCTCGATGTGCTCACGGGCATGCTCTTCCGCTTTCGTCGCAACCTGCTCCAGCGGATAAAGCAGTAGCCCCTCCGAATCATGCAGCGTTAACGACAGCCATTCGGGCTGGCGCGCCATTGTTGCATCCAGCGTTTCGTAAACCGCGGCCAGCTGGTTTTGCAACATGAATGGAGTGATGGCGTCGCCGACCGTCACCAGATGATCGAAATTGGCATTGCGTTCGCGCTGGATCTCGCTGGCGAGATAACGCGGTTGCCAATAGCCGAGCACTGCGAGGTCGCCGACCAGACTGGAAAACACCAGGATCAGAATGACCTTGAAACGGAGTGACAGATTGGACATCGATCAGCGCCAAAGTGACGTGCGCTCAGTCACCACCCTTGACGTAATATTTTTCCAGCCCCATCTGACGAATGACCTTGTAGTCATCGAATGACGCCGCAACCGCCTGCCGCATTGGAATCTGTGCCAGCATTGCGGCCCCTTCGGGAGTTGCCGCCATGTCAAGAAACGCTTTGCGGACCGCTTCGCTATCTGCTGTCGGCACGCGGGGGTGTGCCATCACCGGATGCGGCTCGGTGCGGCGTGTCTCGAAAATGATCCGCAGTTTGTCCTGCACCGCCTGAGGTTGCTGCTTCAAGGTAGCCATGATCCCACCGGCCGCATCAGCCTTGCCCAGTGCCACATTGAGATAGGCTGACGTATGGGTCTGTGCCCATAAGGGCTGGAATTTGACCTTCTGGCGATCCAGCTCGGCGCGGGTCATCAGCGAAGCGCCAAAGGCATTCGGGGCGGGAAAGGCAATAGTCTTGCCATTAAGATCGCGCACCTCATTAATCGTTCCCTCCCTGCTTGCGACCAAAATCCCGAACAGTTGCTCGGCGCCATCACGCACAATCGGCTCATATTTTTGCGCACCGTGGGCCACGACCGCATGGTAAGGATTCATGTAAGCGAAATCATATCGACCGGCCTGAAACTCCGCCTCAAATTCAGGGATACGGGGCGAACCCACCATCAAGAACTTGAACCCCGTCCGTTTCTCCAGTTCGGTCAGGATTGGCGACCAGACTGCCGAGAGCTTCCGGGGTTCGAACTGGGGAACCACACCAAATTTGTAAACAGTTTCGGCTAACGAAACCCCGGGAATAACTAAAGCCAACGCGATACAAGCCAGACAATGGTGGAACCGACAGGTTTTCATAGTGCTTTGCTCGAGGCTGTGCCTGCAGATGGATGCAATATCCGAATATTATATAGAGCTCTGTGCATCGCCTGTACTGCTGCTTTCAGAGTCAAGCTGTCATTCCAATGGCAGCTATCGGAACTAGGTGAATTGCCGCTCGTGGCCGGTAACAGACGGAACACCTCCTGCGCATTCCTGCGTATTCCCCGTCGCCTTGGCTTTCCCGGATAATCCGGCCATGACCTCGCGCCTTCCCGTTTCACTGCCGATGACTGATTCCAGCTGGCATGCCGAACTGCATCTAGGGTTCGCACGCACCCGCGAACGGACTGTTCTGCGCGAAAACCGGCATTGCGGGCCGCTGCGGGTGCAGAAGGCGCTGTATCCGGAGGGCGAGGCGGTTTGCCAGGCGATTGTGCTGCACCCGCCATCCGGCATTGCCGGCGGCGATCAGCTGGCCATAGCGGTTGAGGTCGGCGGCGGGGCGCACGCCCAGCTGACGACGCCCGGTGCCGGCAAGTGGTATCGCAGCGGTGGTGTTGAGGCATCACAGTGCATCGATTTAACCGTTGGCGAGGGCGCGACGCTGGAATGGCTGCCGCAGGAAACCATCGTTTTCGACGGCGCGCAGGCGCGCATGGAAACGCGCGTCAGCCTGGCCGCCGACAGCCGCTACATCGGCTGGGACATTTTGTGCCTGGGCCGCGCGGCGAGTGGCGAGCGGTTTGAAAAAGGTGAAATTTCGCTGTTTTTTCGGGTTGACCGCGGGAACCAACCAATCTGGCTGGAACGCGGCCAGATGGCCGGCAACGACACCATGCTCGCCAGCCCGGCCGGCTGGGCCGGGCATTCGGTGTGCGGCACGCTGCTGTGCAGCTTCCCGGAATTGCCACAGCACGCCGCCGCGCTGCTCGAAGCCCTGCGCGCCATCGCGCCGGCCGACGTGGCGCAGCACGGCATCACCGTGCTGCCCGACATGCTCGTCGCCCGCTATCTCGGCGACAACAGTGAAGCGGCGCGCCTGTGGTTCGCCGAACTCTGGAAAATTCTGCGCCCGGCCTGTTGCGGCCGCCCGGCCGTCATCCCCCGTATCTGGAATACTTGAGGAGTCTGTATGGAACTGACACCGCGTGAGAAAGACAAGCTGCTGATCTTCACCGCCGGCCTGCTCGCCGAACGGCGCAAGGCCAAGGGCCTGAAGCTGAACTACCCGGAAGCCGTGGCGCTGATCACCTGCTCGATTATGGAAGGCGCCCGCGAAGGCAAGACGGCGGCCGAGCTCATGCATGCCGGCACGCAGGTGCTGACCCGCGCCGACGTGATGGACGGCATCGCCGAGCTGATCCCGGAAATCCAGGTCGAGGCCACCTTTCCGGACGGCACCAAGCTGGTCACCGTGCATAACCCGATTGTTTGATTTCCCGCTCCGTCACTCCCGCGCAGGCGGGAGTCCAGAACGGCAAATCCTGGATTCCCGCCTGCGCGGGAATGACGGAAGTGGAATTTACGTGAGGAACTGATGATGATCCCCGGAGAACTCCTCGCCGAACCCGGCGAACTCGAATTGAACGTCGGCCGGCCGACCATCACGCTGGTCGTCGCCAACACCGGCGACCGGCCGATCCAGGTCGGCTCGCACTACCACTTCCATGAAACCAACGCCGGCCTCAGCTTCGACCGTGAAGCGGCGCGCGGCTACCGCCTCGACATCGCCGCCGGCACCGCCGTGCGCTTCGAGCCGGGCCAGAGCCGCACCGTGCAACTGGTCGCGCTGGCCGGCGACCGCAAGGTCTACGGTTTCCGTGGCCTCGTTCAGGGAGCACTGTGATGGCGAACAAGATTACCCGTCAGGCCTATGCCGAAATGTTCGGTCCGACAACCGGCGACCGCCTGCGCCTGGCCGATACCGAACTGATCATCGAGGTCGAAAAGGACTACACGATCTACGGCGAGGAAGTGAAATTCGGCGGCGGCAAGGTCATCCGCGACGGCATGGGCCAGAGCCAGCGGGTATCGGCCGAAACCGTCGATACCGTAATCACCAACGCGCTGATCGTCGATGCCGTGACCGGCATCGTCAAGGCTGACATCGGCCTCAAGGACGGTCGCATCGCCGCCATCGGCAAGGCCGGCAATCCGGATATCCAGCCCGGCGTGACCATCGTCGTCGGCCCCGGCACCGAAGTCATCGCCGGCGAAGGCATGATCGTCACGGCCGGCGGCATCGACAGCCACATCCATTTCATCTGCCCGCAGCAGATTGACGAAGCGCTCAACTCCGGCGTCACCACCATGATCGGCGGCGGCACCGGGCCCGCGACCGGCACCTACGCCACGACCTGCACGCCGGGGCCGTGGCACATCCACCGCATGCTCGAAGCCGCCGAGGCTTTCCCGATGAATCTCGGCTTCCTCGGCAAGGGCAACGCCAGTCTGCCGGAAGCGCTGCGCGAGCAGGTCGAAGCCGGCGTCATCGGCCTCAAGCTGCACGAGGACTGGGGCACGACGCCCGCCGCCATCGACTGCTGCCTGTCGGTGGCCGACGAGATGGACGTGCAGGTTGCCATTCACACCGACACGCTCAATGAATCCGGCTTCGTCGAGGCAACCATCGGTGCCTTCAAGGGCCGCACCATCCACACCTTCCACACCGAAGGCGCCGGCGGCGGCCACGCGCCGGACATCATCAAGGCGGCCGGGCTGCCCAACGTGCTGCCCAGCTCGACCAACCCGACCATGCCCTACACGGTGAATACCATCGACGAGCATCTCGACATGCTGATGGTTTGCCACCACCTCGATCCGAGCATCGCCGAGGACATCGCCTTCGCCGAAAGCCGCATCCGTCGCGAAACCATCGCCGCCGAAGACATCCTGCACGACCTTGGCGTTTTCTCGATGATGAGTTCCGACTCGCAGGCCATGGGCCGTGTCGGCGAGGTCATCATCCGCACCTGGCAGGCGGCGCACAAGATGAAGCTGCAGCGCGGCACGCTGCCCGAAGACAATGCCCGCCACGACAACTTCCGCGTCAAGCGCTACATCGCCAAGTACACCATCAACCCGGCGCTGACCCACGGTATCGCGCACACCGTCGGCTCCATCGAGGTTGACAAGCTGGCCGATCTGGTGCTGTGGCGGCCGGCCTTCTTCGGCGTCAAACCGTCGCTGATCCTCAAGGGCGGCATGATCGCCGCCGCCGCCATGGGCGATCCCAACGCCTCGATCCCGACGCCGCAGCCGGTGCATTACCGGCCGATGTTCGGCAGCTTCGGCAAGGCGCTGAAGACCTCGGTCACCTTCGTCTCGCAGGCGGCGCTGAAGAATCCGGCCATCGCCGCACTGGGCCTGAGCAAACCGCTGGTCGCCGTATCCGGCTGCCGGGGCGTGCAGAAGGCCGACATGGTGCACAACGGCGCGACGCCGGAAATCACCGTCGATCCGGAAACCTATGTGGTCAAGGCCGACGGCGTGCATCTCGTCTGCGAACCGGCAACCGAACTGCCGCTGGCGCAACGTTACTTCCTGTTCTAACCCCCTACTGTCATTCCCGCGCAGGCGGGAATCCAGCCAACTTGTGGATCCCCGCTTTCGCGGGGACGACGCTGAAGACGAATCACCATGCTCATCCTCAACCAACGCACCACCGCCCCCGCCACCGATTCCGTGGCGCTGGCCTACGACGAACGCAAGCGCAGCCGCCTCAAGGTGACGCTCGCTTCTGGTATTGAAGCCGGCATCTTCCTCGAGCGCGGTGATCACCTGCACGGCGGCGACAAGCTGGCGGCGGAAGACGGCTCGGCCGTTGTCGAAATCCTCGCCGCGCCGGAAAAGCTGATCGAGGCCGTCGCCGACAGCCCGCTGCTCTTCGCCCGCGCCGCCTACCACCTCGGCAACCGCCACGTGCCGGTGCAGATCCTGCCGACGGAAAACGGCGGCAAGCTGCGTTTCCAGACCGACCATGTACTGGCCGAGATGGTGAAAGGGTTGGGGTGCACGGTCAGCGAAGCCGAAGCCCCCTTCCAGCCAGAATCCGGCGCCTACGGTTCGCACGGCGGCCATCATCATGTTGAAGCCGACCATGACCATGCCGCCCTGCATAACCCCGGCCACGGCCCGCACCGCTCGGTGCCGAAGATTCACGAGTTCAAGCCGCGTTGAACCCGCCACTGCAACTAGTCCGCCTGCTACAACTGGCCAGCCCGGCGCTGCCGGTCGGCGCCTACACCTACTCGCAGGGGCTGGAGTGGGCCGTTGAGTCGGGCGTCATCCGCGACGAATCCACCGCCGGCCGCTGGATCGCCGACCTGCTCGACCACGGCATCGGCCAGTTCGAGGCACCGCTGCTGGTGGCACTGATGACGGCGTGGTCAGCCAATGACCTCGCCGAAATCGAATGCCTGAATGCCGAATTCCTCGCCAGTCGCGAATCGGCCGAGCTGCGTGCCGAAACTGCCCAGATGGGCTTCTCCCTGCGCCGCCTGCTGCGCGACCTGCGCGATGACAGCCTCGCCGGCGTGGCGCAAACCGTCGAAGCCTGGCCCGAAGTGGCCTTTCCCACCGTCTGGGCCGGCATCGCCGCCGCCTGGCAGATCGACCGAGAGGCGGCCCTCACCGCCTACCTGTGGTCGTGGTCCGAGAACCAGGTGATGGCCGCGCTGAAGGCCGTACCACTCGGCCAGGCCGCCGGCCAGCGCCTGCTCGCCGACCTCGGGGCTCGCATCCCGGCTGCTGCGGTGAACGCGGAAAACCGGCCAAAATCGGCATGGTCCAATTTCACCCCGGGCTTTGCCATCGCCTGCGCGAGGCACGAGACGCAGTATTCACGGCTGTTTCGGTCTTGAAGATGGTGGGCAACCCCCTAACCCCCCCTAGCCCCCCCTTGTCAGGGGGGGAAGCCACCGCCCCCTCCCCTGACAAGGGGAGGGCCGGGGTGGGGTTGGGGTTTTTGCCCTACGAAAAACACCTGACGGCGTACGCCCGCGCCAATCGCAAAGCGCCAAGCCCAGCCGAAAATCTGCTCTGGCAGAAAGTCCTGCGTAATCGCCAGTTTCATGGCCACAAGTTCCTGCGCCAGAAACCCATCGGTGCCTACATTGCCGATTTTTACTGCGCCGAACTGAAACTGGTGATTGAAGTCGATGGCGACAGCCACGCAGAACAGCCAGATTACGATGGCCAGCGCACGGCCTTCCTCGAAAGCCATGGGCTGCGCGTCCTGCGTTACAACAATCGCGACATCCTGAACAACCTGCCCGGCATTTACGAACATCTGCAAACCCAACTGGAAATAAGCCAAGCATGAGCAAACAAGCCCTGCGCGTCGGTATCGGCGGCCCCGTCGGTTCCGGCAAGACCGCCCTCACCCTCGCCCTCTGCCAGGCCCTGCGCGACAAGGTCGACATGGCCGTGGTCACCAACGACATCTATACCGCCGAGGATGCGAAGTTCCTCGTCAATCATTCGGCGCTGGCGGCAGAACGGATCATCGGCGTCGAGACGGGCGGCTGCCCGCACACCGCGATCCGCGAGGATGCCTCGATCAATCTCGAAGCCGTCGACCGCCTGCAGCGGGCCTTTCCCGGCGTCGAGCTGATTCTCGTCGAATCCGGCGGCGACAACCTGGCGGCGACCTTCTCGCCGGAACTCTCCGACCTCACCCTTTACGTCATCGACGTCGCAGCCGGCGAGAAGATTCCGCGCAAGGGCGGGCCGGGCATTACCAAGTCGGACCTGCTGGTGATCAACAAGATCGACCTCGCCCCGATGGTCGGTGCCTCGCTGGAAGTCATGGCGCACGATGCCAAGGTGCAGCGCGGTGCGCGCCCGTTTGTTTTCAGCAACCTGAAGACCGGCGAGGGGCTGGAGACGATCATCGCCTTCATTCTTGAGCGAGGCATGCTCGGCGCGCGCTGATCGTGCCAAATACGCTGTAGCAAACCTGACAACGCAGCGGCCGAGCGCCTGAAAAGGCGCACCGCTGCGTTGTTTCGTTCTGGGCTCGGAATTTGCTGAGTAGGGTCGATCCCAACTCAGAGCCGACAAAATGACCCCAGAACTCCGCGAAAAGCTGCTCGCCGGCCTCAAGGACGGCAGCATCGTGCCTTATCTTGGCCCCGGCGTCCTCGCCGATGTGACCAACCCTGCGACCGGCGAGCGGATTCCCGCTGACAGCGATTCGCTGATCATCGCCATGAACGGCGGCAAGCCGATGGCGCCCAAGCTGATGTACGAATTCCCGCGCGCGGCGATGAATGTCGAGCTGAAACGCGGGCGCACGACGGTCACCAAGTTCCTCACCAAAACCTACGGCGAGACGACCTGGACGCGCGGCGCGCTGCATGACTGGATCAAGGCGCTGCGCCCGTCCTACGTCATCGACATCAACCGCGACACGCAACTGCAGGACTCCTACGCTGATGTGCCGCATACCTTGATCGTCGGCATCGCACGCATCGCCGGAACGGCTTTCCGCTACAAGCTCTACTTCTGGAACGGCAACGCCTACGTGCCGACCGAAGCGATCAACCCGGCGCTGCCCATCCTCTTCAAGCCGATGGGCACGCCGCGGCCGGAAGGCATCTACATCGCCTCCGACGCCGACTACGTCGATTTCATCACCGAGCTGATGGGCGGCTATTCGATCCCGCCCGAGGTCAAGACCCTGCGCAAGGGCAAACAGTACCTGCTGATGGGCATGCGCCTGAACCGCGACACCGAGCGCATGGTGATGGCCGACATCATCTGGTCGGCGGCCGAACCGGCGGGCTGGGTCTTCATCGCCGAGCCGACGGAGAAGGAAAAACGCTATTGCAAGAAGATCGGCCTCGAAATCATCGACGCCGACATTTTCGAATTCATCGGCGCCGTCGAGGCGGCCTGAAAACATTTCCAAAAAAAGGGAGGTATCGCCATGTTGCTTGACCGTTACGCACCGTATTTCTTCAACTCCAACTTCCGCGAAGCGGGCAGTGATGCCGGCTGGGAAGGCTATCGCGGCGAACTGATCGTCATCGAGGGCGAAGTCGCCGACGATCAGGGCCGTCGCAAGCCGCCGGTCGCCCTCTTCAAGCAGGCCACCGTCCTCGCTCAGGGCGACGAACTGAAGCTGATTTCCGGCTCGCTGGAAGAACTGCAGCACTGGCCGCACTTCATGGAAAAGTTCGGTGTCGACATGACCCCGGCGACCATCGCCGTGATGTTCACGGTCAACATTCCCAAGTCTTTCGTATCCACCATCAACGGCTGCACCGTCGTCTTCATTTCGCTGACCGAAGGCCTGTGCTGGAACGAACTGATCGACCTCGCCGCGCTGGAAAAGGGCGACTTCAAGGGTCAGGGGCCGACCGACAAGATCATCACCGTCTTCAACGCGCTCAAGGGTAACAAGTACAAGTACCCGGAAATGTCGGTCGAAGAGGCGCTCAAGACGACCAACAACGCCAAGCGCGAAGTGCACGGCGCGGTCTGATGGCCTGGGATGAGCGTCATGCGCTCGGGGTGGCGGCCATGGACGCCACCCATCGGGAATTCGTCGCCCATCTCGAGGCGCTGACAGCCGCAGACGATGCGAGCTTTCCCGGACTGTTCGAGGCGCTGGCCGAGCACACTCGCCAGCACTTCGACGGCGAAGCTGTGTTGATGAAGCAGTGCCGCTTCCCGGCGACCGGCGAGCACACCTCGGAACACCTGCGTGTGCTCGGTGAAATGGCCTTCATGGGCCGCGCTGCCAAGGCCGGTCGGCTGAAGACAGCCCGCAGCTACGTCGAGGCGCTGCCCGCCTGGTTTGCCACCCATCTGGCGACGATGGATGCGGCCCTCGCCGCCTGCCTCAAGCGACTTCCGTAATCCCCTGCACCGCCGGCGTACCTGCCGCCATTGCGAACAATCCCGCTGCCTGGGCTTCGCAGGCCTGACGGATCGTGCCGTCAAGCGCCCGCAACCAGCGTGCAGGAATGGCATGGAGGCCGTAACGGGCGCCGGCGAGCATGCCGACGATGGCGCCCGTGGTATCGGCATCGCCGCCACGATTGATGGCGTCGATCAGGCAATCCTCGAAATTGTCGGTGGCAAAAAAGGCCTGCAGCACCGCCTGCATGGTATCGACGATGTAGCCGCTGGGGTTGTCGCAACGCTTGCGGTCGTAGGCAAAGACCGGGAAACGGCGGACCAGATCGGCGGCCAGTTGCGACTCCAGCGCATCCGCATCACCGCCCGCGAGCAAGGCCTGCACCATCAGGATCAAAGTCTCGCAGGCCGCATCGGACAGCGGGTTGTGATGCGTGACATGGGCCTGGGCCGCATTGGCCAATTTCGCGATATTTTCGGGTTGACCGTAGGTGGCCAGTGCCACCGGCAGCACTCGCATCGCTGCACCGTTGCCGGCATCGTGCTCGGATGGCGTACCGTGCGGGCTGCCACTGGTGCGGAAGGTGATCAGGTTGCGGCGCACGGTGTTGCCGATATCGACCGGCTTGGCGCGCATCCAGGCATCGAAGGCGCGGGCCGCAGCCATCGCATCCACGCCGCCGCTGGCGAGGATAGACGTGCCAAGCGCCAGCGACATCGTGGTGTCGTCGGTGACCTGCCCCGCCTTCAGACGCAGCCAGCCACCGCCAATGAGTTCCTGATGGATGCCGTGGCGGCCGCGGATCTCGTTGGGTGTCATGAACTCGACGGTAGCACCCAGCGCATCGCCGATGGCCAAGCCGAGGTAAGCCGCGGTGGCACGCGTCGCCGGGGTTTCTTGGGGCGCGGCACGACGCCTCACCGGCGCCCGCGAGGCGATCAGTTCTCCGGTCCAAAACATTTTGCGTGGTCGGCACAAACGCCGCAGGAAGGGGCGGGACAGACGTAAATGCCCTCACGGGCGCAAAACTGGCGATAGAGGAATTTCTTCCACTTCATGTCGCCGGTATTGGCCCGCGCCAGGGCGGGAAAATTCACCCACATCAGCTTGGTCAGCTCGTCACGACTGGCAAAGCCCAGATCCTGCCAGAGGTGATCCATGCCGATGCAGGCGGTGGTGACGATATCCGCCACCAGCAATTCCGAATCGCGCTCGCCGGCGCGATGGTCGAGCAGCAGCTTCTGCAACTCTTCAAATTCGGGCAAGGCCGGGGCCGGCGCGCTGACCGTCTTTTCCGGCAGCTCACATGCCGGGAAATAGTGGTCGAGCATGGCTGCATGGCGCGCGGCGCCCAAGCCGAGGTCGGGCGGCAGCGCACTAAGACCCTGCGCCTGACCGGCGACGATGCTGGCGAGGAGCGGACGGTTCGGATCACTGGCGGCAACAGCAGTCGCTGGCGACGCAATCAGCCGCGCCAGCAGCAGTGACCTGAGCAGTGAGCGATCCGGACCGTTCATGGCATTACTTGCTCGGGTACTCGACGAGGATGTCCTCGTCGCGGACGATCATCTGGCAGGCCAGTCGCCATTGCGTCGGCGGAATGTCATCGACGTACATCTGATCAATCTGGGCCTTGGTGATGTGGCCGAGTTCGAGCAGGGCGGCGACTTCGCGCACGTTGAGCGGCCCCCCCATCGGCGCACGCTTGCCATCGACCGACGAGACCTTGACGAGGCAGGTACCGCAGTTGCCTTCCTGGCAACCGAAGTCGATCGGGATGTGGTGCTCCTTGGCCAGCGACAGGATGGTCTGAGTGTGGCTGCCAGCGACGGCATAGACCGTCTTGTCTTTGTGCAGGGGGCTGCTGAAGGTAATGAGGGCCATTTTTGGGTTCTCCGGTTAAGCGGGTTGATTTGAGTTTTCTCTGATGCGGTTGGGCGTTTGCTTTTAATCTTGTTCGGTAATGGCGGGGTCAGGCCGGTTTCACCACGATTTCGCCGCCGATAATCTGTGCCTGACAGGCCAGCCGGTGGTTGCGCGGGGCCATGTTGTCCTTGAGTACCTGATCCTCCAGGATGCTCGGCGGCGCGAGGTTCTCTCCGCCGGAGACCACCTTGGTCAGGCAAGTGCAGCATTCGCCCTCGCGGCAGCCATAGGTGATGCCGGCGCCGACTTTTTCCGAGACTTCGATCAGCCGGGTGCCGGCGGGTACGGTGACGGATACGCCGATATCCTGAAAAGTGACTTTGGCTTTAGGCATGTTTTTTCTCCCTGTATTTGCGTGACTCAGGCCAGTGCGGCCATGTCGATTTCGCGGTGCTCGACCTTGCCGGTCAGGTGGCGTGCCAGTTGCTCGCCGAGATGGCGGCATTGCTCAAGTTCGCCGGCGTCCGGTACCAGCTTGATGCGCAGGCCCTCGACCGGGACACGCATCTTCAGGCCACGCAGGCGGTCCTCGATCAGCCGGACCGCCTCGCCGCTCCAGCCGTAGGAACCGAAGGCGGCGCCGAGCTTGCCCTTCACATTGACCGTGGTCAGCGACGAGAGCACGTCCCAGATCGGCCGAACGGCATCGGCATTGATCGTCGGGCTGCCGAAGGCGAGACCGTCGGCTTCCTCGATCAGGTCGGTGAAGATGCCGGACTCGCCGCCCTCGAGGTCATAGAGCGAAATGCGCACACCGCCAATCTCCTCGGCGCCGGCGGCCAGCGCCTCGGCCATGCGGCGGGTGTTGCCGTAGGCCGAGATGTAGAAGATGACCAGTGTCTTTTCGCTGCGCGCCTCGTTGAACAGCCGCGGTGTCGCCAGCTCGCGGTAGCGATGGACGTAGTCGCGCGGCTGGTGGCGCAGGATGGGGCCGTGTGCCGGGGCGATCAGGTTCAGTTCGAGCGGCTCGATCAGCGCCACGGCGTCGAGCACGTTCTCGCGGAAGGGCCGCATGATGTGGGCGTAGTAGTACTCGAAGGAGAAGCGGAAATCGCCGACGGCATCGTTGAACAGCCGGGCATCGCAGAAATGGCAGCCGAAAACGTCGCCGGTAAACAGGATCCCGTCTTCGACCAGATAGGTGCATTGCGTATCCGGCCAATGCAGGTAGGGGGTATGCAGGAAATGCAGCGTGCGACCGCCGAGGTCGACGGTATCTCCGGTCGTCACCGGGATGTATTCGGGTGGCTTCTCGCCGCTCGGCTTGAGCAGCGCCTTTAACATCATCTGGGCGCGGCTCGACAGATAGACCTTGGCCTGCGGCGCACGCTTCAGCAGCTCGGGCAAGGCACCGCTGTGGTCCGGCTCTAGGTGGTTGAGGACGATGGTGGTGATTTCACCGTAGCGGGCCACCGATTCCAGACGCTGGAAGAAAACGTCGGCGAAGCTTTCCTTGACCGTGTCGATGACCGCAACACCTTGCTCGCCGCGCACGACGTAGCTGTTATAGGTCGTTCCGTTGGCCGTTTTGAGGATGATGTCGAAACTCCGCAGATGCGGATCAAGGGCCCCCACCCAGTGGACGCCCGGAGCCAGTTCTACGGCCTGATCAGTGAGTGCCGCAGCCGACATGCCCGGCTTCCTCGTGGTCATGATCGTGCTCGTGGCTACCGCAACTGCCATGCCCTTCGGGACCGTGCACGCAGGCCTCGATGTTGCCTTCCGGCAGATCGACACCATTCAGGCCCAGCCAGGCATCCACCGCCACCGGATCAAAACCGACCATGCGCACGTCGCCGACCTCCATCAAGGGACGGCGGATAAGCAGCGGGTTATCCAGCAGCAGGTGCAGCGCGTCCTCGAAACCGATATTCTCCGGAACGATCTCGCCGGCCTTGATCGCCGGTGCGGCCCGGTTGAACCAATCGGTTATCGGCAGTTTGCCGAGAAACTGCAGCAGGCGGTCAGCGGTCCAGGCTTCGGTCTTCAGGCTTTTGGCCTGGACAGTATGACCGGCCGCCGCAAGAAGCGTCTTCTGACGAAGATTGCCCTTGCAGCCCGGCTTTTCGTAGAAGGTGACGACGGCCATCAGGCGGCCTCGCGCCACAAGCCGAATTCTTTCAGCTTCTCGATCGGGATGCCAGTCAGCGAGCCGGGCGGGTTGAGGAACTCGCCCAGTTCATTGACGATCGCCATTTCGATCGGGCAGATCGCAGCGCACTGCGGATCGGCGTGGTCCCCCAGGCATTCCGTGCACTTCATGTCGTCGATCAGGAAGTGGGGTTTGTCCTGGAAGATCGCATCGTTCGGGCAGACATCGACGCAGGCCCAGCAATTGACGCAGGATTCGGTGATTTGCAGGGCCATTTACGCCACCTTCAGGCTTTCCGCGGCCGGCAGGAGCTTGCCGGTCGCTGCGATTTCCTTATAGACCGCCATCACAGCCTCCTCGATCGGCTCCATCGCATGTTCGCCGTTCGGTGCGATGCCGGCGGCCTCCAGCTTGGCCCAGGGTTCGTAACCGACCTTGGAGCAGAGCACGACCTCGCAGCCTTCGAGAATGCGGATGTTGCGATCGAGCAGCGACTCGGTAGCGCCGGCCTCGACGACATCGCCATCGCCGCAGGAATCCATGCCGCCGCAGTAGAGCTCGGTCTTGCGGTGGCCGATGAAGCGAACGCCCTCGGGCGAGGCCTCGTAGACCAGGAATTCCTTGGCGTGACCGAAGTGCTCGGCGACAACGCCGTTCTTGCCGGCCACCGCCATCAGCACCGGCCGCGAACCTTCCGGGATGCCGTCCGGCTTGGGCTTGACGATGCCGCGCTTGGCGTCGAGCTTTTCGATGATCGAATCGTGGACCTCCTTACGGCGGACCATGGCGGCTTCGTAATCGACATCCATGACATCGATCTTGTCCATGGTGAACTCGTCGCCACGGTCCTCGCCCAGCAGGCCGACCGCATCGGCGCGGCACTGGCGACAGTGGCGCATCATCGCCATGTCGCCGGCACAGGCGTCCTGCAGCTCCTGCAGTTCGGCATCGGTCGGGCTCGGATGCTCCATGATGCCGTAGTAGGTGCCGTGCTCCGGCTCGGCGATCAGCGGCATGACGTTGTGCAGGAAGGCGCCCTTTTCCTTGACGATCTTCGAGACTTCCTTGAGGTGCTGGTCATTGACGCCGGGAATCAGCACCGAATTGACCTTCACCAGGATGCCGCGCTCGGTCAGCATCTGCAGACCCTTCTGCTGCTGCTCGATGAGGATTTTTGCCCCTTCGACGCCACGGATACGCTTGTTCTTCCAGTAAATCCACGGGTAGATCTTGGCGCCGATCTCGGGATCGACACAGTTGATGGTGATCGTCACGTGGTCGATGTTGTGCTTGGCGATCTCGTCGACGTGTTCCGGCAGGCTCAAGCCGTTGGTCGACACGCAGAGCTTGATGTCCGGGGCTTTCTCCGAGAGCTGCTGGAAGGTCTCGAAGGTGCGCTCCGGGTTGGCCAGGGGGTCTCCGGGTCCGGCGATGCCGAGGACTGTCATCTGCGGGATTTCGGCGGCGACGGCGAGCACCTTCTTGATCGCCTGGTCCGGCGTCAGCAGTTCCGAAACGACGCCCGGACGCGACTCGTTGGAGCAGTCGTACTTGCGGTTGCAGTAATTGCACTGGATGTTGCAGGCCGGTGCGACGGCGACGTGCATGCGGGCAAAGTAATGGTGCGCCTCTTCCGAATAGCAGGGGTGATCCTGCACCTTGGCACGGATGTGGTCCGGCAGGTGGGAAAGGGCGTCGGGCGCGGTACCGCAGCCGCTGGAGGCGCAACCGCCCCCCTCTGCTTTTGGTCCGCTATTGCTGATGACGGGTAGTTCCACGATCAAGGCTCCATGAAAACTGTTCGCAGCCTATTCAGCAATCGCTGTGCCAATTCGATTTATCAAACAAAAACAGTGATTTGCCGGATTTCGCAGACTGTCGAAACAGGCGGCTTGTCGCACCCGTTGTCGGATATGCGACACAGCCTCAATGACCTAAGTCGCTGATTTGAGAACGCTTCGCATTGGCACCCATCTTGCATGACTCCGGCCATGAAAACCTATCTCGACTGGTCGGCCTACGACACCTACGGCGTCGGCGACGCCTATGCCGGTATTCCGGCCACCGGCGGCCAATACGCCAAGGCAGTGGCGGTGTGCATGAACAACCACCAGTGCCAGCGCGACGGCAAGGGCGTGATGTGCCCGAGCTATCGCGTCACACGCGACCCCGCCCACTCGACGGGCGCCCGGGTCAAGGCCTTCAAGGCGGCATTAAACGGCGAACTCGGCGACAACCCCTTCGCCGCCGACGAACTTGCCGCGGCGATGGACCTCTGCGTCAGTTGCAAGGGCTGCAAAAAGGAATGCCCGAGCGCCGTCGACATGACCCTGATCAAGACCGAGTACCTGGCCCAGCGCAATGCCCGGATCGGCCTGAAGGCGCGCCAGAAGCTCTTCGGCGCCCTGCCCCACTGGCTGCACCGCCACCGGCAGGCGCTGATCTGGCTGGCCCGCTGGCGCAACCGCTCGCCACGGGTGGCAAAACTGGCCGAACGCTGGCTGGGCATCGCTGCCGCCCGGCCGATTCCGGGGCCGGCCGCCCTGCCCTTCACACCACCGGCCCTTGGCACCCCGCCGGCGACCATCCACGGTGAACCTGAAAAAACGGCCAAAAAGGTCATCCTCTTTGTCGACACCTTTACCCACCATTTCAACCCGGAAGTCGCCGAGGCGGCGCTCAAGGTACTACGTGCCGGCGGCTACGCAGTACAGGTTCTGCAGCCGGCCGCCGGTGACGACGAGCCGGATCGCCCGTTATGCTGCGGCCGCAGCTATCTGTCGCAAGGCATGGTCGATGCGGCCCGGATCGAAGCGCAACGGGTGATGAAAGCCCTGGCGCCGGCACTGGCCGAGGGGCTACCGGTCATCGGGCTGGAACCCTCCTGCCTGCTGGCGCTGCGCGACGAGTTCTACAGCCTGTCGCTCGGCCCCGAGGTCGGACAACTGGGCAAGCAGGCCTTCCTGCTTGAAGAATTCCTGATGCGCGAAGGCAACAAGGGCCTCAAGCTGGACCTCAAGCCGCTGCCCGCTGGCAAAGCGGTGGTGCATGGCCACTGCCACCAGAAGGCATTCGGCACCATGAAGGCAATGAAGAAGGTGCTGGGCTGGATTCCGGAGTTCGATTTCGAGATTGTCGACGCCAGTTGCTGCGGCATGTCCGGCAGCTTTGGCATGGAGGCCGAGCACTACAAGGTGTCGCAGGCGATGGGTGAACTGGCGCTGCTGCCGGCGGTGCGCGGCGCTGGCCCCGACGCGGCAGTGATTGCCAACGGCTTTTCCTGCCGCCACCAGATCCACGACGGCACCGGCCGTCAGGCCGAGCACATCGCGCTGCTGCTGGCACGGGCGCTGAAGTGAGGAATCCGCTGGCCTGTGAATTGCTTGTAAGAACGTATTGCAGCAGACTTCGCGGAGGTTCCAAATGTCCTTCAAACTGAACGAAGAAACCCTGTTCTGGATGCGTCTGGCCGCTTTTGCCCGCCTCTCCGAACACGTGCTGGTCAGTGGCGCCCCGGTCTCGGACGCCGAAGAACTGCTTTTCGGCCTGCCCATTCCCGGCAACCTGCCCCGCAACTTTGCCTGCCTGACGGGCGGTGCCGCCGCCGATCTGGAACTGATTCGCTGAACGACGTCATGCACCAGTGCGGTGCCGCGTCGATCAGCCGGCAGCGCGTAGCAGTTTCAGGCAAGCCACCGAGGCCGCGAGGTCGCGGGCGGTAAAGTCGTCGAAGTTTTTCAGGCTTGTATCGGCACCGTTGTCGAGCAGCAGTTCCACGAGATCGGCCTTGCTGTTCGACGACACATACATCAGGCAGGTGGCACCGTTGCCGTTTTGCAGGTCGATGTCGATGCCGGCGTCGAGCAGGCGCTGGATGATGCCGTGGTCGCCGTTGTAGCAGGCCAGCCAGAGCGCGTTGCAGCCATCGGCATTGCGCACGGTGATGTCGACGCCGCTGGTCAGCAATTCATCGACGATGTCGCGACGGCCTTCCTTGCAGGCACGCATCAATGGCGTGAAGCGGCCATCGGCTTGCGGGTCGGAGAGCCGGTCGGCCGGAAAGCCGTGGCTGGAGAGAAATTCGGTGAGCTTGGGAGTCATGTTTTTGCGGTTTGTCGTTGAGGGTATGGCGGGCCGGTTTCGATCCGGCTGTCGAGCACCGGCGTGCCGATCGTGAAGTGATAGACCGGCTGCCAGCGGTCGTCGCCGACGCCAAACGCCTGCCGCACCGGTTCGTCGAAGAAGCAACCGATGCCTGTACCGCGTACGCCGGCCGCTTCGGCTTCCAGATACAGCACCTGGCCGATCAGCCCGGCTTCGCGCAGTAGCTGGCGATAGGCATGGCCATCGTCGGCGATGCCGGCAAAGTCAGCGAGCATCCCGAGCGAAAAGGCGCCGGTCGCGGCGATGTCCTGATGGCAGGACAAGGCGCGCGCCAGACGCTGGACTTCGCCGAGATCGAGTGCCGCCAGCAGGCTCAGGCCGAGATGTGGCGGGCAGTCGGGATCGACCTCTGCAACCGGGCAGCGACCGGCAAAGCGTTCATCGATGGCACCAAGCAGTGCCGCCAGTTCGCTGGCGGCAGCCGGCGTGCGTGGCAGCAGGTAGAGCCCGGGCGGCAGGCCGTCGACACGCAGCACGAAGAGGAGCAAGGCAATCGCCGGCGTCGCTTCCTGGGTGTCGAATGGCAGGCCCGGTCGGGGCAACGTCGCATCGAGCATGCGGTAGAAGTCCGCCTTGTCGAGCGTGGACTTGGGTTCGAAGCGCTGGCCGCTGCGACGCTGGCGGATCAGCTGCGCGGCGCCAGCAGTCGTCGGATGGGCCGGCAAGGGCGGATAGTCGGGAAACACCAACGCCGGCAGCGAGCGTTCTCCCGCCCGGCTGGCCGTGGCGGCCTGCGCGATCACTGGCCAGCGGTAGCCGGGCGCCGGGTCTACCTGACTGGGCATGCCCTGCCAGAAGGCATCGGCCAGCCAGGTCGCCGGATCGGCTGGAACTGCCTGCAAGCCCGGCGCCTCGACGGCCAGTAGCACCTCCGGCTCTTCGACCTCGGTAAAGGAAAACCGCGACGGCGGGAAATCCGCTGGTCGATCCAGCCCGAGCACGCGGGCAAGGGTGTCGCCAGCAGTTGCCAGCGGCTTGACCCGCCAGCCGAGCAGCGCCGCGGCATAGGCCAGCGTCGCCATGGCATGACCGACATCGAGCTGGCAGTAGCGGAAGGCGCGCTCGCCGTACTTCCAGGCTTCGCGCCACATTACCGACGAAAGGCCGATGGCCAGCCAGCGCGAACCATCCGGCGAACGCAGGGCCCGTCCTTCAAGCAGGTGATCCTTGGGATCGTAATGATGCAGGCCGTCGATCAGGCCGGGTACGCCGGCCGCCAGCACGTAAGCCTCGACCGGATGCAGGTTACCCGATGACGGGTTGCAGCGTAGCGCCCAGCGATTCGGCCCCCAGCTTTTCCAGGCCGAAATGCCATAGGCCAGTTCCAGCAGCGTACCGAGGCTGGCGAGGTGTGGGGCAATGGCGATTTTCGGCGGTTTTCCGAGTTCACCGTAGCTGCGCTCGAACTGGTCGCCGGTCAGCGGCAATTCGCACAACGGTGCGCCGGGGTAGCGGCGGAAGGGATCGGGCTGGGCATCCCAGTCGAGTTGCCCCGGCCCCTCGGCGTAAGCGTCGAAGCGATGGCGGGTGCGGGCGTGGTAGGCAAGCAGCGGCGAAGTTTGTGAGGTTTCCGACATGAACGGGGCGGGAATGGCAGGTTGGACAGGCTGCAGCAAGGGCTGTGCCCACGGGAAATCAGGCACTTGGCGACTTTGCACCGGCTGGCACCATCTCTGCAAGGAGGAGCAAAAACTAGCCAACACCCCCAACCCCAACGCCGGAGAATGAACATGACAGACGTGAGCGAACCGACATCACGCCCGCCGATCACCCGCGAGGCGGCATTGCGCATCGCGCTCGCCGCCCGGGCGATGCCCAATGCCACGCTGCCGGCGCTGATCGACCTGATCCAGCGCCGGCTGGGCGATGAGCTGGATGAGGAAAAACTGCGCCAGGTCACCGTCACCATGCTCAAAACCGGCTTCGCCAGTGCCGACGGCGAGGAGGATGGCGAGGATATCGGCATCGGCCTCGAGGCGATGAAGCTGGCCGTGCGCATTCTCTGGGGCGAAACGCAGGGCGACGACTCGCTGCCGAAGATCGAATCCTACGAGGACGGTGACATGCCCGGCTCGGTACGGGTTGCCGTCGCCTCCGACAAGGGCGATACCCTCTCCGGGCACTTCGGCTCCTGCCTGCGCTTTCTGGTTTATCAGGTGTCGCCGGGCGAAATCCGCCTGGTGGACATCCGCGACACCATGGATGCCGAATTCGCCGACGACCGTAACCTGTGGCGCGCCCAGCTGATCGGTGACTGCCACGTCTGCTACGTGGTGTCGATTGGCGGGCCGGCGGCGGCCAAGGTCATCCGCGCCGATATCTACCCGATCAAGATTCCGGATGGCGGCCCGGCCGTCGAAGTGCTCGCCGGCTTCCAGAAGGCGATGGTGGACTCACCCCCGCCCTGGCTGCTCAAGATCCTCGGCGTCGCCGCCGAAAAGCGGCTGAAGAATTACAGCGCAGCGATGGTGGACGAATGAGCCACGTTTGCCGCGCCAATGAACGCTTCGCCCCCGCGCCCGGCCGGTGCCGGGCGATTCCGGGGGCGAGGCGGCTTACTTCAGGCCGGCGTGCGCTCCATCTGCATCGGCATCAGGCCGACCAAGGTCAGTTGCGTACCCTCATCGCCGTTCCACCACACCGCCACCCAGCCGGTACCGTCGGCGTCGATACGCTCGATCGGACAACGGGCGCCGATCATGTCCATGAACATTTCGCGCTGATCCTCGTCCATGTCCGGATCGGGATTGATGTCGAGGATTCTGACCTCGTCGCCGATGGCGACCGATTGGCCGCGACAGTCGTGAGTGGTGAATTGCATGGTGTCCTCCGGCAAAGACTTGAACAGGCCACCGTGTCGCAAATACGACGCCGGTCGCGATCTCAGCACCGCACGTGCAATGCGCGTGCCATCCCATTTCCAACGTTGCGGGAGGCAACATGAACAAGATCGGCTTCTTCTTCGGCAACGAGACCGGCACGACCCGGCTGGTTGCCAAAAAAATGCACAAAAAGCTGGGGGACGAGATCTGCGACAAGCCGATCAACGTCAATCGCATCACCCCGGCCGAGATGCTCAAGTACGATGCGCTGATCCTCGGCACGCCGAGCTACGGCATCGGCGAGATTCCCGCTAACGGGATTTCCGGTTGCTTTGAGCCGAACTGGGGCGAATTCCTCGCCCAGATGCCGGAAAACCCCGATTTCTCCGGCAAGCGCATCGCCTTCTTCGGCCTCGGCGCGCAGGAACGCTACGCCGACCGCTTCTGCAGCTCGCTCTACCCGCTGGTCATGCTATTCAAGGGCTGGGGCGCCGAAATCGTCGGCGACACCGCTACTGACAGCTACACCTTCGAGCAGTCCGCCGCCGTCGTCGATGGCCGCTTCCTCGGCCTGATCATCGACCAGCGCACGCAAGGCATGTTCACCGACGAGCGCATCGATGCCTGGCTCGCTCAGGTCGTGCCGTTGCTCACCGAAAAACTCACCGCGGAGGCCTGAACCATGGTGGCGACCTTTGAATGCATCCCCGGGCAGACCGCTGCCGAACTGTTGCGTGCCGAGCCAGCCGCCGTTCTGTTTGATGTGCGCGACGCCACGGCCTACCGCAACGGCCACATCGACGGCGCCGCCCACCTCAGCGAAGACTGCCTGCTCGGCTGGATGAAGCGCATACCCAAGGATGCACCGGTGCTCATCTACTGCTACCACGGCAACGCCAGCAAGACCTACGCGCAGATGTTCATCGACTTCCGCTACACCCGCTTCTATAGCGTCGATGGCGGCTACCCGGCGCTGGAAATGGCGATGACTGCCCCGGCATGAGCGCCCTCACGCACCACGTTGCCACATGGGTTGCGGCGCACGCCCTCACCCCGAGCGACATCGACTGCGCCACCGCCGTCATGCTCAAGATCCTCGACGGTAAATGCAAGATGGGCGAGGTCGACAAGGTGGTCATGACCGCCCTCTACGACGCCATCCGCCACCGCCCCGGCCAGCGCTTTGGCGCCGCCGAACACACCCTGATCGCCAGCGCCCGTCAAGGCGCCGACGAGGCGATGAAAAACGCCATCTACGAACGCCGCGTGCTGGCCGAAACGGCGATTTCCCGGCCGGTAATGAAGGCCTTCAAGGCGATGATCCGGGCGGAGGGGTTGTTTGCGGGCTTGGCGGAAAGCCTTGAGGAAGCAGACTAAAGTCGGTGCTTGGCGATTTTTATCCCAGGCGTGCGATGCGAGATGCGGCTTCGTCAATGTGCTGACGCAATGCCGCGATGCATGGGGAAAAGTTGCCGGAGAATTCGCTGCAGTCGTCGAGCAAGCCGAGAAAATCCTGAGCCAGGCGCAGCGCCTTGTGCCAGGTTTCACCATCGACCGCGTTAGAAAGGGAAGCTGGCGGCAGGGTGTCGACGAGTGCTCCGCCGCTTCTCGGGGCAAAGCCCATGGGCAGTACATCGTAAGCAGGGGCGAGCAGATATGGCCGGCCGTGCTGACTGACAAACGACAAATTTCCCGCGTGCATGTCGGTATTGCCGATCAGCGTTCCGAATGCCCAAAGCAGCGCCGATCGGTCGACGGCATCGATTTCTACATGGCCTTGGCCGGCCAGGCGACGGACCAGTGATGGCCAGGGGGCCGACGCATCACCGATAAATTCCGCATCGAGCGCACGCAGGGAGAAGACGCCAAGGCGACCAAAGGCACCGATCCGGTCGAAGCGCGGCACTTCGAGGAAACGCTGGCCGGCAAAATCGAAAACCTCGGTTTCGATGCCGAGAACCGAAAGTGCCAGGTGTTCGGCCAGCAGAAGGTCACGCCAGCGCTCGGTAACCGGGTTGTCGTCAGGCGCCGAAAACTTCACCAACACATGACCGCGCTCGGTATAGGCGCAAAACTTTGGTTGCTCCCCACCGGCAGAAGAGCCCGGAGCCTCACCGATTGCGGCGGCACGTGCCAGCGATGGATAGTCGACCGCCCGATCAACCAGGGTTGGCGCAGGCATGCCAACGAATCGATTGCGTGCCAACTCGCCAATCAACAGGTTGCCGATGGCTTCATGGCCATGCGCCAGCAGCGCCTGGATGACTTGCGTATCGCTCCAATGCTCCGGGTTGCTCGACAGGCCAAGAGCGGCCGCATAGGTCGACGCGTAGGCCCGGCCGAGATAGCCTTGCGGCCGCATGTCGAAAAGCCACCACGGTAGCCCGTCGCTATGCAGGGTCACGCCGTCGGCCTGTTCCATCACAAAGCCATGCGGGCGAACCGGAACGAGCGTGCCGAGTTCCCGAATCAGTCCCTCGTCGCTCACCTGGAAAATCGGTGCCGACGCAAAGCCAGGAGCAGTATCCCGCAAGGCATAACGAATAGCAGATCCAGCGCCGATGCGAACGATCTCATCACCCAGCGCTGCCAGCGCACGCGAAACCGTTGGCTGGCTTAGTCCCGTATTTTCAACGATTTGGCGAGCGATCATCGGCCCCTTGCCGAGCAGTTGGCGAATTGAATCGAGATGACGAGACATGAAAATGAATAGATATTTGAATAGGTCTATGAATAGATATTCTAGTTGTACGATGGGAATGCGTCACCCGGTTTTTTCCAGCGGGGCGATGGGCTTTTCGGGGGCTTATCTCCAGATGGATGCCTACGCCGTCGGCAACCATGACGCGATCGCCGCTTCCGGCGTGCCATACGGGTAATCCGTCACCGGCTCGATACCGGCATCCCTGAGTCGTTTGGCGGGGCCATCGCCGACGCGGGCGAGGAGGACGGCGCGGCAGTCGGCAAGCGCGCGGAGGATGGCTTCGCGCTTGTCGTCGTCGCCGAAACCGCCCTGGCAGTAGTGTTCGACGTCTCGATTTTCGAGGAAGGCGATGCTGTCACCAGTGACCCTGTAGATGGCAAAGGCGTCGGCGTGGCCGAAGTGGAGGTCGATCTGCTGGCCGGTCTTGGTGGCGACGGCAACGAGGATGTCGGGGGCTGTCATGGCGTTCTCCGCAGGGTGTCGGTGGTTCGCCCGCCGGCGTTGCCCTTGTCGGCTTCGCGACATTGCGGCGTGGCGTTGGCGGGGCTTTTACTCAAATGAGCGAGAACTGTTCCAGTCGGCGCTGGGTTAACACTGATTTTTGGCCATTTTTCGGGTTCACCGCAGACGGCATGAATCTGGCTAAAGCTCTCCCAAGCTAACCACTGGGAGGCAGCCGATGAAGCTGCAGATTGACCGCCGGCACATCGAGCCGATGATGCAGGCCTTTCCGCGCCTGGAAGAATTCCGCGACCAGTTGCGCTTCGGCAACCGCGTCGAGGTGCCGTTCAACCGCTTCGAGCCTGCCGAGCTGGACATGCTGCAGGCGCTGTATGGTGAGGGCGACCGCGAGCTGCGGGCGCAGGCGGCGCAGATTGCCACCTTGCGCACGGCGCTGGCCAGCGGCGGCCACCGCTTCGAGGCGGAGGAGCTGGAAATGGCGGTGCCGGCCATGGCCCGCTATCTGGCGGAAGACGCCGAGCGCGGCTGGGTCTTCTCGGCGGCGATCACTGGCAAGCCGCTGGCCTGGGTGGTCAGCCGGCTGGACTACACGCCGCCATCCGAGGAAGAGAGCGGCAAGATCTTTCTCGAACTGAAGGCCAACTCGCGCGCCAAGCTGGCGACGGCGACGCTGCGTATTTCCGGCCCGGACATCGCCGGCCGCACGGTCGCCGAAATTCTCGCCGCCAAGGGCTACGTCAAGGAAACGCCGGCGCTGATCGCCAGTTATGAGGAAGGCGCGGCGCGCTATTTCGACTGGCGGGCGCAGTACGGCGCGCAGTTTTCCGGCAGCGGCACCGGCTGGTTTGCCGAAAACCCGACGGCGACGCACCGCGACACCGATTTCGCCCGCAAGGACCAGATCATCCTGTCCTCGACCGGCAGCCCGGCGCGGCTGGTCAACGACGAGAGCATCCTTGGCGAGCGTGTGCTGGCGATGGATGCGACAGGCGACATTCTCGCCAAGTTCGTCCGCCGCGTGCAGCGCAATTCGCGCCTCTCGGGCAAGGAGGAAGCAGAGGTCGAGGATACGCAGGCCGGCATCAGGAAGGGCTTGTTTACCGAGCTGCCGGTGCATTTCTTCATCCTGATGTTCCACCTCGATCTGCATCACTACGTCTGGGTGCATGTCGACGATATCGAGCCCTACGCCTACCAGCCGGAACTCAAGGACAAGCTGGTGCTGCCGCCGGAGCAGACCGACCTGATCGACATCCTGACCGCCGAAATGGACGTGCTGATGGACGACATCGTCGCCGGCAAGTCGGGTGGCACGACGGTGCTCTGCGCCGGGCCACCGGGGGTGGGCAAGACGCTGACCGCCGAGGTGTATTCGGAGATCATCAAGCGCCCGCTCTACCGCGTGCATTCCGGCCAGCTTGGCCTGAACGTGGCGGCGATGGAAACGGCGCTCAAGGAAGTGCTGACCCGCGCCCAGCGCTGGGGGGCAGTGATGCTGATCGACGAAGCCGACGTGTACATCAAGAAACGCGACGACAACATCACGATGAACGCCGTCGTCGGCGTATTCTTGCGCGTGCTGGAGTATTTCAACGGCCTGCTCTTCCTGACCACCAACCGGGTGGATGACATCGACGAAGCCATCGTCTCGCGCTGCATCGCGCTGATCCGCTTTCACGCACCGCATCGTGAAGACCGGCTGAAAATCTGGGGCGTCATGGCCGCGCAGTTCGGGCTGGCGATCGAGCCGGCGCTGCTGGATCGCCTGCCGGATATCTTCCCGCAGGCCTCCGGCCGCGACATCAAGGGGCTGGCCAAGCTGGTGGCGAAATACTGCAGCCAGAAACAGGTGCCGCCGAGCGAAGCGGTCTTCCGCAAATGCTCGATGTTCCGGGCGCTGGAGCAAGTGGAATTGCCGGCTTGAAAACGCCCGATTTTTGGCTGATTTCCGGGTTCACCGCAACGGCTGCGGTGAACCCGAAAAATCAGCCGATTCCGGCAAGCGTCAGATCGCCAGCCGCGTCTCTTCCAGCAGCGCCACGACCACCGAGCCACCCACCGCATCATCTGGGTCCATGGCAATGACGCGGGCGATCATCGCTTCCGCCTTTGCCGGCTGGCCGCTGCGCAGGTGGATGAAGGCCAGGCCTTTCAGCGCAGAGAGCGCATAGCCAGGCGCCGCTTTCCACAACAGCCAGTTGTCCGGCAGGCCAGCGTTGCGGGCGGCGGTGGCGACCCAGTCCTGGGCGGCGCTCAGCGCCTTGTCGAATTGTCGACAACGGTTGTAGTGCTTGACCAAGCAGCGGCGCGCCTGAACAGCGCCCGGGGCCAGGGAAATGGCGGCGAGGAAGAATCGTTCGGCCAGCGCACGGTCGCCGAAATACGCTGCTACGCCTTGCTGCAGCAGGTGATCGACTTCCGGCGACAGTTGGCCGAAGTCGAGTTTTTCGTCATCATCGAATGCGTTCATTTCTTGCTTGTTGTCGGATGTCGGGTTGGAAAACCCTTTCCAGCAACAAGCATGCAAGCCATCCAGACAAGGAGATTCGATGTTTCTCGCCATGAACCGCTTCCGTATCGCCCCCGGCCGCGAGGACGATTTCATCGCCCACTGGCGCAATCGCAACAGCTATCTCGACGAGGTACCGGGTTTCGTGTCCTTCAACCTGCTGCGCGGCCAGACGAGCGACGAGTGCACGCTGTTCGCCTCGCATTCGGTGTGGGCCTCTGAGCAGGCCTTCATCGACTGGACGAAGTCGGAAGCCTTCCGCAAGGCACACATGCAGGCCGGCCAGTCGCCGCGTGATTTCTACCTCGGGCCGCCGAACCTGGAGTTGTTCGAGTCGGTGCTTTGAGCTAGTAGCGCGAGAACAGATCGCGAATCTTGCACAGCGTGGTGGTGATATCGAAGCGCGGATCAGGCAGTGCTTCGCCGGCCAGGATGCGGGTGATCGCCAGCGCCGGATCGCTTTCAGCGGTGAGCAGCACTTCGGCGCGGCGTTTCTTCATGTGGCGAATGAAACCATCGCCGGCACTGGCCGCGACGACGATATCGACGCCATCGAGCGGGTGCGGCTCGTTGTCCTCAAAGACGTGCAGCACCTGCTCCTTGTTCAGGTCGATGCGCCGGGGCACCGGCAGCAGCTGGCTGGAGCGATGCTCGGTCAGATCGTAGAGCAGCCATTGGCGTGCCTGTCCCGCATGGCCGCTGACATCGGTGAAGTCCTTGGTGGCGATGGCAATTTTCATGATTGATTTTTCCGCTGCCCCGACTCAGGCATCAAAATGAATGGCCAGGCTGGATATCGCCGCGCGCAGGCTCAGATTTTCTTCGGCTTCGAGGATTCCGGGCACCGGATGCGGATACTCGAAAAACAGGCCATAGGTCCCGGGCCGCTGACCGTGCAGGAAGATATGCGCCCGCAGCTTTTCCAGTTCGGCATGGCGCAAGGTCACCATGCAGGGGTCCGGACCATCGGCCGGGTCGAGTTCGCAGGCCTCGCCCACCCGCGCATCCAGCGATACCAGCAAATGGCGAATGGCTCGGTCCTTGGGCAGCCTCCATGGGTTGGCATTCATCGCAGAAACTCCGTTTTGATCTGAGCCAGCCAGGCGTCGATGCGGTCCTCGGTCAGTACCGGCTGGCGGTGCTGATCGAGGGCCAGGCCGAGGAATTCGTCACCATCGACCGCTTGCGAGGCTGCGAAGTCGTAGCCGGCAGTGGGCCAGCGCCCGACGACGCGGGCGCCGCGGGCAACGAAGGCGTCGTGGAGGATACCGATGGCGTCGACGAACTCGTGGGCATACTTTTTCTGGTCGCCCAGGCCAAAAATGGCAACGGTCTTTCCCGTCAGGTCGGCAGCCGCCAGTTGCGGCACGAACTCCTCCCAGCTGGGCTGTGACAGGCCACAGGATTCGCCGGGTAGCATGCCGTCGCCAAGGGTCGGGCTACCGACGATCAGGTGGTCGTAGGCCAGAAAGTCAGCAAGCGTCGTGCGACCGATATTGACCGGCGCATCAGCAGCATCGCCCAGCTTTTTCGCGATCTGCTTGGCGATCAGCCGAGTACGCCCGGTATCGGTGCCGAAAAAGATGCCAATTTTGTCCATGAGCTCAAGCTGTCGTCGGTTCTTCCTGCGTCAGCTCTTCCGGCAGGCAACCGACCGGATGGCCGAGCGAGCCATCGGGTCCGTTCTCGAACTGGACCAGATAGATTTCCTTGCTCTCGTCCATTTCGGCCACGCCGTAATGAACCACGACACCACGCATGCCGGCCGGTGCGATCAGGCCTTCCTCTTCCTCGATGCCCGGCATGCCGCCATCGTTGAGAATGTCTTCGGCAGCGAAGACCATGTCACCGACTTCGTACTGGATCTTTTCCATGATTTGCTTTCCGGTGATCAGGCCCAGACGTCGGCGGGCGCCTTCAGGCGTTCGACCGGCTGGTCGAACAGCAGGTGCTCGTCGATGATGGTCGCGACATCCTCTGGCTTGACGCCGGTGTACATGATGCCTTCCGGGTACACCAGCACGCTCGGCCCGAGGTGGCAGGGGCCCAGGCAGCCGGTGTTGGTGAGCAGGAAGCCGGACGCCCACAGGTTGCGGGTCGTGAATTCGTCGGAAAATGCTTGCCAGGTCTGGCCACAGCCCTTTTCCTGACAAGATCCGCGCGGGTGACCTTGCGGGCGGCCCTGGACGCAGACGAGAACGTGTTTTTTGGGTTTTGGCATGGCAATCTCCTTGGCAACGAGAAAACTGTTGCAAAGGGAGTGCCAGCAAGCACCAAGAAGCAAATCAAGTTAAATCAATAAGTTGAGAAAAAACCGCTTTGTCTTGTTTCCGACAAACAATTATTGTCGCAATGCACAAATATCGTGAGCGATCAGCGTCCTGCGCACCACGGCGGATACTCAGCCGTTCCAATGAAGATAGAGGCTTTCGACTAAGTGTCTGTTTCAGAAGCCTCCAATGCTGCAACGCAGCAGCCGGCATGTTTTTCGCTGAGGCGAGACGCCCGTTACCCAACCGGGCGCAAGGCACCACAAGGAGAACATACGATGGACGACGCCATGGTGTTGACGCTCGTTGAAAACTGACCAGAAAAGTGGGGGTGTGCGCGCTGAAAATTGACCAGGGTGATTAACTCGTCCGCTCATTTTTTGAGCAGGATTTTAGGAGATGATCACCATGAAGGATCTGGGAAGGATTCGGCGGTTGTTTTATCGGGACGGCCTGTCGCTGTCCGAGATTTCGCGGAAGACGGGGTATAGCCGGAATACCGTCAAACGCTGGCTTCGAACCCCGGAAGGGACGGAGCCGAAGTACGAACGGCAGAACCCGAACATCAAGATTGCCCCGTATGCGGCGCGCCTGATCAAGGCACTGGAGGCGGATGCCCGTCGCCCGAAACGGGATCGGCGCACAGCACTGAAACTGTTTGGCGAATTGCAGGCCGCCGGATTCACCGGCACCTACTGCCGGGTCACCGAATTCATCCGGCGCTGGCGGGCCGATGGCGGTGCAGCCGTCAGTAAAGCCTTCGTTCCGCTCCACTTCGAGTTGGGCGAAGCCTTCCAGTTCGACTGGAGCGAAGAGCACCTGGTCATTGGCGGCGTCTGGCGGAAGATTCTCGCCTCACATCTGAAACTCTGTGCCAGTCGGGCCTTTGTCGTTCAAGCCTACCCGACGCAAGGTCACGAGATGCTGTTCGATGCCCACACCCGTTCGTTTGCGGCGCTGGGCGGCATTCCCCGGCGCGGCATCTACGACAATATGAAGACGGCCGTGGATAAGGTGCAGAAAGGCAAATCCCGCATCGTCAATTCGCGCTTCTCGGCGATGGCCTCCCACTACCTGTTTGACCCGGACTTCTGCAATGTCGCCAGTGGCTGGGAGAAAGGCGTCGTTGAGAAGAATGTCCAGGATAGCCGGCTCCGTCTCTGGCAGGATGCCGGCAAGGAGCGATTCAGTTCATTCACCGAACTGAACGTTTGGCTGCTCGAACGCTGCCGGGGGCTGTGGCAGGAATTGCGTCATCCCGAGTACGCCGATCTGACGGTGGCCGAGATGCTCGAACACGAACAACCGAGCCTGATGCCGATGGTCGCACCGTTCGATGGCTACGTTGAAACTCTGGGCAAGGTATCGAGCACTTGTCTGGTGACACTGGATCGCAACCGCTACTCGGTCCCTTGCGAACTCGTGGGCCAGGCCGTCAGCCTGCGTCTTTATCCGGAGCGAATCGATATCGTGGCGCACGATACCCGGGTGGCCAGTCATCCCCGCAACTTCAGTCGGCAGCAAACCCTCTACGACTGGCAGCACTACATCCCGTTGATCGAACGCAAGCCAGGGGCATTGAGAAACGGCGCGCCGTTTGCCGACATGCCGGAACCGTTGCAACGATTACGCAGCTTGCTCCTGCGCCGGGAAGGTGGGGATCGGGTGATGGCCAAAGTGCTGTCAGCGATTGCGCAGTTTGATCTGGAAGCGGTACTGGTCGCCGTCGATCTGGTGCTGGAGTCCGGCCTACCCAGTGCCGAGCACATCGAGAACATGCTCAACCGCCTGAAGTCGGGTCCCATGCCGCCACCGGTGGAAACGCCACTCACCCTCAGCGAAGTGCCGATTGCCGATACTGGCCGCTATGACCGCTTGCGTACCGAGGTGACTGATCATGCGTGAGCTGATGAGCGAGTTCAAGGAACTGCGTTTGCACGGCATGGCCGGTGCCTGGGAGGAGCTGACAGCCAACGGTAGCAGCCGTGTCGAAGCCTCACGTTGGCTGATCGAACATCTACTGCAAGCCGAGCATACTGATCGAGTGATGCGTTCGATTGGCTATCAGATGCATGCGGCCCGCTTCCCGGTACATCGTGATCTGGCCGGATTCGACTTCGAACAATCGAAGGTGGATCAGAAGCTGATCCGGCAACTGGCCGACCTCTCCTTTGCCGAGGAAGCCCAGAACGTCGTGTTCATTGGTGGCACGGGCACTGGCAAGACCCACCTCGCGACGGCGCTGGGTGTCTCGGGCATTACCCATCACAGCAAGCGGGTGCGTTTCTTCTCGACGGTTGATCTGGTCAATGCGCTGGAACAGGAGAAGGCTGCTGGCAAAGCCGGGCGGATTGCCTTGGGGCTGCTGCGCATGGATCTGGTCATCCTCGATGAGCTGGGCTATCTGCCGTTCAGCCAGGCCGGTGGCGCCTTGCTGTTCCACTTGCTGTCGAAACTCTACGAGCACACCAGTGTGATGATCACGACCAATCTGACCTTCGCCGAATGGCCGAGCGTCTTTGGCGATGCCAAGATGACCACTGCCTTGCTCGACCGGCTGACGCATCACTGCCATATCGTCGAGACCGGGAATGAGTCGTTTCGCTTCCGGCACAGTACGGCAACGGCCAAGTCTAGGATCAAGGCGCGGGAGCAGAGCAAGCGGGGAAATCCACCCGAAGCAGATCCGTTCTGATCGAGGCCGCGTTGGGAAATCCGTTCCGGACTCCGTCCTCCACGGCTTTCCCAACGCATTCGTCGTGGCTCGGAAATCAGTTGTTCTGAGCTACACTTATCCACAAGCCCACCTATGTCAGGTGGCTATCACACCTGGTCAAAATTCAACGCGCACAGGTGGTCAAATTTAAACGCGCGCCGACTCGCAATGGCAAGGGCGCAACTGCTGGCCCGATTCAAATTGCAGGTAAAACGGACACTGGGCGAAACCGTCGATCTGGAAGCGCTGACCCGCGACCCGCAGTACGCGAGACAGCGCCTGAGCGAAATCGAAGATGCAGCAACCGAGGAAGATCTGCTGATCATGGTTCTACGGATACTCGACCTGTTGCTGCCGGCGCCGCCCATCCGGGAAACGCACAATGAAACGCCGCCCATCGCCGTCGAACCGACGCTGCTTCAAGCCCCCGCTGCCGCCAAGGAAACCCGTAATTACCTGATGGGCGCACGCGCCTGGTAAGCGGGCCGAGGCCCGCTCAGAACTGCTTGACCTCGATGTTCAGGATCTGGATGCGGTAAGCGATCTGCCGCGGCGTCATGCCCAGCAGGCGCGCCGCCTTGGCTTGCACCCAGCCGGCCTGCTCGAGCGCAGCGATGACCCGCTCCTTTTCACTGAGTGCCGGATTGCCCAGGTCAAGCGTTGAGCTCTCGACATAGGGATCGCTTGCCGGAGCCGGCGATGCCTGAGGTCGAGCCACCGGTCGGGGTGCAGGACGCTCCCGTGCACTCGGAAAACGGATCAGATCGACATCGATCGCCCCATCTTCAGAGAGTACAGCCGCCCGCTCCAGACAATTTTCCAGTTCGCGAACGTTACCGGGCCAGTCGTGGCTGGCCAGGCGTCGCATTGCCGTCTCGCTCAAAGCCAGCTTGCGACGTTGATCGCTACCGATCTTGTTCAGCAAATGGCGGGCAATCTCCGGGATGTCCTCGATCCGCTCGCGCAGTGGCGGCAGGAATAGCGGCATGACGTTCAGCCGGTAGAAGAGATCCTCGCGGAAATCGCCCATATCCACGGCCGTCTCGAGGTCGCGATGGGTGGCCGCGATGATCCGGACATCGACCTTGACCGTCTTGCTGCCCCCCACCCGCTCGAATTCGCCTTCCTGCAACACACGCAACAACTTGGCCTGGAAGGGTGCCGACACCTCGCCGATTTCATCGAGGAAAAGCGTGCCGCCATGTGCCTGCTCGAACCGGCCTTTGCGCGATTCAACAGCGCCGGTAAAGGCCCCGCGCTCGTGGCCGAACAGCTCGGATTCGAGAAGATTCTCGGGCAGTGCGGCGCAATTCAGCTTGACCATCGCGTTGCGTGCCCGTGGCGAGTTGTAATGAATAGCGTTGGCGATCAGTTCCTTGCCGGTGCCCGTCTCACCGCGGATTAGCACGGTGGTATTCCATTTGGCCACCATCCGCGCCTGATCGAAAACCCGTCGCATCACTGCCGAACGTCCGACCATGCTGTCAAAGCCATGCTGATGACGGACCGTGCGCCGCAAGAGATCACGCTCTTCAAGCAGCGAAGACTTTTCCTGTGCGACTTCGGTCGCCAGCCGCAGGCTCTGGCCGATCAGGTTGGCGACCATTTCGACGAACTGCGCGCGCTCGTCGAGCAGGCCATCTTCCGGCGCCTCGGGCTGGACAGCCAGCACCCCCTTGAAATCGCCGCCAGCCTTGATCGGCACGGCAATAAACGGCAACGCCGGGTCGTAAATTGCACTGCGATTGAGGAAACGCGGTTCGTCAGCAACGCGAGCCAGCTTGATGGTCCGCGGACGCTCCAGTACCAGTCCGATGATGCCCTCGCCCGGACCGTACTTCGCATCGTCCTCGACCAGCCCATCCGGGCTGTAAATCGTGTGAATGGACAGTTTCCCGCTTTCCTGATCGAGGACGCTCAACAGCCCGCGACACAAGCCGGCCTCGTCATGGAGCACCCGCAAGACATCGCGCAGGGTCTCATTGACATCGAGTGTCCGGCTGAGCACCCGGCTGACCGCATACAGTGCGGAAATCAGCAGCAGGTTCAGTTCGTGGGTCCGACAGAAACCCGAGGCGTGCGGCAGGCATTCCTCGTCAACTTTGTGCCAATGATGGAGTTCGCGCATTGAATCAACCATTCTTCAGATCGGATCCCCATCGAGACGAAACTCGACATGGATGGCGCAACCGCCGCTCGGACTGTCGTCGATATCAATGATGCCGCCATGATCGGCGACCACCTGCTGCGCCCGTGACAATCCGGTGCCAACGTGCTTTCCGCTGCCGCTCTTGGCCGTGAAGAAGGGCTCGAATGCCTTGTTCCGCCATTCCTGCGGTATTCCCGGCCCGGTATCGAGCACACTGACGACAATGCACGGACCACGCAGCCGGGTGCTCAGGGAGAGTTCCCGACGCCGCCAGCCCTTGATATTCATCGCTTCGACCGCGTTATCCACCAGCGCCTTGAAGAGCATGCGCAACTGCAGCGCCCGCCCGAGGATGGGCGGCAGTGTCGCCGAGGGTTGCCAGTCGACCACGATCCCCGCCGCCAGGAATCGTGGCGTGCTCACTTCCAGCACATCGCGCAAAACTTCATTCAGATTGACGCTGACGACCATTTCCTGCGGACTCTGCGGAATTGCCTGACGCAGGGTATCGAGGTGCTCACGGCTGGAGAAAACCGCCTGCTCCAGCATGTTCGCGCTCGCCGGATCGCGACGCTTGAGGATGGCAATCGCCGACATCATCATGTTCATCGGTTCTTCAAGACGGAAAAGTGCCGCCGACAACCCTTCGCGCAATGCTGCCGTCCGCTCCTCATCCGCCAGTGTCGCCTTGAGCGCTGCTGCCCGCGCCCGTTCCTGCTCTTCGCGCAGACCGGTAATGTCCGAGATGACCAGCAGGATTCCGGGCTGGCCCGCGGCGCAAAAATAGGTTGTAGCGCAATCACTGTGCATGTCGATCACCGATGCGCTGACCGAAAGCCAGCGTGGCCGGGCACCTTCACGGTCGATGCGAGACTCGCGCCCGTTAAAGGTGAAATCTGCGGCATCGGGGGGCAAACATCCCCGCCAGCCAGGCATCAGCGAGTCCAGCAGCATGTGCGCCGGCTCGCTGACCCGCAGGTCGGTCACCAGCTTTTTGTATTCCTGGTTATCGAGGACGACCCGGCCATTCTGATCCAGCAAGGCCAGTGCCATCGGCGCAGCATCGACGACCGACTCGATCAGTTGCTTCTGATTGCCGACCATCCGCTCCAGTCGATGGATATCGGTCACGTCCCGATGCATGCCCACATAATGGGTCACCTTCCCGCTACCCTGATCGACAATCGGGGAAATGGTGATTTCCGCAAGATACAACTCGCCACTCTTGCGTCGGTTCAGAAGTTTCCCTGACCACGAATGGTTGGCCCGCAGTGATTCCCAGAGCTCGGCATAGACCTCGGGCGGCGTGGTCTTGTTCGACAGGGTCGACTCGTTCTTGCCAACAATCTCTTCCCGACTGTAGCCGGTGACGCGAACGAACGCCTCGTTGGCAAACAGGATGTTCGCCTTCGGGTCGGTAATCGAGATCGCCAGATCGGCCTGATCAACCGCCATCCGGAATGCCTCGCCCGGCAATCCAGAGATGACGGACTCGGCAGTGGCAAGTTGAACAAGCTTAGAAACCGGCATGGCGCGCTCCCGGAAAAATCACTTCTCCGACCTAGCAGAAAGCGTGCCGATGACGAAACCACGCAGCTTTTCGTCTGCTGGCTACCATTTCGACGGTTTGTCGCACACCGAACTGTCGCGTTTGCTACAAAAACACCACCGAGATTCGCATCATCTTGGTGCAACCGGGTGAAATCACGCATCAATTCGAGCTTTTGCGGTACGTCGGTACGTTGGCACGGCTTGTGCAGAAGCCAGCGCAATACAACTTCATGCAAGCCATCATCATGGGTGAGTTTCTCTTGCTGCTGCTCTCCACCGCACTGGTCAACAACGTCGTGCTGATCAAGTTCCTCGGCCTCTGCCCGGTCATGGGTGTCTCGAAGAGTGTCGACAGCGCCTTCGGCATGGGCCTGGCGACCACCTTCGTCATCACGCTGGCGGCCGGCGCCTCCTGGATGCTCGACAACTGGCTGCTGCAGCCGCTCGGGCTTGGCTACCTGCGCATTCTGACCTTCATCCTGGTGATTGCCGCAGTGGTGCAATTCACCGAGATGTTCATCAAGAAGTCGAGCCCCGGTCTCTACCAGTCGCTCGGCATCTACCTGCCGCTGATCACCACCAACTGTGCGGTGCTCGGCGTCGCGCTGCTCAACGTCGAGCAGAAGTTCAGCCTGTTCAAGAGCCTGCTCTACGGCTTCGGCTCGGCGCTCGGCTTCACCATCGTGCTGCTGATCTTCGCCGGCCTGCGCGAACGGGTTGCCCTGTCGCGGGTACCGGTCGCCTTCGCCGGCGCACCCATCGCCTTCGTCACCATCAGCCTGCTCGCCCTCGCCTTCATGGGCTTTTCCGGTCTTAACGTCTAAGGGAGAACACGACCATGATCGCTGCCATCCTCAGCCTGACCCTGCTCGGTGCCGCGCTCGGCATCGTGCTCGGTGTCGCCAACAAGTTCCTCGCCGTCGAAGGCAACCCCGTCGTCGATGAGCTGATCGCCATGATGCCCGGCTCCAACTGTGGCCAGTGTGGCTTCCCCGGCTGTTCCGGGGCGGCGAACGCCATCGTCGATGGCACGGCGCCACCGACCTGCTGCCCGCCGGGCGGCAAGACACTGGCAACGGCCATCGCCGCCAAGCTGGGCCTGACGGTTGATCTCTCGGCCATGTCAGACGACGGCCCGAAGATCGCCGTTGTCGCCGAAGAACTCTGCATCGGCTGCTGCCGCTGCAGTAAGGTGTGCCCGACCGACGCGATCATCGGTGCGGCCAAGCAGATCCACAACGTCTTCCGCGAAGCCTGCACCGGCTGCTCAAGCTGCATTGAAAAATGCCCGACCGAGGCGCTGGTCATGAAACCGGTGCCCGTCACCCTGCAGCACTGGGTGATGCCCAAGCCGCAGGTGGCCTGAGGCGGATATGGGCGTCAGGGAACTCATCAACCGCCTGTTAGTCGGCGAGTGGGGCGTCCATCCGGACGACCACAAGCGGCCGGCGGCCGACCAGCCGGTCCGGGTCATGCCGGTGCCGGCGCGACTCTACCTCCCCTTGCAGCAGCATCTCGGCGGCCCGGCGCGGCCGGTGGTGCTGGTCGGCCAGCGGGTCAGGAAAGGCGAACTGATTGCCGACGCGCAGGGCATGGTCTCGGCACCCATCCATGCGCCGACCTCCGGCACCATCTCGGCAGTGACCGAAATCACCGCCCCGCATCCCTCCGGGCTGACCTTGCCGGCCATCATTCTTGACGCTGACGGCGCCGACGAGTGGTGCGAACTGCAGGGCTGTGACGATCCTTTCGTACTGACGGCCGCCGAGATCGGCAAGCGGGTGGCGGCGGCCGGGGTTGTCGGCCTGGGGGGCGCGGCCTTTCCGTCGGCGGTCAAGCTGACCGGCGCAGCACGAGCTCAGGTGACGACGCTGGTGATGAACGGCGGCGAATGTGAACCCTATCTCTCCTGCGACGACCGCCTGATGCGCGACCAGGCCACTGGCATTGTCGATGGCATCCGCATCATGCTCCACGCCACCGGCGCGCAGGTCGCGCTGGTCGGCATCGAGGACAACAAGCCGGAGGCGATTGCCGCCATGCAGGCCGCAGCGGCCGGTATCGACACGATTCAGGTGCGCCCGGTGCCCACCCGTTACCCGATGGGCTCTGAAAAGCAGCTGATCCAGGTGCTGACCGGCACCGAAGTGCCAGCCGACGGACGCCCGGCCGACATCGGCGTCATCGTGCACAACGTCGGTACGGCGCTGGCCGTGCGCTTGGCAGTGCGCGAGGGCAAGCCGCTGATTTCACGACTGCTCACGGTGAACGGTAATTGCGCGGCAAATCCGGGAAACATCGAGGTGCGCATCGGCACACTGGCCGAGGACGTCATCGCCTTCGCCGGCGGCCTCAAGGGCGACGGTCTCGGCCTCGCCCGCCGCGTCATGGGCGGCCCGATGATGGGCATGCAGATTCCACACTGGCGCGTACCGGTGGTCAAGGGCACCAGCGGCATCCTCGCCTTCGACGCTGCCGAAGCGGCCGAGCAGGAGCCGGACCCGTGCATCCGCTGCGGTTCCTGCGTCAAGGCCTGCCCGATGGGCCTGCTGCCCTTGGAGATGAGTTCGCGCATCCGCAACGATGCGCTGCCCGACGCCATCGATCTCGGTCTGAAGGATTGCATCGCCTGCGGCTGCTGTGCCTACGTATGCCCGTCGAAGATTCCGCTCGTCCAGTACTTCGTCCATGCCAAGGGCGAACTGGCCTCGCAGGACCGCGCCAAGCTGCGCACCGATGCCACCAAGAAGCTGGCCCAGCAACGGCAGACACGTCTTGAGCGAGAGGCGCGTGAAAAGGCCGAGGCGGCAGCTAAACGCAAGGCTGAGCGCGAAGCGGCAGCCGCGGCCAAAGCGGCTGCCGAAAAACCGGCAACGACGACCTGAGGACATCACGATGGGCTTCATGAACCTCTTCAAGACCGTGCTGCGCGGCCACTGGGGCGTGCATCCGGCCGATCACAAGCGGCCGGCGGCGGACCAGCCGATCCGCAGCCTGCCCTTGCCGCCGCGCCTGCACCTGATGCTGTCGCAGCATGTCGGCGCCGCTGCACGGCCGGTCGTGCTGGTCGGCCAGAAGGTGAAGAAGGGCGAAGTCATCGCTGCTGCCCAGGGCAACATCTCGGCGCCGCTGCATGCGCCGACCTCCGGCATCATCTCGGCCATCGGCGAGATGACGGCGCCCCACGCGTCCGGCCTGCCGGGCATGGCCATCTCCCTCGATTGCGATGGCGAGGACCAATGGATCGATCTCGACGTGCCGGCCGATCCGTATGGGCTGTCGCCGGCCGAGATCGCCCAGCGCGTTGCGGCAGCCGGCATCGTCGGCCTCGGCGGGGCGACCTTCCCTTCGGCAGTGAAACTGAACCTCGGCCGCCGCTCCAGTATCGACACCTTGCTGATCAACGGCAGCGAGTGCGAGCCCTACCTGTCCTGCGACGACCGTCTGATGCGCGACCGGGCAAGCGAAATCGTCTCCGGCATCCGCCTGATGCTGATCGCGACCGGCGCCGGACTAGCCAAGGTGGGCATCGAGGACAACAAGCCGGAGGCCATTGCCGCGATGCGTGAGGCGGCCGCCCGCTTTGGCGAGGTGGAGATCGTGCCGGTGCCGGCGCGTTACCCGATGGGCTCGGATCGCCAGTTGATTGTCGAACTGACCGGCCGCGAGGTGCCGTCCGATGCGCGGGCCGCGGATGTCGGGGTGATCGTCCATAACGTCGGTACCGCCTTCACGGTGCACGACGCGGTCTGCCGTGGCCGGCCATTGGTCAGCCGGCTGATGACGCTGAACGGTGCGGCCACCGCCATGCCCGGCAACTATCTCGTGCCCTTCGGCACGCTGGTCAGCGATCTGATTGCCTTTACCGGTGGCCTCAAGGATGAGGTCGCCAAGTATGTGATGGGCGGCCCGATGATGGGCACCGTGCTGCCGCATGCCCGGGTGCCGGTGGTAAAGGGCACCAGCGGCATCCTGCTGCTCGATGCCGCCGAGGCGGCGGCAATGGAACCAGAGAACTGCATTCGCTGCGGTTCCTGCGTCAAGGCCTGCCCGATGGGCCTGCTGCCGCTGGAAATGAGCGCCCGCATCCGCAACGACGACCTCGACGGCGCCGTCGATCTCGGCCTCTCCGACTGCATCGCCTGCGGCTGCTGCGCCTACGTCTGTCCGTCGCACATTCCGCTGGTGCAGTACTTCTACCACGCCAAGGGCGATCTGTCGGCCCGCCAGCGGGCCACGCTGCGCACCGAATCGACCAAGAAACTCGCCCAGTCGCGGCAGGAGCGCCTGGAACGGGAAGCCCGCGAAAAAGCCGAAGCCGCCGCCCGCCGCAAGGCAGAACGCGAGGCGGCAGCCGCCGCCAAGGCCGCCGCCGACGCTGCAGCCAAAGCTGAAACCCAAGGAGAAACCGCATGAGCACCCAGTCGCTCACCACCCAACCCATTGCCTCGCCGCATGCCCACGGTGGCAACTCCGTCACGCGGACGATGTTCCGCGTCCAGCTGGCGCTGGCACCCGCGACGCTCTACGGCTTTTGGCTGTTTGGCTGGCCGTCCTTCTTCCTGTGGCTGCTGACCATCCTGTCCTGCCTCGGTTTCGAGGCGCTGTCGCTGAAACTGATGGGATCGGCGCGCATCAAGGGCACCCTGTGGGATGGCTCGGCCCTGCTTACCGGCTGGCTGCTGGCGATGACGCTGCCGCCCTGGGCGCCGTGGTGGGTGGCGATTGTCGGCGGCTTCATCGCCATCGTCATCGGCAAGCAGGTTTTCGGCGGCGTCGGCCAGAACGTCTTCAACCCGGCGATGGTGGCTCGGGTCGCCTTGCTGGTCTCCTTCCCGGTGCCGCTGACGCAATGGGTCGCACCGCTGCCGGTGACCTCGCTTGCGGCCCCCGATTTCATCCACGGCTTGCAGATTTTCCTCGGCAACCAGGCGACGCCAGATGCGATGGCCAGCGCCTCGCTGCTCGGCTACACCAAGACCGAGATGTCGCGTGGCATCGACTTGCTGCATTCGCTCGGTGGCGACCACGGCGCCTTGTTCTCCTGGGCCGGCACACGGGCCGGCAGCTTTGGCGAGTCGGCGTCGTTGCTGATTCTGGCCGGCGGCATCTACCTGCTTGCCACCGGCATCATCACCTGGCACACGCCGCTCGCCGTGCTGGCCGGGCTGGCGATCCCGGCAGCCATCGGCCATGCCGTCGATCCGGCGCACTACCTCAGCGTGTCAACGCATCTGTTGTCCGGCGCGGCGATGCTCGGCGCCTTCTTCATCGCCACCGACTACGTCACGTCGCCAAACACCGGCGCCGGGCAGATTGTCTTCGGCCTCGGCATCGGCTTGCTGACATGGGTCATTCGCACCTGGGGCGGCTATCCGGAAGGCATGGCTTTCGCCGTGCTGCTGATGAATGCGCTGACGCCGGTGATCGATCGCTTCGTAAAGCCGCGCATCCTCGGCCGTGACCGCAAGGGCAAGCCGCTCGACATTCCGGAAAGCAAGGGAGCCTGAGATGAATTTCGAATCCATCCGCGAAAAGATCGCCTACCAGCCCATCCTGCTCGGCGTCTTCGCATTGCTCGCCAGCGGGGCACTGGCCTGGGCGTCGAACGCCACCGGCGACGCCATCGCCGCCGCCGAGGCCAAGGACCTGCGCGATTCGCTGTCGGAAGTCCTGCCTGCTGGCATGGCTGACAACGATTTCCTGAAGGATACGGTCGACCTGAAAAATGGCGAAAAAACGGTCACCATCTACCGCGCCCGCAAGGAAGGTATCGTCAAGGCCGCCTTGTTCAAGGTCGCCGAGCGCGGCTACGCCGGCGACATCCAGGTGCTGATGGCGGTCGGCAGCGACGGCAAGACGCTCGGCGTGCGCGTGCTCAAGCACAGCGAGACGCCGGGCCTGGGTGACAAGATCGAGGTCAAGAAAGAACCTTGGGTGAAGAGCTTCGACGGCAAGTCGCTGGGCGACCCGGCGCCGGAGAAGTGGGCCGTCAGGAAGGATGGCGGCGTCTTCGACCAGTTTGCCGGCGCCACCATCACGCCGCGCGCGGTGGTCAAGGCCGTCAAGGGCGGCATGGATTTCTTCACCGCCCACAAGGCGGAAATCATCGGTTAAGGAGCCAGCGATGAGCGAAAACTACGGCAGCATCATGAAGGATGGCTTGTGGGACAGCAACGTCGTCTTCTCCCAACTGCTGGCCATGTGCCCGACCATGGCTGTCACCACCAGCGGCACCAACGGCCTCGGCATGGGACTGGCGACGACGGCGGTGCTGGTCGTTTCCAACATCCTGGTGTCGATGATCCGCCACACCGTCAGTTCGCAGGTGCGGATTCCGGTCTTCGTCGTGCTGATCGCGACGCTGGTGACCGTGGTCGACATGGCGATGAATGCCTGGCTGCACGACCTCTACAAGGTGCTCGGCCTGTTCATCGCACTGATCGTGGTCAACTGCGCCATTCTCGGCCGGGCCGAAGCCTTCGCCGTGAAGAGCGGTGTCGTCACCTCGGCCGTCGATGGGCTGGCCATGGGCCTCGGCTTTACCGGGGCGCTAACGGTGATCGGCCTGATCCGCGAATTCCTCGGCGCCGGCACGCTGTTCGCGCAGGCCTCCAACCTGCTCGGGCCATCCTTCGCCTTTCTCGAAATGAAGCTGCCGGGCTATGGCGGTGCGCTGCTGATGATCCTGCCGCCGGGCGGTTTCGCCATCCTCGGCTTCCTGCTCGCCGGCAAGCGCGTCATGGAACGGCGGATGGAAGAAAAAGCAGCCGCCCGCGCCGAACTCGCCGTTGCCTGAGTCAGACACGGGTCAGCGTAATCAAGGAGAATTCACATGCAAATCGGCGTCGCGTATTCCGAACCGGGCAACCAGATCTGGCTGAACATCGAAGTTCCCGACGAATCGACCGTCAGTCAGGCCATCGAGCGTTCCGGCATTCTCAAGCAGTTTCCGCATCTCGATCTGGCCGCGCAGAAGGTCGGCGTGTTCGGGCGACTGGTCAAGCTCGATGCGGCGCTGAAGCCGGGCGACCGGATCGAGATTTACCGCGGCATCATTGCCGACCCGGAAACGGTGCCGCGCAAGGATCTCGCCGACGACTGACGGATGACGAGGCACCGCGCTTGTCGCTCAAAACAGAAAACCAGCCGACTTGCCTGCGGGCAAGGGGCGAACAACAGAATTCAAACCATCGAGAACAGCTCATGCACGCTAACCTGCACCGCTACCTGCCCGCACTCCTGATGCTGCCGACGCTTGCCTTCGCGGCCGGCGATCTGCCTTCCGTGGCCGGCATCCCCGTCGATTTCATTCTCTTCGCACTGACGCTGCTCGGCGTCGCCCTCTTCCACAACGCCACGCTCTACGTGGCGCTGACCGGGCTGGTAACGATCAGCCTGTACAAAATCGTCTTTACCGGCTTCAAGACCGGCCTCGGCGTTGCCGGCTGGTTTAGTCATCTCGGCCACGAGTGGGTGACCATCGCCAACCTCTTCTGCCTGCTCACCGGCTTTGCGCTGCTCGCCCGCCATTTCGAGAAGAGCCATGTGCCGGTGATCCTGCCCAAGTTCCTGCCGGATGACTGGAAAGGCGGCTTCGTCATGCTGGTGATGGTGTTCGTCATCTCCAGCTTCCTCGACAACATCGCCGCCGCGCTGATCGGCGGCGCCATGGCCCACCAGCTGTTCAAGGGCAAGGTGCATATCGGCTACCTCGCCGCCATCGTCGCCGCTTCTAATGCCGGCGGCTCCGGCTCGGTGGTCGGCGATACGACGACGACGATGATGTGGATCGACGGTATCAGTCCGGCGCAGGTGTTCGATGCCTATGTCGCCGCCGGCATTGCCCTGCTGATTACCGGCTACTTCGCCGCCAAGCAGCAGCATGCCTACTCGCCGATCATCAAAAATGCCCACGCCCACACGCACGTAGACTGGGGACGCATCTTCATCGTCGCGATGATGCTGCTCTTCGCCGTCGCCACCAACATCACCATCAACGTCAAGTTCCCCGAGCTTGCCGAGCATTTCCCCTTCATCGGCGTCGCCGTCTGGCTGGCCATCGTCGTCACCGTGCCCGTGCGCCGCCACGATTGGGAGGTGCTGCCGGAAACGATCAAGGGCTCGGTCTTCCTGCTCTCGCTGGTGCTCTGCGCCTCGATGATGCCGGTCGAAAAGCTGCCGCCGGCCTCGTGGCAGTCCGCCTTCACGCTCGGCTTCGTCTCGGCCGTCTTCGACAACATCCCGCTGACTGCGCTGGCGCTGCGTCAGGGCGGCTTCGACTGGGGCTTCCTCGCCTATGCTGTCGGCTTTGGCGGCTCGATGCTGTGGTTTGGCTCGTCGGCTGGCGTCGCGCTGTCCAACATGTACCCGGAAGCCAAGTCGGCCGGGCAGTGGCTCAAGCATGGCTGGCACGTCACGGTCGCCTATGTCGTCGGCTTCATGGTCATGCTGGCTGTGCTCGGCTGGCACCCGGATGAGGGGCATAAAAAGGTTTCCATGCCCACCGCGGTTGAAATCCCTGGCCCACCAGCAATGCCAGCGCAATAAGGCGTGCGAGAAGCATCTGGCGTACCTCACGCCAGATGCCCCTCGACGCAACTGAGGTTAAGGAGCCTGGGAAACATTGCAGTTGGGGAGCCGGCTTTATCCTGATGCGTTTGAGGGAACAATTCCGGGCGATTCAACCGCAAAAGAGCAGCAATCCCCAAAAATAAGCAGTCGGATGCAAATCGCAAAAGCAAGAAGCCCGCTAATTTATTCAATTAGCGGGCTTCTTTTGTTCCTGGCGGAGAGGGAGGGATTCGAACCCTCGGTAGGCTATTAACCTACACACGCTTTCCAGGCGTGCGACTTAAACCGCTCATCCACCTCTCCAAGAGCCGCACAGTATAGCAGAGGCGGCCGTCTCTTCAAATACTCTTTCGTAGAATTGCGAGTGATATCCACAAAAAAAGCAGCAATGAACCGGTCACAAGAACGATCGTCGATGTTCTCGTGCCGCCCGGTAGCAGGCGGGCAACGATGGCGCAGGGGCCGCGGGTGATCAATGAGAAAAGTTGATAGACGGGATTGCCTTCCCGCTTTTTGCCAGCCAGTAGCGCCAAGACCCATCGCCCCAGCAGACAGAGCAATAGCATTTCGACAATCGCTCGCAAGGCGCTGATGGCGAATAGCACGACACTCATGCTTCGTCTTCGCCATATTCGGCATCCAGCTTGCGCATCTGGCGGTTGTAGAACCAGATAATCAGCAGGTAAATGACCAGCAATCCCTGCGCGCCCATGTAGAAACCGACTGGAAATCCGAAGATCACCAGTTCGTTGAGTTCCCGGGCAAACCAGTTAAGGACGAAGGTGACGAGGATCCAGATGAGTAGCAGCACCAGCGTCAGGCTGCGGGTCTTCTGCCAGTGTTGGTCGGCGTTTGATGGCGTACTCATGATGCACTTCGTGAGCGGCGGACGATGGCCAGGAATTTTTCAGCCGCCGGATCAGGGCGTGTCAGCAGGCTGACGCCGATGGTCACTGCAAACCCGAAGGCAACGCCGAAGACACCGGCCGATGTGGACTGGACATTGAACCAGGGCGCCATGCCGATATCCCGGAGTCCAAGCCAGGGAATGGCGGAAAACTCTACGCGGACGATGTAGTACAGCGTCAGCAGCAAGCCGCTGAGCATGCCTGCGAGGGCGCCGAGTCGCGTGGCGCGCTGCCAGAAAATACCGAGAACCAAGGCCGGGAAGAAAGCCGAACCGGCGATCGAGAAGGCCCAGGCTACCATGGAGAGAATGGTGCCGGGTTTTTGAGCTGCAACCGTGGCAGCCAAAAGTGCCACGACGAGTAGCAGCGACTTGGAGATGACCAGGCGAAACTGCGTTGACGCCCCTGGACGGAAGATGCGGTAATAAACGTCGTGCGACAAGGCACTGGTGATGGTCAGCAGCAAGCCATCGGCCGTTGAAAGTGCCGCAGCAAGCGCACCTGCGGCAACCAGACCGGAAACGACATAAGGCATGCCCGCGATTTCCGGCGTCGCCAAAACGATCACGTCCGGGTTCATCGACAATTCGGCGAGTTGAAGAATTCCGTCCCGATTGATGTCTTCGATGGTGACCAGCCCCACCTTGGCCCAGGCGGCCACCCAGCCCGGCAATTTGGCAATGGGTATTTCCGCAAGGTGGGTCAGAACCTCGTACTTGGCAAACACAGCATAGGCCGGCGCGGTAACGTAGAGCAGGAGAATGAACAACAGCGACCAGAACACCGACTCCCGCGCCTCGCGCACAGATGGCGTGGTGTAGTAGCGAATCAGAACATGCGGCAAGGCCGCGGTACCGACCGTCAGGCAGAAGATCAGCGCCAGAAAGTTGATGCGCTGGGCATCCTGAACTTCGGGCGTATCGCCTGGGAATGCCTCGGCGTGATGGATAAGCGGCTTGCTGCGGTCAACCGCAGAAAACATCAAATTTTCCCATCGCTGGCGTGCCTCGGCCGGATCGTGCGGGAGTTCGCGACGCTGCCGCTCGAGGACAACGATGTCACGCATCTGCGCATCGCTGGCCTTGAGGGTATTGATTTCGGTGGTCAGCGCGTCGCGTTCATGTACCAGCGAATACGGGAGTTGCATGATTTTCTGTGCGTACTGGTCCGCCCGCTCCTTGAACATCGCCCGTACCTCCACTTCAGCTGGCGTGTTGAAGAGTTCATGTTCGAGCCGGGTGACCTCCTGCAGCACCTTGCCGTAGGCAAGCTGGGGCACGGCGACGCCGGTCACATTCCATGAAAGAATGGCGACCGGGGTCAGATAGGCGATGATCAGGATGACGTACTGTGCCACCTGCGTCCACGTGACCGCCCGCATGCCGCCGAGGAAGGAGCAGACGAGGATGCCGGCGAGACCGACGAACACCCCGATCTCGAACTGCAGACTGACGAAGCGGCTGGTGATGACGCCGACGCCATAGATCTGCGCCACGACATAGACGAAGGAGGCCAGGATGGCTGAACCGACGGCGACCAGGCGGATGGTATTGCCGCCGTAGCGTGCACCAAGGAAATCCGGAATGGTGTAGGCACCGAAGCGACGCAGATACGGCGCCAGTAGCAAGGCGACCAGGACGAAGCCACCGGTCCAGCCAATGACATAGGCCAGCCCCTGATAGCCGGAGAGGTACAGGGTGCCAGCCAGGCCCATGAATGAGGCCGCGCTCATCCAGTCGGCACCCGTCGCCATGCCGTTGAAGAATGCCGGTACTCGACGGCCGGCAACGTAGTACTCCGAGACATCGGAGGTCCGGCTCACGATCCCGATGGCGGCGTACATCGAGATCGTGAAGAACAGGAAGGCATAGCCGATCCACCGAGGTGGCATGCCATGCCGTTCAAGCACCCACAAGGCAAAGATGAACACGAGGAAACTCCCCGTGTACATCAGGTAATAGCGCTGCAGCCGTGTGAAGTGGCTGAACATCTCCGCGGCTAGTAGGCGCGACGCAGGAAGCTGCTGGCGCGCGACTCGTCAATCAGACTGGCCGCGGTATCGACCTGTTTGCCGGCAGCCCGGACGAGGAGCATCTGGAACAGCCGGGCAAGCAGCAGGACGTTGTCCATTGACTCCCGCCGCCCGCTACCACCGTCCAGCCCGAGCACCTCGATCCAGTGATCGAGCGGCATCACACTGTGTGCCTTGTCCTCGAACAACGATGGCAGCAACCAGGCAAGATCCACCCACTGCGGCTGGAAATCGAGCCCGAAACGCTCCTTGTAGACACGCTGCAGGAAGCTGCCGACATACGGGACGTGGTAACAGACCATCGGCGCCTTGGCGATGAATTTCAATAAGGCCATCAATTGCCGGTCCACCGCAGACGGATCATCTCCGGCCACACCGAAGTCGATGCTCAGCGCGTCATTCGGCAGAATGCTGTGCTGACGTACTGCGACGGCGGAAATGCCAAGCAATTCGTCCTTCTCGGCATTCATGCCGGTGGTGACGATATCCACGATGACATAGCGCACGTGAAAATGCAGATCGTCGGTCGGCGGCGCTTCGCTGGCCCGCCAGCCTTCGAGCGCAGCGAGCACATCGGCCGGCAAAGGCGCGGGAGTGCCGCTCTTGAAAAACTTCTTCAGGCCGAGCATCTTAATTCACCTGATAATCGAGCTTCAGGCGCGACTGGATCTTGCGGGCCTGACGGAAGGACTCCTTGAGAATCCGGCGATCAAGCTCATTCAACTTGTCCGGCTCGATCAGGTTATCCCCCTGAACACCCGGCTCCCCCTCAAGATACTGGTGACGCAGACGCAGCAACTGGATGAAATCGAGCGCCTCAAGCACGGCATTCACATCCTCCGCCTTGGTGTTCAGGCGTTGCGCGGAAAGACGCAGGCGTTGCACCGAATTCGTGTTGTGCACGCCGGTTGCCAGCGCATAGATGCGGGCAACATCAACGAAGATCCGCGAACCGTATTTCTTGAGGTCGATCTTTCCCGGTTGCCCCGGTTCAAGATCGGTATTGAAATCGCGCAATTTGCCCAGAGGCGGTTCGACATCGAGTGCGTTTTTCGCCATCGCCCGCAGGAAGAGCGGCGTCGCTGACGCATGCTGCAAGAGATAACGACGCATGGAATCGGCCAGTTCGGTCTTGCCGTAAAGCGGACGGAAGTCGAAGAAGATGGTGGCATTGAGCAGCGCATCCGGATGCGGCTCGCGAATCCATGACGAGAACTGCTGCTGCCATTGGCCGAGGGTCAGGCACCACTGCGGGTTGCTGGCCATGATATTGCCCTTGCACAGCGGGAAGCCACAGCGGTCAAGATCCTTGTTGACGTCCAGCGCGAAGGCCAGGAAACGCTGCTTCAATGCCTCGGCAGTTTCGCCCTCGGGAACGGCATAGACGATGCCATTATCCTGATCGGTACTGAAGGTCTGCTCATCACGGCCTTCGGAGCCAAACGCCAGCCATGCCCAGTCGATGCCGTCGAAATTATGGTTGTGCAGATTGAGCTCAAGCACGCGACGGGTCAGCGCGTCGTTGAGTGCCGAAATGAACTGGGTCAGCTGCTCGGCACCGACGCCCTGCGCCAGCATGTTGAACGACAGCTGACGGACATCGCCCGCCGCCTGTTGCAGTGCCTCGACATTGGGTGCCGACTCGATGGTCTGGCGAATCTGGCGCAGACCCACGCGCTGCAAGGCGAACAGGTCACGCTCGGACACCACGCCGGTCAGCTTGCCCTCGGCATCCGTCACCAGCACATGGCGAATGCCATGGGTGGCCATGGCGAACATGGCGTCGTAGGCAGTCGCGTGCTCTTCCAGCTTGAAAGGATTGGCCGACATCGCCTGGCTGATCGGGGCGGTATGCGGCAGATCGGCAAGGACGACGCGGTCCAGCAGGTCGGAGCGCGTGAACACACCGATCGGCTTGCGATCCTCGCCGGCGACGACCAGCGAGCCGATTCCGGCCGACGACATCGTCTCCAATGCCTTGCGCACCGGCGTATCCGGCAGCACCGAGATCGGGTTGCGGGCGCCAATGCCGACAAGCGGTGAATTGAGGGTCTGCTGCTCGCTCGCCTTCTGCGCGAATTGCAGTTGCAGCTGCTGGCGTGACTGGTTGAGCAGGCTGGCGATGTATTGCGTACAGAAGAGGTTAAACTCCGGGCTGCTGGTCATCAGTTGCAGGAAATCGGTCGCTGGCAGCTGGTAGCAGAACGTATCCTCGGTCGCCGTGTAAATATTGGTCGACGGGCGACCAGCAGTAACGGCACCAATCGGGAAGGACTCCCCTGCCCCGAGGCTGAGAATGGAATATTCGGTGACGGTGACCTCACCCGCCTGACGAGCCTGCACCTTGCCCGATTCGATCAGGTAGAAATACTGGACGTTGCCGTTATCGGGGCCGAGGATGGTCGTCCCGGCCGGATAGAAGACGATTTCCGAACGCTCTGAAAAGAACTGCAGGGCATCCGCGGACATCTTGTGGAACGGCGCATGCTTCTTGAGAAAACCCTGGGTACTGCCCGCCAGACGGCGACGGCCCTCCTCGCGCAGTGATTTTTCGAGTTCGCTGACAGCGCAGTTCGCTGCCCCCTGTTCCGATGATGATTGCGTATTCACAGCAGGCTCTTGGTGATTGAAATTAAAGGGAGTAGTTTAACTTGAGACGGGATTGCAGGCGTCGCGCCTGACGCAAGGTCTCGCGCAAAATGGCGCGGTCGAATTCATGCAGATCGGCCAGCCGGATTTCATTACTGCCATTCAGACGCTGCGTCAGCACCCGCAGTCGCAAAATATGTGAGAAAGCGGCGTCGACCGCAGCCAGCTCTTCCGGACGCATCGCACATTGCGGCCCGGCGACCTGCAGCCGTTCGCCGGTATTGACGGCTGGCGTGGCCGACGCCAGTGCGAAAATCCGGGCGACGTCGACAAAAATCCGCGATCCGAATTTCTTCAGGTCGATTGCATCCTTGTCGCCACCCGCGATCTCGCCACGAAAATTCAGTGGTGGCTCTGCGGCCAGTGCATTCGCGGCCATCAAGTGCAGGAATGCCGGCGAATCGCTGGTCAGGGCAAGCATCAGGCGCCGCAATGATTCCCCGAAGGCGCGGTGGCCATAAAGCGGGCGGAGATCGAAGAAAATGCTGGCGTTCAGCAACGCATCCGGGTCGGGTCGCCGTACCCAGTCAATGAAATGTTCGCGCCATTCATCCAGCGACAGGCACCAACGCGGATTCCCGGCCATCACCTCACCGCTGCAGAGCGCAAAGCCGCAGGCGGCCAGGTGCTGGTTAACTGCTTGGGCAAAAGGCACAAACAAGGCACGCAGGGCGTCTGCCTCACGCTGGTCGACTGCAGCAAAGACCAGGCCGTTATCCTGGTCTGTCACAAAACTCTGTTCGTGGCGCCCCTCCGACCCCAGCGCCAGCCAGCACCAGTCCACCGTCGGCAGACGAAAGCGCGGCACCAGCAGGGCAATCAGCCGCGTAGTGAGGCGGTCGTTCAACTGCGACAGCAAGCGGGTAGCCGACTGCCCGTCGAGCCGCGCCAATGCCGGCGAAGCAGCGAATTCCCTGAGTCGGGCGGCAACGGCCGGTGCGGCGTCGGGATCGGCGATCGCATCGATCGCCGCCAGCAAGCCCACCTGTTCGGCACAGGGAAAAACGGGCGGAAAATCCGCCATCATCTCAATACGTCACCCGCGCAAACTGGGTCTTGGCCGAGGCCTCGATGGCCTGACGCACCGTCACGATCCCTTTTTCCTCAAGTAGCGGAATCATCTTGAGGAAGACCTCGCCGGTCGCCCAGGCATCCTCCAGCGCGTTATGGCGGCTGTCGATCTTGATGCCGAGGCGCTCGAGGATGACATCGAGCTTGTGCGACTCCTGATTGGGATGGATCACCGCCGACAGCAACAGGGTATCGAGCACCGGTTGCGTGAAGCGCAGGCCGGTGCGGTCTTCCTTCAACTGCAGGAAGCGCATGTCGAACGCCGCGTTGTGCGCAATGAGCACCGTATCCTCACAGAAGGCATGGAACGCCGGCAGCACGATGTCGATGTTCGGCTTGCCGAGCACCATGTCCTCGGTGATGCCGTGAATGGGGATCGATTCCGGTTTGAGCGGAATTTCCGGATCGACGATCTGGTCAAAAATTTCCTGCCGCAGCAGGCGGTTATTGACGATGCGCGCGGCGCCGATCTGGATGATCTCGTCGCCATTCGACGGCTCCAAACCCGTGGTTTCGGTATCGAACACGGTATAGGCCAGATCGGAGAGCTTGCGGTCGAGGTCGATGGTCGTGTCGCGCGTGCTGAACAGATCAAAGTCGTAATACTCCGGGCGACCGGTGCCACGTTGGCGCTCCTCGGTCTCTCCAGCCACTTCGGGCGTTGCCAGCGGCAGCACGAAGCGGAAGTAGGCACGATGGGCTGCTTTCTCACGCTGATACCAGATTTCGCCACCGTGACGGTCGATGACATCGCGCAGGCTTAGCGGCGAGTTTTCGCTGCCGATCTGCATGGCGTCCATTTCCCAGGTGTAGAAGGTCTCGGAGGACATCGCCGGGCCCGCCCAGATCAGGTCGAGGTAGGCCAGCTTGCCTTCGCAAGTCAGGCGGAAACGCAGCTCGCGGGGCTCGTAGTGATCCTGCAGGCGTGACGCCAAGAAAGTCAGCGCGAAAACCAGCGAATAGCTGTCGGCCTTGATCCACAAGGCATCGTCAATTTCCTCGCACTTCGTCGGCAGTTTCAACTTGTCATTGATGCGACGCTCGGCGGCGGCAATGATGTCGATGGCGAGAATATCCTCCAGCGGCCAGCGCGTCTTCATCGAATCGGAGAATTCGCCCATGGTCTGATTAAGGCTGCGGCTCATCTTTGCCGCCTCGTCGTCGACCACCTTGACGAAGCGTTCACGCAGATCGGCATCCATATCGGGATAATCGATCAGATTGCCGACCGCCGCCCGGATGTTGCCGAGCGAGGCGCGGGTACCTTCGGTCAGCGAGTGCATCACCTGATCGCGGCGAGCTTCCTGCTCCAGACTGCGGGTGATGTTCTCGACCGTCAGCACCAAACCGCTCATCGTCTGTTCGCCGTCGTTGCCTGCCGCAAGGACGGGCACCATCTGCACCCGCAGGAGCTGGCCACCTCGGGTCGAGGTAATGAAATTGGATATCGGCGTCTTGCCACCCGCCAGCCGGCCGCGGATGACCTCCTGGGCGTGCTCAACCTGACTCTTGTCGAGAATCGAGAAAATCGAACGCCCCAGACCGATCAGTGCGCCCCCGGAAACGCTGGTCGGCCCTTGCGCCAGCGCCTTGAACTGCAGGCGGGCGCGGTTGTTGTAAAGCAGGATGCGGCCATCGAGGTTGCAGACGACCACCGCCTGCGCCAGTTCGGACATCAACGCGGCGAGACGGTTCTTTTCCTCCTCCACCGAGGCCTTGGCGCGGGCGATCTGTGCATCCACATCGTCCATCAGCTGGTTGCGCTGCTCCGCCAGATCGTTGGCGGCAATTGCCAGCTGCTGCACCTCCGGCGGGCCTTCGGGGGTCACCCGGAAATTGCGGTTGGCACCGAGCATTAGCCGCAGGGTTTCCGACATGCGCAGCAAACCCTCGACGTACTGCTTGAACAGCTTGTGCAGGACCAGCACGCCGATCCCGAAACCGAAGAGGGTCATCATCGTGCCGATGGGCAGACGCTGGAGGAGCAGTTGCGTCAGCATTTCCCGCTCGGCATCCTTCATATCCAGCCAGATGAGCAGCGAGGTAACGCAGAACGGCCCGGTCATCAGCAGACCGAGGACAATAATGGCAGCAATGAACCGATGTTTTGCCTTCATGGCGGACATCCCGAGAAAAGTGCCGGGGCGAGACCCCGAAATGACCCGACCCGATTTCGGCCGGATTTTTGCGTTGACCGCAGATGTCGCTCAGGCTGCGCCGAGCAGTTCCTTGACGCGAACCACCAGATCCTTGGTCGAGAAAGGTTTGGTGACATAGGCGTCAGCGCCAATCGCCAGACCTTTGGCAACTTCGGTCTCACGGCCCTTCGCAGTCAGCATGACGATCTTGAGGGCGCTGTTGGCCGGGTCGGCACGCAAGGCCTCGCAAACCTCAAACCCGGATTTTTTCGGCATCATCACGTCGAGCAGCAGCAGATCCGGCGCGAAACTGGCGACCTTGGCCAGTGCCTCCTCGCCATCACCCGCAACGGCAATCTGGAAGCCCTCTTTTTTCATCAGGAATTCGAGCGAAATGACGATGTTGGGTTCGTCATCGACAATCAGAATTTTGTGCGACATCAGTAAGTCTCCCTTGTTATTCGTCCGCTGCCGGTAAAGGCACCGTGAAAATGAAATTTGCTCCTGCGCCGGGCTGGCTTTCAACCCACAGCGCACCCCCGAAATACTCGACAATCTGCCGGCTGATCGGCAATCCGAGACCCGTACCCTGAGGCTTGTCCGTCATGGTGTTTCCCCCCTGGCGGAATTTCTCGAAAATGACACTGCATTCTTCCGCCGTCAACCCCGGACCGTTGTCCGCCACGGCGACCCGTACCATGCCACCCTCAGTCTCGACGGTCACCTTGACGGCGCCGGTATCGGGGGCAACGAATTTGACGGCGTTCGACAGCAGATTGATCATCACCTGCACCAGACGGTCGCGGTCGGCAAGCACCACCGGCCCACTGGCGGGTATCTCGCCACACAGGGCGACGTGCTTGTCGCGGTAAAGCTGGCCGAGCGAGTCCATTGCCTCGCGCGCCACCTCGCCGAGGTCGACCTCGGCCGTCGTCCATTCGGCGCGCCCCGACTCCAGCTTGGCCATGTCGAGAATCTGGTTGATCAGGCGGGTCAGACGCTCAGCCTCGCTGACGATGATGCCCAAGAAGCGCTTGCGGTCAGCCAGGTCGGCACGCGGGTCTTCGTGCAACATTTCCGACAGGGCGCGGATTGAGGTCAACGGCGTACGCAACTCATGGGTCACCGTCGAGATGAAATCGTCCTTCATCCGGTCCAGTTCGCGCAGGCGCTCGTTGGCCTCACGCAACTCTGCGGTCGCCACCTCCAGCGCCTGTTGCTTGGCTTCAAGCTCCTTGCTGTAGGCGCGCACCTGCGTCGCCTCATCCAGAATGTCGAGCACCTCATCCAGACCCAGGTCTTCTTCCTGCGTCACCGAGGCAACCATTACCCGGGCGCTGGCGGAGCCGATGGCCCCAGCCAGTTCAGCTTCGGCGAAATGCACCAGATCGGCATCCACTTTCAGCCGCTGCCAGTTGCCGACGCCACGCTGCGCGGCATACGCCGACAGTTGCTGGGTGGCCCGCGCCGGACCCAGAAAGCGTTCGAGCAGGCCGACGAGTTCGCCGAGCGACGCCTGACCACGCCAGAGCAAGGAATCGGTGTCCCGATGCGCGCGCCGGAAGACATCGACAAAGCGCTCCGCCTGCCCCGCCTCCAGCGCGTCCGGACGAGTATTCAGCGACACGACGACATAGGCACCGAGATTGGCCAGCAGGCTCCACCACAGGCAGTGCGAAATGGCGTCCATACCACGCAGCCCGAACAGGCTCTGAGCTTTCAGCCATTCCAGACCGAACAGACCGTGCTCGACAAAGCCGTTGCCGATCCAGCCCGACTTGGCAAATGACGGCAGCAGAAGGGTGTATATCCAGACGATAAACCCGGCCACCAGACCGGCTACGGCGCCCGCGCGCGTGCCCTGCTTCCAGTACATGCCGCCGAACAGCACCGGCGCAAACTGTGCAACGGCCGCAAACGAGATCAGACCGATCCCGACCAGCGCATACGCCTCGCCCGCCGCCCGGAAATAAATGTAACCAAGGAGCAGGATGATGACGATGGCGACCCGCCGGATACCGATCAGCAGGCCGGAAAGATCGTTGCGTTTTTGGGCATTAATCCAGGTTGACCGCAGCAGCCAGGGCATGACCAGATCATTGCAGACCATGGTCGACAAGGCGATGGTTTCGACGATCACCATACCCGTCGCGGCCGACAAACCACCGATGAACACCAGAACCGCCAGCGCCTCTGCCCCATGCGCCATTGGCAAGGTCAGGACGAAGGTATCCGCCGAGTAACCGGACTGCGCGCCAAAATGCAGCAGCCCGCCCAACGCAATGGGTAGCACAAAAATATTGATCAGCAGAAGGTACAGGGGGAAGAGCCAGACCGCCCGCCGCAGGTGCGATTCATCGACATTCTCGACGACGATGATCTGAAACTGTCGCGGCAACAGGATGATCGCTAGCCCGGAAAGCAGGATCAGCGAAGCCCAGCTGCCGGCTTGAGTCGTATCAAGCTGCAGCAGTCGGCTCAATTCCGGCGCGGTAGCAGCCCGCTGGAAAACGTCCGCCAGACCGCCAAAAATTCCGTAGGTCACGAACAGCCCGACGGCCAGGAAAGCCACCAGCTTGACCACCGACTCGAAGGCAATCGCCGCTACCATCCCCTCGTGCCGCTCGGTGGCGTCGAGATGCCGGGTACCGAAGAGCACCGTGAATAAGGCCAGCGCCGCCGCAATCAGCAAGGTCGAATCCAGCCACCACGGGAGGACACCGGCTTCAACCTGGCCAAACAAGACCGCCAGGCTGGCAGACACGGCCTTCAGTTGCAGTGCGATGTAGGGCACGATGCCAATGACCGCGATTACCGTCACCAGTCCGGCGAGCAATTGGCTCTTGCCGTAACGCGAGGCGATGAAGTCGGCAATCGAGGTAATGCGGTAGGTCTTGCTGATGCGCAGCATCTTGATCAGGACGCCGACGAACAGCAGCATCAGCGTCGGACCAATATAGATGGTCAGGAAGGAGAGCCCGCCCGACGTCGCCCGCCCGACACTGCCGTAGAAAGTCCATGAGGTGCAATACACCGCCAGGGACAGCGCATAGACATTGCCCGAAATAATCGAGCGCCCGGCATCGGCGCGCGCATCGCCGTAGCGCGCAACAGCAAACAGCAGACCAACATAGGCCGTGGCAACAAGGGCGACAAACCAGCCGGACAGCATGCGTCAGCCCTTCCTCTCGCCGATCCAGGCGGCAAGACCGATCAAGCCGCCCCAGACACCGAACAGGTAAAGGTAGATCGCCGGAATGCCGCCGATGCTACCCTCAGGCAAGCCGAGCAGCGGAAAGGTCAGCAACGGCCAGCCGGCCAGGCCGATGGCGGCAAGGCGCTGACGCATCGGGCTGCCGCGTTTCATCGCGTACCCGGCGAAAAAATAAAAACGGCCAGCACGCCAAGCGTGCCAGCCGTTTGGGCATGCAGTCTTGCGACCACACGACAGGCCACCGTGTTGGCGACCATAGTCTCCTCCTTGCCTCTTGTCTTTTGGATAAAGCTGGGCAAGCGTGCTTTATCCCGAATATTTTTTGCCCGCCGGCACTCGGCCGTGGGCGCCTGGCTGGTCGATCAAGCGACCAGACCAACGCCGGGTTTTGCCTTGCGGCAAAACCCGGTTGTACCGACTTAGCCCTTCAACTGTTCCAGGATCGCCGGGTTTTCCAGCGTGGAGGTGTCTTGCGTGAGCTCTTCGCCCTTCGCCAGACCACGCAGCAGACGACGCATGATCTTGCCGGAACGGGTCTTCGGCAGGTTGTCGCCGAAGCGGATGTCCTTCGGCTTGGCGATCGGACCGATTTCCTTACCAACCCAGTCGGACAGTTCCTTGATGATCTTCTTGGCGGCTTCCGGATCGGTCGGACGCTGACCCTTCAGAACCACGAAGGCGACGATGGCTTCACCGGTCAGGTCGTCCGGACGGCCGACAACGGCCGCTTCGGCAACCAGCGGGTTGGCAACCAGTGCGGATTCGATTTCCATCGTACCCATGCGGTGACCGGAAACGTTCAGCACGTCATCGATACGGCCGGTAATGGTGAAGTAACCGGTTTCAGCATCGCGGATCGCGCCGTCGCCTGCCAAGTACAGCTTGCCCTGGAAGTCAGCCGGGAAGTAGGACTTCACGAAACGCTCGTTGTCGCCCCAGATGGTGCGGATCATCGACGGCCACGGCTTCTTGCAGACCAGGATACCGCCCTGGCCCCACGGCAGTTCGGCGCCGGTCTCGTCGACCACGGCGAACTGGATACCCGGGAACGGCAGGGTGCAGGAGCCCGGAACCAGCGGGGTGGCGCCCGGCATCGGGGTGATCATGTGGCCACCGGTTTCGGTCTGCCAGAAGGTATCGACGATCGGGCAACGGCCGCCGCCAACGTTCTCGTAGTACCACTCCCAGGCAGCCGGGTTGATCGGCTCACCGACGGAACCGAGGATGCGCAGCGACGACAGGTCGTAGCTCTTCGGATGCACGGCAGCGTTGGTATCGGAAGCCTTGATCAGCGAACGGATCGCGGTCGGGGCGGTGTAGAAGATCGTTGCCTTGTGGTCCTGGATCATCTTCCAGAAACGGCCAGCGTCCGGATAGGTCGGCACGCCTTCGAAGACGATTTCGGTGGCGCCGCAGGCGAGCGGGCCGTAGGTGATGTAAGTGTGGCCGGTGACCCAGCCGATGTCGGCCGTACACCAGAAGGTATCGCTATCCTTGATGTCGAAGGTGTACTTCATCGTCAGGATGGCGTGCAGCAGGTAGCCGCCGGTAGAGTGCTGGACACCCTTCGGCTTGCCGGTGGAACCCGAGGTGTAGAGCAGGAACAGCGGGTGTTCGGCTTCGACCCATTCCGGTTCGCAGACGTCGGACTGGTTGGCGACAACATCGTGCAGCCAGACATCGCGGCCGGCAACCATGTTGACTTCGGCGCCGGTGCGCTTGAAGACGATGACGTTCTTGACGGAATCGCAACCGCCCATGGCGAAGGCTTCGTCGGCGATCGGCTTCAGCGGGATGGCCTTGCCACCGCGGTACTGGCCGTCGGACGTGATCAGGGCAACAGCGCCGGCGTCGTTGATACGATCGCGCAGCGACTGGGCGGAGAAGCCGCCGAAAACGATCGAGTGGATGGCGCCGATACGGGCACAGGCCTGCATCGCGCAGATGCCTTCGATGGTCATCGGCATGTAGATGACAACGCGATCGCCCTTCTTGACGCCCATGCCGCGCAGGGCGTTGGCGAACTTGGCAACCTTGGAGAGCAGCTCGGCGTAGGTCACCTTGGTGACTTCACCGTTGTCGGCTTCAAAAATCAGCGCAACCTTGTTGCCCTTGCCGGCCTCGATCTGACGATCAAGACAGTTGTAGGAAACGTTCAGCTTGCCGTCGGCGAACCACTTGTAGAAAGGCGCATTGGACTCGTCGAGAGTCTGGGTGAACGGCTCTTTCCAGGTGATCAGCTCACGAGCACGCTTGGCCCAGAAGCCTTCGTAATCGGCTTCAGCTTCAGCGACCAGTGCCCGATAGCCATCCATCCCCGAGACAGCTGCGTTCTTGACCATCTCCTCGGACGGATAATAGAGCTTCGACATATTTTTCTCCTCTGCGGTACTTCGCAATTTTGATGAAACAACCGATCGGATCTCGGGCACAGCCCGGGACGTGAAAAAGCCGCGCAAGCCGGAGATGCAAACCCCCTCGCCAGCGTTAGAACGGCATTAGACGACGATAATCTTACAAAGCGCTTACGAAAGCACGCTGCGCCGCAACATAGCGGCATATGACGATACCGTCACAGGGGCCGTGCTAAACTTTTGGTTTTCGAAACGAGCCTCCAAGCCAACGATGAGCGGACCCGTCAAACACCTCGAATCCTTCATTTTCGCCAGCCGCTGGATCCAGGCACCACTCTATCTGGGCCTGATTGTCGCTCAGGTGGTGTATTGCTGGCTGTTCATGGTTGAACTCAGCCATCTGGTTGCCGGCGCCTTCGGTCCGCATCACATGACCGAGACCGACGTGATGCTGATCGTGCTCGGCCTGATCGACGTCGTGATGATCGCCAACCTGCTGGTCATGGTCATTGTCGGCGGCTACGAAACCTTCGTCTCCCGCCTTGATCTGGAAGGCCATCCCGATCAGCCGGAATGGCTGTCGCACGTCAATGCCGGCGTGCTCAAGATCAAACTATCGACCGCCATCATCGGCATTTCCTCGATTCACCTGCTGAAGAGCTTCATCAATGCCGCCAACCTCAGCGAGCACACGCTGCTGTGGCAGGTGATCATCCACGTCGTATTCCTTTTCTCCGCCCTGGCCATGGCACTTGTCGACAAGACCATGACCCAGACCCTTGCCCTGCAACATCAAAAACATCACTAAATCCCGGAGTTGCGCATGACCGCCATCAAACAGGAAGACCTGATCCAGTCCGTCGCCGATGCCTTCCAGTACATCAGCTACTATCACCCGCTGGATTACATCAAGGCCTTGGGTGAAGCCTACGAGCGCGAGGAATCCCCGGCCGCCAAGGACGCCATTGCCCAGATCCTGACCAACTCCCGCATGGCTGCCGAAGGTCACCGTCCGATTTGCCAGGACACTGGCATCGGCATGGTCTTCATCAAGGTCGGCATGCAGGTCAGCTGGCCGGATGCCACCATGAGCATCCAGGAAATGATCAACGAAGGCGTGCGTCGCGCCTACGCCAACCCGGACAACCCGCTGCGTGCCTCGGTCCTCGCCGACCCGGCCGGCACCCGCAAGAACACCAAGGACAACACCCCCGCAGTGGTGCATTTCGAGATCGTCGAAGGCCATCACGTTGAAGTCATCTGCGCGGCCAAGGGCGGCGGTTCGGAAGCCAAATCCAAGTTCGCCATGCTCAACCCGTCCGACGATCTGGTCGACTGGGTGCTGAAGAAGATCCCGGAAATGGGCGCTGGCTGGTGCCCGCCGGGCATCATCGGCATCGGTATCGGCGGCACGCCGGAAAAGGCGATGCTGCTGGCCAAGGAATCGATCATGGCCCCGGTCGACATCCACGAACTGAAGGCCCGCGGCCCGAAAAACCGCGCCGAGGAACTGCGCCTTGAACTGTTCGAGAAGGTTAACGCCCTCGGCGTCGGCGCCCAGGGTCTCGGTGGCCTGACCACCGTGCTCGACGTCAAGGTGCTGGATTACCCCTGCCACGCGGCCAACCTGCCGGTCGCGCTGGTGCCGAACTGCGCCGCCACCCGCCACTGCCACTTCCATCTCGATGGCTCCGGTCCGGCCAAGATCGAACCGCCGAAGCTGGAAGACTGGCCGGCCGTCACCTGGACGCCGGACCTCAAGGCCGCGACTCAGGTCGACCTCAACACCCTGACCAAGGAGCAAGTCGCTTCCTGGAAGCCGGGCCAGAAACTGCTGCTCAACGGCAAGATGCTGACCGGCCGCGACGCCGCGCACAAGCGCATCGCCGACATGCTGGCCAAGGGCGAAAAGCTGCCGGTCGACTTCACCAACCGCGTCATCTACTACGTCGGCCCGGTTGATCCGGTACGTGACGAAGTCGTCGGCCCGGCCGGCCCGACCACCGCTACCCGCATGGACAAATTCACCCGCATGATGCTGGAACAGACCGGCCTGATCTCGATGGTCGGCAAGTCCGAGCGCGGCCCCTCCGCCATCTCCGCCATCAAGGACAACAAGTCCGCCTACCTGATGGCTGTCGGCGGCGCCGCCTACCTGGTCGCCAAGGCGATCAAGTCGGCCAAGGTCGTCGGCTTTGCCGACCTGGGCATGGAAGCCATCTACGAGTTTGACGTCGAAAACATGCCGGTCACGGTGGCGGTCGATTCCGCTGGCACCAGCGTGCATGAAACCGGCCCGAAGGAATGGCAGGTCAAGATCGGCAAGATTCCGGTCAAGGCCTGATCTACGGCTTTATCCACGAAAAACCCGGCTGCGGCCGGGTTTTTTCATGCTCATCATTGGAATAAGCCCGCAAACCGGCTGCTGCGGTCAACGCGAAAAAACGGCCAAAATCAGGAACTCAGTTCAGCGTACCCGACAAGCCCATACGCGCGTAGCGTCGCGGGCGATCGCCGGTGGCTGACGGCAGCATCTCCGGTGCCGGCTCGAATTCCGGCAGCGGCGCAAGCATCGGCAATGCGGTCGGTGCATGATCGAGGTCAACCAGGCTCGGTGTCGCCGACCAGCCGGGAATCGCCGGCGGCAAGGCCAGCAGATGATCAAAGCGGCCATTGCCCTCGTCGATGACGACATGTTTGCATCCGACCCGGCGGACGGATTCCAGCCGCCCCTCGGCAAGTTTGAGCATCTCCCACGACGACAGGTTGCGGCCATCATCGGGCGCGGCGGCAACGCCGGCACTCACGGTAAGTCGCAACTGCCGGCCACCGATTTTCACTTGCCCTGCCGCCATGGCCTGGCAGATTCGTGACGCAAAACCGCTGCAGTGGGCTTTGGTGGTAGCCGGTGCAACGACGATGACGCGACCGTGCGAACTGACGCCCACCTGCGTGCCGGCGCCGGTCTTGGCAGACAGCAGACTGGAAAGTTGTTCCGCCGTGCGCGCGGCCAGCGTACTGCCATAATCGCGGGCCAGATCATCGAAGGCATCCAGTCCGAACACCAGTACGCCACCGCCGCGATGGGCGTGAGTCACCGGCAACGAGACCTTGCGCCGCTCAGGCAGATGCGGCAATCCGGGCAAATCCGGCCATTGGCGGCGGATGGTCGCGACGACCGAGTACAGCGCCGACGATGGTGCCGCCTTGGCAACAAAGCCACTGACGCCCGCCTGCAGCGAAAGCAGCCGATCGCCCTCGGTGAAGGAATCGGAAACAATCAGCATCACCGGCAAATCGCGAATACGCGCCAGACGATTGGCACGCACCCGCTCCACCAGCGCCAGCGTTTCCGGCGAGGCCACCGGCAAACCGCAGATCACGGCGACGATACTGACATCGAGCACCAGCGCATCCCACGCCGCCTCGACGGAATCGACCGTTCGGACGTCAAAGCAGGTCGACAAGCGCTTGCTCAGGGAGGCCCTGACCAGTTTCGACCCATCGATCACCAGTACCTTGTGTTGCTTGCCCATCGACCCTTGCCATTGTTTGCCAGATGCTGCGACGCCTGCCGGCGTCACGTTTGGTCTATGAGTTTAGTGCTAAGCGTGCCCCTTGTCATGCTCCGGCGAAAACAATGTCGGCGCAACAGCCCCGATTCCGGGGCACTGATGCAGATTTGCAACGTCCGCCAGCGTCAGACCGGCTTGCCACCCCGGGTCAAACTGCGCATCGCCCGATCCAGCCCATCGAGGGTCAGCGGGAACATTCGCTCGCCGAGCAACTGCCGGATCATCTGGATCGATGGCGTGTAGTGCCACTGGGCTTCCGGCAAGGGATTCAGCCAGACCGCCTGGTGCCACGTCGAGAGCAAACGCTCCAGCCAGACAACGCCGGGTTCCTCGTTCCAGTGCTCGACGCTGCCACCGGGTCGGGCGACTTCGTAGGGGCTCATGCTGGCGTCACCGACGAAGACCAGCTTGTAGTCCGGGCCATAGGTGTGGATGACATCCCAGGTGGCGCGGCGCTGATCGTGACGCCGCCGGTTGTCCTGCCAGACCCCTTCGTAAACGCAGTTGTGAAAATAGAAATGTTCGAGATGCTTGAATTCGGCACGTGCCGCCGAAAACAGCTCCTCGCACGCCTGGATGTGCTCGTCCATCGAGCCGCCGACATCGAGGAACAGCAGCACCTTCACCGCGTTGTGCCGCACCTGCCGCAGATGCAGGTCAAGCCAGCCGCCATTGCGGGCGGTACCGGCTATCGTGCCATCGAGATCGAGTTCGGTCGCTGCGCCCTGGCGGGCGAAACGACGCAGGCGACGAAGTGCCACCTTGATGTTGCGCACGCCGAGTTCGACGCTGTCGTCGAGATTGCGAAATTCGCGCTGCTCCCAGACCTTGATCGCAGTCCGGTTGCCCACCGATTCGCCACCGATGCGGATGCCTTCCGGGTGGTAGCCACCATGCCCATAAGGCGACGTCCCGGCGGTGCCGATCCATTTGCTGCCACCGGCGTGCCGCTCCTTCTGTTCGGCGAGCCGTTGCTTCAACTGCTCGAACAGTTTTTCGTAGCCCAGCTTCTGCAGTTTCAGCCGGTCCTCCTCCGACAGGTGCCGTTTGGCCGCCAGCCGCAACCAGTCCTCGGGCACCATGACATCCAGCCCCGGCAGCGATTCAATGCCCTTGAAATATTCCCCGAAGGCGCGATCGAAACGGTCGTACAAGGCCTCATCCTTGACCAGCAGCGCCCTTGAGATCAGGTAAAAATCGTCAAGACTGCCGGTGACCAGCCGCGCCTTCAGCGCTTCGAGCAAGGCCAGCAACTCCTTGGTCGACACCGGCAACTGGCGCGACTTGAGATGCAGGAAAAAATCAACCAGCATTTACGACTGGCGCCGCGCCATGAAAGCCAGCCGTTCGAACAGATGCACATCCTGCTCGTTCTTCAGCAAGGCCCCGTGCAAGGGCGGAATGGCATCCTTCGCTTCCTTGCTGCGCAGCACCTCAGGCGGAATATCCTCGGCCAGCAACAGCTTCAGCCAGTCGATGAGTTCGCTGGTCGACGGCTTCTTCTTCAGCCCCGGCACCGCCCGCAGGTCGAAGAACACCTCCAGCGCTTCCTTGAGGAGTTCGTGCTTCAGCGCCGGGAAGTGCACCTCGACAATGCGCTGCATCGTCGGCTTGTCCGGGAACTTGATGTAATGAAAGAAGCAGCGGCGCAGGAAGGCATCCGGCAGCTCCTTCTCGTTGTTGGAGGTAATGATGATCAGCGGCCGGTGCCGTGCCCGCAGCGTTTTCTGCAACTCGTAGCAGTGGAATTCCATGCGGTCGAGTTCGCGCAGCAGGTCATTGGGGAACTCGATATCGGCCTTGTCGATTTCATCGATCAGCACCACCGACTGCCGGTCGCACTCGAAGGCCTGCCACAACACGCCGGGGACGATGTAGTTGGCGATGTCCTGCACGCGGGGATCACCGAGTTGCGAGTCGCGCAGGCGGGAGACGGCGTCGTATTCATACAGCCCCTGCTGGGCCTTGGTCGTCGATTTCACGTGCCACTGGAAGAGCGGCATGTCGAGCGCCCGCGCCACCTCTTCGGCGAGCAAGGTCTTGCCGGTACCCGGCTCGCCCTTGATCAGCAAGGGACGCTGCAAGGCCAGCGCGGCGTTGACCGCAAGGGTCAGGTCGCGGGTGGCGACGTAGGAATCGGTGCCTTCGAATTTCATGAGTCTCTCTATCGGAATCGCGGTCGTTCGGCCCGCATTACAGCGGAAAAATGCCGGAGCCGCCAGCGCAGAAAAAGTTCAAAGTTTTGCTTGACAGGGCCAAAGTCAAGGCCATTTACACACAATCCAGCACGATTTTTTCGTGTAAAACAGCTTGACAACAAAAAACTTCTTTCAAAACAGGGTATTTCGTTTAAATCGTTTTAAATCAATATGTTACAAGAATGCCCAAGATTCAGGCAGCCCAAGAAAAAGCCTGACAGGCTTGGCACTTAGCGCATTCGCCCCCGATCAACCCACAGACTTATCCACAGCTTTTGTGGATAGTGCGCCCATGCCGATTTTGGCCATTTTTTCGGGTTCACCGCAGCCGCCAACAGTGAGCCCCCCCTCAGCCATCACGACGACGCAAGGACTCGCCGAGCGTCCGCAAGGCCGCCATCGGGGGCGCCTCGCGCCGACGGATCAGCCCGGTCGGCACGCGCGCGATTTCCGGCGGTACCGCATCGATGACCAAGGCTGCCGCATGCACCGACTGCTCGACCACCCGCCGCGGCATCAGCGTCCAGCCCAGGCCGATCGAGACACAACCGAGGATGCCGTCGAGCGTGCCGAACTCCATCACATCCGCCGTCGCATGGCCGATGCTGCGTTGCCAGGCCAGCGCCCGCGCCCGGTAGGCGCAGCCTTCGCGAAACAGAATCAGGGGTTGCTGCACCGGGTCGCTGCCGGCAGCATGCACCTGGACCAGTTCCTCAACCACCACTTCACTGAATTCGAGATCGGGATGAATCACCGGCCCGGCGACGAAGGCACAGTCGAGTTTATGGTCGAGCACCTTGTCGACCAACACCGCGGTCGGCTCGGTGAATACCCGCAACTCCACCCGCGGATGCTCACGGCGCACAGCCTTCAATGCCGTCGGCAGGTGCAGCGCGGCGAAAGTTTCCATGGCGCCGATGCGCAACTCGCCGGACGACTCGCCGACCTGCCGGACCGCAGCGGTCGTCTGCTGCTCCAGTTGCAGCATCCGCCGCGCATAGTCGAGCAGCACCCGCCCCGATGGTGCCAGTTCCAGCCCGCGGCCCTTGCGCAGGAAGAGTTCGGTGCCCAGTTCCTCCTCGAGCTTGCGGATACGACCGGTGACGTTGGATTGCACGGTATTCAGTTTTTTCGAGGCCGCCAGAATCCCGCCTTCCTCGACCACCGACTGAAAGGTGCGCAGGGCAACAAGCTCCATATTATTCTCCAGCACAGAACAAATCGTTCTGAACAAATCATTTGAAATGATAGATTATCCTGATTATCGTCCTGCCAACAAGCTCAATCAGGAACGACAACAATGACATTCGCTAACAATAGAGAACAGATCCAGCGCTTCAAGGTGATGGGAGCCGGCATCTTCAGCCTGCTGCTCGCCCTCGGCGTCGCCCGCTTTGCCTACACGCCGCTGTTGCCACTGATGCAACAGCAGGCGGGCCTTGGCCTGGCCGAAGGCGGATGGCTGGCGGCGATCAACTACGCCGGCTACCTCAGCGGTGCGCTGATTGCCTCGCTGATCAGCGACCTGCATCTCAAGGATCGCCTGTACCGGATCGGCATGGTCGTCGCCATCGCCAGCACGCTGATGATGGGCCTGACCACCGACCTCTGGCTCTGGCTCGCCTCACGCTACCTTGCCGGGCTGGCCAGTGCCGCCGCCATGCTGCTCGGCACCGGGCTGATCCTCAACTGGCTGATGCGCCACAACCACCGGCCGGAACTTGGCATCCACTTTTCAGGTATCGGCCTCAGCATCGCCGGCTGCTCGGCAGCCGTCTGGCTGATGACACCGACGCTCGACTGGCGCACGCAGTGGCTGGCCTTCAGCGCCCTCGCCTGCCTGCTCATCGTTCCCGCGCTGCGCTGGCTGCCGGCACCGGATAACTCCGGAATGACCGCCAGCGGCCGCAAGCTGGAGGACGCCCCGCCCTCGCCGCTGTTCCTGCGCCTGTTCATGGCCGCCTACTTCTGTGCCGGTGTCGGCTACGTGGTCAGTGCGACCTTCATCGTGGCCATCGTCAATCAGCTGCCCGGCATGGCCGGGCACGGCGCGATGATTTTTCTCGCCATCGGGATCGGCGCGGCGCCGGCGTGCATTTCCTGGGATTTCATCGCCCGTCGCACCGGCGAGCTGAATGCGCTGATCCTCGCCGCAATCCTGCAAATCGTCGGCATCCTCCTGCCGCTTGCCGTCGGTGGCCTGCTGACGGCCATTTTCGCCGCCCTGCTCTTCGGCTCGACCTTTGTCGGCATGGTCAGTCTGGTGCTCACCATGGCCGGTCGCTACTACCCGACCAAACCGGCAAAGATGATGGGCAAGATGACCATCTCCTATGGTGCAGCGCAGATACTCGCACCGGCAATCACCGGCTGGCTGGCGACGCAGTCCGGGCATTACGCCGGTGGCCTCTGGCTGGCTGCGGGGGTGATGGTGGCCGGCACGCTGCTGCTCGTGATACTCAAAAGCATCGAACGCCGCGATGCCGCGCCCGGCCTGCAAACCTGCCCGCAGGGCTGAATAACCCTAATCAAAAAGGGATTGAAATCATCCCGAGCCTGGGCGATAGTTCGGATTCACTCATTTACCTGTCACCGATCGACATGAACGCAAACCGACTTTTCCGAGCTGATGCTGCCATTGCAGCGGAACCGGTCGTCGTACGCGTAGTCGTAGCAGGCGTCGTTATGCACGCGCCGTCGCGGACCGGGTAAAACAAGGCAGCACACCAGTTTCCCCAAACCCCGCCGGCGCAACCAGCGGGGTTTTTGTTTATGGCCCGCCGGAAACGCCCTCACCCCAGGAGATTTACATGACAGAAACCCTCAACGGCGCGCAGATCACGGTGCGCCTGCTCGAACGCCAGGGCATCCGCATCGTCACCGGCTATCCCGGCGGCGCCATCCTGCCGATTTACGATGCCCTCGGGCAGTCGACAGTGATCCGCCACGTCCTCGCCCGCCACGAACAAGGCGCCGGCTTCATCGCTCAAGGCATGGCCCGCGCCAGCGGCGAGGTCGCCGTCTGCATGGCCTCCTCCGGTCCCGGCGCCACCAACCTGCTGACCGCGATTGCCGACGCGAAACTGGATTCGATCCCGCTGGTGGCGATTACCGGCCAGGTGCCTAAAGCGATGATCGGCACCGACGCCTTTCAGGAGGTCGATACCTACGGTCTGTCGATTCCGATCACCAAGCACAATTTCCTTGTTTCCTCGACCGAGGAGCTGCTGGAAGTCATCCCCCGCGCCTTCGAAATTGCCGCCTCGGGACGCCCCGGCCCGGTACTGATCGACATTCCGAAGGATGTTCAGGCCCGCAGCATCGAAATCGCCCAGTGGCCCGAGCCGGGCCGTTGCCGTCCGGCGGCCCCGGCACCGGCGGACGCGCTGCAGCAGGCAGCAGCGATGATCAACAGCGCTGCCCGCCCGCTGCTTTATCTGGGCGGTGGCGTGGTGCATTCCGGTGCCTCGACTCTGGCCGTCGAACTGGCCGAAAAAGCCAACCTGCCGACGGTGATGACCTTGATGGCGCTGGGTGCGATACCGGTGGATCACCCGCTGTCGCTGGGCATGCTCGGCATGCACGGTGCCCGCTATTGCAATCTGGCACTGGACGAATGCGACCTGCTGATTGCCGTCGGTGCCCGCTTCGACGACCGGGCTACCGGCAAGGTTGCGGCCTTCTGCCCGAACGCACAGATCATCCACATCGATATCGACCCGGCGGAACTGGACAAGATCAAGACGGCACATGTCGGCATCACCGCCGATGTCAGCGAAGCGCTGTCGCGACTGTTGCCCATGGTGTCGGCAAATTCGCGGGAAATCTGGGTTGACCGCATCCGTTCTCTGAAAGCGGAGTTTCCGCAGGTGTTCCCCGATGCCGACCGGCCGCTGTCACATTTCGGCCTGATCCGCGAGATCGCCGAGCATCTCGACGACGACGCGACGGTCGCCACCGACGTTGGCCAGCACCAGATGTGGGTGGCGCAGGCCTACCCCCTGCGTCGGCCGCGCCAGTGGCTGACCTCGGGTGGTCTGGGCACGATGGGCTTCGGGGTGCCGGCCGCCATCGGCGCCGCGCTGGCCGAACCGCAGCGGACGGTGGTCTGTTTTACCGGCGACGGCTCGATCCTGATGAACATCCAGGAACTGGTCACGGCCGGCGAGGAAGGCGCCAACGTCAAGATCGTGCTGATGAACAACGCCACGCTCGGCCTGGTGCATCAGCAACAGACCCTGTTCTACGGTGAACGGCTGTTTGCCTCGCAATTCAAGGCCATGCCCGATTTCGTCCGCGCCGCGCAGGCACTGGGCATTGCCGCCGTTGACCTCGACGCAGCGGCCGATCCGGTTGCCAGCCTGCATGCCGCGCTCGATCAACCCGGCCCGTGCCTGATCCACGCCAGCATCGACGCCGAACAGAAGGTCTACCCCATGGTGCCGCCGGGCGCCGCTAACCGCGACATGATCGGAGCCTGACATGAATGCCATCAACCGAAACGAACAACAGGCGCTCGCCCGCGCCGTCCTCGAAATCGACGTCAATAACCATGCCGGCGTGATGTCCCACGTCGTCGGCCTGTTTTCGCGGCGCGCCTACAACGTCGAGGGCATTCTCTGTCTGCCGGTCGGCGATGGCCAGAGAAGCCGGATCTGGCTGCTGGTCAACGAAGACACGCGGCTGCCGCAGATGATCAAGCAGGTGGAAAAGCTGGAGGATGTCATTGCCATCCGCCGCCACCATGCCGATCATGCGGTGTTCAGCGAACTGAAGGCCTTCTTCCAGCCCTGAGGTATCAGCCGGGGTGGGCGCCCCGGCCCTGGCGGCCCCGCGTTTCGAAATCGCGAATGATCTGCAGTTGTTCGTCACTGATCGATTCGAAGCGCAGCCCGACCAGTATCTGCTCACCCAGCCGGCGCATGCGCATGACGCTCACGTAGGCATCGACAACACCGGCGAGATCCTGCGATTCGATCGTGCAGTGGCCCACCGCGCCGCTGGGCTTGCCGCCCAGCACCGCGGCATCAAGCAGGACGCCGATCCCGGAGGTCGAAATATCCGCCGCCGGGAACTCGAATTGCCGGTCACCGAGTTCCAGCCGGACACGGCCATGCAGATTGAAGCGGTGGTGACGGCGGCGTTCTCTCACGGCAATTCCATTGGCTTGACGATGCGCCATTCTCCCACGCGCGGCAGCGCGCTGCCAGTCGTCGCTGCGCATCACCCTGGCATCATTCTTCTTCGCTCCTGTGGCCTAACCTGCCTCAAATTCTGGATGCCCCAGCGGCGCTATACTGGCGGCCACCATTCCACCCGCAACGATCATGACCGAACAAAACATCCTGTGGCAGCGCGCCCGTGAATATTCCGACATCCTTTACGAAACCTGCGACGGCATCGCCAAGCTGACCATCAACCGCCCGGAACGGCGCAATGCCTTCCGCCCGGAAACCATCGCCCAGCTCATCGATGCCATGCACCACGCCCAGCACGACCGGACCATCGGCGTCATCATCCTGACCGGCGCCGGCGACGAGGCCTTCTGTTCGGGCGGCGACCAGAAAGTACGCGGCGATGCCGGCTATATCGATGAAGGCGGCACACCGCACCTCAATGTCCTCGATCTGCAGATGCAGATCCGGCGTTGTCCCAAGCCGGTGGTGGCAATGGTCGCCGGTTTTGCCATCGGTGGTGGCCACGTCCTGCATCTGGTCTGCGACCTGAGCATCGCCGCCGAGAATGCCCGCTTCGGCCAGACCGGACCGCGCGTCGGCAGCTTCGACGCCGGCCTCGGCGCCGGCCTGATGGCCCGCACCATCGGCATGAAGCGCGCCAAGGAAATCTGGCTGCTCTGCCGCCAGTACGATGCGGCCACGGCACTCGACTGGGGGCTGGTCAATGCCGTCGTCCCGATTGGCGAACTGGAAGCGGAAACGGTGCGCTGGTGCCGCGACATGTTGCGCCTGTCGCCGATGGCGCTACGCATGATCAAGGCCGGCTTCAACGCCGACACCGATGGCCTCGCCGGCATTCAGGAACTGGCCGGCAATGCCACTGGCCTGTTCTACATGACCGAAGAAGGCCAGGAAGGCCGCAATGCCTGGCTGGAACGTCGCCCGCCCGATTTCGGCAAATACCGCCAACGCCCCTGATCCGGCCCGTGCTTACCGAACGCTGGCACCCCTACACGCTGCAGTTCGCCGCCCCTTGGCAAACCCGGCGCGGGTCGATGGCCAGCCGCTCTGGCCGGCTATTGCAACTGACCGATGCCCAGGGACAATCCGGCTGGGGTGACAGCGCGCCCTTGCCAGAATTTGGCATCGCCCCCGAACTGGCCGATGCCTTTGCCCGCGATTGCGCCGAACTCGAGCTCGCCGCTCATGCCGCCGGCCTCCCGCTCAATGCGCTACTCAGCGGCCGCCCCGCGGTTGACGCGGTGGCCGTCAACGCCAACCACGGCCGGCTGATTGACTGGCAGCTGTCGCAACTGGCCGAGGCTTACGACGCCGGCTTTCGCATCATCAAATTCAAACTGGGTTGTGCGCTGCTGGCAGACGAACTGAATGCCTTGTCGGCATGCTGCGCTGCGCTACGATCGGGAATGCTGCTGCGACTGGATGCCAATGGCGCCTGGAACATCACCGAAGCCCAAGGGTTCATCAGCGCCGCCAACGGGATGCCGATCGATATGCTGGAAGAGCCCTTGCGCGACCCGGATTACGAATCCCTGGCACAGCTGCAGTCCGACGCAAGCTTCCCGCTGGCGCTCGACGAATCGGTCCATCTGCTGACACCGACGTATTTCGCCGCCCCACCCGTTCGGCGATTGGTGCTTAAACCCGCACGCTTCGGCGGTCTGCGGTCAACCTGGAAAATCGGCCAAAATGCGCAAGCGGCGGGGATCGAGTGCGTCGTCACCAGCGCCCTGGAAAGTGCCTGCGGCCTGCTGGCCAGTGCGCATCTGGCGGCAGCGCTGTCACCATCGTCGGTCCACGGGCTGGCCGTGGATCAATGGCTGGAGGGATCGCCGTGGCCCTGGCCACGGATCAGGGATGGCCGGCTGCAGTTGAGCCGGCAACCCGGGCTGGGCTTTACGCCCGGCTGATTACTTGTCGGTTTTGTCGCCCGGCGCCACCTGGAAGCCGGTAAACATGTTGCGGGTCTGGCTCTGCAACTGGTCCTGCATCGACTGGAACATCTTCTTCGACTGGTCCATGTAGGCCGTCATCATGCTCTGCATTGCCGGCTGCTGGAAATTCAGGAACTGGTTCCAGAAATCGGTCTGCAGATGCGTATTGTCGCCGGCGCCGTACATCGTGCGCGACTGCTCCTGCAGCTTGTGCTGGAAGTCGACGAAGGTCTTCATGTTGTTCTCGAGGTACTTGCCAAGCATGCCCTGCATCGTGCTGCCGTAGAAACGGATGAACCCTGAGAGCAATTCGCTGGAGAACAGCGGCACACCGCCGGTTTCCTCTTCGAGGATGATCTGCAGCAGGATGCTGCGGGTCAGGTCTTCGGCAGACTTGGCATCAACGACCTTGAAGACTTCATACTTCAGAACCAGATCCTTGACATCCCCGAGGGTGATGTATGCGCTCGTCTTGGTATCGTAAAGACGACGGTTGGGGTATTTCTTGATCAGGCGTACCGGTTCCGACATGCTGCGATCCTTAAAAACAAGTCTGTGTGCAGCGCACAATTATAGACGAAAAAATAGGCGCCCGAAGGCGCCCATTGTTGGTGCAGTGCAAAATTTCAGCAATATTTCATGCTGAAATCCACAACTTTTTACTGGTAGTACAGACCGCCGTTGATGTTGATCGTGGCGCCGGTGGTGAAGCCGGACAGCTCGTTCGACAGGTAGGCGCAGGCGTAGCCGATTTCTTCCGGCTTGGCCAGACGCTTCATCGGGACGGAGTCAACGATGGTCTGCAGCACTTCCGGCTTGATCGCCATGACCATCTTGGTCGCGACGTAGCCCGGGGCAATGGCGTTAACGGTCACGCCCTTGGCGGCCAGTTCAGCAGCCAGTGCCTTGGTGAAGCCGATCACGCCAGCCTTGGCAGCGGAATAGTTGGTCTGGCCAGCCTGACCCTTGACGCCGTTGACGGAGGAGATGTTAACGATACGGCCCCAGCCACGCTCGGCCATCTTGGCGGAGACTTGCTTGGTCATGTTGAACAGCGAGGTCAGGTTGGTAGCGATAACGGCATCCCAGCCATCCTTTTCCATCTTGGCGAACATGCGGTCACGGGTGATACCGGCATTGTTGATCAGGATGTCGACCTGGCCGCAGGCGGCTTCGGCTTCGGCAACCATCTTCTGGCAGTCTTCCAGAACGGAAACGTCACCAGCGACGCAGACGAAGTCGTTGAAGCCGGCAGCAGCCATATCGGCAAGCCAGGCATCCTTGTTGTCGAACTGCGGGTGATAGGAGGCAACCACCTTGTGGCCAGCCTTGGCCAGTTCCTGACAAATGGCGGTACCGAGGCCACCCATGGCGCCGGTAACGAGAGCAACGCGTTGCGTCATAACTTTTCCTTCCTTGTTGATAGAGCGGGGTAAAAAATACGCCGGTCAGAACATGTGCTGACCACCGTTGATGGAAATATTGGCCCCGGTCACGAATGCCGCTTCATCGGAAGCAAGATAGGCGACGAGGCCGGCGATTTCTTCCGGCTTGCCGAGACGGTTGACCGGGATGTGCGGCAGGATCTTGGAGTCGAGGACTTCCTGCGGGATGGCGGTGACCATCTTGGTACCGATATAACCCGGAGAAATGGTGTTGACGGTCACGCCAGCGCGGGCGACTTCCAGCGCCAGCGCCTTGGTGAAGCCATGCATGCCTGCCTTGGCCGCCGAGTAGTTGGTCTGGCCGAAAGCGCCCTTTTGGCCGTTGACCGAAGAGACGTTGATGACACGTCCCCACTTGCGCTCGGTCATGCCGTCCATTACCTGTTTGGTCATGTTGAAGACGGAGTCGAGATTGGTGTTCATCACCGCATCCCAGTCGCCCTTGGTCATCTTCTTGAAGGTCATGTCACGTGTGATACCGGCATTGTTAACCAGCACATCGACCGGGCCGACTTCCCTGGAAACGGTCTCGACACAGGTCTTGGCCGAGTCAAAATCGGTGACATCACAGGGATAGGCCTTGAAGCCGTAACCCATATTGTTCATTCCCTTGAGCCAGTCAGCCGCCTTGGCATTGCCCGGCGAATAGGTCGTGACGACTTTGTAGCCCAGGGCAGCGAGCTTGATGCAGATCGCTTCGCCGAGACCACCCATACCACCTGTTACCAATGCAACTCTGGACATCTTTTTTTCTCCTCGCGTTGTTGTTTGTTAGACCGCCCGTTCCTTGACGTAGCGGCCAGGTGCCGGCTCGATGGGCTTGTATTTGGTATTGCCCGGTTTGCGCGGCGCACGCTGTTCTCCTGACAGCGGCTTGAGCCAAGCAGCCCAATCGGACCACCAGGAACCCTTCATTTCCGTTGCCCCGGCAATCCAGCCGCTCGCATCGGTCTTTACATCGTCGTTGATCCAGTAACTGCGCTTGTTCTTGCTCGCCGGATTGATGACACCAGCGATATGCCCGGAGGCACCCAGCACGAAGCGGATGTTGCCACCGAGGATGCGCGTGCTTTCGTAGGCTGACTGCCACGGCACGATGTGGTCCTCACGGGTCGCCAGCAGGTACACCGGCATGTCGAGCTTGCCGAGATCGACGAATTCGCCGCACATCTGAAGCTTGCCCGGCACCCGCAGGTTGTTTTCGAGATACATGTTGCGCATGTACCAGCAGGCGAACGGCCCCGGCAGGTTTGTCGAATCGGAATTCCAGTACAGCAGGTCGAAGGCCTGCGGCTTCTGGCCCTTGAGATAATTGCCGGTGACGTAGTTCCAGACCAGATCGTTGGCACGCAGGAACGAGAAAGTATTCTGCAAATCACGAGCCGGCAGCAGCCCGCCCTTGCCGATGGTGGCTTCGCGGGCTGTGACGCCCTGCTCGTCGATGAAGAGGCCGATTTCGCCGGTGTCCTTGAAGTCGAGCAGCGTTGTCAGCAGCGTTAGCGAGGCAACCGGGTCTTCGCCACGCGCCTTGAGTACCGCCAGCGACGAGGTCAGGATGGTGCCGCCAACACAGAAGCCGAGCGCATTGACCTGCTTGACCTTGGTGATCTCCTGAACCACGCGCAGCGCCGTGATTGGGCCTTGTTCGAGGTAGTCATCCCAGCCCAGATGCCCCTGCGCTTCCTTGGGATTGCGCCAGGAGACCAGAAAGACGGTATTGCCCTGCTCGACCATGTAACGGATCAGCGAGTTCTCCGGCTGCAGGTCCATGATGTAGAACTTGTTGATGCACGGCGGCACAACCAGCAGCGGACGCGTACCGACTTTTTCGGTCAGCGGCGTGTACTGGATCAGCTGGAACATGTCGTTTTCGAAAACGACCGCGCCTTCGGTGGTGGCGATATTCTTCCCGACTTCGAAAACCGACTCGTCGGTCATCGAAATGCGCCCCTTCTCAAAATCCTTGAGCAGGTTGTTGATGCCGTCGGTGATGCTCTGGCCCTTCGTTTCCAGCGCCAGCTTGATGAATTCGGGGTTGGTTGCAGCGAAATTGGACGGCGCCATCGCATCCGCGACCTGGCGGGCAACGAAGCGCAAGCGGTCCTTGCTCTTTTCGTCCTGCGCCGGCATCAACTCGACTATCTGGTTCAGGTATTGCGTATTGAGCAGGTAGGCCTGGTGGATGTAGTCGTAAAGCGGACTTTCACGCCACTCCGGCGCGGAAAAGCGGCGATCGCCGGGTTGCGGCTCGATCTTGAAACTCTGCTCGCCCCCCTGCTGCTTGGCCAGCATCGCCTGCCACAGCGACATCTGCTGGTCCATGTAGTGTTTTTGCAGCGCGGTCAGCGCCTGGGGATCTGAGGGCGGCAACTGGACCGGCGCCGCGTTGCCGCTGGCCTTGCCGAGATACTCCATGAACTGTTGCGCCATGTTCTGCCCGGCCTGCATGAACTGCATGGCAGAACCCAAGAAAGCATCGTTGTTGTTCGATCCCTGCGCCATGGGAAATCTCTTCTGTGTTGTTGTCGGGGGAAGTCAGCTTTTGGATTCTGCATACCGGCCATGAGGCTGTCAATGCATTTGCATGCATAATCACGAACCCGGATCGCTCAATTTCCTGCCATGTACATCATCGCCATCGGCTGGCTCTACGTTACCCTGCTGGTTGCCGCCAACGAAGCGACCATTGTCGCCGGCATCATATCCTTCGCCTTTTATGGCCTGCTGCCCTGCAGCCTGCTGATCTGGCTCAGCGGCAGCCGTGTCCGGCGTGAGCGCCGGAAGTATCGCGAATCAATGGCCAACCAGCTCGCCGACCAGCAAAATCGAGCCGACACCAAGGCAGATCAGTAAGACCTGCTGCAGCGTCGCCTTGAGCTCGGTCCGTTTATGCAGCCCCGGGATCAGGTCGGCCACGGCAACGTAAATCATGCTTGCTGCGGCCAGGCCGAGGATGGTCGGAATCCACTCCTGCAAATCGGAAAGCGCAAAGTAGGCGAGTAAAGCACCGACCAGCGTCGCCAGGCTGGACAGCAGATTGAATACCAGCGCCTTGAGGCGGCTGTAGCCGGAATGGAGAAGGATCAGGTAATCCCCGACCTCCTGCGGAATTTCATGGGCGATGATGGCCATGGCGGTGACGATGCCCAGCTCGGTGCTCTCCATGAACGCCGCGGCAATCAGGATGCCATCGACGAAGTTGTGGAAGGTATCGCCGATCAGGATCAACAGGCCGGAGCGGCCGTGATCATGGGCCGGCGCGTGCGCTTCGTGAGCCTCGCAATGATCGTGATGGCAATGCCGCCACAGCACCAGCTTTTCGAGAACGAAGAAGACCAGAATGCCGACCAGCACCGTACCGGCCATGTGATGCGGATCGGCATGCTCGAATGCGTGTGGCAGGATTTCCAGAAACACCGCTCCCAACAGGGCACCAATGGCGTAGGAAATAAGCGTATTGACGCGATGCGCACCGAGCGAACTGCCGATGGCAGCCGCAGCAGCCACGCTGAGCACGCCGCCGGCAAGGGCAACGGCGATGATCCAGGAAAGGGTGGTCACGGGAAGGTCGTCTGGCGGGGAAGCCGAGGATTATACGCTGTCGTTCCCGTCGAGCCAGATCAGCGTGGCCATGCGGCCGGTGACGCCATCGCGCCGATAGGAGAAATAACGCGCCGGATCGCTGTAAGTGCAGGCATTGCCACCATAAACCGCCGTGACGCCGGCACGTGCCAGCCGCAAACGTGCCAGCGCATAGAGATCGGCCAGCCACTTGCCCTGGCCGCAAGGCGCAAAGGCCTCGCCCGCCGCCGGCAGTTCAGCGACGAAGGCGGCGCGGACTTCGTCACCGACCTCGAAGGCCGACGGGCCGATCGCTGGCCCGAGCCATGCCAGAACATGGTCAGGCGTGACGGCCATCGCTGCCAGGGTCGACTCCAGCACACCGCCGAGCAGTCCGCGCCAGCCGGCATGCGCCGCCGCGACGACGCTGCCGGCACGATCGCAGAACAGCACCGGCAGACAATCGGCAGTCATCACCGCGCAAACCCGCCCGGGTTGGCGGGTAAAGGCGGCATCGGCCACTGCCGGTTTTGGCGTGTTTTCCGCGTTCACCGCAAGCGTGCCATGAACCTGCTGTAACCAGCATGGCGCCGATGGCAAGCATGCCGTCAGGGCGTCACGATTGGCCGAGACATGCAGCGGGTTATCCCCGACGTGATCACCGAGATTGAAACTCGCCCAAGGTGCCACGCTGACGCCGCCACTGCGTAGCGTCTGCAACGATTTGACCCGCGCCGGTGCCGGCCAGTCCGGCTGCAGGAAATCAGGCATAGCGCAGGGTTTCGATCAGATCACGCATGTCGGCGGGCATCGGCACTTCCCATTGCATGTGCAGACTGGTCACCGGATGCACCAGACCCAGACGGGTGGCATGCAGCGCCTGCCGGTGAAAATCCGGCAACTGGCTGTGGCGACGACCGTAGACCTGATCGCCAACCAGCGGATGGCCGATCGACGCCATATGGACGCGAATCTGGTGAGTGCGGCCGGTTTCCAGCGAACACTCGACCAGCGTACATTGCGGATAAAGCTCCAGCGGCCGGTACCAGGTCAGCGCCGGCTTGCCGCCACGACTTTCCGGGACCACGGCCATCTTGATCCGGTTGACCGGATGCCGGCCGATCGGCTGATCGACGCCGCCGCTCTTTTTCAACGTCCCGGCGGCGAGCGCCAGATACTGCCGGCGTACTGTCCGCGCCTGCAGCTGGCGGATAAGATCCGTCTGCGCCTCGATGGTCTTGGCGACCACCAGCAGGCCGCTGGTGTCCTTGTCCAGCCGGTGCACGATGCCCGCACGCGGCACCGCCTCGATGCCGGGCACGTGGTGCAGCAGTGCGTTCATCAGCGTACCGTGCCAGTTACCACTACCCGGATGCACCACCAGACCTGCGGGCTTGTTGATGACGATCAGGGTTTCGTCTTCGAAAACGACATCGAGCGGAATATCCTCGGGGGTTTCCGTCATCAGTTGCGCATCGTCAGGCGGGGCCACCAGCAGCTGTTCGCCGCCCAGCACCTTGCGCTTGGGTTCGAGTTCCAGTTCGCCATCGACCTGCACACAGCCATCGCGAACCCAGCCCTGCAGGCGGTTACGGGAATGCTGCGGCAACAGCTCGGCCAGCACCTGATCAAGTCGTCGACCCAGAGAAGCATCGGGAACGCTCAGGATGAGCGGCTCGCTTGGGCTATAATCGACGGAGTTTTCCATAGGATCGTTCATGATGCGAAGTTTACCCGCATTCCAGCCATTCCCCGCGCTGATGCGTATCGTTCTGGCCGCGTTCATTGCCGTATTCGTCGCCGGCTGTGGCCTGTTGCCTGCCGAAACGGATCAAACCACCGGCTGGTCGGCTGCCAAGCTTTACTCTGAAGCCAAGGATGCAATGGCCGACGGCACCTGGGATAAAGCTGCGAAATACCTGGAAAAACTGGAAGCCCGTTATCCGTATGGCCGCTATGCCCAACAGGCGCAGCTCGAACTCGGCTATGTCTATTGGAAGGCCAACGAGCCCGGTTCCGCCATCGCCGCCTGCGACCGCTTCATCAAATTGCACCCGAATCACCCGGCCGTCGATTACGCCTACTATCTCAAGGGCCTGATCAACTTCAACGAAGACCTGGGCCTGGTCGCCTACATCAGCTCGCAGGATCCGACCGAACGCGACCCCAAGGCGGCCCGTGCTGCCTTCGATGCCTTCCGCGAACTGGTCACCCGCTTCCCGAACAGCAAATACACTCCGGATGCCAACAAGCGCCTGGATTATCTGGTGAACGCCATGGCCTCACTGGAGGTCCACGTTGCCCGCTATTACATGCGTCGTGGCGCCTATGTCGCTGCCGCCAACCGTGCCCAGTTTGCGCTCAAGACCTATCCGCAGGCCCCGGCCATCGAGGATGCACTGATGATTCTGGTCTCCGCCTACGACAAGATGGGCATGAACGACCTGCGCGATGACGCCGACCGCGTGATGCGAAAGAACTTCCCCAACAGCCGCCTGTACAAGGACGGCTGGGACCGCAAGACAGCCTGGTGGAAGCTCTGGTAAGCGAGACGAACACCGGTAACTGACCCGCTGCGGCGGGTCTTTTTTTGGCCGGCGCCAGCAGGGCACCGGCTATCCCGATCAGCTCCCCTGCTTGATCGCCAGCACGGCCTGATTACGCAGCGTACGCAGCAGCGACAACTCCTTTTCCGGAATGTCGATTCCTCCCGCTTCATCACGGTCGGCGTAGATCAGCGCCACCGGATTGCCTTTGAGATTGAGGGGAAAGAGGACAAAGGATTGCGCCGGCACGGCCTTGCGATACCAGTCCGGAATACGCGCCGCGATTTTCGGGTCGTTGATGTCATGAATCAGGATATCGACCGCCTTGGAAGTGGCCGCATGAAAAATATCCGGCGTGAAACTCAAAGGAAAGCGAAACGCCTTGGCCACCTCGTTGGCATTGGGGCCAAAACCGAAGCGGCCCTGCATGCAATTGGTTTTGGCATCCCGCACGCAGAGCACAACGCGCCGGAAGCCCATCGCCCGGTACATGGTTTCAAGGATGATGCGCAGGATATCGTTGAGCTTGAAACCATCGACCAGCGTGTTGCTGATGTCCTGAATACCGGCCGTCAGTACAGCCTGCGCATCCGGTGCTGACGGGGCCACATTGCCTGCCTCATCATTCTGCGGCAGTTCCTCACCAAGTACTGTTCCGCCAGCAAAATCCGTGTCATTTTCAGGGTTTACCGCAGACGTCACGCCCGCTGCACGGGCAAACGACTGCATCTGTTTACCAAAGGCAGTTTGCTGTGTGTTCAGGTGAATAACGCGAGCAAACTCGCTGACTTCCTCGACCGCCCGTGCAACAACCTGCTGAAGCGTCTCCGCTTCCAGGGTCACCACTTGCCCGTATCGCTGCATCGCCTTGCGCAGTTCACGCTCGCGGGTTTCCGGCGTGGCCGTGGCGATCAGGTCGCAGATTTCGTTGGCGTAGCCGGACAAGGTCCGCAAACGCTCGTCGGTTGTTGTCGGTTTGTGCACCAAACCCGGTGGCACACGCTGCATGGCGCCGACGATCAAGGCTGGAAAACCCCATTGCCGCGCAATCGCCATCCCGAGATCTTCGTGAGACAGACCGAGGACCTGCCGCGCCGCGAGATCCTCGGTGCAGTTTTTCTGCGCCATCACCTTGCGGATTTCGTCGGCTTCCTCCGGGAAATAGAACTGCGCGAGTAGACGCCCGAGGCTGTGGAACAGGGCGCAAATGAAGGCTTGCTCAAGATCCCGCATCGTCGCCGCAGCCGCGATGTCCTTGGCCAGGATGCCGGCCAGATTGGCGCGCAGGAAATCCTCCTTGAGTTGATTGGCATTGGCCTTGTTCTGCAAATGCTCAAACAGGAGCACAGTGATGGCGATGTTGCGCACCACTTCGAAGCCGAGGACGACGATCGCCCGCGAGACGGTGCTGATACTGCCGCCACCTGCCGGCCGGTAGTAGGCGGAATTGACCAGCCGCAGCAGCTTGTTGGTCAGCGCGAAATCCTTGAGGATCGAATTGGAGAGCTTGTCCACGCTCTCGTTATCGCTGCTGGCGATGCGGTTAATGGCAGTGACCGACTCTGACAGCGCCGGAAAGTCACTTTTGTGTCGCATGCGCCGGAGCAGGAAATCAATCGTCGCCTGCCGCCCGCTGGCAGCGGGTACCGGCTCATCCGCCGGATCGAGATAGTTGTCCAGTGCCTCGGCAAATTGCGCCGCAGTCTGGTAACGCAAGCCGGGGTCGCGGGCAATCGACTTGACGAGAATGGCGCTCAGACGGCTGTCGACACTGACCGATTCCGGCAAACGGATGTCGTCATTGGCGATACGATGAAGAATGGCATACAGATCGCTGCCCTGCACCGCGCGCTGCCCAGCCAGCATTTCAAAGAGGACCAGACCGGCCGCATAGAGATCGGAGCGCTCGCCGATCTCGTGGCGAAGGACATACTCTGGCGCCATGTAGGCAGGCGAACCGGTATAGATATTCGGATCGTCCTCGGCCCCCGTCGTCGGCGTGGCGATGCCGAAATCCATCACTCGCGGATTGCCATTCTCGTCCAGCAGGATGTTCGAGGGCTTGAGGTCGCGGTGGATGATCCCTTGTGCGTGGGCATGGCCAATCGCATCAAGGACGGGTCGCAGCAAGGTCACCGCCCGAACCGCCGGCAAGGCGCCGCTCTGCTTCAGGAATTCGGCCAGGTTCTTTCCGGGCACACACTCGAAGACCAGATAGACATCACCATCGTGCTCGCCGGCTTCATAAATCGGCACGATGTTCGGATGACGCAAGCGACCGACCATCCGCGCCTCTGCAAGCAGCGCTGCGCTTTGCTTGGCATCCCGGCGGCTGAAATGCAGGGTCTTGATCGCCACTTCGCGCTGCAGTTGCGGATCAAAACCACGCCAGACGACGCTTTGGGCTCCCCGTCCGAGTTCACCGCGAATCTCGAAGCGACCGATACGGGCGGTCATAAGTCCTCCGGCACAATCCACACCAGCTGCGGAATGCCATCGGCACCGCCGCAGACAATCGCGTTCTGCCCATAATCTTCAGCCAGCGCACAGGCGTCGTCACAACTGATCTCGGGAATGAAACAGCTTTCTTCGAGCGGTCCGTCGGCATTGTCGGGCACATTCTCGCCGGCATAGGGCTCATAGTTGCCCTCCAGCAGATCGCACTCCAGTTGCGACTGGCGTTCGGCGTTGATCGCAGCGGCACGGATTTCACCCCCCGGGTTGTAGGCGGTGATGATGGCAAACTCCCGGCAAGCGGCCGTTTCCAGCCAGGCGATCAAGGTCGGGTTCGCCTCACCGATGCGCAGATCGACATGCCCGCCCGGCAGAAAGGCGCGGTAGGTCGTCGCCCGATAGGCGGCTTCGAGTTCACTCGTTTTCATTGTCAAAATCCCCTGCCCCGATCATTTTTTCTGACTCCGCCACCGGCAGCGCCTCGACATCCTTCAGCCGGCGCGACAACTGACGGGTCCGCGTTTCCGCCTTGCTGATGCTGTTGCTCGCCTCATCCAGCTTCTTGCGAGTATGGGCCAGCGCCTCGCCGAATTTGCCAAATTCGGTCTTCACCGCCCCCAGCACCGCCCAGACCTCCGCCGAACGCTGCTCGATGGCCAGCGTCCGGAACCCCATCTGCAGGCTGTTGAGCATCGCGGCCAGCGTTGTCGGCCCCGCCAGCGTCACCCGGCAATCCCGCTGCAAGCTTTCGGACAACCCGGGGCGGCGCAAAGCCTCGGCGTAAAGCCCTTCAATGGGCAAATAAAGTATGGCGAAATCGGTGGTGTGCGGCGGCGCCACGTATTTCTCCCGAATGCTCCGCGCCTCCTGGCGGATGCGCGCCTCGATGGCCCGCGCCGCCTCTTCCGCAGTCGCCGGATCAACGGCGTCGATCAGGCGCTGGTAGTCCTCAAACGGAAACTTGGCATCCAGCGGCAACCAGACTTCAGCGCCATCGTCACGGCCGGGCAAACGGATGGCGAAATCGACCCGCTCGTTACTGCCAGGTCGGGTGGCGACGTTGGCAGCAAACTGCTCGCGCGTCAGCAGTTGCTCCAGCAGCGCGGAAAGCTGCACCTCCCCCCACGTCCCACGGGTCTTGACGTTGGTCAGGACGCGTTTCAAATCACCGACACCGGCCGCGAGGTGCTGCATTTCCCCCAAGCCACGATGCACCTGTTCAAGACGGTCGCTGACCAATTTGAAGGACTCGCCCAGGCGCTGCTCAAGTGTGGCGTGCAGTTTCTCGTCGACCGTACGCCGCATGTCGTCCAGTTTGCTGGCGTTATCGGCCTGGATTGCGGTCAACCTGGATTCAACAGCAATTTTCAGATGCTGAAAGCGCTCGTCGAGCCCCAGCGAAACCCGGCTCAATTCGCGGGCAAAGGCATCTAGCCGCTCTGCCTGCAGCGTGCCGAACTGTCCGACCTGCGTCGTCACCGTCCGGCTGAGCAGATTGGCTGATTGCGCCCGCTCCTCTCGGTCACGAAAGGACTCTTCGGCATCCTCGCGGCGCCCGCGCGCCAGTTCCTCACGCAGTTCACGCTCCAGCCGGGCCAGCCCCTTCTCCTGCGACTCGCCCAACGCCAGCAGTGCCTGTCGGTCATCGCGCCGCCGGCCCTGCAGCCAGATCATGATCTGCAGGATGATCACCACCGCCAGCAGCAGCGGTAGCAGCCAGACAGGCATTGTGCTCACAGGCCCTTAACGCAAGGAAAAATCGACACGCGAGGCCTTGCCCTTGCCATCGTTCTCGATCTTCGGCGGCAGCAGGAACAAACGCTCCAGCGGCACCTTGCCTTTCTCCGTCAGCCAGGACTGAACATACTCGGCACGCTGCCGGGCAAGCAGGCGGACGTCCTCGTCACGTGCCGGCAGGTTGGTCAGCATCAGCTTTTCCATTTCCTCGACCGGCAACTCCTTTTGCATCCCGATCACGTTACGCGGCTTCGGAAACTTGGCTTCACGGTAGGCGCGGCTCAGGTAGGTTTTGTATTCATCCGGGGCGATGACGACATTCTCGACCGAAGTCGCGTCCTCACCCTTCTTGAGGACATCCTTCAATTTCTCGGCTTGCATCGCGCGTTCCAGCGCCACGCGTTTGATTCCCTCCTTGTCCGCTTCCGGATCGGCGCGACCACTGATTTCCAGCTTCAGCGCATTGCGTTCGCTCATCGCCTTGGCCAAGAGTTCCAGCTTGCGGGTCGCAGTGGCATCAAGGCTGGCGCGACCGGCGACGAATTCGACATTCGACAGCTCCTCGTCGCCACCAACCATCGAACCGAGCAGCGCAAACGGCGAGGTGACTGCCTTCATGAAGAGATTGACGATGACCTTGATGATCAGTCCACCGATCGAAAACTGCGGATCGTCGAGCGAGCCCGAAATCGGCAGGTTGAGGTCGATCTCACCGCGATTGTTTTTCAACAGCGAAATCGCCAGATTGACCGGCAGTTTGGTCGCATCCGGACTCTCGACCTTGTTGCCAAAGGTGAACTGGTCGATGAACAGCCGGTTGTCGGCTGCCAGCTGGTTGTTTTCCAGCTTGTAGGCCACGTTGAGCGACAGCTTGCCCTTCTCGATGTCGTAACCCGCGTACTTGCCCGAATACGGCGAGAAGCCGACCAGATCGACGCCGGTGATATCGGCCTTGAGATCAAGAAACGCCTTGGCGGCCAGCGGATTCAGCTTGGCCAGAATCTGCACTGGCGCAGTATTGGCATAGCTGCCGCGGACTTCCAGGTCGGCGACGGTATCGGCTGCCGACGACAAATTGGTTACCCGTCCGCCGAGCTTGGTCAGATTGACGGTGTAGTTGGGCTTGACAAACAGGTCGGTGAAATTGACGTTGCCGTTCTGCAACGTGATCTTGGCAATCTTGATCGGCACCGGTGGTTTGGCCGGGGCGTCGCTCTTCGCCGGCTGGGGCGCGGCAGTGGCCTGTGTTTCCGGCTGGCGAACGATATCCTGCACATTGAGGCGGCCTTCCGGGCTCAGGATCAGACGCGAGAAGAAATCGGAGAGGGCAATTTCACCGACATTGATCGCCATCGGATCGAGACGAAAATCGATGTTGCCGAGATAGAGCGACTTCCACTTCAAGAAATCCGTACTGTTATGCTTGTCCACCGCCAGCAGATCGCCCACCGTCAAGGAACCCTTGTAGGCCGCCTTGAGTACGCCATTTTCCATTCGCGCGCTGGCCTCGCCCTTGTTCGACACCTGACCGCGGTTGAGGGCGATATTCACGTAGTCGCTAAAGTAGGGTTGCAGCGGCAAAACCGGAATGGCCTGCGTTTCAACCTTGAGTGCGACATCGAGCGGCATGGCCTGCACCGTGCCGGCGACACTCAGGCTACCTCGGGTGTTGACCTTGCTTTGCAGGCTGAGACTGCCCTTCTTGCCCGGAACATTGCCCATGTTTTCGGCATGCAGGTTCAGTCCGTCGATCTGCTGCACCGCTGCCGGCCGCGTAGACTGATCCTCGAAGCGGAAACCGAGATCCTCGACCGTCAGCTTCGCCACCTGACCGACCCAGGGTCGCTCATCCTTGGCCTTGGCATCCGCCGCACGAATGGTCTTGAAAACCGGCGACGATATCCATTCAATCTGCGCGTCCTTGTTCCGCACCATGCGGATGCGGGTTTGCGAATTCAGCACCTCGCCGATGTCGACGCGATGCGCCGGCAGATCGACGCGGATGTCTCGCGCCAGCATCCTTGCAACCTTGAAACGCTCCCCCAGATCCAGGCTGTACGCGGCCTCGGCGATGACGATCGGCGCCTGCAACTTCCCATCAATGGCCCCTACCGTTGCGCGCAGGTCGCGCACCTCGCCGGCCGTCGGCACCCGATTGGACTCATCCCGCCAGCGCACCAGACCATTGCTCATGACAAACTCGCCCAGCGACCATTCCGGTGGCGGTGCGGCAGGGGTCGCGGGCTTTGCCGCAGCCGGCGCCTTGGCAGGCGGTCCTGCCAGTGCGTCTGCGATCTGCAGCACGTTGAACTCACCCTGACGATTGACCCGCAGCCCGAGGTCGAGGCCATCCAGCGCGACCCGGCGCACAGCGGCCTTCAGCTTGACGAGATCGACACTCTCGAGCTCGACATCCAGACGCTTCCAGGCCAGCAGTGGCTGACCGTTACGTTCATTCACAGCGACGCCGGAAAGATGCGCTGCGCCGTCCAACGTCAGAGAAAATACCTGATCGGACAACTCCTTGAAGACCACGCGCAACTCGGTATCGAGGATCGCCGAATTCAGCACCACCGGTAGCGTCGGCGGCAGATAGGCCGCCAGCGCACCGACATCGAAGCGGTCAAGATCCAGATTGAGCGTGCTCTCGCGGGTTTCCGAAAATGGCCGGCTGTCCCCCTTTAAGGACAGTGGCGAACCATTGACGTTGGCCGAGAAGGACGGCTGGACGTTGATCTGGGTGTGATAAGACAAACTCGAAACAAACGGAATGCCCAACTGGATGTCGGTAATGCTGTGCTTCTTTCCGACCGGCTGGTCGTCGAAGCTGATCTGGCCGCCGATCAACTGAATATTGTTCAGAGAAAAAGGCGGCGTGCCGGTATCCGGCTCCGTCTTCGGCTTCATCCACTCGTCGAGCAGATCCGAAATGTCGTAACGCCCTTCGCCGACATGTGCCACCGCCAGCCGCAAGCCCTGCAGGCGGATTTCGTCGACCACGGCCGCCGCACGGAACAGCGACGTACTGCTGAGATTGACAAAAAGCTCGTCGAAACCGGCCTGTTCGCCACCGGCCAGTGATTTCACCGAAACACCGGAGATTTTCGCCGTCAGCGCAAACGGATTGACTTCGATCCGTTCGATCGCCACCTCGCGGTGCAACTGCGCCGACAATTCCTTGAGTAGCAGGGACTTTGCCAGCGGCGGAGCGGCGAAGAACCCAAACAGCCCGAAAAGGACAATAATCACTGCCAGCCACAGGCCGAATCGCTTGCTGCGTGGTGATTTCAGGACTTCACCAAGACTCGACACTGTTACCGATTTGTTTTCTTTTTCGTTTGCCATGTTAATCTGCCGCGAAGCACTATATATTTGAAGAATTTAGCACACACAATACGTTGAAAAGCAGCATTCGCAAATGAAATGGCTCATTGAAGAAATCAGCAGCGGCCTGCGCCAACTGCAGCGTAAGGAGACCTGGCTGGTGATCGGCCTGCTCTCCCTGTTTGGCCTGCTCGCCTACATGGTCAGCAACTACGCTTTCCGCACCGACTCGATGCTCATCTTCCTGCGGCACACCGCCGGTGCCTGTCGTCAGATGACCAACGGCACCATTATCGCGATGTTCTGCGGGATGATCTTCTTCCTGTTCACCGCGCTGCTGACGCTGGGCGAAATGCAACGCTACTTCGAATTCAAGGCCCGCAATGCCCATCGCCAAGCCAGATCCTCTCTTTACTGGGGCCTCGGCTGGGGCATTTTTGCGGTCACGCTGTCGGTATCGGCACTCGTATTCTTCAAGAACTTCTGCTTCTGAAACGATCCGGGCGCTCACCATGAAAATCCTCATCGTCGAAGACAGCCGTGCCGACCTGGCCATTCTGGGTGAGTACGTCCGTCGCTTTGGCTCTCAGGCGATCTCCGTTCAAACAGGCCACGAAGCCATTGCCGCTTTTGGCACGCAACGTCCTGACCTCGTGCTGCTCGACGTCGTGCTTCCGGACATTGACGGCTATGCCGTCGCCCGACGCCTTCGCGAACTGGAGAATCCGGGCGAATGGACGCCGATCATCTTCCTCTCGGCCATGGGCCGCGACGAGGACATCGAGAAAGGCATTGCCGCCGGCGGTGACGACTATCTCTCCAAGCCGGTCAGCGCCATCGTCCTCAGCGCCAAGATTCGCGCCATGCAGCGCCTGATCCAGATGCAAACCTCGCTACTGGTGCTGACCCGCCGCCTGGACACCGCAAACCGCGAACTGCAGCGACTATCGTCGACCGATGGCCTGACCGGCATCGCCAACCGGCGCTTTTTTGATGAATCCCTGCAGCGCGAATGGCGGCGCGCCCGGCGTAATTCCGGCAGCGTTGCACTGCTGATTTGCGACGTTGACCATTTCAAGGCATACAACGACCAGTATGGCCACGTTGCCGGTGACGACTGCCTGCGGCGAATCGCGGCACTGATCCAGAAACAGATGGAGCGCGCATCCGATCTCGCAGCCCGCTATGGTGGCGAGGAGTTTGCAGTGATCCTGCCTGAAACCACAATCAGCGGTGCGGCGCTGGTCGCCGAGCGGATTCGCCACGCGGTTGCCGAACAACTGATCCCGCATGCCGGGTCGTCGCACGGCCGGGTAACGCTGAGCATCGGCGTCGCCGCCGCCGTCCCAGGCCTCGACAACCCGCCGGACGATCTCGTCCTAGATGCCGACCGCGCCCTGTATCAGGCAAAATCCGGCGGCCGTGACGCCGTTTGCCGTGCCGACAGTCTGCCTTCACAGCCTGCCACATGAGCAAACGACGCACTTCCATCATGATTGTCGACGACAACGACATGATGCGCAGCATCCTCCGCGGCATGTTGCGTGGCGAAACCTATGACGTCGTCGGTGAAGCCCGAAATGGCGTCCAGGCGGTCGAAATGGCTGATCGCCTTAAGCCGGATATCGTTTGCCTCGATGTCATGATGCCGGAGAAAAACGGGATCGAGGCGCTGATCGAGATCAAGGCCGCCCGTCCGAACACCGTCGTCGTCATGATCACCAGCAACGCCGATGCAGACACCGTGCAGCAATCCATCGGCAATGGCGCCAGCGGCTTCATCATCAAGCCCTTCAACGCGGCGCGCGTCCTCGATACCCTAGAAAAGCTGAGTCAGCGCGGCCGTTGAGGCCTCAGAAGACGTTGCGCCAGGCGCGGATGGCGCCGAATATTTGCGACTTTTTCGGGTTCACCGCAGCTCGCAGGTCGGCACCATTTGCGGCAGAGGCCAGCGACGGATCATGCTGACGGGCCGCCGCGATTACCGCCGGCTGATCGCAACGCAAAAAGGGATTGGTCGCTTTTTCCTCACGCAGCATCAGCGGCACGGTCGCCAGACCGGCGGCGCGTCGATCCGTTACTGCCGCCACGCGGGCCTGAATAGCCGTATTTTCCGGCTCGACAGCCAGGGCAAAGGGCAGATTCATCGCCGTATATTCATGGGCGCAATAAATCAGCGTGTCGTCCGGCAAAGCAGCAATCGCTTCCAGCGACGCGGTCATCTGCTCTGGCGTCCCTTCGAACAGGCGCCCACAGCCGGCGCCGAACAGCGTATCGCCACAGAACAGCACGCCAGGCGCCAGGTAGGCGAGATGCCCGAGGGTGTGCCCGGGAACCGCGAGCACGCTCACCTCGACACCCAGCACATCAAGGGTTTCGCCCCCTGACAAAGGGCGGTTACACCCTGTGATAGACTCACTCGCCGGTGCAAAGACCAGCGGCTCATAGCGCTCCACAAGCGCCGCCACACCCCCCTGATGGTCGGCATGGTGGTGGGTGATCAGGATGCCGGTCAGGCGCAGTTTTGCCGCCTCAAGGGCTGCAAAGACAGGTGCCGCGTCGCCGGGATCGACAACGTAAGCGTCGTTGCCCCGGGTCAGCAACCAGATGTAGTTGTCCTTGAATGCAGGAAGCGGAGTGATTTCGAACATGTCGGAACTATCGAGCGCGGCGCGACGGATGTCAATTCCCGGCCTCGCCGAATGGCTGGCCTCGCCGCAGGCTCGCTACATTCTCGACTGGGAGATGGCTCGCATCGATGACGCCGTCAGCGACATTTTCGGATTCAACGCGCTGCAGATCGGCCTCGGCGAACTCGACCTGCTCCACGCCAATCGCATCCCGCTGCGCCAGCGCGCCGGCGACAGCGGCCAGGTCGACGTCTGCTGCGACCCTGCCGCGCTGCCCTTTGCCGCCCACAGCATTGACCTCGTCGTGCTGCCCCACCTGCTGGAATTCCGCGAGGACGCCCACCAGATCCTGCGCGAAGTTGAGCGCATCCTGATTCCCGAAGGCCAGGTCGTGATCACCGGCTTCAACCCGTTTTCGCTATGGGGCAGCCGACGGCGCCTCGACCGCTCAGGCAGCTTCCCGTGGACCGGCCGCTACCTCTCGCTGCCGCGGCTCAAGGACTGGCTGCAGTTACTCGGTTTCGAGCCTGACCGGGGCGAATGTGGCTGCTTCGCGCCGGCCGTGGAGCAGGCGCGCTGGCTTGAACGCTGGCATCCGATCGAAAATATCGGCCGCCGCTGGTGGCCTTTTGCCGGCGGTGTCTATATCCTGCGCGCCATCAAGCGGACGCATGGCATGCGCCTGATCCGCCCAGACTGGAAAAAGAACCCGGTGCGCGCCAAAGCCTTGCGCCCGGTCGCACAAAAGGAAAGCAATGAGCGTTGAACCGACCGTGGAGATCTTTACCGACGGCGCCTGCAAGGGCAACCCTGGCCCCGGGGGCTGGGGAGCCATCCTGCGCATGGGGCCGCACGAGAAGGAACTCTGGGGTGGCGAGCGCGACACCACCAACAACCGGATGGAACTGACGGCAGCCATTCGCGGGCTGGAGGCGATGAAGCGGCCGATTACCGCCAGGGTCTATACCGATTCGCAATACGTGCTCAAGGGCATCAGCGAATGGATCCACGGCTGGAAACGCAACGGCTGGAAAACCGCCGACAAGAAGCCGGTGAAGAACGCCGACCTGTGGCAGACCCTAGACCAGCTCGCCCGCCAGCACAAGCTGGAGTGGATCTGGGTCAAGGGCCATTCCGGCCACCCGGAAAACGAACGTGCCGATGCCCTCGCCAATCGCGGCATCGATGAACTGAAGGACTGACATGCGCCAGATTTGCCTCGATACCGAAACCACTGGCCTCGACCCTCGCCAGGGCCACCGCATCATCGAAGTCGCCTGCATCGAACTGGTCAACCGCCGCCTCACCGGCCGCAACCTGCACCGCTACATCGACCCCGAACGCGATATCGATGAGGGCGCGCAGGCCGTGCACGGCATCAGCCGCGAATTCCTCACCGGCAAGCCGAAATTCGCCGACATCGTCGACGAGTTCCTCGAATTCATCAATGGTGCCGAACTGGTCATCCACAACGCCGCCTTCGACCTCGGCTTCCTCAATGCCGAATTGAACCTGCTCGGCCGAGTTCCCGTCGAAACCGTGTGCAATGGCGTCACCGACACCCTGCGCCTGGCCAAGGACCTGCACCCGGGCAAGCGCAACAATCTTGATGCGCTGTGCGAACGCTACGAAATCGACAACTCCGGCCGCACCCTGCACGGCGCGCTGCTCGATACGGAACTGCTTGCCGAAGTCTATCTGGCGATGACCCGCGGCCAGGAAACGCTGATGATCGAGCCTGAAGCGCCACGCCCGCAGCTGGCCGCCGATGGCAGTGTCCGCCAGCGCAAACCGCTGATCGTGCGCAAGGCGTCTGCGGAAGAGCTGGCCGAACACGAAAAGGTGCTGGCTGCCATCGACAAGGAATCGAAGGGCGCCTGCATCTGGCTGCCCAAGGCCGCCGCCTGAGGCGGGAGGCTCAACCGGCCGGTGCCAACGTATCGCTGCCGTCGAAGATCACCAGCGCCAGCGCGCCCTCGCGACTGACGATGGTTTCGAGAAAGGCCTCAGCATCGGCCAGACTGCGGAAGGCCTCGAAACCGCGTAACAAAAAGGCGTGCAACTCGCCCAGCCCGGCCATCTGTGCCGGCCCGTGCATCATTTTCAATAGACCGCGCAGCAAGGGCCTGCGCGCCAGCGCATCGAGCGCCGCGCCGGTCTCGCCGATCAGCCGAATCTGATCCAGACGTGCCGTACGCTCCCCGACCTTGCGATACGCCCGCGCATAGCTGGCGTCGTCGATGTCACCATCGAGCTTTCGACCCAGCGCGCGCACCATCGCTGCGTCCAGTCGCTCCGACAAGGCGTCCACTTCGACCGCCAGCAGCAAGGTCTGCAACCCGGAGACGGGCAGCATCGAGGTCATCATCGGCAGGATGCGCTCGACCTCGGCATCGCGCTCGCTGAGATCCTTCGGCCCATAGAGATCGGCCAGAAAGAATGACGCCGCCTCCGCCGAGGCCGGACTGGCCAGCAGATCGGCATGGGTTCGCGCCAGCCGTGCCGCCTGGAAGGCTCGCAAGGCATGACGACGGGCACCGAAGACGGCATCCGCCGCAGCTGCCCGCCGCAATTCGCGGGCTTCGTTGAGATAACGCACCAGATCGGCGGCACAGGCCGCACGATCGGCGTCGTCAGGATCGCGTTGGCTCATGCGCTCATTATCATCCATCCGCACATCGCCGATTAGAAGCAATTGCCTAACCCCATGCTCCCCGCACGACTACACTGAAAACGGCGGCTGCGGATTCAGCGCTGCCGTTCCCCAACCCCAAAACTGCGGTGATCGCTCATGCCCGATGCTTCCAGCCTGATCCTCGACGCACCCGCGCTGCAAGCCGCTTTCGCCAGTATCCAAGCGGCCAGCCGGCAGGAGATGATGCCGTCGCTGGCAACCCGCCGCCGCCGTCTCGACGCGCTGGCTGCCCTGATCGATGATCATGGAGAGCGTCTTGCCGACGCCATCGCGGCCGATTTCGGCCACCGGTCGCAGCACGAAAGCCGGCTGCTCGAGTTCTTTCCCAGCCGTGAAGGCATCCGCCATGCCCGACGCCACCTCAAACAGTGGATGGCGCCGCGCCGGCGCCCGGTCTCGTTATGGTTCCAGCCCGGGCGTGCCGAGCTTCGCCCGCAGCCGCTGGGCTGTGTCGGCATCATCAGCCCCTGGAACTATCCAATCTACCTCGCCCTCGGCCCGCTGACCGCAGCCTTCGCCGCCGGTAATCGGGCATTGCTCAAGATGTCCGAATTTACGCCGTCGACTGCAAGCGTCTTCGCCGAACTGGCGGCGCGCTATTTCAGCAGCGACGAGCTGGCAGTGGTCGGCGGCGATCAGCCCCTGGCAGCAGCCTTCGCCGCCCTTCCCTTCGACCATCTGCTCTTCACCGGCTCGACCGCTGTCGGGCGCCACGTCATGCAGGCGGCGGCAGCCAACCTGACGCCGGTAACGCTCGAACTGGGCGGCAAATCACCGGCGCTGATCGCACCGGACTATCCGGTGGAAACGGCCACATCCCGGATTCTCGCCGGCAAATGCCTGAACGCCGGCCAGACCTGTATTGCCCCGGATTACGTCCTGCTGCCGGCGGCAGAACTTGCGGTCTTCATCCAGGCGGCAAGGCAGGTGGTCACCACCCGCTATCCTGACCTGGCGGCCAACCGCGACTACTCCGCCATCGTCAATGGCCGCCACTGGCAGCGTCTTCATGGTCTGCTCGATGAAGCGCGGGCGAATGGCGCCGAAATCATTCCGCTCAGCGACAGCCAGAACCCCGACACCCGGCGCCTGCCGCCGACGCTGATTATCAATCCCGACCCCAACTGGCGGGTAATGCAGGAAGAAATTTTCGGCCCGCTGCTGCCCGTCATTACCTACCAGCATCTCGATGAGGCGCTGGCCTACATCAATGACCGCGACCGGCCGCTGGCGCTCTACCTGTTCGACCGCGATCGCCGGCGCATTGCCCGCGTCCTTGACGAGACGATTGCCGGTGGCGTCACGGTCAACGACACCATCCTGCACATCGCCCAAGACGAGCTGCCATTCGGCGGCATCGGCCCGAGCGGCATGGGGCATTATCACGGCCGCGCCGGTTTCGATACGTTCTCCAAGCTCAAGCCGGTGTTCCATCAGTCCCGGCTCAACGCCATGGCGCTCTTCGACCCGCCTTACGGCGCCCTGTTCGAGCGCCTGCTGAAAATTCTCCTGCGATGACCACCCGCCGCCAGTTCCTGCAAACCGGCCTGGCCGGCAGCCTGCTGCTCGGCATCGCCGGCTGCACCCGCCCATCCGCGGGGAACGGTCGTCGTGCCATCATCGCCGCCATCGCGCCTGTGATGCTGGGCCGCGCCCTGCCGGCCAGCGATCGCGACACGGCATTGGCGCGCACGGTCGACGCCGTCGAAACCGCCATCGACGGGCTATCGCTGCCGGCCCAGCAGGAAATCGGCGAACTGTTCGACCTGCTGGCGTTTGCACCCACCCGGATACTGGCAGCCGGCGTTTGGGCAGACTGGCCGGCAGCCAGTGCGGCTGACATCGGGCAGTTTCTCGAGTCCTGGCGTCACAGCCGCTTTGATCTGCTCAAATCCGGCTACGCCGCGCTGCACGACCTTATTTTCGGTGCCTGGTACGCCGCGCCTGAGAACTGGCCGGCCATCGGCTACCCCGGACCGCCCGAGGTGAAATGATGCGCGACCCATTCCGCGAAGGACTGGCTGCCGGCTGGCGCCATGTCGACGCCGCGACACTCACCGACTCGACTCAGGTCGAGGTGGATGTAGTCATCGTCGGCAGCGGTGCCGGCGGCGGCGTGAGTGCCGAAATTCTGGCAAATTCCGGGTTGACCGTAGCGATCGTCGAAGAAGGGCCGCTGCGGACCACCGCCGACTTCCACATGCGCGAAAGTGAAGCCTATCCGGCGCTCTACCAGGAATCCGCCGCCCGCAAGACAGCCGACAAGGCCATCAACATCCTTCAGGGGCGCTGTGTCGGCGGCTCGACGACCGTCAACTGGACCAGCAGTTTCCGCACACCGCCCCGCACCCTGCAATGGTGGCAAAGCGCCCACGGACTGCGCAATCTGACGGTCGAAGCACTTGCCCCCTGGTTTTATGCGATGGAAATGCGCCTGCACATCGGCACCTGGCCAGTCGCGCCGAACCGCAACAACAGCCTGCTCGCCAGCGGCGCCGAGAAGCTCGGCATCCCGGTCAGCACCATGCGCCGCAACGTCAAGGGCTGCTGGGATCTCGGCTATTGCGGCATGGGCTGCCCGACCAACGCCAAGCAGTCGATGCTGCTGACGACCTTGCCGGCGGCACTGGCCCGCGGGGCAACGCTCTACTCCCGCCTGCGTGCCGAGCGCCTGCACTTTGCCGGCGGTCGTGTCGATCGTCTCGAGGCCGTCGCCCTCGCCGCCGACGGTCTGCGCCCGACCGGCCGCATCGTCACCCTGCGCGCCCGTCATTTCGTGCTGGCCGGCGGTGCCATCAACACGCCGGCACTACTGCTGCGCAGTCAGGCACCCGATCCGGCCGGCCTGACCGGCACACGCACCTTCCTGCACCCGACCGTGATTTCATCGGCGCTCTTTGACGCGCCGGTGCGCGGACATGCCGGCGCACCGCAATCCATTTATTCCGACCATTTTCTCGACAGCCTGCCCATCGACGGCCCGCTCGGCTACAAGCTGGAAGTACCGCCGCTGCACCCGGTACTTTTCTCGACCACATTGCAAGGCTGGGGCGACAGCCACCAGCACCTGATGGCACAGTTCCCGCACTGCCAGACGGTACTCGCGCTATTACGGGATGGCTTCAACCCGGAAAGTCGCGGTGGACGCGTTCGTCTGCGCAAGGACGGCTCGCCGCTGCTCGATTACCCACTCAATGACGTGATCTGGGATGGCGTGCGCCGGGCCTTGCTGACGATGGCGGAAATCCAGTTTGCTGCCGGCGCCCGCTGGGTGACACCGGTTCATGAAACCGCAGCCGGCTGGACGAACTGGCGTGAGGCGCGAGAAGCGCTGAACCAGCTGCCGCTGGCGCCGCTCGTCTGCCGCATCGTCAGCGCCCATGTCATGGGCGGCTGTGCCATGGCCGACAACCCAGCACGCGGTGTGACCGACGACAGCGGCCGGCACTTCCATCTCGACAACCTGTCGGTCCATGACGGTTCGCTGTTCCCGACCAGTATCGGTGCCAATCCGCAGTTGTCGATCTACGGGCTCGTGGCACGCAATGCTTCAATCCTGGCGGCAAGCTTGACGGGAAAGCCGAAACCCGCGATTCTCTGACGGCTATGGTACCTGTCGCCCTGCTGTTCTGGCTGGTGGTCGAATTCGCCACCTACGTCAATCTCACCCGCTATTTCTTCGCCTTGCCGATGGCGGACGCATGGCTGCCGGCGCTCGGCGCCCTGCTCGGCCTGCGCCTGGGGATCGTCACCATCACCTGGGCCTTTGCCTGGACTTACCCGTCGCCGGCCCCCAGGCTGCCGGCCTGGCGTTACGCCGGCATGCTGATCGGCGAATACCTGGCCTTCATCGCCCATTTTGTCCTTGTTTTACCCTTCGAACGCCTGTGGATGCCGGCCGACCGATTGCAACCGGGCCGCCCGACAGTGCTGCTGGTACATGGCTACGGCTGCAGCCGCGGTGTCTGGTGGTTCATCCGCCGTCGCCTTGAAGCCGCTGGCTACAACGTCGCCAGCGTCAGCCTCGCACCGCCCTACACCAGTGTCGGCAAAATGGTGCCACAGCTACACGAGCGCATCGAAGCGGTCATTGCAGCCAGCGGTGTGCAGCAGTTGACGCTGGTCGCCCACAGCATGGGGGGGCTGGTCAGCCGCTCCTATCTCGCCCGCCACGGCATCGCCCGGGTCAATCGCCTGATCACCCTCGCCTCGCCGCATCAAGGCAGCGAAATGGCGCGCATCGCCATCGGCCAGAATGCCCGCGAAATGGAACCCGGCTCGCAATGGCTGCGCGACCTTGCCGCCGAGCCGGTGAAAATCCCCTTTGTTTCGGTGCGCACACCGCACGACAACTACGTCATGCCGCAGGACAACCAGCGCCTGCCCGAGGCCCGCGATGTCGAGCTGGCGGGTATCGGCCACCTGGCGTTGCTGCTCTCTTCCCGTACCGCCGATCTAATCATCCGGCTCTGTGGCGAACCGTTGCCACGCCCGGAAGTACAGTTCCGCCGCTGAGTCAGAGCAGCGCCAGCACCTCCTCGCCGTGATCCGGACAATCCGGATCGGCGATGATTGCGGCGATCTTGCCATCTTCATCAATGATGAAGGTCACCCGCTGGGCGACGCCGACCGCTTGCCGCAACAACCCACCGAGCCCGCTGCCGGCAACCCCATACGCCTGTGCCACCAATAGGCCGGTGTCGGCGACCAAGGGAAAGTTGAGGGCGTATTTTTCGGTAAAGCGCCGGTGCGATTCTGCTCCCTGGGCAGAGACACCAAGGATCGCCGCCCCCCGGGCCGCGATCTCGCCTGCTGTATCGCGCAGGCTGCACGCCTGACGCGTACAGCCCGGCGTGTCGTCCATCGGGTAGAAATACATCACCAGTTTGCGCCCGCGATAATCGGCCAGCGATATCGTACTGCCATCGGTGACCAGTGCGCTGAACTCCGGTGCCGGATCGCCGACTTTGAGATGCGTCGCCATCAGAAGTAGATCCCGCGCATGAATTGCTGGAAGGCGATCTGATCGGCGGAGGGCATCGACGGCAATGCGCCCGGCGCCTTGTGCTGAGCGGCGCCGGAATCCGGGAACATGCGGAAGGTGGTGTTCATGATGATCTGCGCGACACGCGGCACAACGGCATGCAGCACCTGCCCCGTGATGCCGAGACGGGTCGCCACGCGCACCGGCTTATGCACGATGGCATCGCAGATCAGGTCGGCCGCCTCTTCCGGCGTCAGCGTCGGCACATGGTCATAGAGTTTGGTCGGCGCGATCATCGGCGTCTTGACCAGCGGCATGTTGATGGTCGTGAAATGCACGCCGCGATCAGCGAATTCGGAGGCCGCACAGCGCGTCCAGGCATCAAGCGCCGATTTCGACGCGACATAGGCGGAAAAACGCGGGGCATTAGTCAGCACACCAATCGACGAAATATTGATGATGTGACCGCGCTTTTGCGCCGACATCTGCGGCAGCACGCTCATGCTCACCCGCAGCGCACCGAAATAATTGAGCTGCATGGTGCGCTCGAAGTCGTGGAAGCGGTCGTATGAATTCTCGATCGCCCGGCGGATCGAGCGTCCGGCGTTATTGACGAGGATATCAACCGCGCCATGGGTCGCCAGCACCTTGGCCGTCACCGCTTCGGCATCCGCCATGTCGGCCAGATCACCTACGTAGGCATGCAGGCTCAGTCCGGCCGCTGCAAACTCGGCCACCACTTCGTCGAGTTGCTCCTTGTCGCGGGCAATGGTCACTACCACCGCGCCGGCCTCGGCCAGCTTGCGGGCCAGCGCCTTGCCGATGCCCGACGAGGCACCGGTCACCAGCACGACCTTGCCGCCGACCTGACCACGCAGGCTGCGGTCAATGAAGAGATCGGGGTCGAGATGGCGCTCCCAGTAATCCCACAGGCGCCAGGCATAGCTGTCGAGCGGCGGCACGGCGATGCCCGTGCCTTTGAGCGCCCGGGTCGTTTCCCGGCAGTCGAAGCGCGTCGGGTAATTGACGAACTGGAACATGTCGTCAGGTAGGCCGAGATCCTTCATCACCGCATGGCGGATGCGACGCACCGGCGTCAGCGCCAGCAAGGCCTTGCGCATGTGCCGCGGGATGAAACTGAACAGTGCCGCGTTGATGCGCATGGTCATTTCCGGGGCATGCGCGGCGCGGGCAAAGGTATTGAGCAGATCGCCGACGCGCATCGGCAGCGGATCGACAAGATGGAAGCACTTGCCGTCCTCGCCCTTGAGGTGGGCGATGTGATCGACGGCATTGACGACGAAGTCGACCGGCACGACGTTGATCCGCCCGCCCTCGATGCCGATGGTCGGCATCCACGACGGCAGCATCTTGCGCATTTTCTGGATCAGCTTGAAGAAATAGTACGGGCCGTCGATCTTGTCCATCTCGCCGGTGCGCGAATCACCGACGACGATTGCCGGGCGGTAGATACGCCAGGGAATCTTGCACTCGCGGCGGACGATGCCTTCCGAATCGTGCTTGGTGCGGAAATACGGATGATCCAGCCCTTCCGCCTCCTCGAACATGTCCTCTCGGAACAGCCCCTCGAACATGCCGGCCGAGGCAATCGAACTGAACAGGTGGAAGTGTTTGGCGCCAATCGCCTCGGCAAAACGCACCGTATTGCGCGTGCCTTCGACATTGACCCGCAACTGGCTTTCGGCATCGGCCGACAGATCGTAAATGGCGGCGAGGTGGAAGAAATGCGTGGTCTTTTTTGCCAGCTTTTTGCGGTCGACCGCAGATACACCGAGCAAGTCCTCCGTCAGATCGCCGAACACCGGTTTCACCCGGCTGTCGTCGCAACCCCAGAATTCGTACAGATCATCCAGCCGCTCGCGCTCCGCTTCACGGGCCAGGAAAAAGATGCTGCTGCCCGCGCGCTCAAGCAGCTTGGCGACGAGGCGGCGGCCGATGAAACCGGTGGCCCCGGTGATGAAATACTGCATGTTTGTCTCCGCTGTTTTTTGGCTTACCGGCCCCATTCTAGAGGACATCCACTAGAAAATTAGTGTGCCTCCTCTAATCGCTTGGCCTAAACTGGATTCATCGACGAAGCCTGCTTCGTCACCACGAACAAACACACGAGGAGCAGATCATGGTCAAGAAATTCAAGACGTTATCGGAAAACCAGCTGGCCCAGACCGTCAAGGACTCTGCCCAGCAAATCTGGCTGGCCGGACTCGGCGCCTTTGCCAAGGCCCAGGAGGAAGGCAACAAGGTTTTCGACGCCCTGGTCAAGGAAGGCGAGACCATCCAGAAGAAGACCCGCAAGGCGGCCGATGAAAAAATCGCTGTCGTTGCCGGCAAGGCCGTGGGCACCTGGGACCGCCTCGAACAGGTTTTCGAGGATCGCGTGGCCAAGGCGCTGGGTAGTCTGGGTGTGCCGACCAAGAAGGACATCGACAAGCTCTCCAAGCGCGTTGCCGAGCTGACCGCGGTCGTCCAGAAGCTGACCGAGGCGCAGGAAGCGGCCGAGAAGGCTGCGGCCAAGCCCGTCGCCAAAGCTGCACCGCGTGCCAAACCGGCGGCCAAGCCCGTCGCCCCTGCAGCCGCTGCTCCGAAGGCAGCGCCGGCTCGCAAGCCGGCCAAGCCCAAAAGCGCCGCCGCCCCAACCCCAGTCGCTGCTGATGCCGCTGCTGGTCCGGCAGCTGATGCCTGACTGAAGCCCACAGCCGCGCCGGATTTGGGCGCGGCCCGCGTGGCCAGACCACGCGCAGCAGTTGAATAATCGAGATGCCCGGCAACGACCGGGCATCCGTCACCCGGAGGAAGACTTTGTCGAGGATAGGCATTGCCCTGGCCGGCGGCGGACCGCTCGGCGGCATCTATGAAGTCGGCGCGAGCACCGCGCTCGAAGAGGCCATCGACGGCCTCGACCTGACCCAGGCGCATTGCTATGTCGGCGTCAGCTCCGGCAGCTTCATCGCAGCCGCCCTGGCCAACGGCATCTCGCCGGAGAAGCTGGCCAATATCCTGCTCGACGATGCCGCCACCGTTTTCGACCCCCGCCTGCTGCTTCGCCCGGCCTTCCGCGAATACTTCAGCCGCCTGCTCAGCATTCCCCAACTGGCGGGCAGTTCCGCGCTCACCTGGCTGCGAGATCCCTTGCACCACGGCCTGTTCGAGTCCTTTCAGCGCCTCTCGCACGCCATTCCCACCGGGCTTTTCGACAATCGCGGCATCGACGATCTCCTGCGCCGGCTGTTCACCGGCCGCGGCCGAACCAACAATTTCCGCAAGCTGCGCCACCGCCTGTTTCTCGTCGCCACCGAACTCGACTCGGGCGAGTCGGTCGCCTTTGGCAGCGAAGGCCACGATGACACGCCGATTTCAACCGCCGTCCAGGCCAGTGCCGCGCTGCCCGGGCTGTTTCCACCGGTCGAAATCAAAGGCCGCCACTATGTCGATGGCGCATTGATCAAAACCCTGCATGCCTCGGTCGCGCTGCGCGCCGGCACCGAACTGCTGTTCTGCATCAATCCGCTGGTACCCTTTGACGCCGAACTGGCGGCCCGCCGCAACACACCGCACCCGCGCCACCTCAACGACGGCGGCCTGCCAGTGGTGCTCTCGCAGACCTTCCGCGCCATCATCCACTCGCGGATGCGGGTCGGCATGGACCGCTACCGCCATCAGTTTCCCGACGCCGACGTGCTGCTCTTCGAGCCGACGCAGGACGACGGCGAGATGTTTTTCACCAATGTCTTCAGCTACCGCGACCGGCGCCGCCTGTGCGAACACGCCTACCAGCGTACCCGCCAGGATCTCTACCGTCGCCGTCACGAACTGATGCCCATTCTGCGCCAGCATGGCCTCAGTCTCGATCTGGCGATCCTCAAGGACCACCGCCGCAGCCTGCTGCAGCGGCCGGCACGCCAGTCCCGGGTGGCCATCACCAGGAGTACGCAGGCACTCGACCAGGCTCTTGACGAATTGCAGTCCTGGCTGGCGCTGCGCGGAGCCGGCGGCTGATGTATCCTCAAAACACCACAGCCCAGCCCGGGAGCGAGCGCATGGAAGGCAAACCCCGACGGCGCACCCGCGAGCGGATTCTCGAAACCGCGCTGCGCCTGTTCAACGACTTCGGCGAGCCGAACGTCACGACGACGGTGATCGCCGACGAAATGGAGATCAGCCCCGGCAATCTCTACTACCACTTCAACAACAAGGACGAGATCGTCAACGCGCTTTTTGCCGACTACGAGCGCGAAATCGGCAACCTGCTCGGCGCCCCGGGGCAGCGCCCGCACGAGGCGGAGGACATCTGGTTTTTCCTCCACCTGCTGTTCGAGACGATCTGGAAATTCCGCTTTTTCTACCGTGACATCAACGATCTGCTGACCCGCAATCGGCTGGTCGAAACCCACTTCCAGCGCATCCTGGCGCAGAAGCAGCAAACGGCGGCAACGATCTGCCGCGGTCTTGCCGCCACCGGCGTCCTCAATGCGGCCCCGGCAACGATCCCTGCGCTGGCGACCAACATGACGCTGGTCGCGACCTTCTGGCTGTCTTATGAGCACGCCCGCAACCCGCGCGGCGAACCGGACATCGGTCGTGGCGTATACCAGGTGATGTCTTTGGCCGCCCCCTACCTGCAAGGCGAATCGCGCCACCTGCTGGAAAAACTGTCGACGGCCTACGTCGATATCCCCTGAGCCCGGAGATGACATGAGCACAGCCTGGACCACCTTTCCGCACGACAGCAGCGCCTACCAGTACCCTGGCGCCGCTTTGAAGAAGCACTGGCCCCGGCTGCATCGCGGCGACTGCGAGCCCTGGCCCGACGACAGCAAGGCACAGGATGCCTGGCGTGCTTACCATGCCGGCGATTTCGTCCGCGCCGTCAGCCTCGGGCTCAAGGCGGGCGGTGCGGCCATCGCAGCTGCCGACAAGGCGGCGATGATCTACGCCAACTACCTTGAAGCCGATCCCGAGCGCAAGCTGGCGATTTTCCAGGAAGTCGCCAAGCGCTGCGAAACCCGCCAGCAGGAAGCGCCGGCGTCGGCGAATGCCTGGTATTTTCACGCCTATGCACTGGGCCGTTACAGTCAGGGCATTTCCGTCGCCACCGCACTGGCGCAGGGGCTGGGCGGCAAGATCAAGGCCAGCCTTGAAGCAGCGCTGGCGCTGCAGCCCGACCATGCCGATGCCCACATCGCACTCGGCACCTGGCACGCCGAAATCATCGACAAGGTCGGCAGTCTGGTCGGCGGCCTGACCTATGGCGCAAAAAAGGAAACCGGTGAAAAACTGTTCCGCCGGGCGCTGGAACTCTTCCCCGAATCAGCCATTGCCCGCACCGAATACGCCAACGGACTGGTGATGATGTTCGGCAAATCCCGGCTCAGAGAAGCGGAAAACCTCTATACCGAGGCGGTCGCCTGCACGCCGGCCGATGCCATGGAATGTCTGGACATCGAAGCTGCAAAAGCTGAAATGGACGACTGAGGGGCGACTGAGTGGCCACTGAGCGCCGCTGTCAGCCCGACCTCAGCCCGCCTGCAACTGCGCCTCGACTGCCTGCGGGTCGTTGAGGCGCGCCCAGGGCTCCATCAGTACCAGCATCAGCAGCTTTTCAAATTCACTGGCAAAGCGGGCAACCACCTGCTCCGGGTCGGGCACCAGACCCTTGTCGGTAATCAGGCCGAACTGGACACGATTGTCGTAGGAGAGAATCGACACGCCCATGCCGATGTCACCCGACTGCGGCACCCAGAATAGCGGCTGACGCAGGCGGGCACCTGCCACGTACAGGGCCTGCTGCGGGCCCGGCACATTGGTCATCACCGCCGTCGCCTTGCTCGCCAAGAGATCCAGCACCTTGGCCTGGGCAATTTTGGGTGCCATGCCGACCGCCCCGAGAATGGCCAGCGTCAGCGGCGCCTGCATCGAATCCTTGAGTGCCAGCATCCGGTCACGCGTCGCGTACAGCCGCGCCAGCGGGTTCTCGATCCCGACCGGCAACTCCAGCGCCACCAGCCCGAAGCGATTGCCAAGTTGCCCCTGATCCTCCGGACGCCGCAGATTGACCGGCACCAAGGCGCGAATCTCGACGCCCTCGACGGCGTCGCCCTTGTCAGCCAGATAGCCGCGCAAGGCACCGGCCGCCGCCGACAGCAGCATGTCATTGACCGAACAGCCGAGCACGCGCCCCACCGCCTTCACCTCGGGCAGCGAGATCGGCGCCGACCAGGCCACACGCTTGCTGGTCCCCGGCTTACCCTTGAAGCGGGTCGGCGAATCATCCGGCATCAGCGCCAGCTTGCCGATCTCTCCGACGATGGCCGTCCCCAGCCGTGAATACTCCAGCGCCTGCAGGGGATTGGTCACCAGGCCGACATACTTTGCCCAGAGATTGGTCGACAGGCGGATGCCGTTGAGCATGGCATCGGTTGCCGGACGCCAGATGCCGAGCCAGAACGGATCGTGAGCCTCGTCATTTCGGGCAGTTTTTCGGGTTGACCGCGGCAGCGGCTGCGGTGAGTCGTCGGCCATCGACAGCAGGACGCCGACCAGTGCGATGCCGTCGGCAATGCTGTGGTGGATGCGCGTCACCAGCGCCTGCCCGCCAATACTGGTATCTACGAGGTGCATTTCCCATAGCGGTCGCGAAGGATTGAGCGGCGTGCTCGCCAGATCGGCGACAAAACGCTCAAGCTCCGCCTGCCCGCCAGCGCCAGGCAAGACGGCTCGGCGCAGGTGGTGATCGAGATCGAAATCCGGATCGTCGCGCCATGCATAGCCACCGTTTTGCTGGCACACGACCTGCCGGAAGCGCGCATAGCCCAGCATGCGCTGCTCAATGGCCGCCCGCAGCCGCGCTTCGTCAAGCGCCCCATCGAAGATCATCACGCCGACAATCTGCATCAGGTTCGACGGCCGGTCCATCCGCAGCCAGGCGGTATCCACCGCCGACATCTTTTCAACTGTCGACATCATCCCCTCCCCTGTCCGTCATCCTTACCTGGCGGTTTCGGTATCGTTCATGTAATGCGGCGACATGATCTGTACGCCATAGCGATTGAAGACGTCCTGAATATTCGCGTGCAGCATCGAAAGCACCTCGGCCCGAGTGCGCGCCCGATGGGTTCGCATCTGCGGACTGGCGCCGAGAAATTCGCCACGAAAGACAAGTACCGTCCGGTTGAACACCCGTAACGGCGCCTCGTTCGCTTACCGGCGCCGGCATCACCGATGGCATGGCCATCAAGGGCGACTGCAGACAAAGCACCGCCAGAACCATGCCCAGCCAGCGCATGATTCCCCCATGCGAATCCCAATGCCGACTCACCCCGCAAACTCCCGATCAAAATACGCGTGAATCTCGTCCTCCAGCGCCGCCCGGAAAGGCCGGTAGAACAGGCCAAGACGCACCGTCAGCGCCACCTCGTGCCGCGCCAGCGCCAACTGGCCAGCCACCCCGGGACGATCGAAGACCAGCGAATTGCTGTCGGACCACGAATAAACGAGGTCAAAGCGCGCCTGCAGATCGGCGGCAACACGCTCAGCCGCTGCCCTTGCCTTGCGCAAACCGAGGGTGTGCTTGCGGGTGATGACAATGTCGCTCATTCGGCCAGTTTAGCCGTGCTGGGCGACTTGCGGAATGCCCCATGAGCATTCGCTTTGCGAATCCGCTTCAGCCCGCGACCTTCTGCCCCCGCCGTATCTGCGGTAGCATCGGCGGCTTGCCCTTCTCGCCTGCTGCCGCCATGACCCAACCCACTGCCGCCACTCTCCAGACCGCTCAGGACCTGCTCGACTTCATCGACGCCAGCCCCAGCCCCTGGCATGCCGTGGCCACCTGCGAAACCCGGCTACGCGCGGCCGGCTATGAGGCGCTCAACGAAACCGGCCGCTGGTCGCTGACGACAGGCGGCCGATATTACGTGACCCGAGGCGGGTCTTCGATCATCGCCTTCATCGTCGGTGACGCGCCGCTGACCGAGCGCGGCCTGACGATGATCGGCGCGCACACCGACTCGCCCGGCCTGCGCATCAAGCCGAAACCGGCCGAGAAGACTGGCGGCATGATCCGCCTCGGCGTCGAGGTTTACGGCGGTCCAATACTCGCCACCTTCGCCGACCGCGACCTGTCGCTCGCCGGACGCGTCAATGTCCGCAGCGCCAGCGGCATCGATAGCCGGCTGCTGCGTTTCGACGCGCCGCTGCTGCGCCTGCCCAATCTCGCCATCCACATGAACCGCGAGGTCAATGAAGCCGGCCTCAAGTTCAACAAGCAGACCGAACTGCCGCTGCTCCTCGGCATTGCCGGCGACGAGGCGGCCGACCGGCGCTTCCGGAAGCCAATCGCCGATGCCCTCGACGTCGCCCCCGACGACCTGCTGACCTGGGAACTGGCCGCCTACGACACGCAAAAGGGCGCGCTCTGGGGCGTCGATCGCGAATTCATCGCCGACAGCCAGCTCGACAACCTCGCCTCCTGCCACGCCGCCCTGTCGGCACTGCTGGCCACCGAAGCACCGGCACAAACCTGCCTCGTCGCCTTTTTCGACCACGAAGAAGTCGGCAGCGAAAGCGCCGCCGGCGCCGGCGGCAGTTTTGTCGGTGACGTGCTGGCCCGTCTCGCCAATGCCTTCGGCCTCGACGACGAGGACCGGCGGCGGATGCTGGCGGCCAGCTTCTTCATCAGCGCCGACATGGCCCACGGCTGGCACCCCAACTTTCCGGCCGCCTACGAGCCCTGCCACCACGCGCTGGTCAATGCCGGCCCGGTTATCAAGAGCAATTCCAATCAGCGTTACAGCACCAGCGCCGAGACCGCAGCGCTGTTCATGGCCATCTGCGAGCAGGCCGGTGTCCCGTGCCAGCAATATGCCCACCGCACCGACCTCGGCTGCGGCAGCACCATCGGCCCCATCGTTGCCGCCCGGCTGGGTATTCCGAGTGTCGATGTCGGCGCACCGATGTGGGCGATGCACAGCCTGCGCGAGAGCGCCGGCGTTCTCGATCACAGCTGGATGATCGCCGCCATGACCACCGCCTTTGCCGGTAGCGATGCTGCCTGAGCTGATCGCCTTCGTCGTCGGAACGCTGGTTCTCGCCTGGCTGTCGCGCAAGCCGCTGCGGCAACCGGGCAGCCACGGGTTCTACCGCTTCTTTGCCTGGGAATGCATTCTGGCGCTGGTGGTGATGAACCATCGCGTCTGGGGAGCGGACCCGTTTTCGCTCCACCAGTTAGCGTCTTGGCTGCTGATGCTCGCCAGCATCGCGCTGGTCGTCGCCGGCATCACCACATTGCGCCAGAAAGGTCAGGCCCGCGAACGTGCGGACGGCGAATCCTTCTACGAATGGGAAAAAACCACCTCGCTGGTGACCAGCGGCATCTTCGGCTACATCCGCCACCCGATGTATGCCTCGCTGCTGGCGCTGACCTGGGGCGCCTTCCTGCAGAATCCGGGCATCACCGGTTTGCTCATCGCCGATGCCGGCAGCATCCTGCTCTACCTCACCGCGCGCCGTGACGAGGCGGAATGTCTGGCCTACTTTGGCCAGCCGTACGCCGATTACATGAAACGCACGAAGGGCTTCATCCCGGGCCTACTCTGAGGGCGCGCGGCCACCCATCATTTCGTTGCAGGTCGCGCGGCCGAAGGCCTCTGCCTTTTTCGGGCTGGAAATCTGCGGCTCCTCGTAAATGCGACGGACGATGTGATTGGTGATGCGCGGCCCGTCGCTGCCATCCTCCTGAAACAGCTTCATCGGCCGCCCCTTGTCGCGATCGTAAAGCGCCTGCAGCGCAAAATCGCGGACCCGCTCGCAAAAACGGATACGCTGGGCGTCGGGCATGCTGTCATCGACCTTGACGGCATGGGCATGCGCCAGCGCCTGCGAAGACAACATCAGCACCACAACGGCGAGTGTGCAGCGTTTCATTCGGCAGACTCCTGCAAAGTGGTCAGATAGGCGAGCACATCGTCGATGTCCTGCAGCTTCAGATCATTGAGGACACCCTTCGTCCCCTCGTCGTCGTGCGGCCGGTCGCCCTTGAGGTAAAGCTCGACCTGGCGTTTGAGGTAGGCGGTGTATTGGCCGACCAGCATCGGGAAGGCGCTGCGGCCCATGCCGTCCTTGCCGTGGCAATGCGCGCAGTTATCCTTGTAGACGGCCGCGCCATTTTTCACATCCCCCTCGGCCCGCGGAATGATCATCACCGCCTCGGCCATTTTCAGACGGGTGAGCGCATCCTCGTTGCCGGTGTAGGTCGGCATCCTGGTTTCCAGCTTGATGCCGGCGAGGAAGGCCGAGACATCCTTGATGTCCTGATCCGAGAGTTCGCGCTCCTGCGTGTAGGGGAACATCGGAATGTTGACTCGGCTGCGGGCGCGGAAATTTCGCAGCTGCTGCTCCAGATACGCCGAACGCTGGCCGGCGATGCGCGGATACTCGCCCTTCTTGCCGCCAGCACCGTTGTCGCCATGGCAGGCGGCGCAGGTGCCATTGATTTCGCGCCCTTTTTCGATACCGGTGGCGCCGCTGCCGTGACTGTCCTCGACGCCGGCCACCGGGGCGGCAAGCAGGGCAAACAGGGCAAGGGCAGGCAGGGTACGTCGCAACATGGGCAGGTTCTCCTCGGGATGCGGCCGATTGTCGCACCGGCTGCCAGCGTTGAAATTGACACGCATCAGGTTTGCGCCCACCCGACAGCTTCCGGATTTTGGCCACTTTTTCGCGTTCACCGCACACCGCCCTGCGGCAAATTGTCGCGGCCAGCAATGCACGCAGGCGGCCCGGCTTCGCGCATAATTCGCGCCATGATCAGCGCCGCCTGCAGCATCGAAGACAGCGACCACCTTGCCAACCTGCGACGGCTGGTAGCGGGCCGCTGGGTGGTGCTGGCCTTGCTGGCGCTGGCGGTGATGATCGCCCCGGCCACCTTCGACATTCCGCTGCCGCAAGCACCGCTGCTGGCGGTGGTTGCAGTCGCCGGCCTGATCAACAGCGTCATCCAGTGGCGCGTACTCAAATCGACCACGGCGACACCCTGGGAATTATTCAGCCAGTTGCTGATCGACATGGCGGTACTCGGCGCCGTCGTTTTTTTCAGTGGCGGCGCCACCAATCCGCTGGTGTCGCTGCTGTTGCCGCCGGTCGCCATCGCCGCGCTGACGCTGCCCACCCGCTGCGTCGCTGCCATCACGGCACTGGCAATTGGCGCCTACACCCTGCTGCTGTTTTTCTACATCCCGCTGCCGATTGCCGACGCCAGCCGCGCCACGCGCCTGCACCTCGGCGGCATGTGGCTGGTCTTTTCGCTCTCCAGCCTGCTCATTGCCGGCTTTGCCGTGCATATGACCCGCCTGATCCGCCAACGCGATGCCGAGCTCGCCGCTGCCCGCGAACAGGCGCTGCGCGACGAACGGATCATGGCCATGGGAACGCTGGCCGCCGGCGCCGCCCATGAACTCGGCACACCATTGGCGACAATGGCCCTGTTGGCCGGTGAACTGGCCAACGACAGCGACCTCGGCGAAGCCGCTCGCGAGGACATCGCGCTTTTGCGGCAGCAGATCGCCGTCTGCAAGGGCATCATCACCGGCCTGTCGCGCCGGGCGGGTGCCGAGCGCCTGGACAACACCGAACAGCTTGCCGCCGACCGGTGGCTGGAATCGCTGCGTCAGCACTGGCATGCCATCCGCCCGCAGGCGGGCAGTCGGCTGATCCTTGGCAGTGATGGCGACATCCCGAAGCTGCCTGCCGACCCGCGCCTGGAACAAGCCCTGCTCAACCTGCTGAACAACGCCGCAAACGCCACAGCGGCGCCGATCGAAATCCGGCTGGCCTGGAGCAGCGACAGTCTCTGCATCGACATCCGCGACCACGGCCCCGGCTTCCCGGCAGCCGTGCTAGCCCGAGCCGGACTCGCCAGTTTCCCGGCCCACGCCCAGGGCAGCGGCGTCGGCCTGATGCTGACCAGGAGCGCCATCGAGCAACTCGGTGGCCGCCTGACCCTGATCAACCCGGAGGATGGCGGTGCGCTGGCGCGCATCGAACTCCCCCGTTTACCTGCAGCCCCGACACCATGAGCGAACTCACCCTGGTCATCGACGACGACCCCAGTTTCAGCACCGTATTGGTCCGCACTCTCGGCCGCCGAGGCCACCCGGCCCGCAGCGCCGGCAACCCGGACGACGCGCTGCGTCTGAACGGCGAGTTGCTGCCAGCGCGGATCGTTCTCGACCTGAATCTCGCCGGCAGTTCCGGCCTGGCCCTGATCGCGCCGCTGCTGGAGGCCAACCCGGCGGCCCGCATCGTCGTCCTCACCGGCTACGCCAGCATCACGACCGCAGTCGATGCGATCAAGCTGGGCGCCATTCAATACCTGGCCAAGCCAGTGGATATCGACACCATCCTCGGCGCCTTCTCGGACGACATCGCGCTCGATGCCGAATTCGAGGTGCCTGACGAACCACTGTCGGTGGACCGGCTGGAATGGGAGCACATCCAGCGCGTGCTGAACGAAAACGACGGCAATGTCTCGGCGACGGCGCGGGCTTTGAAAATGCACCGCCGCACCCTGCAGCGCAAGCTGTCGAAACGCCCGGTCAAGACCTGAGGCCGCCGCTGGTATCTACGGAGCGACCAGTCTTTCCCGCGGAGGCGGGAATCCGCAAAAAGCAGGCTGCTTCCCCGCCTTCGCGGGGATGACGGAAGATCCCGGTTTTCACCTCCCAGGCTGGCGCAAGCCGTCTATCGGGTGCCACGCTCCAGCCACCGATAGAGTATCCGGTAAAGGCGATCAGGGTTGGCCGGCTTGCCGATGAAATCGTCCATGCCGGCCGCCATGCAGTGCTGGCGGTCTTCGGCAAAGGCGTTGGCGGTCATCGCGATGATCGGCACCTGGCCGTAGCCCGGCAGCTCGCGCAGACGGCGGGTCGCCTCGAGGCCGTCCATGACCGGCATCTGCATGTCCATCAACACCAGATCGTATGGCCGGAACAGTGCTTTCTCCAGCGCCATCAGCCCGTTGTCGGCAAGCTCGACCTGCAGACCGACGTCCTCAAGCAGCATGGCGCTGATTTCCTTGTTGATCGGTTCGTCATCGACCAGCAACACGCGTTTCCCGGCGTATTGTTCACGCAGCCGGACTTCGGCGTCGCCGCGGTGCAGTTCCTCATGATCTGCACGTTCCGGCGCACCACGCAGCAACCGGGCGGTGAACCAGAAACAACTGCCCTGCCCCGGGACGCTGCGCGCCGCCGCCTCACCGCCCATCAGGCCGGCAAGACGCCGCGCCAGCGCCAGGCCGAGGCCAGTACCGCCATAAATGCGGGTGGTTGAGTTGTCCGCCTGCTCGAAGGCGGCAAACAACCGGCCCATGACCTCCGGTGCAATACCGATGCCGGTATCTTCCACTTCAAAACGCAGGACGACGCTGTCATCCCGCTCGCCCACACAGCCCACCCGCAGCACGACGCGGCCGGATTCGGTGAATTTGACTGCATTGGAGGCGTAATTGAGCAGCGCCTGCGTCAAACGCGTCGGATCGCCGAGCAGCCCGTCGGGCAGGCTGTCCGGTTCAATGACGACCGCCAGCCCCTTGGCAGCCGCCGACGCTGAAATCATCGAGGCGACATTGCCGATGATCTGCCGTGGCTGCACCGGTACCTGCTCGATATTGAGCTTACCCGCTTCGATCTTGGAGAGATCGAGAATATCGTTAATCACTGTCAGCAGGTGGTCGGCAGAACGGGCGATCTTTTCGAGATAGCCGCTCTGTTTCTCATCGACGCCACTCCGCCGCAGCAGATGGAGCATACCGATAATGCCGTTCATCGGCGTGCGGATTTCATGGCTCATGTTGGCGAGGAAAGCTGCCTTGGCGCGGGTGGCCTCCTCGGCCTTGTCGCGCGCGGCAGCCAGGGCCTGATTGGCCTCGGTCAGGGCCGCGGTACGCTCGTCGACCTTGTGTTCCAGCGACTCACGGTAGGCTGCCAGTTCGTTCTCGATCCGTCGCCGCTCGGTGACATCCTGCTTGATCGCCAAATAGTGCGTCACCTCGCCGGCCGGGTTGCGGATCGGCGAGATGATCTCGGCCTCGACATAAGTCTCGCCATTCTTGCGCCGGTTCACAAATTCGCCGCGCCAGATACCGCCGGCGAGCAGGGTGTCCCACATCGCACGGTACTCTTCGACGGGCGTCAGGCCGGAGGCGAGGATGCGCGGGTTCTGCCCGATCAGTTCATCGGCACGATAACCGCTGGTCGCAACAAAGGCCGGATTGACGTATTCGATGCGCGCCCGGGCGTCGGTAATGAACACACTCTCCGGGCTTTGCTCGACGGCCAGCGTCAGCTTGCGCAATTGCGCCTCGACGGCCTTGCGGCCAGAGATATCGCGCGCCGAGGCAAGGATCAGTTGCTCACCGTCCAGCTCGAAGCCGCGGGCGCTGACATCGACATCGAGTTGACTGCCATCGCGGCGCCGATGCACTGACTCGATGCGCATTTCTTCGTTCCGCGCCAGCAGCGCCTGCATGTTCTGGGCGACTTGTGTCTCATCCAGCACCGTATCGAAATCGCTGACCCGAAGCCTGCCGAGATCGGAACGGTCCAGACCGAGTTGTTTGAGGAAGGCAGGATTGGCCTCGACGACCACCCCGTTGCGGTCGAGCACATGAATACCATCCCCGGCCATTTCGATGAGTGCCTGCTGCCGCGTCACCTGCTTCCAGTCATCGCGCACCCGGCGCTGGTAATGCCGCAATCCGAAAAATGCGGCGGCGACAAGCATCAGGTACAGCGCCCCCAGCGCCCAGGTCTCGCGCCGCCAGTTGGCGTAAGCCTGGCCAAGATTGCGGCCGACACCGACAATCAGCGGCTGATTGAGCTGAAGTTCCGGCGGTGAGATGCGCATTACTGCCACGGCATGGGGCTCACCCAGCGTGACGGCTTCTTCCAGTAAATGCTGCTCGCCATGCTTGGCCGGCAAGGCCGCGACAAACCCGCCGGCGCGATTGATATCCCGCCCATCTGGCAGGCGGTGCTCGGGCGCAGACAGAACAGTCACCCCCGTTCCATGAACCAGGGCCGCCCACATGTCCTCGCTCATCAGCACACCACCCAGCAGTCGGGAGATGAAAGGCGCATCCAGCGTCGCCATCAGCACGCCGATGAACTCCCCTTCCGGATTCACCAGTTTCCGCGACAGCGTGAAGGTATAGTCGCCGAGCACCGTCTCGAAGGGGGGCGAAATAATGCGATTTTCCGGGTTCACCGCAGCTTTCGCTTCCCGGAAGTAATAGCGATGCGCGAAATTCTGGGCAACCAGTTCCGGCCGGTTCGAGGCCAGAACCTCGCCGTTGGCATCAAGCAGCAACAGGATGTCGGCGCCGCGCCCGAGGGTAATGTAGCGCTGCATGTCCGCCGACAGTTTGTCGAGTTCGCCACGCGGCGGCAGATAGCCGGGATACTGCTCGGCAACCATCGTCAGCAGCGCATCGACAGCCGTCACTCGCCGTTCGACCAGTTGCCCGACCAGACTGCCAAGGTGGCTCAATTGATGTCGTTCGCGGCGCCCGGTTTCGGCATGGGTGCTCAGGCAGTGGTAGGCAATGCCAATGGCGATCAGGATCAGCGCCAGGCCGGCCAACAACCACTGCGTGCGAAAGATGCGCCGTAAGGCCGCCCCTGAATCCACCAAAAACTCCACATACTATTCTCGATCATGAGATTTTGATGGATTAACCCGGCCAATAGCTTGATCCAAGTCAAGCCACTAGGCAATAAGTAATAAAATTATCAAGCCATGCTCATCTGGAAGGGTGAGCCGCGGCACCAGCCAATGACCGGTACCGGCTTCGAGAATCAGTGGTGTTTGTGATCCATCGGCATCGCTGCCGCGGTCGGGCGGACGACCTTGGCATCGACCTGCTTGCTGCTGCCATCGTCGAAGCCGAGGGTGATCGGCACGACGTCGCCTTCCTTCATCGGCGCCTTGAGATCGATCAGCATGACGTGCAGGCCACCCGGCTTGAGCACCGCCTCGCCCTTGGCCTTGATGTCGATCGCCGGCACCGGACGCATCTTCATCACGCCCCCTTCGTTGAGATGGGTGTGCAATTCCGTCACCTTCGATGCCGGATTGCTCGCTTTGACCACCTTGACGTCCTTGTCGCCGCCATTGCGGATGACCATGAAGGCGCCGGTCGCCGGCGCATTCGGCGGCGCGAGGCGAACGTAGGGATCCTGGACCGTCACGCTGTCGGCGGCGCCGGCAAGGGCGCCAAAGGAGACCATCAGGCCGGCGGCGAGCAGGGAAAGCTGTTTCATGGGCAAAACTCCTAGGGTTGTTTCAGATATTGACGGAGGGCGACCACCACCTGGTCGGGCGGCGTCGCATGGGCAATCTTGCCGGCCAGCTTGCCGGCGGCATCGATGACATAGGTGTCGGAGGTGTGATCGACGACATAACCGTCACCAGCGGTCGCCACTTTCTGTTCGGCATAAAACACGCCATAGCGTGCAGCGATCTCCGACAGCGCCTGCGGCGTACCCGTCACCCCGACAATGCCGGGATCGAAGAATTCGACATATTCCTTGAGGCGGGCCGGCGTGTCGCGTTTCGGATCGACAGAAATGAAGATCATCGCCACCTGCGCGCGCTCCGCCGGCGTCAGCTGTTTCAGGCCGTCGCTGGTCGCCGCCAGCGAGGTCGGGCAAATGTCCGGGCAGTAGGTATAGCCGAAATAGACCAGCACCAGCTTGCCACGGAAATCGGCCAGCGACACCGGGCCGGCCGCCGATTGCAGCGTGAAATCGCCGCCCGGCGGTCCACCCGCCGCCTTGGGCAGCGGCCGTTCGGGCAATTCCGGCTGCCAGAAAATGGCCAGCCCGAGAACCACCGCAGCCAGCCCCCCCGCGATAATGGTCAGTATGCGTTCCGACATCAGCTGTGATCTCCGGAAGTAAAGCGGAAGGGAATGGCGATGCGCTCGCGGCCACGCTCAATCAGCACCGTCGCCTGCCAGTCCATACGGCCGGTGATGCACACCGGCAACGTCGCTTCGCCGACAAAGCGGCCGCCACCTGCCGCGACGAGTTCGGGACGGTTGTAGCCCATGTTCATGTCAATGCCGGCAAAGTCGACTTCAACCCGCGACGGAGCGACACCCTGCGCGCTGAGTGTTACTGCAAACGGCTTGACCAGCGGGATCGGCCGCGTGCCCATCGCCAGCGTGACCTGCCCGCCGCCGGGAAGATCGACGCTGCAATCCTGACGCTGCAGATTGCAGGCCGGGTCGGGCTGGACGGTGACATCGGCCTTGGGCAGCAGCAAGGGCGACAATTTGTAACCAACGACAACGACCAGCGCAATGAGCAGGACGCCAATCGCGTCGATCAGAATTTTCTTGTTCAAGGAGGACTTCCAGACAGCACAAGGATCGGAGCCGACATTTTCTTTCAATCGACGCCAATGGAATTAATAGACATCAATTTTTTATCACGTCCCGAGGAATAGAGTGTGCGACAAATTGCCGCAGGTCATTTTGTCGCAGGCGGCGATGGAGGGTAGGAAGTTCGACTTCTGTTTTTCTGGGAGAAACGCAAATGAAAAAATTCGCAGTGAAAACCACCGCCCTGCTGATCGCAGCCGGTGTCGCCTCTGCCGCCTGGTCGGCCGAGTCGCTGCAGGATGTGATGAAGCGTCGCAGCCTCAGCCAGCAGGATCTGCTGGCCGCCGCCAAGACCTACGTCCCGACCGGCAAGCGCGACGAATTCGTCGCCTTCAGTTCTGGCGGCCAGTCCGGCCAGATCATCGTGTATGGCATTCCGTCCATGCGCATCCTCAAGTACATCGGCGTGTTCACGCCGGAACCCTGGCAGGGCTACGGCTACGACGAGAACTCGAAGGCCGTGCTCAAGCAGGGCTGGATCGACGGCAAGGAAATCACCTGGGGTGACACGCACCACCCGGCCATTTCCGAAACCCAGGGCAAGTACGACGGCCAGTTCCTCTTCATCAACGACAAGGCCAACCCGCGCCTGGCCGTGATCGACCTGCGTGACTTTGAAACCAAGCAGATCGTCGTCAACCCGATCTACAAGTCGGAACACGGCGGTGCCTTCGTCACGCCGAACACCGAATACGTCATCGAAGCCGCCCAGTACCCGGCCCCGCTGGAAAACAAGAAGTTCTATCCACTCGAGGATATGAACGAGAAGTACCGCGGCGGTATCACCTACTGGAAGTTCGACCGCAAGGAAGGCCGCATCGATCCGAAGGAATCCTTCTCGATCGAAGCCCCGCCGTACTGGCAGGATTTGTCCGACGCCGGCAAGGGTCCGTCTGATGGCTGGTCCTTCACCAACTCCTTCTGCTCCGAACGCTACGTTGGCGGCATCGAAAAGGGCCGTCCGCCGTATGAAGCCGGCTGCTCCGCCAAGGACACCGACTACCTGCACGTGGTGAACTGGAAAAAGGCCGCTGAACTGGTCGCTCAAGGCAAGGCCAAGACCATCAACGGTCACAAGGTGCTGCCGCTCGACGTGACCACCAAGGAAGGCGTCTTCTTCCTGATTCCGGAACCGAAGTCGCCGCACGGCGTCGACGTGACCCCGGACGGCAAGTTCATCACCGTCTCCGGCAAGCTCGACACGCACACCTCGGTATACTCCTTCGAGAAGATCCAGGCCGCCATCAAGGCCGGCAAGTTCGAATCCAAGGATCCGTACGGCGTGCCGGTCATCGCCATGAAGGACGCGCTGCATACGCAAGTCCAGCTCGGCCTCGGCCCCTTGCACACGCAGTATGACTCCAAGCCCTGTATCGCTTACACCTCGCTGTATGTCGATTCGCAGGTCGTGAAATGGAATCACTGCGAAGGCAAGGTACTCGACAAGATCTCCGTGCACTACAACATCGGTCACCTGATGACCATGGAAGGTGACTCGGCGGATCCGAAGGGCCGTTACCTGGTGGCGCTGAACAAGCTGTCCATCGACCGCTTCGTCCCGGTTGGCCCGCTGCACCCGCAGAACCACCAGCTGATCGACATCTCTAACGACAAGATGCAACTGTTGTACGACATGCCGCTGCCGCTGGGTGAGCCGCACTACGTAGTTGCCATCGAAGCTTCGAAGCTGAAGCCGGGCGTCCGCTATAAGGTTGGTACCGATTCCCGCACCGACAAGCCGCATCCGGGCGCCGTCCGTGCCGGCGAGGAAGTCACGACCAAGAAGGGCAACAAGATCGAGGTCAAGGGTACGCTGATCCGTTCGCACATCACGCCGGAAACCATCGAGGCTGAAGTCGGCGACGAAATCACCATCCACCTGACCAACCTCGAACGCGCCCAGGACGAAACCCACGGCTTCACCGTCTCGACCTACAACGTGCATGCGTCGGTTGAACCGGGCAAGACCGTCACCGTCAAGTTCAAGGCCGACAAGGAAGGCGTCTATCCGTACTACTGCACGGAATTCTGCTCTGCCCTGCACCTGGAAATGATGGGTTACCTGCTGGTCAAGCCGAAGGGCTGGAAGCCGACCAAGACCGAACTGGCCAAGGCCTCCTACACCGAGACCGACTACAAGGCCACGCTGAAGAAGGTTGCTGACACCCAGGCCGTGATCGACCAGGTCGTTGGTTACATCACCAGCGTCAACTTCAAGGACTTCCCGGATGTTGTGAACATGGTCGATGACGCTACCGACCAGCTCGGCAAGATCAAGGATGCCAAGGCCAAGCACGAAGCTGCCGCCGCGAAGAAGGACTGGGAACAGGCCAACCTGTGGGCCGAGCAAGTCTGGCAATACCAGGTCAAGGCTGCCGACCTCGGTCTGCGCGCCAAGACCTACCTTGAGCAGAACGGCGCCAAGAAGGTCAAGTAACAGCACTGCCTGAAAGTCTTGATTTGACTTAAGGCATTTTGCGGGGGGCAGAGTCAATCTGCCCCTCGTTTCATTTCAGGAGGGAAAAACCATGAAACTCGTAATGACACTGCTCGCCGCCGCTTTCGTCGCGGCCCCGGCCATTGCCGCACCGGATGGCGCCGCGCTCTATCAGGAGAAGACCTGCTGGTCCTGCCACGGCAAGGACGGCAAGAAAACACTGACCCCGGCCTTTCCAAAGGTTGCCGGCCAGAACGCAGCTTATGCAGAACAGCAGATGAAGGACATCAAGAGCGGCGCCCGTGCAAACGGTCAGTCCGCCGCGATGAAGGGCGTCATGGAGTTGGTGAATGACGCCGAAATCAAGGCACTGGCTGACTATCTTTCAAAGATGAAATAAGGCGCCTGACCCCATTATTACTGGCCAAATGACACACATCAAGGAACGCTGATATGCATGATGGAACAATGCATACACCGTTCCTTCACCACCGCCATAAAGGACACAGACCATGAAAAAATCCGTACTGCTGATTGCGCTGCTCAGCGCCGGCGTCGCCTTTGCCGGCCCTCCGGCCCCGCACAAGGGCGGCATTGAATCCAAAGACTACAAGTGGAACGCCCAGGAAGGCGAAAAGATCGAGGCGCTCAAGCTCAAGGGCGACAAGAAACGCGGCGAGGAAGCCTATGAAGTTTGCGGCGCCTGCCACCTGCCTTCTGGCGCCGGCCGCCCGGACGGCACCTTCCCGCAGCTTGCCGGCCAGCACACCACGGTGCTGATCAAGCAGATGGCCGACATCCGCGCCGGCCTGCGTGACAACCCGACGATGTACCCCTTCGCCGCCACGCTGACCGACCCGCAGGAACTGGCCGACGTCTCCGCCTACATCGAAAGCCTGTGCATTCCGGTCGAGCACGGCAAGTACGAAGGTGCCGATGCCGCCGTCAAGGTCGCTCAGGGCAAGGAACTGTACGAGAAGCAGTGCCTGGAATGCCATGGCAAGAATGGCGAGGGCGTCAAGGACAAGTTCTACCCGGTGATCGCCGGCCAGCACTACAAGTACCTGCTGCGCCAGATGACCGAAATCCGCGACGGTCACCGCCGCAACGCCAACCCGGACATGGTCAAGGTCATCAAGCCTTATACCAATGACCAGCTGGTGGCGATCTCCGCCTACCAGTCCAGCCTGACCATGCCGGGCAGCATGTGCAAGCCGAAGGCCGGCGGCAAGAAGAAGTAAGTCGTCACGCAGTTCCCCTCCCCGCGTCCGAGACGCGGGGAGCCGGCAATCCACCGGCGGTGTACGCAGAAGCACCGGATGCAGCAATCATCAAGACAGCGAGCAGTGTCATGACAAAAGAAAACAAACTCATCGGCGGTTTGACCCTGGTATCCCTCATTTGCCTCGTCGTCGCCTACTTTGCCCCGATCTGGTGGGTCTCGCTCACCGCGCCGAACTACCCTGCCGATGCCTTCCCGGACGGTATCCGCATCCACTTCCATTTCGACGGTGTCTATAACGGCTGCAAGGCAGCCGGCAAGGGCACGCGCATGGCAAACGAGATCATCCAGAAAGACCTTTCGCACGAAGACGAGCGCTACAACCCGATCACCGACGCCAACAAGGATCACAACAAGGGCGCCGAAGGCCTCGACTGCGTCCATGAGATGAACACCATCAACCACTACGTCGGCATGTTCCCGATCGCATCGGGCGCCCCGGTGGAAAAGCCGCTGGCCAAGTTCTTCTTCGGCTTCTTCGGCGTCATGCTCGCCGCTTTCGCCATGACCGGCAAAAAAGCCCGGATTTCCGTGTTGACCGCAGGTTTCACCGCCGTCGCCGGCTGGATGATTGTCGACCAGTTCGTCATGGGCAAGCTGGCCAGCCACGTCACGTACTACATGGCCGAAACCGCGACTTTCTTCAACGAACCGGACAAGATCAAGGTCTGGGGCGATAACGTGATGAGCATCTCGAAAATCGTCATCTTCGGCCTGATCGGCGTCATGGTGGTGGTCATCGCCGCCACGGCGATGATCCGCAGCTTCCAGTTGCTGCTGGCGCTTGTACCCGCCCTGTTGCCGGTGTTCTTCGTCATCACCTATGCCGGCTGGCTGTGGTTCTTCGGCCACAACCTGCACCCGTGGGGCGCCTTCACCGTCAAGCCCTTCATGCCGACCGTCTTCGGCGAAGGCAAGGTGGCGCAGTTTTCGACCTTCTCCTACCCGTACTGGGGCTACGGCCTGCTGATGGTGATCTTCGTCTGCATGATGCTGGCGCTCCTCATCCGCCGCAAGCAGTTGCGTGACGGCCAGGCGGAGTGACCTTCCAATGCGCTTACTGCCAGCCCTGCCCAGGATTGCCCGGCTGACCCTGGCTGCTGCCCTGCTCACGGTATTTGCGCAGGGCAAATCGGAAACCCAGGTGCCCGCCGGCATGGGCATCCGTGCCGACGTAGACCGGCCGAAGCCGACCTACATGCTGCACGAGCGCGACAAGCGCGTGCATGGCCTGAAACCCTTCCAGGATCTGGTCGACAAGGCTGAACCTGGCTCAGTCCTCAAGCCACCGCCCGGCACCTACGCCGGCCCGGTGGTGATCAACAAGCCACTGACCATCGACGGTGGCGGCCAGGTGGTCATCGATGCCGGCGACAAGGGCACGGTGATGGTGCTCAATGCCAACGACTCGGCGATCCGCAACCTGCGCCTGACGGGCTCCGGCGATTCGCACGACACCGACGATTCCTGCCTCGATGTCCGCGGCCATCGCAACACCATCGAAAACCTGAAAGTCGACAACTGCCTCTTCGGCATCGATCTCAAGCAGTCGAACCACAGCATCGTCCGTAACAACCGCATCAGTTCCAAGGACCGCGAACTCGGCGTCCGCGGTGATGGCCTGCGCCTGTGGTACAGCAACGACGTGCTGGTCGAGAACAACGAAATCATCGACTCGCGCGACATGGTCGCCTGGTACTCGCATCGCAACACCTTCCGCGGCAACATCGGCAAGCGCAGCCGTTATTCCATCCACTTCATGTTCGCCAACGACAATCTCGTTGAGGACAACCGCTTCTACGACAATGCCGTCGGCGTTTACTTTATGTACACCGAAGGTGGCGGCGCCCGGCGCAACGTCATCTCGCACGCGACCGGCGCGGCGGGCATGGGCATCGGCTTCAAGGAGTCTTCGAGCACCTTCATCGAAGACAATGAAATCATCTACTGCGCCATCGGCATCGGCTCCGACCTGTCGCCCTTCCAGCCTGACACCACCATCGAGGTCAAGCGCAACCGGTTCGCCTTCAACGGCATCAGCATCCTTTTCAACAGCGAAGTCGGCGGCAACAACATGGTCGACAACGTGTTCGAGGGCAACCTGACGCAGGTCAGCTACGGCGGCCGCAGCGGCTCGACGCAGACCAATTTCTGGCAGGGTAATTTCTGGGACGACTATCAGGGCTTCGACCGCAACGCAGACGGCGTTGGCGACACGCCGCACCAGTTGATGGCCTACGCCGACCAGATCTGGATGGAACTACCGGTCGCCCGCTTCTTCCGCAGTTCGCCGGTGATGGAACTGCTCGACTTCCTCGAACGGCTCGCCCCCTTCTCGGCGCCAGACCTGATCCTGCGCGACGAGAAGCCGCGCTTCGCCAAACCAGATGGGACGGCACGCTCATGAGCGACAAGGACACCCCGGATTCATCGTCCTCCGACGACACTACTGCAAAGACCCCGACCCGCGCGCCCGCCGCCGGCAAACCCGCGGTGTCGATCGCCAAGCGGCAAAGCAATCGGCGCAAGGTGCTGCGCACCTTCCTGCTCACCGGTGGCGTGCTTGGAGCGGCGATGTCCGGCTTCCTGCCGCTCGCCTACGCCCAGAAAAAACGCCTGCGCCCGCCCGGTGCGCTGGATGAAAAGGATTTCCTCTCAAGCTGCATCAAGTGCGGCCAGTGCGTGCAGGTCTGCCCGGTCGAGGCGATCAAGCTGGCCGACCTGGTTGATGGCTTTGGTGTCGGCACGCCCTATATCGACGCCCGCACCCAGGCCTGTGATTTCTCCTGCGATGCGGTGCAATGCATCCTCGCCTGTCCCACCGGCTCGCTGACCTACCACAAGCCGGCCGGCTTCCCGGTTCGTCCCGGCGCGCCGATGGCCGCCAAGCCGGTGCTGCTGGCCAAGGAAAAGGATGCCGAGCCGACCCTCAATCTTGCCGAGCGCATCGGCGTCGCCCGCCTGACCCGTCCGGAAGCCTGTCTGGCGATGCAGGGCAAGGGATTCAAGGGAGCAGCCCGCGGCGCCGCCTTCGACGGCAAGCTGCGCTACATGTCGGTCGACCGCTGGAAGCCGATTCCGGTCAGCGACTACAAGTACGACGTTGAAATCTGCGACCTCTGCGAGCAGGCCTGCCCGATCAAGGGTGCGATTACCGTCGAGAAAGGTGTCGGCAAGGACGGCAAGCCCAAGGGCATTCCGGTGGTGCATGAAGCCTGCGTGGGTTGCGGCGTCTGCGAAATGGTCTGTCCGACCGAACCGGCCAGTATCGAAATCATTCCCGGCGAAGGGTGGCGCGCATGAGCGACCTTCTGAAAAAGCGTTTTATCGACCAGATCAAGGTGCTCTTTGGCGCCGAGCCGACCAAACCGACCAAGCCGGAGCAGATCAGCCCGGCGGCGCAGGAAATCCATTTCTACAAAAAGGGCAACCGCAGCCTGATCGACCAGAAGCTGCATGCACGTGCCCACGCCGAGCACAAGAACACCTGGCGCAACCGACGCTGGGCGACGCTGATTTTCGCCAACCTGCTCTTTGTCATTTCCTTCGCCCTCGACATCCAGATCCTGGAAGGCGCATTGACCGCCTCGCGCTTCGTCGGCTTTCACCTGATCGACCTGAACTCTGCACTGCAGGTGATGCTGGCGCACAAGCACATCATCAACAACCTGCTGATCGGCACCGGCACCGTGCTCGTGCTCTGGGTGCTGCTCGGCGGCCGCACCTTCTGCTCCTGGGTCTGCCCCTACCATCTACTCGCCGAATGGGCCGAGAAGATCCACGTCTGGCTGGCGAAGAAGAAGCTGGTCACCGACCAGACCATGGATCGCCGCCTGCGCACCGTCTTCTGGGTCATCTTCGCGCTGCTCGCCGTGGCCACCGGCTACACCGTCTATGAAGCCATCTCGCCGACCGGCATCGTTTCGCGGGCGCTGATCTACGGGCCGGGGCTGGCCATGCTCTGGGTCCTCGCCCTGCTTTTCTTCGAAGTCTTTTTCTCGCGTCGTGCCTGGTGCCGCTACGCCTGCCCGATCGGCCTGACCTATGGGGTCGTCGGCATCTTTTCGCCGGTCCGCATCAAGTACAAGCTCGACGGCTGCTTCCACGAAGGTGACTGCCGCAAGGTCTGTCTGGTGCCGCACGTCCTCGACACCGTGATCAAGGGCCGTGCTGTCGAACCGGAAGTGCCGATCGGCCCCGACTGCACCCGTTGCGGCCTCTGTGTCGACACCTGCCCGACCGGTTCGCTGACGTTCGAAATCAAGGGCCTGTCGAAGCTGCTCTGAGGCGGCGGGGCATTGCCGATTTTCGCGGCTTTTTCGGGTTGACCGCAGCGGACAGCAAAGCCCGCCGGGAAGGGTGTATCGACGGAATCAGTCGCGCTGATTGACCTGTGATTCAGGTTCGTCCGCCAACAGCGGCGTATTCTGGGCAGAAGAGGCGGGCCGGCAGCCCGGTGACTGGAACTGACCCCGCCGGCAGCTTCCCGGGGCGGCGATATCGATGCCGTCTTCGGACATTTTCTTCAGCAGCAGATAGATGACGCCCACACCGGCGATGAGCAGTACAAAGGCGACAAGGAAAGCGAACATGGGATCACCCGAAGCAAGGCATGGGCGCCACCTTATCACCATCACGACGCGACGACTTGATGGCGATCATGAAAGCCGTGTTTAGCGACCCAACCGGCCCACCCCGGCGTTCACACCTTGAAGGTCTCCGCCAGACGGCGCAGATCACCGGACAGCGACGTCACGTCACTCGCCAGCGCGGCGCCTGCCTGGCTGGCAATCGACCCTTGCTCGGTCATCTGGGCGACCCGTTCGACGTTCTGGGCGATTTCCCGCGCGGCGACGCCCTGTTCGCGGATGGCCAGCGAGATTTCGTTCACCGCCTCGGCGACCTTGGTCGAATTCTGCTGAATCAGCCCGATCGACTGCTCGGCCTCACGCGCCAGTTCAACGCCCTTGCTCACCTGATCGACGCTCTCCTGCATCTGCGCCACGGCATGGCGGGAACTCGCCTGGACCTTGCTGATCATGCCGGCGATCTGGCTGGTGGACTGCGCCGTGCGCTCCGCCAGCTTGCGGACTTCGTCGGCGACCACGGCAAAGCCGCGTCCCTGCTCGCCGGCCCGTGCTGCCTCGATGGCGGCATTCAGCGCCAGCAGGTTGGTCTGATCGGCAATGTCCCGGATCACCGCGACAATGGCCGTGATTTCGTCCGCAGTCGCATCCAGTTCCTCAAGCGCCCCGGCTGACGCATTGACTGTCTCCGAAATCAGACCCATCTCGTCCGCCGCCCGCCGGATGACGCGACCGCCGCTCTCCGAGGTGGCGCCGGATTCCCGCGATACCTGATCCGCCTCGCTGGCGAATTCGGTGACGTGATCAATCGATACCGACAGTTCCTCGACCGAGGCGGCCATGCTGCTGGCGACCCCGGCCTGCATCGATGCCGAATCGGCCGTCGCCGTCGATGACGCCGCCAGTTGCCGGGCCATGCCGTCGAGCTTGCCGGTACTCTGCTTGAGCAGCGCCGCCGTTTCCTGGAAATGGTTGCGCATGATCGCCAGCTGCGACAGCAACTGGCCGATTTCATCATTGCCGTGCGTCGGCACGGCGGCGCGCAAATCCATCATCGCCATTCGCCGGGCGGCGTCGATGGCATCAACCACCGGCCGCCGGAACTCGCGGATGATCAGCCAGGCCAGCGGCGGCCAGATCAGCAGCGTGAAGCCACCGAGCCAGAGCATCGCATCGCGCCAGACCTGGCGGTTGGCCAGCGACACATCGGATGCCTGCAGGCCGAACCACAGCGCACAGCAGACAAGAAACATCGAGGCCAGCGTCGACGCCCACAAGCGGCTCGCCAGCGAGATATCGGCAAAAAACCGGAGCACGCTGCGCACCGCCCCGCCGCGCGGTTTGCCGGCAAGCAGGCGCACACCCGGATCACGCCGCATGGCGGCATACAGCGCCTCGGCAGCGGCAATCTCCTCGCGGCTGGCGCGGACGCGCACCGACATGTAGCCCTCGTCGCCCACCGGCGTCACCGTTGCCCGCACCCAGTAATAGCCGCCATCCCGGCGCCGGTTCTTGACCACGCCGACCCAGGGCTTGCCTGACTCTATGGTCGCCCACATGTCACGGAAGGCCTCGGCCGGAATATCGGGATGGCGCAACAGGTTGTGCGGCTGCCCGAGCAGTTCGTCGGCGGCGTATCCCGAGGCCTCGATGAAGTCATCGTTGACGTAGGTGATCACGCCCCGGCGGTCGGTCCGGCTGATGATGCTGGCATCCGCACGCACCACGAATTCATTGGCATTGACCGGCTGATTATTTCGCATATTTTGCCACTCTTGGATTTTTTGCAAGGCTATCAGCCCACTCCGAGCGGCGCAATATTCCAAAAGTGATACCCATGATGCAAGACACAGTCGATCAATGCGGCTTTTCTTGATGCAGGTTCAACGCCCTTTGCCACCCTCGGCCCTAAAATTCCGGCCATGATCCAGTTCCAGAACATTGCCAAGACTTTCCGCAAGGCCCGCGTTCTCGACGGCATCGATCTGCAGATCGGTCTCGGGGAACGGGTTGCGCTAATCGGCTCCAACGGTGCCGGCAAGACAACATTGATCCGCTGTCTGCTCGGTGAATACACCCATGACGGCGAGGTGCGCATCGACGGCCTCGACCCGCGCGGCAATCGCAACGCCGTGCTGGGCAAGATCGGCTTCGTGCCGCAGTTGCCACCGCCGTTGAAGATGCCGGTCGGGCAATTGATCGACTTCTCGGCCTCGCTGTGCGGTACCGATCCAGCGCGTATCCACGCCATCGCCAAGCGGCTTGGCCTCGACATCGACAGCATCCTGACCCGCCAGTTCGTTCGCCTGTCCGGCGGCATGAAGCAGAAACTGCTGATCGCCATCGCGCTGGGCCGCGATGCCAGCGTGCTGGTGATGGACGAGCCCGCCGCCAACCTTGACCCGGAAGCGCGCAAGATTTTCTTCGACCTGCTCGCCGAGCGCCTGGAGGATGCGACGATGATCATCTCCAGCCACCGTCTCGACGAGGTCTCGTCGCTGGTCAATCGCGTCATCGAAATGGACATGGGCAAGATCGTGCTCGACGACAAGGTCGCCGACGACGTGACCTTGACCGACACGCTGGCCTGCCGCATCGTCCTCAAGCGTTTCGAACCGGCCTTTGCCAAGGCGCTCGACGGCTGGCGGATTGCCGCGACCGACACCGATCAGCTGGTCTGGCAGGGCGACATTGCCGGCCCCGACCGCTTGCGCTTCCTCGGCATCGTTTCCCGCTACACGGCGCTGGTCGCCGATCTGTCGCTCAAGGAAGCCTGAGCATGTGCGCCGGCAGCTGGCAACCGCGACGCCGCGATTTCCTGGCCCGCATGGGCATCGGCGGCCTGATGCTGACGCCGATGGCCGCGGCGATGAGCCTGTCGCTGGGCGGCTGCAAAAAGGGCAACTGGCCCGACGGCATGGTCGAGATCAAATGGGACCGCGACACCTGCGTTCGCTGCAACATGGTCATTTCCGACCGTCGCTTCGCTGCCCAGATGCGGGGCGGGCCGGACAACACGGTATTCAAGTTCGACGACCCGGGCTGCCTGGTCTTCTGGCTCAAGGAAAAAGCCGAGAAATACCCGTGGATGGCCGACGCCGCCACCCGGATGTGGCTGGCCGATTTCAACAGCAAGAGCCGCGACGAGATGCAGTGGCTGGATCCGAAACGCGCCTTCTTCGTCACCCGGACTTCGCCGATGGGCTACAACTTTGCCGCCGTCTCCGTGCCCCAGGCCGGCGGCCTCGATTTCACCGACATGCGCCAGCACGTGCTGGCCAAGGGTAAGTAAATGAAACAACTCTGGCTCACCGCCAAACTGGACATCGTCGAATCCCTGCGCGCTCGCTGGTTCCAGATCTACACGCTGGTCTTCGGCGGCATCGTCGCCCTGCTCTTCGTCTTCGGCCTCACCGAATCGCGCGTCCTCGGCTTTATCGGCCTGTCGCGCCTGCTCGTCACCTACATCCAGCTGACGATGGCCATCCTGCCGATTTTCGTCCTCATCACCACCGTCCGTTCGGTGGCCGGTGACCGTGAGGCCGGCGTCTTCGAATACCTGTTGTCGCTGCCGGTCGGCCTCGGCGCCTGGTTCTGGGGAAAGATTGTCGGCCGTTACATCGTTGTCTTCGCGCCGGTCTTCCTCGCCATGCTCGGCGCCGTCATCTGGGCGACGATCCAGGGCATCGAAGTGCCCTGGGATATGTTCGGCTACTACACCGCCCTGCTGGCCGTCATGGCGATGTGCTTCCTCGGGATCGGCATGCTCATTTCGGCCATCGCCCGCAGCACCGATATGGCGCAGGGCGCCGCCTTCATGGTCTGGCTGGTGCTGCTGCTCTTCCTCGATCTGATCCTGCTCGGCGTCATGATCCAGGGCAAGGTCTCGCCGGAATTTGCCGTGACGCTGGCGCTGGCCAACCCGCTGCAGGTTTTCCGCACCGCTGCACTGGCGCTGTTCGATCCGCAATTGATTGTGCTCGGCCCCTCGGCCTACGTCATCCTCGACCTCTTCGGCAGCACCGGCTACAAGATCTTCGCGCTGGCCTACCCGGCAGCACTGGGCGTACTCAGTGCTACCATCGGCTACCTGATCTTCCGCCGGGGTGACCTGCCTTGAGAAAGCTCCTTGCCGTTGCCGTTTTTGGCCTGTTTTCCGCGTTTACCGCAGCAGCCGAGGACATGCCGTCATCGGCACCGCTGTTTGCCGCGACTCTGAGCGACCTCGACGACAAACCAGTGGCGCTGTCGCGCTTCAAGGGCAAGCCGCTGGTGGTGAACTTCTGGGCCCGCTGGTGTGGCCCCTGCCGCGCCGAAATCCCTGAATTGATCGAATTCCGCAAACAGCACAAGGGCAAGGTCGAAATCCTAGGTATCGGCATCGAGGACAAGGCGGAACCGGCCAAGGAATTCGCCAAGGCCTACGACATGGATTACCCGGTGTTCGTCGCCAAGGACAAGGGTATCCCGCTGATGAAGGAACTCGGCAATACCAAGGCCGGGCTGCCCTACACCCTGTTCATCGACCGCAACGGCCAGGTCGTGCAGCGGAAAATGGGCCTCGTCAAAAAAACCGACCTCGAAGCCGTCACCCCGCAGTTGCTGCAGTAAGCCCCGAGATCAGCGCTCGGCGGACTGCCTGACCGGCGACACTGAGCGCGGATGCCGGGCAACACTGCGGAAATCCGGGCGCTGCAAGGCTTCGTTGATGTAACGCTGCAACTCGGTGTTGCTGAGTATGCTCACATGATCCTCATTGAAGCCGCGAACGCTCACCGCCTCGTTTTGCGCCGCACTGCGCAACTGGCTTTCCAGCGGGATGACCCCATCGCCGCTACTGCGACTGAGGGTCGCGACATTGCGATACCCGAACAGCAGGTGGTGCGACACGCCTGAAGGCAAAGGCAAGGCAAACAGGTCACGCAGGAAAGGGCCATCCGGCGTCAGGTTACGCCACACCGGCATGACCACCCGCGTGTATTCCAGCCAGCTGCCCAGCGCCGAAATCCCGGCAAACGGTGTCGAAATCGTCACCACCTGGCTGACGTAATCACAGCCGCCGGCGCGGGCACACTCCGCCAGGTATTCGCGAACCAGCAACCCGCCCATGCTGTGGGCCACAATGTGCAGCGTGCCGAAGCCGTGACGATGGCGCAACTCAGCCAGCAGGCCAACCAGCCCGTCGCCGAGCGCCCGCAGATCGAGTCCTGAGGGATAGTTCAGCACCCAGGCCTGAAACCGCGTGCGATCGAGACTGTCGATAATGCCGGCGAAGCTGCGCGGCGTACCGCGTATGCCATGCACGAACAACACCGGAATCCGCCGCGGATCGTAGGGCTCAAGGAAAAACACCCCGGCCCGCCCCGCCTTCATGAATCCCACCGGCTCCCACATGCCCATGGTCGCTGATTCCGGGCTGAAGCGCGGTGCTTCCAGCGCGCTGACGACCCCGAGCTGGACATCGATCTGCCCGAGACTGCTGCCCCGCAGGCCGAAAATATCCTCCAGCCCGGCTGGCGCGGGCCGGATCAGACTCGCGGAAACCTGCAAAGCCACCTCGGCCGGCGTGCCCTGCGCCATCTGATCGGGATCCAGATCGTGCCAGACAGCCGGCTCACCGGGCTGGTAGGAAAAATCCCGGTTGATGTCCTGAAAGGCAAACAGGTAGCGTGAATCGCGCAAGGCCGCGATGCGAAAACGCCCTGACTGCTCGAACACACGGAAGTTATGCAGCTTTTCGCCGCGAACATCGCCGAGCACGACGACGATCCACTCACACTCTGGACAACGCCCGCCGGCCAGCGTCCCCGAAACGACGCGCAACTGCTGGCTGGACTCACGAATATCTGCCGCCAGACGGGCCACATTGCCGCAAGCGGTCAGCAGACTTCCGATGCAAAACGCCAAGAAACATGCCAGTAAGCGCCGGTAAAACCATCCGCGATACACGGGAACTCCGCGCCCGCTCGGGGCCTCTGAGCCAACGGTTCGGTCACGTTCTTGCAAGGAGTGCGTAAATGCCAAGTTTTTCTCCGGGAATGCTCGGGTACGGCACGGTGATCAACGGCGTCAGAATCGTGCTGCGCCCGTTCCACGACGGCTTCCGCGTCCACGCCAATCACCGACCCTGCAATATTTTGCCCTATGGCGGCTATGTCCGCAGCATCCCCGAGGCACAGCACGTGATCAAGCGCTACCAGACGAAGATCATCGGCTTTGCCCGCAACCCGGCCTGATCCCGGTCAGGCGGGTGTCAGCGCCGGCTGTACCCAGTCTCGCGCTACCTGCCTGGCATCTTCCGGATTGACCTGATGCCCAAGGTAGGGGCGAAGGACCAGCGACAGCTGCGTTGCCGACATACGCTGATCAATGACCAGGTCGGCACCACAATCCAGCATCCGGGTCGGGCCGTCACGGTCGAACGACGACATTTTCATGCAGGTCAGCAAGGCGCTGTGCGGCAGGCTGCCACGCAGGAAAACCAGCGCCGCCCGTGTGTCGCACGGCAACTCCGGGCCAACGATGACCAGGCGAAAATCAAAACGCTTGAGACAATCGCGAGCCTCATCGAGATCCCGGGCCTCGAACAAGCGGTAGTCGTTTGCAATCCACGACAAGGCGTCGGCCACCACATCGCGGCGCTCCGAATCCGCGTCCACCACCAGGATATTCATCTCACTCATTGGTCACCCCCTTTGCATCGTTGCACTTATTGGCCGGCAGCAGACGCATGCCGGAGCATTTGACGATGACACTCTAAGCGCCCGGCCAGTCCTTGAATATTCGCGAGAATCCCAAGGCACATAGGTAGTTTTGCGGATAGGGACTACTGTTCATACGAATGTTCAGGATGCGCAACCTGCCGGATGATGTGGCTATCGGCAGCAAATCCGGCAGGCCACTCGCCGGTAAGGAGGCGCCCCCATGAATACCTACGCCAGAAACGACCACCTTCTCAGCCACGAAGCCACGATGAACGGCGATCGCCCGGAAATCCGGCAGCGTGTCGACTCGCTTGCCCAACTCACCACCGCACAGCGGATTGCCGGCATAGGCAGCTGGGAGATGTGGGTCGAGAACGGCGATATCGCCTTCTCAGCGCAGTCGATGAGCATTCTCGGTCAGCAGTGGGGCCGCCCCTGCCTCGACAACCTCCTTGCCCTGATTCCGGAAGTCGATCGGCTGCATCTGCTGAAAGCCTACAGCAACGCCCTCAGCTCGCCCGACCCGATAGAAATTGAACACGCCTTGCGACTGCACGACGGACGCCAGCGCCTGATACGCCAGCGCATGCTGCGTGTCGCCAACGCCGCCGATGGCAGCCAGCGCCTGATCGGCACGCTGCAGGACGTCACCCGCTACAAGGCAAGCAGCCAGGCGCTCCGTGACAGCGAGCGGAAGTTCCGGCAACTGATGGCGCACGCCCCGAATGGCATCGTCTTGCTCGATCGCGATGGCAATTTCATTGAGGTCAACAGCGCGTTTTGCGATCTGCTGGGCTACAGCGAAGCTGAACTTCGCGGTCAGAATTTCCGTTTTTTCACTCACCCCGATGATCTTCCGGCCGGCGAACTTTACGTCTCCGAGATGAAAAGCAGCATGCGGCCCCACCTGCGCTACGAAAAGCGCTACCGGCGCAAGGACGGCGCCACCGTCTGGGTCGAAGTCAGCCTCAGTGCTCAGCATGATGACGATGGAGAAATCTCGCTGTTCGTCGCTCATATCCAGGACCTCACCGCCCGCAAGGCCGAAGAAGCCGAGATTCGCCGGCAGGTGCATCTCGACCCGCTGACCGGCCTGCCGAACCGGCGAATGTTCCTCGACCGCCTCGAATTCACCTGGAATCAGGCGCAACGGCACAACCGGGCATTTGCCATCATTTACCTCGACCTCGATGACTTCAAGCCGATCAATGACCGCCACGGCCACGCTGCCGGCGATGCGCTGCTGATCGAAGTCGCCCGCCGTCTGCTCGACTGCACCCGCGCCAGCGACACCGTCGCCCGCCTCAGCGGCGATGAGTTTGTCGTGCTGCTGGCCGAGGTCAGCGAACACAGCGCCCCGGCCAGCGTCGCCGAGAAAATCCTCAGTGCCCTTGCAACGCCGGTCATTGCCAGCGGTCAGCATCTTGCCCCGCGGGCCAGTCTGGGCATTGTAAGTTTCCCGACGCAGACCTACGGCAGCCCGACCGCAATGCTGCATGCCGCCGACAGCGCCATGTATGCCGCCAAGCGCACTGGCGGCGGACGCTACCACCTTGGCCTGCCGAGCTGCCCGGCGGGCTGAGCCAGCGAAAAAACGCCCGCCGAAGCGGGCGAAGGGTGCCAGGAGGACACCGTGCAGAGGAGAGAGCACGTCCGGCCGAAGCCAGACCCTCGCTTTGGCAAATCCAACGGCAGGCGGTTCCAACAAGCCGTTTGCTCAATTCGAGCCAACTTGCACACTCAGGGCATTGAACACCTCAATCAACTCCGAGCCGATAATCACCAGCCAGACCAGCATGGCAATGCCCACTGCGGCCGCCGCCATATCCTTGATGACCTTGATCTTCGGGTTCTCCCGCGTCTCCATGAAATCGCAAATGGCCTCAATGGCGCTATTGAAAATCTCCGCAGCAATCACGAAGGCCGTCGCCAGCAGGATCAGCAGGACATCCAGCCACTGGCGAAATACAAAGGCGAGGACAAGCACGACGGCCGACAGGATCAGCTTGTAGGTCACCGACCAGTCGAAAAGCACGGCATAGCGCAATCCGGAAAACACCGTCCGGATCTTGCGTAGCGGGTGGTAGCCGGGTTCCCCGGTGCCAAGGAATTTGTGGCGCATCGGACTACACCAGCCAGGCCACGGCAAGTACGCCGATCATCATGAAAGCGATGCCGACCTTGGCGACGATGCCGAGCAGAAAACTGATCCCGGCAGCCAGCCCGGCCTTTGAGGCCTGCACACCGTCACGCCTCGCCATCCACTCTCCGATAACCGCCCCGATAATCGGACCGATGAGCACCCCGATCAGCCCGGCCATCAAGCCTGCCAGCGTGCCCAACGCAGCACCGGCAACGGCCAGCGAACTGGCGCCGACCCGCTTGACCCCCAGACTCGCCGCCAGGTAATCGATACTCCATGAGAGCACCGCCAGCACCCCGACGAAAGCTACGGTGAACCCGGAAATCCGCCCAAAATCGCCAGCCCAGGCAATAATCGCGATGCCGGCGAAAATTAGCGCCGCGCCGGGCAACACCGGCAGGAATACGCCGGCCAGCCCGATCACGATGACCACCAGGCCAACAACCGGCCAGACGATGTCCATAATCAGTCTCCGGTTAGCGTTTCAGCGACCGCTGCAACCCGAATCGATGCCAGCTCAGCCTCGCCGAGGGTCTCCCGCGCCAGAAGATCGGCGGCCGAGGCGCATAGCAAGGCCTCGCGCGCCTTGAGCAAGGCCAGCGTGCGGCGATAGGTCGCCTGGACAATATCGCGCACGGCGAGGTCGATTTCGCGCGCCGTTTCCTCACTGTACGGCTTGTCGAACTGCGGCATCGCCTGCCCGAGGTAATTGCCCTGATCCTTCTCGTAAACCACGTGGCCGAGGTCCGGATGCATCCCGTAGCGCGTGACCAGCGCCCGGGCGATCTGCGTCACCCGCTGCAGGTCATCGGAGGCGCCGGTGGAGAAATGGCCGTAGATGATTTCCTCGGCCGCCCGGCCGCCGAGCAGCACCACCATCCGGTTTTCGAGCTCGGCACGGGTCATCAGGTAGCGCTCCTCGGTCGGGCGCTGGATGGTGTAACCAAGGGCACCGACACCCCGTGGAATGATCGACACCTTGTGCACCGGGTCCGACCCCGGCGTCGACATCGCCGCGATGGCGTGCCCCATCTCATGGTGGGCGACAGTTTCGCGCTCCAGGGGCGACAGCACGCGATTGCGCTTTTCCAGGCCGGCCACGATACGTTCCACCGCAACGGTGAAGTCTTCGAGGGTGACCGCCTCGGCCTGTCGGCGGGTGGCCGCCAGTGCCGCCTCATTACAGAGGTTGGCCAGTTCGGCGCCGGTGAAGCCCGGGGTCAGGTCGGCGATCTGGGTCAGATCCACGCCCTCTGCCAGCTCGATTTTGCGGATATGCACCTGAAGAATGGCGACGCGCCCCTGCTTGTCCGGACGATCGACAACGACCTGCCGGTCGAAGCGACCCGCACGCAACAAGGCCGGATCGAGCACCTCCGGGCGGTTGGTGGCACCGAGCAGGACCAGCCCCTTGCCGGAATCGAAGCCATCGAGTTCGACCAGCAGTTGATTCAGGGTTTGCTCCTTCTCGTCATGCCCGCCCATCGCACCGCCCGCAGCCCGCGCCCGGCCCAGCGCATCGAGTTCGTCGATGAAGATGATCGCCGGCGCCTTGGCCCGCGCCTGCTCGAACAGATCCCGCACCCGGGCAGCGCCGACGCCGACAAACATTTCGACGAACTCCGAGCCGGAAATCGAGAAGAAGGGTACCCCCGCCTCCCCGGCCACGGCCTTGGCCAGCAGCGTCTTGCCGGTTCCCGGCGGCCCGACCAGCAGCACGCCCTTGGGCGCCCGTCCGCCGAGGCGGCCAAAGCTTTCCGGATCCTTGAGAAAGCCGACGATTTCCTTCAGTTCGTCCTTGGCCTCCTCGACACCGGCAACATCGGCGAAATTCACCTTGGTATCGGTCTCGACATACACCTTGGCCTTGCTCTTGCCGATATTCATGAAGCCGCCACCGCCCATCTTTCCGGCAAAGCGGCGCATCGCGAAAATCCAGATGCCGACAAAGATCACCGCCGGCAGCACCCAGCCCATCAGGTCCGAGAGGAAGGTATTCTCGACGATGCCGCTGACCTTGACGTCATACTGGGCCAGGTCTTTGGCCAACGCCGGATCGACGCGGGTGGTGACAAAGCGGGTCTTGTTGCCGACCGCCTCCTTGTAGCTGCCGATGATCTGGTTATCGGACACCGCGATGTCGGCGACCTTGCCCTCGCGCAGCAGTTGCTGAAACTCGCTGTAAGGGATGGGTGCGGTCGTACGCACGCTTTGCCACACGTTCTGCAGCAGCACGATGCCAAGCAGCGCACAGGCGAAGTACCAGACGGAAAACTGCGTTCGTTTTTCCATGCTCATTCCCCTTTCAAACCGTATCCGGGTTCGAGGAACCGGAGCCGGTATTGCTGGCAGACTGCTTCTCTTTGCGCAGCGACAGGATGATCGAGGTCGCGATGATCGCGGCGACGACACCCAGCGAGAACACCACCGGAATCTTGAAGATGTCGATCAGCAGCATCTTCACACCGATGAACATCAGCACCATCGCCAAACCGTACTTCAGCAGCGAGAAGCGGTCGGCCATGTCAGCAAGCAGGAAGTACATCGCGCGCAGACCGAGAATGGCGAAGATGTTGGAAGTCAGGACGATGAAGGGGTCGGTCGTGATCGCGAAGATTGCAGGAATCGAGTCGACCGCGAAGATCAGGTCGGTGAATTCGACCAGGATCAATACCAGGAACAGCGGGGTGGCGTAACGCACCAGCTTGCCGGCCTCTTCGCGCATGATGAAGAAGCGCTCACCATGCAACTCATCGGTCACCTTCATGTGTCGACGTATCCAGCGGATGACCGGGTTGTTTTCGAGGTCGGGCTTCTCGTCGGCAAACCACCACATCTTGATGCCGGTGATCAGCAGGAAAGCACCGAACACGTAGAGAATCCAGTGGAACTTGGCAATCAACCAGACGCCGGCAAAGATCATGATCGTCCGCATCACGATGGCACCGAGCACACCGAGCACCAGCACCCGTTTCTGCAGTTCGAGCGGGACGGCAAAGAAGCTGAACAGCATCAGCCAGACGAAGACGTTATCGATGGCCAGCGACTTCTCGATCAGATAGCCTGTGACGTATTCGATAGTCTTTTCGTTGGCAATCTCACGGCCGGCACTGTGGTCGAGATACCACCAGAGCGCACCGGCAAAGAGGAAGGAGACACCGACCCAGATCCCGGACCAGGTCGCCGCTTCCTTGAACGACACACGATGCTGCTTGCCGCCGCCGACCACGAAGAGGTCGATGGCGAGCATGACGAGGACAATGGCGAAAAATCCCGCCCACATCCACCAGGTACCGATTGTTTCCATGAAAAGCTCCTTGTCGAACAAACCTTTTGACCATGTCAGGACAAAGGCTTCTTGACGACAAGAGCACCTTTGCCTGCCCGGCAAAGGTCTTGCTCGCGGTCGCTTTGGACCGCCTGTGACGCCGGAAAAGTCGGCTGACTTTTCGTGCTGACGACATCACAACGAAGAGCTACTCCCCTTTGAATCTCACCATGTTTTGATACCAAGATATCTCAACGCGGTTTCAGCACTGACCCGGCCGTCACGCGAGAGTTCCCGAATGGTCGAAAAATTCATCCCGTCTGGGCTATGTAACTCAGGTCACAGAGCCGAAGGGGCTTTTCCAGTATCGTTGGGTGCGATAGGCATTTCTGCCCATAATCCGCACTGGAGAGACCACGATGACCATTACCCGCCTTACCACCGCCCTTGCCTTTGCAGGCCTGACCTTTGCCGGCGCCGCCCAGGCCGACGGTATCCGCTTCTTCCCGGCCCTTGAAAACGGTTTCAAGTTGGAGCCAACGCTGGCTGTCACCGGCGGCATGACCCACGCTGCCGGCACCCGTGACGACAACATGGGCAGCTACGGCATCGACTTCAACATGAACTGCGGCCTGCTTCAGACGCCCGCCAATCGGATTCGCACCCACGTGCAGATCAACCGCGTTGACGAATCCGGCATCAAGGCGACGAGTTTCGAACTGTCGCCGCGCTACACCCTGCCGCTGGGTGCCGGCTTCTCCATCGGTGCCGGCCCGGCACTGGCGATGGTCAGCGTCGACAACGGCAACGCCGACCGCAACCTCTTCGGCTACGGCGCCGTCGCCGGCCTCAACTTCCGTGCCGGCATGTTCTACGCCGGCAGCGATATCCGTTACCTGAACACCAACGAGCGCGATCGCGTGCAGTTTGAAAACTGGACCTGGCTGGCCAAGGTCGGCGTCAATTTCTGATCCTATACCCGGATCAACCCAAGGCGGCCCGCGGGGCCGCCTTGTTCACGCCAGAAAAGAACCGCAAAAAAAGCGGACCCGAAGGTCCGCAAAAGGGTTGACGCAGGAATCCTGTTGCCCGAGGTGTTTCCGTATGCCGAACCCGCAGAGAAGATTGTTGTCGCTCAGAACAGCTCGTCGCCGCTCATGCCGGCGATGGCCGCATCGCCGGCCTTGACCGTTTCGGCATATGCGGCAGCCTGCGGCAGCAGCTGGTCGGCGTAGAAGCGGGCGGTGGCGACCTTGGCGCGGTAGAAGGGCAGATCGCCCTCGCCCTTGTCGAGGTAGCCGCTGGCAGCCAGCGCGGCCTTGCCCATCATCCAGCCGCCGGTCACGGTCACCGCCAGATGCAGATAGGGCACGGCGGCGGTGAGCACGCCCGACAGCCCGCTCTTGGCATTGGCGGCCAGCCATTCGGTGGCATCCGTCCAGGCCTTGAGGGCGGCGCCGAGCCGCTGGCCGATGGCCTGCAGTTCCGGCTTGCCGCTGGCACCGAGCGCCTTGGCTGTGGCATGTACTTCGCCGAAAACGATCCTGGCAGTCGCGCCCTGATCACGCATCAGCTTGCGGAAGAGCAGGTCGTTGGCCTGAATGCCGGTGGTGCCTTCGTAGATGGTGGTGATGCGCGAATCGCGCCAGTGTTGCGCGGCGCCGGTTTCTTCGATGAAGCCCATACCACCGTAGATCTGGATACCGAGCGAGGTGACGTCGATGCCCATTTCGGTGCCGCCGCCCTTGACCAGCGGAATCATGAACTCGGCGAGCATCAGCGATTTTTGCCGGTTTTCCGGGTTCACCGCGGCATGCGCATGGTCGAGCAGACCGGAGGTGTAGTAAGCCAGCGCGCGGCTGGCTTCAACACGCGCCTTCATCAGCATCAGCATGCGGCGGATGTCCGGGTGCTTGTCGATGGTCACCAGGGCTTCGCCAGTCAGCGCGTCGCGGCCCTGCTTGCGTTCGCGGGCATAACCCAGCGCCTGCTGGTAGGCGCGTTCGCCGAGGGCGATGCCCTGCAGGCCGACGCCGAGGCGGGCTTCGTTCATCATGATGAACATGTATTCGAGGCCACGGTTGGGCTCGCCGAGCAGGTAGCCGACGGCGCCACCACCGAAGTTGCCATTATCACCATAGGCCATGACGCAGGTCGGGCTGGCGTGGATGCCGAGCTTGTGCTCGATGGAAACGCAGTAGGCATCGTTGCGGGCGCCGAGTGAACCATCGGCATTGACCAGGAACTTGGGCACCAGGAACATCGAGATGCCCTTCACGCCGGCCGGGGCATCCGGCAGGCGGGCGAGCACGAGATGCACGATGTTGTCGGTCATGTCGTGGTCGCCGTAGGTGATGAAGATCTTCTGGCCGAAGACCTTGTAGCTGCCATCGGCCTGCGGCTCGGCGCGGGAGCGGATCAACGCCAGGTCGGAGCCGGCCTGCGGCTCGGTCAGGTTCATCGTGCCGGTCCATTCGCCGGTGACCATCTTTTCGAGGTAGATGGCCTTGAGTTCGTCGCTGGCGCAGGTAATCAGGGCTTCGACGGCACCGGTGGTGAGCAAGGGGCCGAGCGAGAAAGACAGGTTGGCGGAGCAGACCATTTCCTTGATCGCAACGCCCAGCGAATCCGGCAGCCCTTGGCCACCGAAGTCGGCCGGCGAGGCGACGCCATTCCAGCCGGCTTCGCAGAAGGCCTTGTAGGCCTCCTTCCAGCCCGGCGGCGTGGTCACGCCGTTGGCGGTCAGTTTGCAGCCTTCCTTGTCACCAACTCGGTTCAATGGCGCCAGCACTTCGCCGGCAAATTTGGCGGCTTCTTCAAGCACGGCATCGGCCAGATCTGGGGTTGCCTCCTCGTAACCGGGCAGCGCGCTGATCTCGCGAAAGCCTGCCAGTTCATCCATGACGAAGCGCATGTCCTTGATCGGGGCGCGGTAGTCGCTCATTACTGTGTCTCCTGTTGTATTTTGGAATTTCAGAACGGGTTGCTGCACAGCGCCGCCTTGGCGGCCTGGTATTCCTGTTTCATGCGGGCGATCAGCTCGGCGGTCGGCAACACGTCATCGATGGTGCCGACGCCCTGCCCGGCACCCCAGATGTCTTTCCAGGCCTTGGCATCGCGGCTGCCGCCAAAGCTCATCGCGGTCTTGTCCTTGACCGGCAGGTTGTCCGGATCAAGGCCGGCGGCGACGATGCTTTTCTTCAGGTAATTGCCATGCACGCCAGTGAAATACGGCGTGTAGACCACATCCTTGGCGGCCGAATCGACAATCGCCTGCTTGTAGCCGTCGATGGCGTTGGCTTCGCGGGTGGCGATGAAGCGCGTACCGATGTAGGCAAAATCCGCCCCCATCGCCTGCGCCGCGAGGATGGCGGCGCCGTTGGTGATCGAACCGGAAAGCGCAATCGGCCCGTTATAGAACTTGCGGATCTCGCCGACCAGTGCAAACGGGCTCAAGGTGCCAGCATGACCGCCGGCGCCGGCACAGACCAGGATCAGACCATCGACACCGGCCTCCAGCGCCTTTTCGGCATGGCGGACGCTGATCACGTCGTGGAAGACCTGGCCGCCATAGGCATGCACGTGCGGCACGATCTGCGTCGGTGCCGAAAGGCTGGTGATGATCAGCGGCACCTCGTGCTTCACGCACAGCGCCATGTCGTGCTCAAGGCGTTCGTTGGACGGGTGGATGATCTGGTTCACCGCGAACGGCGCCGCATTCGGGTCGGCGGCGAGTTCGGTCTTGATGCGGGTCAGCCAGTCGTCGAGCAACTCCTTTGGCCGAGCGTTGAGCGCCGGGAAGGAGCCGATCAGGCCGCCCTTGCACTGGGCGATGACCAGATCGGGATTGGAGACGATGAACATCGGCGCGCAAATGGCGGGGAGCGCGAGGTTACGGTTCAGGGAAGCTGGAATGGCCACTGACTCAGGCTCCTTCTTTGAGGGCGCGACGGAGAATCTTGCCGACATTGGTGCGCGGCAGGTCGTCACGGAATTCAACATGCTTGGGTACCTTGTAACCGGTGAGCTGCTTGCGGCAATGCTCGATCAGTTCCTTTTCGGTGACCCGCGGGTCCTTGCGGACGACGAAAATCTTCACCGCTTCGCCGGAGTGTTCGTCGGCAACGCCGATGGCGGCGACGTCAGTAACACCCGGATGCATGGCGACCGCTTCCTCGACTTCATTCGGATAGACATTGAAGCCGGAGACGAGAATCATGTCCTTCTTGCGGTCGACCAGGAAAACAAAGCCATTTGGATCGACGTAGCCCATATCGCCGGTGCGCAGGAATCCATCGTCGCCAAGCACGTTGGCGGTTTCGTCCGGGCGCTGCCAGTAGCCCTTCATCACCTGCGGGCCGCGGATGCAGATTTCGCCGACCTGGCCTTGTGGCACCTCTTTGCCGGCGTCGTCGCGAATGGCAACTTCGGTCGAGGAAATCGGCAGGCCGATCGAGCCGTTGAAAGCCTTCATGTCCAGCGGGTTGATGGTCGCCGCCGGCGAGGTTTCGGTCAGGCCATAGGCCTGCAGCAGCGGCGTGCCGGTCGCCTTCAGCCAACGCTCGGCCACCGGACCCTGCACCGCCATGCCGCCGCCCAGCGTCACGCGCATGGTCGAGAAATCGAGCTTGCCGAAATCGGGATGGTTGAGCAGCGCGTTGAAGAGCGTATTGACGCCGGTGACAACGGTGATCGGGTACTTGCTCCACTCCTTGATGAAATTGGGAATGTCGCGCGGGTTGGCGATCAGCAGGTTGCGGGCGCCGATCATGATGAACGTCAGGCAGTTCGCGGTGAGCGCGAAGATGTGATACAGCGGCAACGCGGTGATGATGAATTCCTCACCCTCGCGCACCACCGGCTTGATCCAGCTGTAAGCCTGCATGACGTTGGACGAGATGTTGGCGTGGGTCAGCATCGCGCCTTTTGAGACTCCGGTGGTACCGCCCGTGTATTGCAGGAAGGCGATGTCGTCGTGGCCGAGCGCGACCGGCTTGGCCCCGTGGCTGCGCCCGGCCGACAGCGCTGCCTTGAAACCAATGCTGCCCGGCAGCGACCAGGCCGGCACCAGTTTCTTGACCTTGCGGACGACGAAATTGACGATCATGCCCTTCAGCGCGCCGAGCATTTCACCCATCGGCGTCACGACGACATGCTTGACTGCGGTGTGGGCAATGATCTGCTGCAGGGTGTTGGCGAAATTCTCGACGATGACGATGGCCGTCGCCCCGGAGTCCTTGAGCTGATGCTCCAGCTCACGCGGGGTGTAGAGCGGGTTGCAATTGACCACCACGCAGCCGGCACGCAGCGTGCCGAACAGCGCGACCGGGTATTGGAGCAGGTTGGGCATCATTAGCGCCACGCGGTCGCCCTTCTTCAGTCCGCGCGACTGCAGCCAGCCGGCAAAGGCCGACGCCTGTGCATCGAGTTCGCGATAGGTCATCTCGATGCCCATGCTGACATAGGCCACCTTGTCGGCGTACTTGCGGCAGGCGTCGTCAAACAGCGCGACCAGCGAGGGAATATGGTCGATGCCGATCTCGGCGGGCACGCCCTCGGGATAGCTCTTGATCCAGATTTTTTCCATTGTTGTCTCCTCCGTTATTGTCTTCAGCCGCCGAGCAGTGCCTTCTTCAGCGAGGCATCCGCCGGCTTCTCGCCCAGCCAGACCTTGAGCAGGGCGCGGGCGAAGTTGCCGCCGGCCACCTTGCCCTTGGCATCACCGTTCAACGCGATGACGATGCCGTCGGTGCCAAAGTCGATCGCAATACTGTCACCCTCGCGCACCTTGCCGATGCCCTTCATGATGCCGGCCAGCTGGTCGGCCTGCGGCTTCATGTCGGAGAGTTCGGCGGCGCTCAGGTTGTTGCGCAGGCCTTCGTCCAGTGCACCGTGCAGGGTGTCGGCATCCATGTCGCGCAGCAGGCGCATGACCATGCGCCGCGGCCCGTTCTGGTCGATCACCGCTGCCGTCGTATTCGCCTTCTGCCCGACATAGAGGGCACCGACGTACACCTTGACGAACAGCTTGCTGCGCAGCCCGGCGCCATTAAGCACCAGCTCGCTACTGCCGACCCGAATGCGGTCATCGAGCTTGACGCCGGCCACTTCCGCAGCCTGCAGACCGGGGGCGGCAATCAGGGCCGCCAACAACGCAGCGCGCATGACGGTTGTCTTTTGAATCATGTGTCTCCTCCACCCGTTCTTTGACGGTAGTGAGTTTTGTGGGCGATATAGACGGTCCGCTCGACCACAGTGTAGATCGTCCCGTGGGCATCCTTGAGTTCGACCGTGAAGGTCCGTTCGAGATCCGGTGCCGCTTCGAGTGTCCGGCGGATACTCGCCAGTTCCTCGTCGGGCAGCGTGAAGTCGGCGTAGAGCGTGGTGTAACCCGGCTTGCGGTAGCGAATGCTGGCCGACTTGTCCCAGACGATGTAATCCTCGCCCAGCGCCGCCATCAGCATCATTGGATGCGCCCCGTCAGTGATCGCGAACAGCGAACCACCATAGAGCGAACCGACGATGTTCTTGGTCCGCCAGCCATGCGGCAGGCGAACCCGGATATGGCGCAGGTCACGGGCAACATGCTCGACCCGGCCGCCGGTGCCGCGAAAGGCGGGATGGAGGTTGAACCCCATCCGCACCATGCGCGCACGCCAGGCGGGCGGCAGTTTGGCGAGCCAGGCGGGTTTCATGTCCTGATTTTCGCGCCTTTTCCGGGTTGACCGCAGCAGCCGCTTACAGGCGCTCGAAAATGCCGGCGGCGCCCATGCCGGTGCCGATGCACATCGACACCATGCCGTAGCGGGCGCCGGTGCGCTGCATGCCGTGGACGATGGTCGCCGTGCGAATGGCGCCGGTGGCCCCCAGCGGGTGACCGAGGGCGATGGCGCCGCCGAGCGGATTGACCTTGGACGGATCGAGGCCCAGTTCCTTGACCACCGCCAGCGACTGCGCGGCGAAGGCTTCGTTGAGCTCAATCCAGTCGAGATCGGCCTGACTGATGCCAGCCTGGGCCAATGCCCGCGGAATGGCGGCGACCGGGCCAATGCCCATGATCTCCGGCGCCACACCGCCGACGGCGTAGCTGGCAAAGCGCGCGAGCGGCGTCAGGTTGTGTTCCTTGAGCACCTTTTCCGAGACCAGCATGACTGCTGCCGCGCCATCTGACATCTGCGAGGAATTGCCGGCCGTGACCGAGCCACGGGCGTGGAAGACCGGCTTCAGCTTGCCGAGCTTCTCGACCGAGGCGTCGGCGCGCGGGCCTTCGTCAGTATCGACGGTACGTTCGCGCACCCGGATCTGACCGGAAGCGAGGTCGGGCAGGCTTTCGCGGATCACGTAGGGCGTGGTTTCCGCCCTGAAATGACCGGCGGCAATGGCGGCGCAGGCCTTCTGGTTGGACGCCAGCGCGAATTCATCCTGCGCCTCGCGGCTGATCTGCCACTGGTTGGCGACCTTTTCCGCCGTCAGGCCCATGCCGTAGGCGATGCCGAGGTTTTCCTCCTTCGCGAAAATCGCCGGGTTCATCGACATCTTGTTGCCCATGATCTGCGGCATCACCGACATCGATTCGGTACCGGCGGCGATCATCACATCGGCGAGGCCGAGGCGGATCTGGTTGGCGGCATCGGCCACGGCCTGCAGGCCGGAGGAGCAGAAGCGGTTGATGGTGATACCGGGCACGGTGATCGGCAGGCCGGCAAGCAGCGAACCGATGCGGGCGACGTTCATGCCCTGTTCAGCTTCCGGCATTGCACAACCGACGATGACATCGCCGATACGCGCCGGATCGACCCCCGGCACCTGCGCGACGACGGCCTTGAGGACGGCGGCCAGCATGTCGTCCGGACGGACGTTGCGGAACATGCCGTTACGTTTGGCGACCGGCAGTCGGGTCGCGGCGACGATGTAGGCTTCTTGAATCTGTTTGCTCATTTTTTATCTGTCTCCTGACCCGATTAGTTGCGCAACGGTTTTCCCGTGTCGAGCATGTGCTTGATTCGGGCCTGCGTCAGCGGGTTTTTCAGCAATTCGACGAACAACTGGCGTTCGACGGTGATCAGCCATTCCTCATCGACCAGGCTGCCGGTTTCGACCTCGCCACCGCACAGGGCGACGGCGGCGGAACGGGCGACCAGATAGTCATGGGCGGAGATCATGCCGCCTTCCTTCATGTTCACCAGCATCATCTCGAAGGTGGCAATGCCGTTCTTGCCGGCGACCGGGATGGCGCGGGCCATCGGCGGCGGGACGTAGCCGGCGTCGGCCATGGCGCGCGCTTCGCGGATCGCCACCCAGAGCAGTTCGTTGGCGTTGAAGAGGATAGTGTCGGACGGACGGGCAAAACCGTAGTCGATGGCTTCGACGGCGCTCTTGGCCACCTTGGCCATGGCAATGGTCATGAAGGCATTTTGCAGGTAGTTGAAGACCTCGTTCGGCACGTTCGACTGGGCAGCCCAGTCGGCGGCGCGCACGGCAAACTCCTTGCAGCCACCACCGGCCGGAATCAGGCCGACGCCGGCCTCGACGAGACCAATGTAGCTTTCCAGCGCCATCACGCGCTTGCCGGCGTGCATGACGAATTCGCAACCGCCCCCGAGTGCCATGCCCTGCACGGCAGCCACCACCGGCACCTGCGCATACTTCAGCGTCTGCGAGGCGCGCTGGAATTTCTCGACAGTCTGTTCCAGCAGATCGAACTGGCCGGCGGCGATGGCTTCGGAAACCTGCTGCAGGTTGGCGCCGACGGCAAACGGCGCTTCGTGCCAGACCACCACACCATCCAGCGTACCCTCGGCCTGACGCACGGCAGCAATCACGCCATCGAGGACTTCGTTGCCGATGGTGTGCATCTTCGACTTGACCGAAATGATGCCAATTCCAGCGTCGACCGCAGGCAAACGCCACAGACGGACGCCATCGTTTTCGTAAAGCGTCTCACCGGATTTTTCCGGGGTCGGCGCCACTTCACCAAGCACACGCTCGGGGAAGAGCTGGCGTTGATAGACCGGCAGCGTCGAACGCGCGACATAGGCGTTCTTGCTGGCGGAGTAGGAACCTTCGGCAGCATGCACGCCGGTACGACCGGTCTCCAGCGCCCAGGCCGGCAGCGGCACGCTGCTCATCGCCTTGCCGGCTGCGATGTCCGCAGCTACGGCTTGCGCGGTATCCGCCCAGCCGGCAGCCTGCCAGGTTTCGAACGGCCCCTGCGCCCAGCCGAAGCCCCAGCGCATGGCGAGGTCGAGGTCGCGGGCGTTGTCGGCAACGTTTTCGAGTTGCACGGCGGCGTAATGGAAGATGTCGCGGAAAATCGCCCACAGGAACTGTGCCTGGGGATGAGCGGAAGCGCGCAGCGCGGCGAATTTCTCGGCCGGCGATTTGATCTTGAGGATGGCCGCGACCTCTTCGGCAATTTCGCCGGCAGACTTGCGGTAATCCTGCGCCGCCAGATCGAGTACCTGGATTTCCTTGCCCTGCTTGCGGAAAATGCCGCAACGGGTTTTCTGGCCGAGTGCGCCCTTGGCGATCAGCGCCTGCAACCAGGCCGGATTGGTGAAATGCGCGTGCCACGGGTCATTCGGCAGCGTGTCCTGCATGGTCTTGACGACATGGGCCAGCGTATCAAGACCGACGACATCAGCGGTGCGATAGGTAGCGCTCTTCGGGCGACCAATCTTCGGACCGGTCAGCGCATCGACCTCATCAAAGCCGAGGCCAAAGGCCTGCGTGTGGTGCATGACGGCGAGGATCGAGAAGACGCCGATGCGGTTGGCGACGAAGTTCGGCGTATCCAGCGCGCGGATCACGCCCTTGCCCAGACGCGAGGTCAGCCAGGTTTCCAGCGCATCCAGCGTCGCGGCATCGGTACCCTGCGTACCGATGATCTCGACCAGATGCATGTAGCGCGGCGGGTTGAAGAAGTGGATGCCGCAGAAACGCGGCCGCACCGCTTCCGGCAGGCCCTGGGCCAGAGCGTTCATCGACAGGCCGGAGGTATTGGAGGCGACGATTGCGGTCGACGACAAAAACGGCCCGATTTTGGCGTAGAGGTCGTTCTTCCAGTCCATGCGCTCGGCAATGGCCTCGATCACCAGATCACACTCGGCCAGCAACGGCAGATGCTCGTCGTAATTGGCGGCATCAATGAACTTCAGCTTGCCCTTGCTCGCCAGCGGCGCCGGGTCCAGCTTCTTCAGGCCGTCCAGCGCCTTCTTCACCACACCATTCTTGTCGCCTTCCTTGGCGGGCAAATCAAACAGCACCACCGGCACGTTGGCATTGGCGAGATGCGCGGCAATCTGCGCCCCCATCACACCAGCGCCCAGAACCGCTGCCTTCTTCACGATCAGCTTGCTCAAAGCATGTCTCCTTTTGGTCTCGTTCTAACAAATCAATAAATGAAACGAACGTTTGAATTATAGACCGGGCACAATCCGGGTCAAGGGGTTTTTTAGAGGAAACACTCAAAAAAATCCCCGGACGGGCCGGGGACTAAACTAACGCAAGGAAGATTTTGATTAGAAGGACATTGAGTACTGGGCACCAAAGAGCCAAGCGCTATCTTTGTAGGTTCCTGTAACAGTACCCTTACCTTCCGCATTCAGATTGTTATTGATCGGAGCGTCCTTTACGTAGAGGTAGGCCATGCCCAAATCAAGCGCTGTCGTTTTGGTCGGTTTCCACTGCGCACCAAGGCTAAACCAGGTCCGGTCATTATCTGGGAGCGATGTCAAACGATGTGCTGCATCAGGTACAGGGGTCTGGTCATACGCAACACCAAAGCGCATCTTGAAGGCATCGTTGACTTTGTAGTTGGCCCCCACTGCAAAACGCCAAGCGTTTTCAAAGCGAGTATCAAGCTTTTGCGCCAACTGCCCGTTACGAGCACCGGAGGTGCGCATGATGTCGACGTAAGGGATGCTGCTCCAGCCAGTCCACGTCACATCTGCCAGGAGTTCAACACGATCGCCGACGGCCTGCGAGAGGCTCAGCGCAAATGTGTCGGGCAATTCAATATCTGCCTTAGCATTGCTGCTACCTCCCGCATTCACCGCGGCACTCGGCCCTGACACGGAAATATCACCTTCCGCGGTGTATTTCACTTTTGAGCGATAAGCGATACCGATTTTCGTGGTGGCGGTAGGAGAAATCAGCGCGCCAACGTTCCAACCCCAACCCGTGTCATCCAGTTTCAATGTGACGTCGGAACGATTCAGCACACCTGCCGGTGGAACTACGCTCACACCGGCTGCACGCTTATATGTGGCCTCGATGTACTGGAAGTTGAGACCGCCCCCCAGAGACAACCACTGATTAGCTCTCCAAGCCACAGATGGATTGATATTGACCGTCTTGATTTCGAAGCTGTTGCTATGAGCAGAGCCAGTCCAAGGCTTGTCATATTCAGTTTTCAGACCAAAGGGCGCCCCAATCCCGAGCCCCACGTAAATATCCTTGGACAGCGCCCAAGACATATAAGCGTTAGGCACGAAACCCCAGCCACCGCCATCGCCACCATTTCCAGAAAACCCGGGTGTAACCGACCCGGAGTTATTGAATTCAAAGCTGGTCTTGACCGCTGTAACACCCAGAGACACCTCGCGTGCTTGCAGTTGCGTCATACCGGCCGGATTGTAATAAATGGTGCTCGCATTTTCCGCCGAGGCTGCAGAACCTGCACCCGCATTACCGATCCCATGAGCACTCTGTTCTCCATAGAGTTGGAATCCTGAAGCAGATGCCGAACCGGCGAAAGCGAGTGTGATCAGCGCCGGAATCAGGCGCGGGGTGAGGGATTTGTGCATCGATTTGTCTCCTGTTGTGATTAATTCGGGTTCAAGACCCAATTTGGTGCAGCCATTAAAACTCAAACAGACGTTTGAAATGTCGTTTGAACGCAAAAATATTTAAAGCCTGTTGTGGAAACGCAACACCTACTAAATCTGGTTGGCGCGATAGTGCAGCGGGCCGCCGGTGAAGGGGGCGAAACCGGTGCCGAAGATGACGCCGCCGTCGGCCAGATCCGGGTCGGCGACGATGCCGGCGGCTACCAGTTGCTCGACACGATCGATCAGCGGTTTGACCAGTTGGGTTGCCAGTCCTTCCGGCACACTGGCAGGCTGACCTTTTGCGGCTTTGCCGCTACGCCAGTCGTAGAAGCCGCTGCCTGTCTTCTTGCCGAGCTGATTTTTTTCCACCCGCTCAAGCAGGCAGCGCGGCGCATCTGCGCCGCCGGCCAGTTGCTTGCCGGCGACCATGGCGATGTCGAGGCCGACGGTATCGACCAGCTCGATGGGGCCCATCGGCATGCCGAAGGCGAGCATGGCTTCATCGACGGTTTCCGGCGAAACGCCGGCATCGACCGCCCGCATTGCGGCCAGCATGTAGGGCGCCAGCACGGCGTTGACCAGAAAGCCCGGAGCGCTTTTCACCGGCAGCGGCAGTTTGTCGATCTGCCGTACGAAGGCACAGGCAGCCTGCACCACAGCCGGATCGGCGCCGTCGGCCTCGACCACTTCGACCAGCGGCATCATCGCCACCGGATTGAAGAAATGGATGCCAACCAGGCGTTCGGGCTGCTTGAGTACGGTGCGCAGGTCTTCGAGGCGCAGGCTGGAGGTGTTGGTGGCGAGGATGGCGCCCGGTTTCATGCGCGGTTCGATGCTGCTGAACAGCGCGTGCTTGGCCTCGACGCTTTCAAAGATCGCCTCGATGATCACATCGGCGTGGGCCACGCCGTCGCCGCGCACATCCGGAATCAGCCGGTCGAAGGCGGCACGCGCCTTGAGCGGATCGCGCAGCTTGCGGGCAAAGAGCTTGCCCGCACGCTGCAGCGCCGGACTAATGCGCTCCAGACTCTGATCCTGCAAGGTCACGGTCATGCCACGCAGCGCGCACCAGGCGGCGATGTCGCCCCCCATGACGCCGGCACCGACGACATGGACGTGTCTTGCGGTGAACGTGGAATTCTTGCCAAAAGACTTGAGCCGCTCCTGCAGGTGAAAAACCCGCACGAGATTGCGCGCTGTCGTCGAGCGGATGATGCCGTCGACGATTTCCGGCGCAGCCAGCGCATTGCCGCCATGTTTCTGCCACAGGTCGATGATCGCGTACGGCGCCGGGTAGTGATGCGGCCGCGCCTTCTTTGCCACCTGCTTGCGGGCGCCATTGGCGACGATGCCCTTCAGCGGGCCGGCCATCAGTTTCTGCATGAAGGGCAAGGGACGACGCGGCTGGCCGGAAAGCAGCAGTTGGCGGGCGGCCATCTCCATCACTCGCGGTGGCACGCAATCGTCGGCCAGACCCATTTTTTTGGCGCGTTTGGCGTCGATGGTCTTGCCGGTAAGCATCATGTCGAGTGCCGCTGCCGGGCCGACACGAGCCGGCAGCCGGCTCATGCCGCCCCAGCCGGGGAAGATACCGAGCATGACCTCCGGCAACGCCAGTTTGGTGCCGGACTCATCGACCGCCAGCAGGTAATGGCAGGCCAGCGCCAGTTCCAGACCACCGCCCAGGCAGTGGCCACGAACCAGGGCAAGCGTCGGGTATTTGACGGCCTCCAGGCGCTTGAACAGATCCCAGCCGCGCTGCACCAGCGCCATGCCCTTTTCAGGCGTATCAAGTTGCGAAAATTCGCCGATATCGGCGCCGGCGATGAAGCCGGCTTCCTTGCCGGAGCGGATGATCAGTCCCTTGGGCGGATAGAGGTCGAGCTGGTCGAGCAGTTGAGAGAACTCGGCCATCACTTCGGCGGACAGGGAATTGGCGGATTCACCCGCCTTGTCGAGAACGGCAATCGCGATCCCGTTCGCCTCGGTGCTCAGTTGCCAGTGCTTCATGCTGCAAACTCCTGTCGGGCAACTGCTACGGTCAACCCGAAAAAATAGCCAAAATCGACCGTTTTCATAGCGCCTCCACCAGCATGGCGCCGCCGAGTCCGCCGCCGATACAAATCGTCGCCATGCCCCGCTTGGCCTGATTCCGGCGCAGGACGTGCAACAGATGGAGCACGATGCGCGCGCCCGATGCCCCGACCGGATGGCCGATGGAAACTGCGCCGCCGTCGACGTTCAGGCGATCCTCCGCAATTTCACCGAAAGCGCCGGGCAGACCCAGTTGCTCGCGGCAGTAGGTCTCATCCTTCCACGCTGCCTGGCAGCCAAGCACCTGCGCGGCAAAGGCTTCGTTGAGTTCCCAGTAGTCGATATCGTCAAGGCTGAGCCCGTGGCGCTGCAGGATCGGTGTCGAGGCATGCACCGGGCCGAGGCCCATCTGCTCCGGCTCGAGGCCGGACCACTGACTGTCGACAATCTTGCCGATGGGCTTCAGGCCCCATTTCTGGACGGCCTCCTCCGAGGCCAGCAGCACCCAGGCGGCGCCATCGGTAATCTGCGAGCTGTTGGCGGCGGTGATGTTGCCGTATTTCTTGTCAAAGAAAGGCTTGGGCTTGGCCATGCCCGCCATCGTCGCATCGGCGCGCACGCCGTCGTCGTCGGCGTAAACCTTGCCCGTGGTGTCGACCAGCGGCACGATTTCATCAAGGTGGCCGGCCTGCCGTGCGGCATAAGCCCGCTGGTGGCTGCGCACAGCAAAGGCGTCCATCTGCTGCCGGTCGATGCCGAAGCGCCAGGCGAGGTTTTCGGCGGTCTGGCCCATCAGCAGACCGACGACCGGATCGGTCAGGCCTTTCATCAGGCCGATGACCGGCGTCAGCAGTGCGGCTGGCCGCAATTTCAAAAAATGCTGCAGTTTCTGCCCGGCAGTTCGCATAGCCATCATGCCGGCAAACCAGCGCACCATCGCATCGGAATACAGCAGCGGTGCCCGCGACAAGGCATCGACGCCGCCCGCCAGCACCAGCTCCGAACGGCCACACTGGATGTTGGCGATGGCCGAATCGATGGCCTGCATGCCGGAGGCGCAGTTGCGCATCACCGTCCAGCCCGGCACCTTCTTTCCACAACCGAGGCGCAGCGCGACCATGCGGCCGATGTTGGTTTCGTCCGGCGACGGCGCGGCGCAGCCGAGGATGACCTCGTCGAGGTCTGTCGGCGCAAAGGGCTGGCGCAGCAGCAAGGCGCGACCGGCCTGGGTGGCCAGATCGGAGGCCGCAAACGGCCCCGGCCCTTTCTGAGCTTTGAGGAACGGCGTGCGGGCGCCGTCCACAATGTAGATTATCCGGCTCATCTGCGGACTCACGCCGCCATCCGGCATTCCGCCGGCTTGTTGGCAGTCGCCACGCCATAGTCGAAGGGGAAGTCATCAACCCGGACGACGATATCGCGCAGGTGGTTGCGACGACGCATGACCTCGGCTTCGGCGACCGTAATCACGCCCAACTCGGCGGCGACAGTCGCGATGTCTCTAACATTGGCCCGCGGATTGTTGTCGAAACGGCCGTCCTTCTCGGCGGCACGGATCTTCGCCTCGATGGCTTCGGCTTCCAGCGTTGCCTGCAGCGCAAGCTCGATGGCACCGACCGGCTCGTCTTCGGTCATCGGCACAAAGCACTCGGCGGTCAGGCGGTCGCGGGTTGCCGAGGGTGCGATCAGCAGCTTAGCGACCTGATGGCCGACTTCGTCCGACGGCACGACATACGGATGCCCCCACGGGAAGATTGAGCGATGCAGGAAAGCCGCAATGAAGCGCACCGGGAAGTTGGCAATGACGCCGTCGAAAGCCTGCTGGGCCTTGTACATCGCATCCCAAATCGCCCAGTGGGCGAGCGGCGCATCTTCGGCCTTGCGACCCTCTTCCTCGTAGCGCTTGAGGGTGCAGGAGATCAGGTACATCTGGGCGAGGATGTCGCCGAGGCGTGCCGAGAGCTTTTCGCGGCGTTTGACGCTGCCGCCGAGTACCAGCAGCGAGATATCAGCCATGAAGGCAAAGGCAGCCGAGAAGCGCGTCAGTTGCTGGTAATAACGGCGCATTTCCGGCGCCGTATCGACATTGACTGACGCGAAATGCGAGCCAGTCATGCCCAGCCACAGGGCGCGCAGGCCGTTCTTGATGGTGAAGCCGACGTGGCCGAACAGCGCCTTGTCGAAATCCACCAGGCCCTTGCGGGCATCCGGATTCTGCGCGGCCTGCATTTCCGGCAGCAGATAGGGATGGCAGCGAATGGCGCCCTGCCCGAAGATGATCAGCGAGCGGGTGAGGATGTTGGCGCCTTCGACGGTGATGCCGATCGGTACCTGCTGGTAGGCACGGCCCATGAAATTGGACGGGCCCAGACAAATGCCCTTGCCGCCGATGACGTCCATGCCGTCGTTGACCACCTGACGGGCGCGTTCGGTGACGTGGTACTTGGCAATGGCCGAAACCACCGACGGCTTTTCGCCGAGATCGACTGCCCCCGCCGTCATCTTGCGCACGGCGTCCATCATGTAGGTGTAGGCACCGATGCGGGTCAGCGCTTCCTCGACCCCCTCGAATTTGCCGACGGCCATCTTGAACTGACTGCGGACGCGGGCGTATCCGCCAACGGCGCGGGCCGTCATCTGTGCCATGCCGGTATTCGAGGACGGCAACGAAATCGAGCGGCCGGCGGCAAGGCACTCCATCAGCATGCGCCAGCCCTGCCCCGCCATCTTCGGCCCGCCGATGATGAAATCGAGCGGCATGAAGACATCCTGGCCGCGCGTCGGGCCGTTCATGAACATGGCGTTGAGCGGGAAATGGCGACGCCCGGTATCGACACCCGGATGATCGTAAGGCACCAGCGCACAGGTGATACCGACATGCTTCTTGTCACCGAGCAGGCCGTCGGGGTCGTACAAATGGAAGGCCAGCCCGAACACGGTGCACACCGGCGCCAGGGTGATGTAACGCTTGTCCCACGAAACCCGCATGCCGAGGACTTCCTTGCCCTGATACATGCCCTTGCAGACCACGCCGCTGTCGGGGATCGCCGCTGCATCGGAGCCCGCCCAGGGGCTGGTCAGCGCAAAGGCCGGCACTTCGATGCCTTTGGCCAGACGCGGCAGGTAATGGATCTTCTGCGCTTCGGTGCCGTAATGCAGCAGCAACTCGGCCGGGCCGAGCGAATTCGGCACCATCACCGAGACCGACAAGGCACTTGAGCGGGTCGACAGCTTGGTCACCACCTGCGAATGCGCGTAGGCGGAAAACTCCAGGCCGCCGTACTTCTTGGGGATGATCATGCCGAGGAAGCCCTTGTCCTTGATGTAACGCCAGACTTCGTTGGGCAGGTCGTAGAGTTCGTGGGTGACTTTCCAGTCATCGACCAGACGGCAGGCTTCCTCGCACTCGTTGTCGAGGAAGGATTGCTCCTCCGCCGTCAGCTTGGGCTGCGGGTAGGCGTGCAGCTTTTGCCAATCGGGATGACCGCGGAACAACTCCCCTTCCCACCAGACGGTGCCGGCTTCGAGGGCGTCGCGCTCTGTATCGGACATCTGTGGCAAGACCTTGCGGTAGGTGGCAAAAATCGGCTGGGTGATCACCGCCCGCCGGATAGGCGGCACCAGAAAAAGTCCGGCAAGCAGCGCCAGAAGCGCCAGGCCGGTGATGGGAAGCAAACTGTCAAACATGGTGTGTCTCCTGAAAATGTTCTTGGCTTTTTGGTGTTATTTCGAGTTGACCGCAGACGGGTCGTATTGCGGCAGCGGGGCGCGCAGTCCGCCGAGCAAAAAGGACATCAGGCGCGGCACGAGCCGGTCGAGGCGATCGTTGGAATCCTCCTCCTCGATCTGCCAGTCAGTCACCAGCCGCAGGGCATCGGTGCCGGCAATGGCGTACGAGGTAGCGCCGAGCATGAAGTGGAAGCGCCAGACGATCTCGGCTTTGGGCACTACCGGTAGCGCGCGGAACAGCGCCTCCTTGTAGCGATCCATGACCGGCTTGTACTCGTGGGCGAGAAAGGTGCGGATGAACTCGGACGGCTCGGTCAGCGTCCGCCCGAGCAGGCGCAGGAAGGTCATCCCGCCATGCTGATCGTCATCGGCCAGGCGTAGCAAGGTGCCGAAAAATCCATCGACTATCTGCGACGGTTTGAGGGCATTGCCGCCCGCGTCTTTCTCGTAGGCATCGAGCACGCGCATCCGTTCCTCATTCAGCCAGTCAAGGCGGCGGCGGAAGACCTCCTGCATCAACGACTCCTTGGAGCCGAAGTGATAATTCACCGCAGCCAGATTGACGCCGGCCTCGCCGGTGATCTGCCGCATCGACGTGCCTTCATAGCCATGCGCCATGAACAGGCGCTCGGCAGCATCGAGAATGCGCTCCCGGGTATCGACATTGCGTGCTTCGGCCATGACCGCCTCCTATGATTCATACGTTCGTTTTAATCATAGGAAAAACTAACGCGGCTGGCAAGCTTTTTTCTTGAATGTTTACTCGAATTTCAGGGGTTGCGCTGGCGGATGAATTCGATCACCGCATCAGCCGGCAAAGGACGGCTGAACAGATAGCCCTGCACGAGATCGCAGCCTTGTGCCTTGAGATAGTCGAGTTGTTCGGCGGTCTCGACGCCCTCGCCGACAATCTTGAGTTGCAGATTGTGCGCAAGACCAATGGTTGCGTCGCAGATCACCGAACCGTCACTGGTCTGCCCGATTTCCTCGACGAAAGAGCGATCGAGCTTGAGATGGTCGATCGGGAACATGCGCAGATAGGCGAGCGAGGAATAGCCAGTACCGAAATCGTCGATCGCCAGCCGGATACCCATGTCGTGCAGGATATCGAGAATGCGGATGGTCTCGGCGGGTTGCTCCATCGCCACCGACTCGGTGATCTCGAAGACCAGTTGCCCCGGATTCAAGCCATAGGCCTCGATGGCGCCGCGCGCCAGGATCGGCAGGTTGCCGTTACGCATCTGGATTGCCGAGATATTGATCCCCATGCAGATCCCCGCCAGACCGAGTGCATTGAACTCGGCAAGTTGCCGGCAGGCCGCCCAGAACACCCACTCGCCGATCGGCTGGATCAGGCCAGTCTCCTCGGCAATGCCGATGAAGCGTCCGGGCGCCAGCAGCCCCTTGTCCGGGTGCTGCCAACGAATCAGCGCCTCGACCCCGGCCACCCGGCCGCTGGCGATGTCGATCACGGGCTGGGAGTACAGCCGGAACTCCTCGCGTGACAAGGCCTGACGCAAGGCGTGCTCGATGTTCAGCCGCTCCAGCGCGGCGCTGTTCATCTTCTCGTCGAAGAACTGGAAGTTGTTGCGACCGGCGTTCTTGGCGTGATACATCGCCGCATCGGCGTTTTTCATCAGCACATCGCCGTCGCCGCCATCGGTCGGAAAGATGGCGATACCAATCGACGGCGTCGTGTAGAGATCGTGCCCTTCGATGACATAAGGCTCGGCAACCGCCTTCACCAGCTTTTCCGCGACCAGCGCGACGCCGCTGCTGTTTTCGATGGCGGTCAGCATGACGACGAATTCATCCCCGCCCAAGCGGGCAACAACGTCACTGTCCCGAACTGCGTCACGCAACCGGTTGGCGACCTCGATCAGCAGCAGGTCTCCGACATGGTGGCCCAAGGTATCGTTGATCAGCTTGAAGCGATCGAGGTCGATGAACATCACCGCCACCCGGCCACCATCCCGCCGCGCTGCCGCCAGCGCCTGATCAAGCCGGCCCTTGAGGCTGAAACGGTTGAGCAGGCCGGTCAGCACATCGTGGTGCGCCATGTGGTGCAACTCGGCCTCGGCCGCCCGCTCGGATGACACATCAGTAAAGTGTGCGATGTGATAACGGATGCTGCCCTCGTCATCACGAATCACCGAGACCGACATCCACTTCGGATAAACCCCACCGTCCTTGCGTCGATCCCAGATCTCGCCCTGCCAGAAGCCACTCTCGTGGATGCTTGCCCACATCGCCGCATACTCCTCACCGGACGTACGCCCCGCAGAAAGAAAACGCGGATTGCGCCCGATGACTTCCTCGGCGCTGTAACCGGTCAGCAGAGAGAACGCCGGGTTGACCGTGACGATGTTGTTGTCGTGATCGCTGATCAGGATGGCCTCACCGCTGTGCTGAAAGGCGCTGCCCAGCAACTGCATTTTGGCTTCCATCTGGCGGCGGCTGGTAACATCCTGAGCCGTACCGATCGAGCGCAGCGGCCTGCCGTCGTCACCGTAGAAGGTCTCGCCACACTCCCGCAAATACTTCACGCGACCGTCGGGCATCAGAAGCCGGTGCTCGATGTCGTAACTGCTGCGATCGGCCACCGACTCGCGGTAACTGCGATCCCGCAGGGCTCGGTCCTCGGGATGGACGTATGAGAGAAACAGTTCGTAGCTGGTCGTGGTCGTCGCCGGATCGAGCTCAAAAATCTGGAACAACTCATCCGACCACGTCAGCACATTGCTCTGCAGGTCGAGTTCCCAACTGCCCACCTTCGCCAGGCGCTGCGCCTCGCGCAACTGCTGACGATGGTGAGCTAAGGCGGTTGCCGCTGCATGTGCCTGCGCCTGGGCACGAAATAGCCCGTACATGACAATGCCCAGGCAGAGGAATAGCGCCCCACCGACCATGCCCACCGCCCAGGCCCGTTCTCGCCACACCTCGAGGGCGTCGGCCTCGGACAAACCGGCAAGCACATAGAAGGGGTAATGCTCCAGCTTCCGGAATGTATAAATACGCTGTACGCCATCGGCCTGTGCGGGGAACGACAGCGTTTCCTCCCGCTCGCCGGCGGCAATCCGCACCACAAGCGGATGCGTCGGGCCCAGACTGCGATTGATCTCGGCGGGTGCCGGCGGGTAGCGAACCACCAGCGCATGGTTGTCGCTGCGCCGCACCGCCAGTGCGCCGGTTTTTCCGGGGCGCTCCTCGGCAAAAAAGGCCTCGAATTTTGCGAGTTCAAGCGCCGCACTGACAATACCGAGGAATCGCCCCTGCGCATCGCGAACGGCGCGCGCAACCACCAGTACCTGATGGCCGGTGATCCGCGAAATCACAACCTCGGAAAAAACCAGCCCGTCCCCGGCGACATCACGCGCACTGATGAAGTAGTGACGGTCGTCGAGTTGTGCGTAGTCGCCGCCCCCCGCGAGATAGCGCACGCGCCCGTTCTGGTCGATAACGCGGAACCCCGCAAGTTCGGGAAAAGACTGCAAGTGCCGCGCCATTCGCGCCTCAATAGCCGTCTTTTCAACTTCGCCAGAAACATCGGTCAGCGCCGCTTCAGGAATGCTGGCGGCGAGGTCGCCCAGGCTGGCGTCAATGCGCCGCAGTGTCGCATCCAGCCGGGACTCGACCAACCCCGCCTGACTGCGCACCAGCGTGCGCGACTCTTCCCAGGTTGTCTGGTATGCAGACCAGAGAACGTAAGCAAGGAGAACAAAGGCACCCGCCGCCAGCGCGCACAGCGCCAGCCACAAATGGCGCGAATTGTCCGCAGTCGTCCTCCGTGCAGCCGCCATGCTGCCCCACCTCACTGTTTTTTCCGGATTCTGCGCCACTCAGGCGAAGATTGGCAATCCTCTCCGGACGATTCAGACTGCGGGCAGCGGTTTGACGACAGGCTGTGCGTGCTGCAGAAAACGACAAACAACCACTTCGCCGCTGCGCCGTTCAAGATAGCTTTCCTCTCGATCCTCGACCACCGTCCAGCGGTCGAGTGGAATGCTGTCCGGAAAACGGGTATCCCCGTCAAAAGCCTTGCCGATCCGCGTCAGGAAAAAGCGCTCACAGTAAGGCCAGGCGGCCGCATAGATCGATGCTCCGCCAATGACGAACACCGGTTTTCCGGTCGCCAGCGCCTGACGCAAGCCGGCTTCGACCGAGGCCACACGCTGACACCCAGAACGCACGGCGTAATCTTTCTGCCCGGTCACGACAAAGGTATCGACCGGTACGACATCCATGGACTCATACGTCAGCCGGCCGACCACAAGCGCCGCCCCGGCAACCGTCCGTTCAAAATATGCCAGTTCTTCCGGAATATCCCAGGGCAGCCAGTTATTGAGTCCGAGCATGCCGTTGCTCGCTACCGCGCCGATCGCCGCAATCATCGGCGCATCGCCGCCCACTGCGCACGCTTCAGGCGCAAGGAAATCGCCGGCGTCCCCTGGCCGTTATAAACGTGCGGCTTGTGCATCGACACCAGCGCCTCAGTCACGATCGGCATCGAGAAAATCGCGTCCATAACCTCGAGAATGCTGCTCTCCAGGCAGATACAGTGGTCGTTTTTCTCCAGTGCGCGGATCGCCAGAAAGATCACTTCATAATCGACGACCTGCTTGATGTCGTGCGGATCGGCCACCGCTTCGATTGGCGACCACGCATCGGCATGAACAATCACCGCCTGCGGCCCGTGCTGCTCCAGCGGGTTGCAACCGGTTCGGAGTTGTATCGTCGCATCGACTGACGCGCACCAATGATTCTCAAGCACTGGCAACCTCTTTTGTATAGGACAAATTATGGACAATCATATCAGACGAATGGTTCTCTGCAAAAAAAAGGGCGCCGAAGCGCCCCGGGAACTCCGTCAGTCCGGTTCAGGCGGTCACATTCACCAGCGTGCCGGTCGGTTGTCCAAAGGAATTGACTACAGGTGCCAAAGCACTGCCGGAGGTCGCTGAGCTTGCCGCCTTCGCACTGACACTGGTATCAGTACCCGCCTTGATCGTTGCCAGCTGTTCACGCAGATCGGAAAACTGCGCCTGCGTCTCACCCAGAGACTTCAGGGCTGCCAAGCCTTGCCGAGCCTGGCTGGCGTCATCCGACGCCTGATCGGACTGCACCTTGATCAAGCGGGCATTTTCCTGCGCCCGGTCCGCCTCGACCTGCGCATTACGCGCCTGACCCTGCAAGGCCCGCGCCTTGGCCTCAGCCTGCTCGGCATTCCGTTGCGCCTGTTGCTGCTGTATCTGCGCAAACAGACCGCCACTGACCGACGCGGAGGAAGTTGCCGATGCAATCGCCATCAGCTTACCTCTTCATCCTCTAACGCTGTCAGGCCGTAATGTTGATCAGCGTGCCAGTTTGCTGGCCTTGCGCATTGGTCACCGGACGCGGACGCTCTTCGGTGCGCTCGACGCGCTCCTCCGGACGCGGCTCACGCCGTTCGGCCTGCCGTGTCGCCTCGGCCTGCGACCCCTGCTGCGCCTGCTGGCTTTGCTGAACCTGACTCGCCTGACCTTGCGTACCACTGACGCCAGTGAATGCACTCAGGCTGGATGTAACGGAGCGAATTTCCATGGAACCACCTTAAAAATGGATTTTCCTGAATTAACTTTACACCATTGCCCAAAAATCGCCAGTTTTTGTTAGACGGCCGCACCGTCAGCACCTTCTGCGGTGAACCCGAAAAATCAGCAAAAACGGCTCTTGCCCACGTCGCTCCCATCGGGCAAGATGCCCTATCCGGCATCCAGAATCACGCCGGCGCGCGGGAATTTCATTTTGGGCAACAGTCGGATAACGATGGGAGCACGCGAATGAAGCGATTTTCGGCAGGCCTGTTGGGCCTCGGCACGGTCATAAACGGTATCAGCGTGGTGCTACGCCCCAGCGACGGCGGCTACCGTATCTACGCCAACCACCGCCCCTGCGCCAATCTGCCGGACGGGGGTTATGTGCGTAATCTCAATGAAGCCGAACGCACCGTGACCCGCTACGAAAAACGCATCTGCGCCAGCGCCAGTAGCCTCCACTAACTAAAAACCCCCGCCCGCCGAAATACCGGCATGGCAGGGGTTTGTGTTTACCTGACACCGCCGGAATCAACCGGCGGCAGGTGGCACATTACATCTCGACCGTTTCAGCGACTTCGACGAAGGCCGGAATCTGGTCGAAGTTCATGTAGCGATAGACGTCAGCTGCCTTGGCGTTGACCAGCTTGATCTGCTCCATGTACTCGTCCTTGGTCACGATCCGGCCAGCCAGGGCGCACATCGCGGCGAGTTCAGCGGAGCCGAGGTAGACGCGGGTGTCGATGCCCAGACGGTTCGGGAAGTTACGGGTGGAGGTGGAGATCGCGGTGGAACCCTTGCGGATCTGGGCCTGGTTACCCATGCACAGCGAGCAGCCCGGCATTTCCATACGGGCGCCAGCCTTGCCGAGAACGCTGTAGTAGCCTTCTTCGGTCAGGATCAGGGCGTCCATCTTGGTCGGCGGGGCGATCCACAGGCGAGCCGGGATGTCGCTCTTGCCGTCCAGCACCTTGCCGGCGGCACGGAAGTGGCCGATGTTGGTCATGCAGGAACCGATGAAGACTTCGTCGATCTTGTCGCCGGCGACTTCGGAAAGGACCTTGACGTCGTCCGGATCGTTCGGGCAGGCCAGGATCGGCTCGGTGACTTCGGCCAGATCAATCTCGATCACGGCAGCGTACTGGGCGTTGGCATCGGCCTTCAGCAGTTCGCCATTGGCGATCCAGTCTTCCATCGACTTGATGCGACGCTTCAGGGTGCGGGCATCCTGGTAGCCTTCGGCGATCATCCACTTCATCAGGGTGATGTTGGAACGCATGTACTCGACCACCGGCTCCTTGTTCAGGGCGATGGCGCAAGCGGCAGCGGAACGCTCGGCGGCGGCGTCGGACAGTTCGAAGGCCTGTTCGACCTTGAGATCCGGCAGACCTTCGATTTCGAGGATGCGGCCGGAGAAGATGTTCTTCTTGCCCTTCTTCTCGACGGTCAGCAGACCTTGCTTGATGGCCCACAGCGGAATGGCGTTAACCAGGTCGCGCAGGGTGATGCCGTCTTGCATCTTGCCCTTGAAGCGAACCAGCACGGATTCCGGCATGTCCAGCGGCATGACGCCTGTGGCGGCGGCAAAGGCAACCAGACCGGAACCAGCCGGGAAGGAGATGCCAATCGGGAAACGGGTGTGCGAGTCGCCGCCGGTACCGACGGTATCCGGCAGCAGCAGGCGGTTCAGCCAGGAGTGGATGACGCCGTCGCCCGGACGCAGCGCTACGCCGCCGCGGGTGCTGATGAAGGTCGGCAGTTCGCGGTGCATCTTGACGTCGACCAGCTTCGGATAAGCGGCGGTGTGGCAGAAGGACTGCATGACCATGTCGGCGGAGAAGCCGAGGCAGGCCAGATCCTTCAGTTCGTCGCGGGTCATCGGGCCGGTGGTGTCCTGGGAGCCGACGGTGGTCATCTTCGGTTCGCAGTAGGTACCCGGCAGGATGCCCTTGCCTTCCGGCAGGCCACAAGCGCGGCCGACCATCTTCTGGGCCAGCGAGTAGCCGGTGCCCGGATCGTTCGGCTGCTGCGGCAGACGGAACAGGGTCGAGGCCGGCAGGCCCAGGGCTTCACGTGCCTTGGCGGTCAGGCCACGGCCGATGATCAGGGGGATACGGCCGCCAGCGCGGACTTCGTCGAGGATGACCAGGGTCTTCAGCTGGGATTCGGCGATCACGGCACCGTTCTTGGTGGCGGTGACCTTGCCGGTGGCACCGTCAACCTTCAGTTCGATCTCGTCGCCCATGTCCATCTGACCGGCGTCGATTTCGATCGGCAGTGCGCCAGCATCTTCCATCGTGTTGAAGAAGATCGGAGCGATCTTGGAGCCCAGGCAGACGCCGCCGAAACGCTTGTTCGGGACGAAGGGGATGTCTTCACCGGTAAACCACAGCACGGAGTTGGTGGCGGACTTGCGGGAGGAACCGGTACCGACGACGTCACCGACGTAGGCGATCAGGTTGCCCTTCTTGGCCAGCGCTTCGAGTTGCTTGATCGGGCCGCGGGTACCCGGCTCGTCGGCTTCGATACCCGGACGCGGGTTCTTCAGCATGGCCAGCGCATGCAGCGGGATGTCCGGACGCGACCAGGCATCCGGGGCGGGCGACAGGTCGTCGGTGTTGGTTTCGCCGGTGACCTTGAAGACGGTCAGCTTCTGCGAAGCCGGCACTTCCGGACGCGAGGTGAACCACTCGGCGTCGGCCCAGGACTGCATGACGGCCTTGGCGTTGGCGTTGCCGGCCTTGGCCAGCTCGGCGACGTCATGGAAGTAATCGAACACCAGCAGGGTCTTCTTCAGACCTTCGGCGGCGACTGCGCCGCAGGTGACGCAACCGAGCAGGTCGATCAGCGGCTTGACGTTGTAGCCGCCCAGCATGGTGCCGAGCAACTCGGTCGCCTTTTCCTTGGAGATCAGCGCGCAGGACTCTTCGCCCTTGGCAACCTTGGCCAGGAACTCGGCCTTGACCTTGGCGGCGTCATCCACGCCAGCCGGCACGCGATAGGTGATCAGCTCGACCAGGTTGGCTTCTTCGCCAGCCGGGGGGTTCTTCAGCAGGGCCACCAGTTCGGTGGTCTGTTGCTTGGACAGGGGCAGCGGGGGGATACCGAGGGCTGCACGCTCTGCAACGTGGGCGCGATAGGCTTCAAGCACGGCGACTTCCTTTCGTAAAGGGTTGCTCTGGGAAACGATTATTCTACGACAAAGCCGGCGGCCGAGTGGTTCAGCAAGCACCACCCCGAAGGCCGGCCCGCAAGTCTTATATATTTTATATGTTATACCACCTGCAGCGCCAGTCCCGGCTCGCGTTTTTCGCAATTCAAGCGCCACCGCCCATTTTTTAGGCAATCCGCTGTTTTTCCTTGTCGCTCAAGCGATTGCAGTGCTTGTCCCGTGCTTATCCACAGCCTTGTCCGACCGGAACGGGGATAAATGTACTTGATCGCGAAAGCCTTGATAGACTCGCGGCTTCGTTCCTTACCGTCAGCCGGCCTGCCCCGGCCCTCGCTCCCATGTCCCGTATTGCCGCCATCGCCCCACTCGGCCAGCAGATCTGGCTCGACAACCTCACCCGCCAACTGCTCGACTCAGGCGAACTCGCGCGCTGGATTGCCGACGATGCCATTGCCGGCGTCACCTCGAACCCGGCCATTTTCTACAACGCCATTCGCAATGACCTAGCCTATCAGTCGGCACTCGCCGAACTGAAGACAACTGCGGTCGACGCGGAAAAGCGCTTCGAATCGCTGGTCCTGCCGGACATCCGCAAGGCCTGCGACCTGCTCGCCGCCCCCCACGTCCAAAGCGGCGGCACTGCCGGCTTCGTCAGCTTCGAGGTTTCGCCAACGCTGGCCAACGACGCCTCCGGCACCCTGGCTGCTGCCCGCCGACTTTGGGCGGAAATCGACCGGCCGAACGCGATGATCAAGATTCCGGCCACACCCGCCGGCATCGAGGCGATTGCCGACGCTATCGCTGACGGCATCAATGTGAACGTCACCCTGATTTTTTCGCCGCAGCAACTGGCCGCTGTGCAAGGCGCCTACCGCGCCGGTATCGAACGCCGGTTTTCGGCCGGATTTCCGGTTGACCGCATCAGCTCTGTCGCCAGCGTCTTCATCAGCCGCGTCGATAGCCTGCTCGACCCGCGCCTGCCGGCCGCGCTGCAGGGCAAGACCGCCATCGCCTTTGCCGCCGCTGCCTATGGCGAATGGCAGTCGCTGCCGCCCCTGCCCGGCAGTGCCCGTCAGCAGATGCTGCTCTGGGCCTCGACCTCGACCAAGAACGCTGCCTATCGTGACGTGATTTACGTCGAGGAACTGATCGGCCGCGGCACGGTGAATACCGTCCCCGACGCCACGCTCGCCGCCTTCCGCGATCACGGCGAGGCTGAAGAACGACTGAGCGGACACGTCAGCTACGCTGCGGCGCAACTGGCCGCCGTCGCGGCAGCCGGCGTCGACTTAGAAGCGGCAGGCCAGGAATTGCTCGACGCGGGGCTGAATCAGTTCGACGAGGCCTTCGCCAAATTGCTGGCGCTGGTGGCCTGACCTTCAAGGAATCGCCAGCGTGGCAAGACCGCGCTGCGGACGTCCGAGGACTAACCTGAAGTCAGGCGCCGCGCGGCCAGAGAATCATCTGTGTGCAGCGAAACAGCGCGATCTTGCGACCGGTCGCCGCATCGGTGACCACCGCATCCCAGACCTGGGTATTGCGCCCCAGATGCTGTGCGGTGGCGACGCAGGCGATGCTGCCCTCGCGCACCGTCCCGAGATGGTTGCTCTTCAGCTCGATGGTGGTGAAGGATTCGGCCCCGGCGGGCAAGTGGGCGATGGTCGCATAGCCGCAGGTCGTATCCGCCAGCGCCACCACGCTGGCTGCATGCAGGAACTCGTTCGGCGCAATATGCAAGCGGCGCACCGGCATCCGGCTGCTCAGCGTGTTTTCCGCCAGTTCGCACATCTCGATGCCGAGATAGCCCGGCAGATACTCGCCGCCCCGCTCGTTAAGCACCTCGACCGTGATTTCCGGACGCAATTTGCTCATGCTGTTCTCTCCTGAAATTTGTTGTTTGTATGGTTGCTGCGATTAGCGAAACACCGACTGAAGCGAAACCGTCATTCCCGCGAAGGCGGGAATCCATAACAATCAATCACCTGGATCCCCGCCTTCGCGGGGATGACGACTCAATCTACTCCTACTTTTCAGGTCATTCCCTGATCAGGCCGGTACCGGCCTGGGGGCCACCGGTGCCTCGCGGATCGGCAGGTTGACCAGTGCCGCCGCCGCCGCCAGCGCCATGTCGGCGTACCACATCCAGCCGAAGTCACCGAACCGACTGATCGCCAGCCCACCGAGCCACGCGCCGAGGAAGCCGCCAATCTGGTGGCTGAGCAGCGTCAGGCCGAACAGCGTAGCGAGGTAGCGGATGCCGAACAGCTTGCCGACGATGGCCGCCGTCGGCGGTACGGTCGCCAGCCAGGTAAAGCCGAGACCGGCGGCAAAGAGGTAGAAGGTCCATTCGGTACGCGGCGCCATCAGGTACAAGGCAATCAACAGCGCCCGCGAGCCGTACATTGCGGCCAAAACATACTTGCTGCGGTATTTCGCCACGCAGGAGCCAGCGTAGAGGCTGCCGAAAATATTGGCCAGTCCGATGATGGCCAGCGACCAGCTGGCGACCGATGGTGGCAGGCCACAGAGATTGACCTCGCCCGGCAGATGCGTGACGAGAAAGGCGATGTGGAAACCGCAGGTGAAAAAGCCGGCGTGCAGCAGCAGGTAGCTGCGATCCTGCATCGCCTCGGCGACCGCCCGGCGCAGACCGCCCGGCTCATGCGCCGGTTTGACATGGCCGTCGACCGGTCGCGTCAGGCGACCGACGAGCGGCACCGCCGCCAGCACCATCAGGGCCGTCGCCCACATCGTACTCATCCAGCCCAGGCTCTGGATCAACTTCTGCAGGATCGGTGCGAAGACGAACTGTCCGAATGAACCGCCGGCATTGATGACGCCGGACGCCGAGCCTCGTGCCTCGATTGGCAGACGCTGTGCCGCGGCACCGATCAGCACCGAGAAGCTACCGGCACCGGAGCCGATGGCGGCGAGCAGGCCGAGCGACACCACCAGCCCGAAACCGCTGTCCATGAACGGAGTAATTGCGCAGCCCAGCGCCAGCACGATCAAACCACCAAGCAGGACCACGCCCGGTCCGTGCCGGTCGGCCACGGCGCCGGCGATCGGTTGCGCCGCGCCCCACATGAACTGCCCGACAGCCAGCGCAAAGCTGATGGTGGCGATGCCAAGTCCGGTCGACGCCTCGATCGGCGCGATGAACAGGCCGAGCGACTGGCGGGCACCCATGGTCACCATCAGGATGCCGGCGGCGGCCAGGGTGACGACGAGAATATCGGGGCGATTAAGGGCTCGGAACATGGGAATCTCAATTCAGGAAAATGCCCTCGCAATATAGGGCGCAAATTGCTTACGAAAAAGATGATAATCACCGTCATTACGTCAACGGATCATTGACAACATGACCTGGCTGAACAGCTGGCAGACCTTCATCAAGGTGGTCGAAACCGGCAGCATGGCCGCCGCCGCCCGCCATCTCGACTGTACCCGCGCCCAGGTCAGCAAGCAGATTGCCGACCTTGAACGCAGTTTCGGCGTGCGCCTGTTCGAACGTTCGACACGTCACCTGCGCCTGACGCCCTCCGGCGAAGTCTTCCATCAGCACGCGCAACGCGCCGTCGAGGCGGTCAGCAGTACCGAACTGGCGGTTCGCAACCTGGGCGAATCGCCACACGGCATCCTGCGTATCAGCGCCTCGATCACCCTCGGGCGCCTTTACATCGCCCCCTTGCTGCCGAAAATCGTTGCCCGCCACCCGGCGATGACCTGCGAACTGGTGCTGACCGACACAGTCGTCGACCTGATCAACGACCGCATCGACCTCGCCCTGCGCCTGACCCGCTCGCCGCCACAGGATGCCGTCGTCCGCAAGCTGGCGCCAATGAAGCGGGTGATCTGCGCCACGCCGGCCTACCTCGCCGCCCACGGTCGACCGCAAAAACCCGCCGATCTTGCCGACCACCCCTGCCTCAGCTACCTGCTCGGCGACGAAAGCCGGATCTGGCGGCTGCTCGACCCGTCCGGCGAGGAAGTCAGCATCGCCGTCGACAGCCGCATCCATTTCAATAACGCCGAATGCATCATCGACGCCACGCTCGCCGGCCACGGCATTGCCATGCTGCCGACCTACCTCTGTGGCCCGGCACTGCAGCGCGGCGAACTGGTCACCCTGCTCGACGACTACGATCCAGTGAGCAGCTTCGGCCGCTATCTCTACGCCTGCTACACCCCCAGCCGCGTCCGCCTGCCCAAGGTGCGCGTGCTGCTCGACGAACTCGAGGCCTGCTTCATGCCGGTACCGCCGTGGGAAAAAGCGGTCTGACGCCGACCCAATCGGCGGTGCTCCGCCGCGTTCGCCCTGCGCCATCGGCTGGCCTGGTCAGCGGTCTCGGCCTCATTCATTGACCGGAAATACATCGCTGCCGATTTTCGCGGGTTTTTCGGGTTGACCGCAGATCAGTCCGCAGGCCGGATTCAGCGCGCCAGTGGCGGCAAACCACAACGCTGGCGGGCGCGGTCGCAGGCGGGATGTTCAATATCGAATTCGCGACAGGGCGAGGGGCGCTCGGCATACAAGGTGCAACTGACGGCGACGCCGACCTCGCCGGCCAGCGCGATGCAGCGGGGCGGCTGGTCGTCGGTGCCGCGCATGCGGACAATCGCCAGCGTCACCGGCACGGTCATCGCCACCGGCACGCCACCCCCCCAGGTAAAGGCGCCGCCGGCCAGCTCGGCCGGATGAAAATCGACCCGCAGGCTGGCGCAGCAGGCGCCGCAACTTTGGCAAACGCTCACCGACTGCTCATCCAAAATCGACCCGACAACGCCATAAGGCATGGCCGGAGGCGAGGTATTTGCGCTCGAAGGGCGTCATCGGGTCATCGGTCGCGAACGGCTCGGCGGCCACCGATTGCCCGGAAAGCGCGGTTAGCGCCCAGGCCATTTCCTCGATGTAGATACCCCAGTTACTGCGGCACTCCAGCACCCCGCCGAGCGTGCGCCAGACCGGAAACACCGCATGGCCGTGCCAGCGGCGCGACAGATGCCCGATCTTCGGCCAGGGGTTCGGGTAGAGGTTGTAATGCTGGGCCAGCCGAATACCGGCTTCGGCGAGCAGGCGCCAGAAATCGACCAGATCGGCGCGGATGAGACAGGCGTTTTCGGGCAGTTTTTCAGGTTTACCGCGGACGATGCGGTCGCTGGACTGATCGACACCGATCACGAAATGATCGGGAAAATCGGCGGCGATCCGCAGCGTGCTCCAGCCCACCCCGCAACCGGCATCGAGTATCCACGGCGCCGCCGGATCAAAGGCGGCATGGGCGGCCAGCGCCTCGGCAAAGGCGGCACGGTTGTAATCGAGAATCGGCTTCTGGAAAGGATGCGCCAGATGGCGCTGCAGTAGCGCCGGCAGGTCGGTATGCGGCCCGCTCTGGGCGCTGGTGATGAATCGCGAATTGCCGCTCATGCCGCCCTCTCAGTCCGCCACGGCAAGCGCCGGCGTGGTGCGTGGCGGCAAGCCGGCCGCAACCAGCAAGCGGTCGATGTCCTCCGCCGCCTTCACCGGCCGCAGTTGCTGGTAAAGCGCCTCCGCTTCCGGGTAATGGCGACGCAGCAGCATCAGCCATTGCTTGATGCGGCCGCCGGCATGCACCGGCAGCACGCGCTCACGAACGCCCTCCCAGTAGCGCGCCAGCGATGGCAGCAAGCTTCGCCAGTCGCTACCGTCGGCCGCCACCTGCGCCGCCAGTTCGCCGCGAATCCGCAGAGCCAGCAGCGGGTCGGCGAGCGCCCCGCGACCGAGCATCACATCGTCGCAACCGGAAGCCAGCCGGCAATTGCGATAGTCCTCGACCGTCCACACCTCGCCGTTGGCAACAATCGGCAAACGCACCGCCGAGCGCACCTTGTCGATCAGGTGCCAGCGCGCTGGCGGCTTGTAGCCGTCGACTTTGGTCCGGCCATGGACGATCAGCTCTTCGGCGCCACCGGCTTCGATCGCCTGCGCGCAGGCGACGGCCAGACTGTCGTCGTGGATGCCCAGACGCATCTTCGCGGTCAGCGGCACATCGGTCGGCACCACCGAACGCACGGCGCTGACAATGTCGTGCAGCAGTTCCGGCTCGCCGAGCAGCGCCGAGCCGCCGCGGTGGCGAAACACCGTCGGCGCCGGGCAGCCGAAATTGATGTCGATACCGGCCGGCCGATGCTGCAGCAGGCGCTTGGCGTTGGCCGCCATGAAATGCGGATCGGAACCGAGCAGTTGCACGCGCATCGGCGTTCCGGCGGGGGTTTTGCCGTCGTGCTGCAACTCCGGACAGGTGCGCAGGAAGGTCCGGTTCGGCAGCACGCTCTCGGTCACCCGGACAAACTCGCAGATCCCCCAGTCGTAACCGCCCAGGCGGGTCAGCACGTCCCGCATCAGCGGATCGGCAAGGCCTTCCATCGGGGCAAGGAGGATGCGGGACATCGGGAGAACTTTCGGCAAATGCTTGAAAAGGCGCGCATTATAATCCGGCCCCATGTTACGCATCGTTCTCGACACCAATGTCGTTCTCGACCTCTTCCACTGGGCCAACGTGGATGCGGTGCCGATCATGGCGGCGCTCGAAGCCGGCCGCATCGAATGCCTGGCCGACGACAGCACGCTCGACGAGTTGCGCCGCGTGCTCACCTATCCGCAACTGAAGCTGACGCCGGAGATGATCAGCGAGCGCTACGCCCGTTACAGCGCGCTGGTGAAGCTCATTGACGCTGGCGAAGCGCCGCCGCTACCGCGCTGCAAGGACCGCGACGACCAGAAGTTTCTTGAGTTGGCTGCCCGCAGCGGCGCCGATCTGCTGGTCAGCAAGGACAAGGCGCTTCTGAAACTGCGCGGCAGGACAAAACTGGCCTTCCAGATCCTCAAACCGGCCGCGGCGTGCAAGCTGCTCGCCGCAACACTCCCGGATGAAGTCACATGCGTGTCCTGAGCATTCTCGCCGTCATTTTCCTGTCGGCCTGCGCCACCGTCGCCGGCTTGCAGCTTGACGAGCGTTTCGGCAAGCCCGACCCGACCCGCTATGACCGCCCGCCCGCACCGAGTGCAGCTAGCCCCGATTACTGGCGCGATGTGCGGCCCGTCCTCGACCGACGCTGCGTGACCTGTCACGCCTGTTACGATGCGCCCTGCCAGCTCAACCTCGCCAGCTACGAAGGCATTACCCGCGGTGCCAGCGCCACGCCGGTTTACTGGACCGCACCACGACTGATCGCCGAGCGCCCGACGCGCCTCGGTCTGGACGCCGACAGCCCCAGCGCCTGGCGGGCCCTCGGCTTCTTCCCGGTGCTCAACGAGCGCCGGAACACGCCGGAAGCCAACCTCGCCACCAGTTCGCTGCACCGCCTTCTGGCGATGAAGCGCAGCCATCCCGGCCAGGTCGGTGGCCGGCTGAACGATCCGGATCTCGACACCAGCCTCGACCGCGCCGCGATATGCACCACCGCCGAAGACCTGGACGACTACGCCAGCCAGCACCCGACCCGCGGCATGCCGTTCGCGCTGCCGCCGCTCAGCCCGCAGGAGCACCAGACCCTGAGCCGCTGGATCGAGACGGGGGCATCCTACCGCCCGCCGCCCCCGCTGCCGGCCGCTGTCACCCGCCAGATTGCCGACTGGGAGAGCTTTCTCAATGGCGACAGCGACAAGGCGCAGCTGAGCGCCCGCTACATCTTCGAGCACTGGTATATCGGCCACCTCTGGTTTCCGGAGCTACCGGGGCAGTATTTCGGGCTGGTGCGCAGTTCAACACCGCCGGGCGAACCCTTGCGCCGGATTGCCACCCGCCGCCCTTACGACGATCCAGGCGTCGCCCGCGTCTGGTATCGCATCGAACGACACGAAACGACGCCGGTCGCCAAGACACACATGCCGCTCCGCCTCGATCCGGCGCGCCTGGCCCGGCTGCAACAATGGTTCATCGCACCGGACTACCGCGTCAGCAAACTGCCGGGCTACGCCCCCGAAGTCGCCGCCAATCCCTTCATCGCCTTCCGCGAGCTGCCGATCGACGCCCGCTACCGGTTGATGCTCGACGAAGCGCATTTCACCGTCAGCGGCTTCATGAAAGGCCCGGTTTGCCGGGGACAGGTCGCCCTCAACTCGATCAATGATCACTTCTGGGTCGTCTTCCTCAACCCGGATGGCGCCGGTGCGCCACTCACCGAGGCAATTATCGAGCGCGCCTCGCCGGTAATGCGCATGCCCGCCGAGGAGGAAAGCACCGCCGGCGTCCTCGCCTGGCTGCGCTATGCCGAACTCGAGAAAAAATACGCCGCCGCCCGCAGCGAGGCAGTCCGCCAGCTCGGCAGCCAGAACGGTGGGCCGACGCTGAAGGACATCTGGGATGGCGATGGCCGGAACCCGAATGCCGCGCTGACCATCTTCCGCCACTTCGACAGCGCCTCGGTCGTGCGCGGGCTGATTGGCGAACAGCCGCAGACGGCTTTCGTCATGGGCTACCCGCTGCTGGAGCGGATGCATTACCTGCTCGTCGCCGGCTTTGATGTTTTCGGGAATGTCGGCCACCAGCTGATGACCCGGATGTACATGGACTTCCTGCGCATGGAAGGCGAAATGAACTTCCTCGCCCTGCTGCCGCAAGCCGAGCGCCAGAACGTGCTGGCGCGCTGGTATCGCCAGCGCAGCGACCCGCACAATCGCTATCTAGCCGACGCCAATGCCTACTTCCCGCAGGAGACCGGCATCCGCTACCGCAGCAACGACCACTTGGGCGAGCTATACCAGATGCTGCGCCGGCACACCGCCGGCGTGCGTGAATCAGCGCCGTCGCTCGAGGCCAGCGGCCTCCAGGGCCGGCCGCTTGAGGCACTGCAACGCCTTGCCAACCTGCGCGGCACCGCGGCCTCGCTGCTGCCGGAAGACAGCCTGCTGGCCATCAACCACGGCCCGCGCCGACTGGCCGTCGTGGCGATGCTGCGCAACAGCGCCCACAGCAATGTCTCGGAAATGTTCAGCGAAGAGAAGCGCCGCCTGCCGCAGGAGGACAGCCTGAGTGTGATCAACGGCATCGTCGGCGCCTATCCCAACGCCCTGTTTGCGATCGACTCGGAAAAACTGCCCATTTTCGTGGATCAGGTCATGGCCCTGAAAACCGGGGCGGACGTGACCGCACTCTTCGACCGCTTCGCCGTCCGCCGCACCGACCCGCGCTTCTGGCAGATCAGTGACCGCATCCACGATCACTGGCAGGCCAGCAATCCGGTGACCTATGGCGTGCTGGATTACAGCCGTCTGGATAACGAATGATTGAGGAGTGCGCCCTCCGGGCCAGATAATTTTCCATGAAACTGATCACTGCCCTGTTCGTCGCCCTGCTCATGCTGACCGTGCCGGCGCAAGCCAAGTCACCAGACGAAGTGGACGTCGGCAGCACGCTCCGCAACCTGCCAATGAAGGGCCTCAACGGACCCGCGCGGAAGGTTCTCGATTTCAAGGGCAAGCCGCTGATCATCAATGTCTGGGCCAGCTGGTGCGCCCCCTGTCGTGCCGAAATGGGCTCGCTGGACCGCCTGGCCAAACGCTATGGCAAGCAATTTAACGTGATCGGCATTTCGACCGATGACTACCCGGAACGGGCAAGCCAGTTCCTGCAACGCTCGGGGACGGCCTTCCCGATGTTCATCGACAGCCCGCCCTGGCCGCTGGAGCACATGCTCGGCGCCAACCGCCTGCCCTTGACCGTGCTGGTTGACGCCGAAGGGCGGGTGGTCGGCAAATACTACGGCGCCCACGAATGGGACAGCCCGGCGGCCGTCACCGGCATTGCCCAGGCCTTCAAGCTGAAGCTGTAATCCGCCTCAGGCAACCCGGCGGCGGAAAACCCAGGTCGCCTCGTCGGAGGCTTCCGGCGCGAAGGCATACCCGTCGAGATCGAAGCCTTTCAGGTCTTCCGGCGCCGTCAGCCGGTTGAGCACCGCGTAGCGGGTCATCAGCCCGCGTGCCCGCTTGGCGTAGAAGCTGATGATCTTGTACTTGCCGCCCTTCCAGTCCTCGAACACCGGCTGGATCAGCTGCCCCTTGAACTTGCGCCCGACCGCCGCCTTGAAATATTCCTCGGAGGCGAGATTGATCACCACCGGCCGCGGCATGGCATCGAGCTCGGTATTGATCGCATCAAGCAGCGTTTCGCCCCAGAAGGCGTAGAGATCCTTGCCGGCCGCGTTCCTGAATTTGGTGCCCATTTCCAGCCGGTAGGCCTGCATCAGATCGAGCGGGCGCAGGATGCCATAGAGGCCGGACAGGATGCGCACGTGCTGCTGTGCGAAGTCGAGGTCGTCGGCCGTCATGGTTTTTGCCGCCAGCCCGTCGTAGACATCACCATCGAAGGCCAGCACCGCCTGCTTGGCGTTTTCCGGCGTAAAGGGCAAGGACCAGTCGGCGTAGCGGTTGAAATTGAGCAGCGCGAGCTGGTCGGAGAGATCCATCAGGTTGGCGATATCGGCCGGCGACAACTGGCGCAACTGATCGATCAGCGTCTGCGAGCGGTCGAGATAGGCCGGCAGGGTATGGCGGGCAAGGTGGGGCGGCGTGGTGTAGTCGAGGGCCTTGGCGGGCGAAAGTAGCAGCAGCATGGCAATCTGTCCGGAGAATTCAAGTTTGTCACTGCCGTGCATTTTACTGGCTGGTAAAATTCTTCTTTTGTATTTTCTGGACGCCCCATGAAACGACCCCGCTTCGGCTCCCGCGACCGCCTCTCCCGTGATGCCGCAGAACTCCAACGCCTCGCTACCGGCCTCTCCGACTCCGGCGGCAAGTTGGAGGACAGCTACTGGGAAGCCCAGCTCGCCGAAACCGTAGACGGCCTGCTCAAGAATGGCGGCGAAGACGACATCAACACCGCACTCGACCGCCTATTCGAAGCCAACCCGCGCGCCCACGACGAACTCGCCGACATGGTCGAGTCGCGGGCGGAAACCCTGCGCATCGATATCCAGGGGCAACCGTTCGACATCCTGCTCTTCGCGGCCCCCGTGCTTGCCTGGTCGCGTTTCTCGATCCCTGCCGGCAGCCTGCCCAAGAGCACCCTGCAAACACTGGGCGTGCATCTCGGTGCCCACGTCTTCGGCGCCGACGCCCGCCTCGCGCTGGCCGACTACCTCTTCAGCCCGGACCAGTTGCCACGTAGCTTCTGCGACACCTGGCAGCTGACGCGCGAACTGGGTGAAGCCGCCCTCGCCGGCAAACCGCTGAATATCGACGCCTCGGCGATGGCCGAGACCAACCGCTTTCTTTCCGATGTCCGCTACCTGATCGGCGCAGTCGCCCTGCCCGCCGGCAACGCCCTCTTCCGCTGGAACGAAAAGGACGGCAACAAGGACGCGGCGCTCAAGGAGTGGATCAAGCAGGGCAGCCCCAGCCTAGAGCCGCTGCTCACCGGTTGCGCCTGGCAGCCACTGTTGCCCGACGCCTACCACGCCGCCTGCCGCAATGCCGACCGCCTGTCGCGCCCCTATTCGCTGAAGGCCTCGGTGGCCTTCCTGCAAACCACGCTCAGCCTGATGCCGGCTGACATCCGCGCCGTCGTCGGCCCCTGCTACGACCGCCGCATGGAGGAGTACCGCATCGGCCTCGGCCCCAAGGGCAGCGAGCAGGTTTTCCACGGACTGGTCTGGCCGCTGCTCGGCAACGAGGACGAAGCGACCGATGCCATCGCCGAAATCGAGTCCACGCTGCGTGAAGCCGGTGTGCAGGAAGTGCTCTTCCTCGACCATCATTTCCCGATGGAATTCTGCGACGACTGCGGTGCGCCGCTCTTCCCGAATGCCGACGCCGAGCTGGTGCATGCCGAAATGCCGGAGCAGCCGCAGGCCGGCTCGCAAGTCCTGCACTAAGCCGACATGAGCGGTTTCTCCAACGCCGACTGGCTGGCACGCAGCCAGGCAGCCGTCTGGCATCCGTGCACCCAGATGCAGCACCACGCGCGGGCCGACCAGCCGGCGCATCTGCCGCTGATCCCCATCGCCCGCGGGCAGGGCGCGTGGCTGGAGGATTTCGAGGGCAAGCGCTACCTCGACGGCATCAGCTCGTGGTGGACCAACCTTTTCGGCCACGCCAACCCGCGCATCAATGCGGCGTTGCGCGAGCAGCTCGACACGCTCGAGCACGTCATGCTCGCCGGCTTCACGCACCAGCCGGTGGTCGAACTCTCCGAACGGCTCTCCGCCCTCACCGGTGGTGCACTCGGCCATGCCTTTTACGCCTCCGACGGCGCCTCGGCCACCGAGATCGCGCTGAAGATGAGCTTTCACTACTGGCGCAATGTCGGCCGGCCAGAGAAGTCGGAATTCCTCTGCCTCGCCGGCAGCTACCACGGCGAAACCGTGGGCGCGCTGGCTGTCACCGACGTGGCAATTTTCAAGGACGCCTACGCGCCGCTGGTGAGCGCCGCGGCGCATGTGCTGCCCTCACCCGACTTCCGCCAGGCCGAAGCCGGTGAAACGCCCGCCGATGTCGCCCGCCGCGCCGCCGCCGGTCTGGAAAACTGGCTGCAAGAGCATGGCGAGCGCACTGCCGCGCTGATCGTCGAACCGCTGGTGCAAGGCGCGGCCGGCATGGCGATGTACGACCCGGAATACCTGCGTCTCGCCCGCGCCCTCTGCGACCAGTACGAAGTGCACCTGATCTGCGACGAAATCGCCGTCGGCTGCGGCCGTACAGGAACGTTTTTCGCCCACGAACAGGCGGATATCCGCCCGGACCTGATGTGCCTCTCCAAAGGCATTTCCGGCGGCTACCTGCCGCTGTCCATCGTGCTCTGCAGCGACACGATCTACGCCGCCTTCCTCGATGATTCGGTCGCCCGCGCCTTCCTGCATTCGCACAGCTACACCGGCAACCCGCTCGCCTGCCGCGCCGCGCTGGCGACGCTGGACATTTTCGACAGCGACGACGTGCTTGCGGTGAACCTGAAAAAGTCGCAAAAAATCGGCGCCGCCCTCGCCCCGCTCGCCGGGCATCTGCAAGTCCGCCATTTGCGCCAGCGCGGCATGATTGCCGCCTTCGACGTCGCCACCGACGACCCGTGGTTCTCCCGCAAGTTCTACCGTGCCGCCCTCGACGCCGGCGCGCTGATCCGTCCCATCGGCAACACCGTTTACCTGATGCCGCCGTATATCATTGATGACAGTGAGATTACGCAGCTCGGCCAGGTTATCGGTCAGGCACTCGCTGCCGCCTGCAGGCCGGCCTGAACACCCTGCCACCTTCGCCGGACACCCTCATGGACAACAAGCCCTTCGTCTTCCTCGCTGCCGCTGACCAGGACTTCATGCACCGGATCAAGGCGGCGCTGCACGGCAGCGTCAATCTCAATGTCTTCGATGACGGCGAGGCCTGCCGTCAGGCGCTGGCAGCCCACGGGCCGCAGGCACTGATCCTCGACACCCGCCTGCCCGGCGGCTACGACTTGCACCGGGCGATCCGCGACGACTTTGACACCGGCGACATCTACCAGTTGCTGCTGTGCACAGCCGATGAGGCCGCACGCGACGACCTGGTGGCCGACGATTTCCTGCCGGGTCCGGTCAGCGACGGCGTGGTCCTCGGCAAGATCCGCCTGCTGCTGCAGACGTTGGAGCAGCGTCGGCGCGGCGATGAGCAGATGGCCTACGCCCAGAAAGTGGCAATGACTGCCATGTCGAGCATGGGTGAGCTCGGCGTCGTCATGAACTTCATGTCGAAGAGCTTTTCCTGCCGCAGCATCCAGAGCGTCGGCGAGCTCGCGCTGCAGTCGCTGGCGCAGTATGAGCTGGACTGCATCATCTATTTCTCGTGGGAAGGCGAGCACAGCATCGCCCGCAGCGGTGGCCAGGAGATCTCGCGCGAAGACCGCGAACATATCCAGCAATTGCGCCCGCTCGGCCGGCTGCTGGAACTGAATGGACAGATGATCGTCAATTTCGAGCACACCTCCATCCTCGTCCGCCAGATGCCTGAGGATGTCGAGCAATGCGGCCGCCTGCGCGACAACATCGCGATGCTCTGCGAAGGCGTCGAGGCGCGTGTCACCGGCCTGTTGATGGAACACGACAACGTGCTCAAGCAGCAAGGCATCCGCTACGCCGTCTGCGAAATCCGCGACTCGGTGGCCAACCTGCACGCCCGCCAGCTGGATTACCTCAAGACCGGACGCGACATGATCGGCCAGGTCACCGACGATTTCGAGGATGCCTTCGTGCATCTGGCCTTGATGCCGGAAGCCGAAAACCAGCTGATCAGCCAGCTGGTGAACCTGCGCCAGCGGCTGACCGAGCTCTGGTCACAGCCGGGCGAAGTCGAGGCCCGCCTGCAGAGCGTCGTCAATGCACTGGAAGTGCTTGCCGGCGACGTCGGCGCCAGCCGCTGATTCTCCCGCCCTGTCGACGGATTGCCCCGCCATGATTGAAGACCGCCTGCACGCCGAACTGGCCGAAATCGCCGACCTTGGCCTGACCCGCCGCCGCCGCGTACTCGACACCCCCTGTGGGCGGACGGCTACGGTCGACGGCAAAAACGTGCTCAATTTCGCCAGCAACGACTATCTGGGTCTTGCCGGCAACACCGAGCTCACCGCCGCCATGGCCGACGGCGCAACGACCTGGGGGGCCGGTAGCGGCGCCTCGCATCTGGTCAGCGGCCATCTCGCCCCGCACGAAGCGATCGAGCAGGCACTGGCCCGCTTCACCGGTTTTGCCCGCTGCCTCACCTTCTCCACCGGCTACCTCGCCAACCTCGCCGTCACGCCGACCTTTGCCGCCCGGGGCGATGCGGTCTTTGCCGACAAGCTCAACCACGCCTCGCTGATCGATGCCATGCAGCTGGCCAAGGCCAACGGTGCCGACGTTCAGCGTTATCCGCACAACGACATGGCGGCGCTGGAGCGCCAGTTGGCGGCCAGCACCGCTACCAACAAATTGATCGTCACCGATGCCGTCTTCAGCATGGACGGTGACCTCGCGCCATTGCAGCTGCTGCTGGAGTTGGCCCGCCGCCACGACGCCTGGCTGGTGATCGACGATGCCCACGGCTTTGGCGTCCTTGGCCCGCAGGGCAAGGGCAGCCTGGCGCATTTCAACCTAAGGGCCGATCCCCGCATCCTGCTCATGGGCACGCTGGGCAAGGCGGCCGGCGTCGGCGGCGCCTTCGTTGCCGGCTCCGAAACGGCCATCGAATACCTGCTGCAAAAGGGCCGCAGCTATATCTTCACCACCGCCGCTCCGCCGGCAATCGCCAGCGCCCTGCTAAAAAGCCTGCAACTGATCGCTGACGGCGACAGCCTGCGCCAGCGCCTGTTCGCCAATATCGCCCGACTGCGCGAGGGCGTGCGTTCCCTGCCCTGGCCGCTGCTGCCCTCGGCCACCGCCATCCAGCCGCTGATCATCGGCGACAACAATGCCTGCGTCGCACTGTCGCAGGCACTCTGGGAACGCGGCCTGTGGGTGCCGGCCATCCGTCCGCCGACCGTGCCCAAGGGCAGCGCCCGGCTCAGAATTTGCGTTTCGGCTGCGCATACCCCAGCCGACATAGAACAACTCATAACGACACTCGGAGAACTCGCATGACCTCAAACCTTGTCTTCCTGCCCGGCTGGTGCCTGGGCCGCGGCCCGCTGGCTGCTGCGGTAAACGCCGAAAACGGCACGATTTTCGAGCTGCCCGGTTACGGCACGGCACCGCTGATCATTGACTTCAATGCCGCCGCCGACGATGTCGCCGCGCGTCTGACCCCGGGCAGCACGCTGGCCGGCTGGTCAATCGGCGCCCAACTGGCGATCGCCGTCGCCGCCCGCCATCCGGACAAGGTCGCCAGGCTGCTGCTGGTCGCCGGCACCGCCTCTTTCGTCCAGCGCGACGGCTGGCCGCACGCAATGGCACCCGAAATGCTCGCCGAATTCGCCAAGGGGGTCGCCGCCGACATCGAAGCCATGCTGCCGCGCTTCGTCGGCGGCTTCAACCGCGGCGATGCTCGCGCCAAGGAGGTCACGCGCCTGCTGCTCGAACAGGCCGATCCGCGCCCCGCGGGTGCCGTGCTCGCTGCCGGCCTCGACTGGCTGCGCGATGTCGATCTGCGCCCGATCGCGCCGCAGGTCAAAGCCCGCACGCTGTTGATTCACGGCAGCGCCGACCCGCTGATGCCGCTGCCGGCCGCCGAGGCACTGGCCGCGCTGATTCCCGGCGCCGAACTGGCGGTTTTCGATGAGTGCGCCCACGCGCCGTTCACATCGCAACCGGAAGCCTTCCAGGCCCGCCTGCACCGCTTCCTGAATGACTAAACCGCCCCGCGCGCGGGTCCGCCAGTCCTTTGAGCAGGCCGCTGCCCGCTACGACACGGCCGCCGACGTCCAGCGCCTGATCTGCGACGCGATGGCTGCCCGACTAGCGGCGCTGGCACCGGCCGGCTGGTCGCCGCAGCGCTGGCTCGATGCCGGCTGCGGCACCGGCTACGCGCTACCGCTGCTGCAGGCGCGCTACCCGCGGGCGCAGGCCTTCGCCCTCGACCTGGCCCCGGCGATGCTCGGGCAGGCCGGTGCGCAATGGCTACGGATTGCGGCCGATATCGAACATCTGCCGCTGCGCAGTGCCAGCATCGATCTCTACTGGTCGAGCCTGACCGTGCAGTGGTGCGAGTTGTCACGGGTGCTCGCCGAAGCGCGGCGTGTCTTGCGGCCCGGTGGCCGGCTGGCCGTCGCCACGCTCGGCGACAACACCTTCCACGAACTGCGCGCAGCCTTCAGCAGCGTCGATCCGCATCGCCATACCATCGCCTTCCACAACGCCGAGGAAATCGCCGCCATGGCCGTCGCCGCCGGCCTGGGCGAGGCTCAACTTCACCGCCGCGCGGAAATCCGCTATTTCAGCGATCTCAAAAGCCTGCTGCGCTCGGTCAAGACGGTCGGTGCCAACCAGCTGGGCCAGGGTCGCCGCACCGGCCTGCTCAGCCGCCAAGCATTCGCCCGCGCCGAGGCCGCTTACGAATCCCTGCGCAGTCCGCAGGGCCTGCCCCTGACCTACGATGTCATCGAACTCCATGCCCAAGTCTGACCACCGCCCCCTGGCGCCCGCGTATTTCGTCACCGGAACCGACACCGAAGTCGGCAAGACCCACATCACCTGCGCCCTGCTCTGGCGCGCCCGCCAGGACGGCCTGAGCGCGGTCGGCCTGAAGCCGGTCGCGGCCGGCACCGATGCCAGTGGCAGTAACGAGGACGTGGCGGCGATCCGTGCCTGCAATACCCTCGACTTGCCGCCGGAAATCCTCAACCCGTATTGTTTTGCGCCACCGATCGCCCCGCATATCGCCGCTGCCGAGGCCGGCGTCGAGATCGACTTTTCCGTCATCGCCCACGCCGCAGAAAATGCGCGTCGTCAGGCGGACTGGGTGCTGGTTGAAGGTGCCGGGGGATTTTGCGTGCCGCTGGGCGCCGACCGCGACAGCGCCGACCTCGCCGTACATCTCGGCCTGCCGGTGATTCTGGTAGTCGGCATGCGGCTGGGCTGTATCAATCATGCGTTGCTGACCGCCGAGGCGATTGCCGTTCGCGGCCTGCTGCTCGCCGGTTGGGTGGCCAATCGCGTTGATCCGGCGATGGCGCGTTTTGAGGAAAATCTGCAGGCCCTGCGCGAGCGACTCGATGCGCCCCTGCTCGGCGTCGTGCCTTTCGATCCCGACAGCGGCCACGCCGCTGCCCATCTGACGCTACCCAGCGACCTCGGACGCGAGGACGCCAGCCACTTCGCGTAGTCTCGCCTGCAGCGCCGCCACGGCCTCGGCCATGCCGCTGCTATCGCCGCGTTTCAACTGCATTTCCAACCGCAAGGCCTCAGCACTGCCGGCCTCATCGGAAAAGGTCGCCAGCAAGCCCTTGACGGTATGTACCTCACGCAGCAGCGTCGGCAAGTCGCCCGCCGCCAGCGATGCCGCAAGCGCCGAGCAGTTGTTCTCGACATCCTGCAGGAACATGTCGAGCATCATCTGGTAAATCTCGACGTCGTCACCCAGGCGCTCAAGAATGCTGGCGCGGTCGAGAACAAATGCGGGGAGATTGCTGGTCACGGCCGACTCGCTCAGATTGCGGGCACGTCTTCATCCTGGAAGCGCTGGCGGATTTCCAGCACCTCCTCCCAGCCAGCAAGGAAGGCTTCGACGCACAAGGGGTCGAAATGCGCCCCGCGGCCGTCTTCAAGGAACTTGCACGCCGCATCCAGCGCCCAGGCCCGCTTGTATGGGCGCTCGGACGTCAAGGCGTCAAAGACATCGGCCACCGCAACAATGCGGCCGAACAAGGGAATCTTGGTACCCACCAGCCCCTTCGGATAGCCGCTGCCATCATATTTTTCGTGGTGCGACAGTGCGATCTCCGCCCCCGCCTGCAGAATTTCCGAGCCGCTGTTTTTCAACAACTCGTAGCCCAGCGAGGCGTGATTTTTCATGACCTCGAATTCTTCATGCGTCAGCTTGCCCGGCTTGAGCAGAATGTAGTCAGGAATCCCGATCTTGCCGACGTCGTGCATAGGCGCCGCTTCGAGAATCAACTGCTGGGTCTTGGCATCGAGGTCAAGGCCGCGAGCGATGACTGCCGAGAAATGGGCCATGCGTTGAATATGCGCCCCGGTCTCCGGGTCTCGGAACTCCGCCGCCCGCGAAATTCGGAAAATCAGCTCCTTCTCCCGATTGCGTATCTCCCGGGTACGCTCCTGGACGCGAACCTCCAGTTCCTGCACATGGTTGGCCATGTACTTCTGGCCCTGGCGCAGATTGAGCATGTTGCGCGCCCGCGCCGAAAACTCGACCCGGTCGATCGGCTTGGTCAGAAAATCGTTGGCCCCGCCGAGCAAGGCGTCGTAGCGGATATCTTTCTGATCATTGGCCGTGATCATCAGTACCGGAATCTCATTGCGCCCGTGCAGGCCGCGGAAAGCGGCGATAAATCGCAGGCCGTCCATCTCCGGCATCATGTAATCAACGATGACCAGATCGGGCTCGTTGGCGTGGCACCAGTCGAGCGCCTTGACAGGATTGTCGAACAATACCGGCTGGCAGTCGCCGAGTTTGAGAACCAGGGCCTTGATCAGCGTCAGGTTGATGTCGCTGTCGTCGATGATGAGAACGGTATGCATGTTCCGGGGCGCGCGGAGAGGCGATTTGCTGAGTATATAATGCCCCGCCATGAAACTACTCTTCGACCTGTTCCCGGTTATCCTCTTTTTTATCGCCTTCAAGTACGCCGAGAAGGCGCCCGAGGTCGCAGCCTCCTGGGTGGGCACCCTGCTCGGCTCGACTGTGGTCGACGCCAAACAGGCACCAATTCTCCTCGCCACCGTGGTCGTCATTGTTGCCACCATCGCCCAGATCCTCTGGGTCCGCTTCCGCCATGGCAAGGTCGACAAGATGCTCTGGATCAGCCTGGTGCTGGTCGTCGTCTTTGGCGGCATGACGCTGGTGTTCCAGAACGAAGCTTTTATCAAATGGAAGCCGACCATTCTTTACTGGGTGTTCGCCGGCAGCATGGGTTTCGCCTCGCTGGTGCTGAAGAAAAACGCCATCAAGGCCATGCTCGGCGAGCAGCTGACACTGCCGGAACCGGTATGGAACCGTGTCAATCTGTCGTGGATCGCTTTCTTCCTGGTCATGGGCGTCATCAACCTGATCGTCGCCTTCAACTTTTCGACCGATACCTGGGTCAATTTCAAACTTTTCGGCGGCATGGGCCTGATGCTGGTTTTTGTGCTGGCGCAGGGCGCGATGCTGTCGAAATACGTCGAGGACAAGCAATAAGATGCTCTACGCCATCATCGGAGAAGACCGCGCCGGCACCCTGGATCAGCGCATGGCCGCCCGCCCCGCCCACCTTGAACGCCTGCAGGCCCTGCAAGCCGAAGCCCGGCTGATCCTCGCCGGCCCCTGCCCGGCCATCGACTCACCCGACCCCGGCTCGGCTGGTTTCTCGGGAAGCATCATCATCGCCGAATTCGCCTCGCTGGAAGCCGCCCGCGCCTGGGCCGACGCCGACCCCTACGTTGCCGCTGGCGTCTACGAAAAAGTCACGGTCAAGCCCTTCAAGAAAGTGCTTCCCGCCTGATGAGCGCCGACACCGTTGCCCGTTTGCGTGAGCGCCTCAGCACCCTGCAACCGCTTTCGCTCGAAATCGAGGACGAATCGCACCTGCATGCCGGTCACGCCGGTGCCCGCGGTGGTGGCGGCCACTATCGGCTGCACATCGTCGCGACGGCCTTTGCCGGCAAGAACACGGTCGCCCGCCACCGGCTGATCTACGATGCCGCCGGCGATCTGATGCGCGGCGCCGTTCATGCGCTGAGCATCCGCGCATTGACGCCCGAAGAAGTATAATTTTCGAGTTTAATCCGTCACCAAGGACACACCGCATGTACAAAATCTCCCGTCTGGCCGCGCTGCTCGTCGCCGGCGCCATCGTTTCCGCTCCGGCCCTCGCCCAGAACAAGGGTGCATTCGCCACGGTCAATGGCCAGGCCATTCCACAATCCGTTTACGATGCCTTCGTCGCCGAGCAGAAGGCCCAGGGCGCGCCGGACAGCGCCGAGCTGCAGAATGCCGTCAAGGAAGAACTGGTCCGTCGCGAAATCCTCGCCCAGGAAGCCAAGAAGAAGGGCCTCGACAAGAAGGCCAACATCCAGGGCCAGATCGAACTCGCCAAGCAGGCCGTGCTGATCCGCGCCTTCCTGACCGACTACGTCCAGGCGCACCCGATCAGCGATGCCCAGCTCAAGGCCGAGTACGAGTTGATCAAGAACAACCTGGGCAGCACCGAATACAAGTCGCGCCACGTGCTGGTCGAGAAGGAAGACGACGCCAAGGCGATCATCGCCAAGCTCGACAAGGGCGAGAAGTTCTCGGAGCTGGCCAAGCAGTCCAAGGATCCGGGCTCGAAAGACAAGGGCGGCGAACTCGGCTGGAGCTCACCGAACGCTTACGTCAAGCCTTTTGCCGAAGCACTGGGCAAGCTGAAGAAGGGTGAATACACCAAGACACCGGTGAAGTCCGATTTCGGCTACCACGTGATTCAGCTCGACGACTCCCGTCCGCTGAACCCGCCGGCTTTTGACCAGGTGAAGCCGCAACTGCAGCAGCGTGCCAACCAGCAGCAGGTTGAAAATCTGGTCAAGGAACTGCGCGCCAAGGCCAAGGTCAACTAAGCCACCGCCGCCCGTGCGACAATGCCCACCCAGCGGTGGGCATTTTCTTTTGTGGGGGAGCGATGTTCGAAAGCCTGAAGAAGCTCTTTTCCGGTGATCCGGCACCGGCCAAAACGGCCAGGTCCAGTGGCACAGCCTCGGCCCCCCCCGAACCGGCGCTGCCCGATGCCTTCCTCCAGCGCGACGTGGTTTTCGACCGGCGCAACCGGCTGGCCGGCCATCTCTTTTCGCTGCAATTCCCCTACGAGCCATCGCACAGCCGGCGCCAGTGCGACCAGGCGCTGCTTGACACGCTGAATGCCAGCACCGACGCCTGGAACACCGGCCAGGTTTTCATCCCCATCGCCGCCAGCAGCCTGGAACTGCCAGCCATCGACCGCCTGCGAGCGGCCAATACTGCGCTGCTGATTGACCTGGATATCGAGGGCGACCCACAGGCCCTGATCAGCCGCTTTGATGAACTCCATGGCCGCGGCCTGCGCCTGGGGCTGTTCCGCAATCCCCGCCACCCGGCCTTTGCCGCCTTGATCGCCCGCAGCGACCTGGCCGCGCTGAACGTCGCCGCCAGTGACGGCAATACCGTCCGCGACTTTTCCGCCGCCATCCGCGCCGGCGAAAAACAGAAGCCGGTGCTGCTTTTTGGCAGCAACATCGAGACACTGGACGACCATCGTCTCTGCCACCAGTGGCACTTCGAGTACTTTCACGGCCCCTTTGCCGCCAGCGCCCCGCCGCGCAAGGAAGACGCCGGCAGCGATCCGCACAAGGTGCAGTTGCTGCACCTGATGCGGCTGGTGCAGGGCGATGCGGAGAACGCCGAGATTGCCGAGGCGATGAAGCAGGACCCGCTGCTCGCCTTCCGTATCCTGCGCTACCTCAATTCGCCGGCGCTCGGCCTCAATCATCCGATCGACTCGCTGAGCCAGGCGCTGATCATCCTTGGCCGCCAGCGCCTGACCCGCTGGCTGGCCGTGCTGCTTTTTTCCGTCCGGGAACCGGATTTCGGTGACTGGTTGCTGGTCGAAAGTGCCCTCACTCGTGGCCGGCTGATGGAAGTTCTCGGCGAAAGCAGCTTCCCGGGCCAAGCCACCGACCCGCTCTTCCTCACGGGTATTTTCTCCTGTCTCGACCGCCTGCTGCGCCGGCCGATGGCGGAAGCATTGGGCGACATGCCTTTGGCCCCCGGCGTGCGCGATGCGCTGCTCACACGGAGCGGCCCGTACGCCCCGCTGCTGGCGGTTGCCGAAGCGGCGGATGCCTTCGATCTGGGCGCAATGACCGACACGGCCGTCGCGGCTGGCATCGATGCCGCCCGCGTCAATCGTGCCCTGCTTGCCGCCACCGCCTGGGCCAGCGAAGTCACCGAACACTGGGAATAGACACTGCAGCGGTGCGCTGCGGGTGCCCGTTGCGCAAAACTTGATCCAGGTTCATGCCCGAGGCGGCAAGCCGTGGCTCAATGCGCGAAGATGGATTTTCGCCTGCCTCTTCCCCGTGTCACCTTTCTGTCTGCACTCTTTTTCGCAGCGCTTGTTGCCCTGCTGATGGGGCCGGCCGTCAGTTTTGCCACCCAGCCGCTGCAGCCCTGGCTCGACACCGCGCAGCCGGGCAGCGTGCTGCGCCTGCCGCCCGGCACCTATCGCGGCCCTGCCGTCATCAACAAGCCGCTGACCCTGGAGGGCGGTGGGCAGGTTGTCATTGATGCTGGCGGCCAGGGCACGGTGCTCACGGTAAAGGCTGATCGCGTCACGCTGCGTGGCCTGCAACTGCGCGGCAGCGGCGATTCGCACGACGCCCTCGACGGTGGCCTAATGGCTGAGGGCCGCGAACTGCTGATCGAGGACAACCGGATCGACCACGTGCTGTTCGGCATGTCGCTGCACAAGGTGAACGACAGCATCATCCGCCGCAACCGCATCCGCTCGATTGCGGGCGACGCGGCCGACCGCGGCGATGGCCTGCGCCTGTGGTTCAGCACCGGCAACCGCATCGAAGACAATGACATCGCCCAGATCCGCGACATCACCGTCTCCAACTCGCCGTTCAACCGCTATTTGCGCAACCACATCGTCGACAGCCGGCGCGCCTTCAACCTGCTGTTTTCCCATCGCAGCCTGATCGAAGGCAATTATCTCGAACGCAACTCGACCGGCATCATCGCTCTCAACTCCGACGGCCTGATCATCCGCGGCAACCGCATCCTGCATGCGATGGATGCCTCCGGCGCTGGCGTCGCGCTCAAGGAAACCTCGGCGGCGCTGGTCATCGACAACGAAATTGTCCATTGCGCGCACGGCATCATGGCCGACTCGGCGATGAACCCGCTGAACCGGGTCGTTTTCATTCGCAATGTGATCGCGCACAACATCACCGGCATCTATTTCTATGGCCCCAAGGGCGGACACATGGCGGTGAACAATACCTTTCGCAGCAACCTGTGGCCGGTGTCGATCATCGGCGACGGCGACCCGATGAACGACATCTGGTGGGGCAACTACTGGGATACCTACGAGGGATTCGACCGCAACCACGATGGCTTCGGCGACCAGCCCTACGACCTGCTGGCCTTTGCCGACCGGCTCTGGCTGGAAATCCCAACCGCCAAATTTTTCCGCAACTCGCCGGTACTGGAGTTGCTCGACTTCCTCGAACGCCTCGCCCCCTTTTCGGCGCCATCGCTGATCCTGCGTGACACTGCGCCGCGCATGGCACCACCGCACTGAGCCTCACCGTCTGCGGTGAACCCTGATTTTTGCCCGATTTTCGGGTCGACCGCAGATGCCCCTAGAGTTGGTACTCGGCGCCGCCGCCGCTCAGCGCCATCTCCACAACCCGCCGCGTCAGATGCGGCGCAAACAACTCGATCAGCGCGTAGTCGTAGCGGCGCAGGTAGCTGCCGCGACGGATGGCGAGGCGCGTCGTATTGGATTCGAACAGATGCGAGGCATCGACGGCGACCAGCCCGCTGTCGCGCTGCGAGTCGAAGGCCAGTGCCGAAATGATGCCCAGCCCGAGCCCGAGACTGACGTAGGTCTTGATCACATCAGCATCGAGCGCGGTCAGTGCGATGTTGGGCGTCGCCCCCAGGCGCTCGAAGGCGCGGTTGATGCGCGAACGGCCGGTAAAGGCGGTGTCGTAGGTGATCAGCGGCCACTTCGCCAGTTCAGTCAGCGCCAGCGGTTGCGAGCGTGTGATCGGGTGCCCCTCCGGCGCGATGACGCAATGGCTCCACTGCCGCACCGGCAGCGTCACCAGTTGCGGATACTGGTCGAGCGCTTCGGTCGCAATGCCGATGTCTGCCTCGCCGGCCAGCACCCACTCGGCAATTTGCGTCGGGCTGCCCTGATGCATCTCCAGCTTGACGTCCGGATGCTTGCTGATGAAGTCACGAACCACGACCGGCAGCGCATAGCGCGCCTGCGTATGCGTTGCCGCCAGCACCAGCCGGCCAGTCGCGCCGGTGGCGAATTCGGCGCTCGCCCGTTTCAGGTTCTCGGCCTCGCTCAGAATGCGCTCGGCAATCTGCAGCACCACCTTGCCCGGCTCGGTGACGCCGGTAAAACGCTTGCCGCTGCGCTCGAAAATCGCGATACCCAGTTCATCCTCCAGCAGTTTGACCTGCTTCGAGATGCCGGGCTGCGAGGTATAGAGCGATTCCGCCGCCTCCGAGACATTCAGCCCCTGACGCTGGATTTCGACGATGTAACGGAGTTGTTGAAGTTTCATGACCAAGCTTAATAATCATTCGATATAACAATCTAACCCAATATTCTTTTTGATTCAAACGGGCACTGATACGATGCGCGCCCATGGACTCTCTCTACACCCTTTCCGGTTTTGCTGTCGGCGCCATCGTTGGCCTGACGGGCGTTGGTGGCGGCTCGCTGATGACGCCGCTGCTCGTCCTGCTGTTCGGCGTGCATCCGGCCACCGCCGTCGGTACCGACCTGCTCTATGCGGCGCTGACCAAGGCCGGCGGGACGGTCGCTCATGGCCGCAAGGGACACATCGATTGGGCCGTCACCGGCCGCCTCGCCGCCGGCAGCATCCCGGCCGCTGCCATCACCATCTGGGTGCTGTCGCAACTGCCCAAGGGCAGCAACACCATCGGCGCCATCATCGCCCATGGCCTCGGCTTCGCCCTGCTGCTCACCGCCATTGCCATCCTCTTCGGCCGCAAGATCCGCGCTTACGCCGAGAAGCACGACGACTCGCCGCTGCGCCAGCGTTACCTGCCGGGAATCACGGTAGCCGTCGGCGCCCTGCTCGGCGTACTGGTCACCATTTCCTCGGTCGGCGCCGGGGCGCTGGGCGTTGCCGCGCTGTTCTTCCTCTATCCCAAGCTATCGTCGGTTCGCATCGTCGGCTCCGACGTCGCCCATGCCGTGCCGCTGACGCTGGTTGCCGGCCTCGGCCACTGGCTGCTCGGCAGCGTCGACTGGGCGCTGCTCGGTGCCCTGCTGCTCGGCTCGCTGCCCGGCATCTGGATCGGCAGCCACCTGTCCGCCAAGGTTCCCGAACACATTCTGCGCCGCATCCTAGCCTCCATGCTGGTGCTAATCGGCAGCAAGCTGGTCTTTGCCTGACCGCCCTCGAATTCACCCCAAGAGAACGCCATGTACAAATACGATGCCATTGACCGCCAGCTGATCAACGAGCGCGTCGCCCAGTTCCGCGATCAGGTCCGCCGCTGGAAAGCCGGCGAACTGACCGACGACGAGTTCCGCCCGCTGCGCCTGCAGAACGGTCTCTACATCCAGCGCCATGCGCCGATGTTCCGTATCGCCGTGCCCTACGGCATGATGAACGCGGCACAGATGCGCACGCTAGCTCACGTCGCCCGCAAATACGACCGCGGTTACGGCCACTTCACCACCCGTCACAACCTGCAGCTGAACTGGCCAAAGATCGAGGATGTGCCTGAGATCCTCGCCGAGCTTGCGGAAGTCGAGATGCACGCCATCCAGACCTCCGGCAACTGCCTGCGCAACATCACCACCGACCAGTTCGCCGGCGTCGCCGCCGATGAGATCATCGACCCGCGCCCGCTGGCCGAGATCATGCGTCAATGGACGACCTTCCATCCGGAATTCGCCTTCCTTCCGCGCAAGTTCAAGATCGCCATTTCCGGCACGCAGGAAGACCGCGCCGTCACCTGGTTCCACGACATCGGCCTGCACCTCAAGCAGGTGGATGGACAGGTCGGCTTCACCGTCATCGTCGGCGGCGGCCTCGGCCGGACGCCGATCCGCGGCGAAGTGATCCGCGACTTCCTGCACTGGCAGGACATCCTCTCCTACTGCGAGGCCATCCTGCGTGTATATAACCGCTATGGCCGCCGCGACAACGCCTACAAGGCACGCATCAAGATCCTCGTCCAGGCGCTCGGCATCGAAGCCTTCCGCGAGCAGGTCGAGGCCGAATGGGCGCACGGCAAGGGCGGTCCGATGACCATCACCCAGGCCGAATACGACCGCGTTTCAGCGCACTTCACCGCCCCGGCCTACGAGACCGTCGGCGCCGTCGAACTGCCGGCCGACAAGGCCTTCCAGCGCTGGCTGGAACGCAACACGCACGCCCACAAGGTCGCCGGCTACCGCGCCGTGACGCTGTCGCTCAAGCAGCACGGCATCGCCCCGGGCGACATCACCTCGGCCCAGATGGAAGCCGTTGCCGACCTTGCCGACCAGTACAGCTTCGGCGAACTGCGCATCAGCCACGAGCAGAATGTCATCCTCGCCGACGTCAAGGAAAGCGATCTTTACACCGTCTGGCAAAAGGCCGTCGCCGCCAAGCTGGCGACGCCGAACATCGGCCTGCTCACCGGCATCATCTGCTGCCCGGGCGGCGATTTCTGCGACCTGGCGAATGCCAAGTCCATCCCCATCGCCAACGCCATCCAGCAACGCTTCGACGACCTTGACTACCTGTTCGACATCGGCGAAATCGACCTCAACATCTCCGGCTGCATGAACGCCTGCGGCCACCACCACGTCGGCCACATCGGCGTGCTCGGGGTCGACAAGAACAACGACGAGTTCTATCAGGTCACGCTGGGCGGCCGCCAGGGCAATGATGCCAAGTTGGGCAAGGTCATCGGCCCGTCTTTCTCGGCGCAGGAAATGCCGGACGTCGTCGAAAAGATCATCAAGGTTTATCTGGAAAACCGTCACGCCGACGAACGCTTCCTCGACACCTTCGATCGCATCGGCATCGACCCGTTCAAGAACCGCGTATATGAAGGCCGCGCCCACGGCAAGGCCAAGACCGCACAGAAGGAGGCCGCATAATGCCGCAACTGATCAAGCACAACGCCGTCAGCGGTGACAGCTGGCAAACCCTCGCCCTCAACGAAGGCGAGACCGCCGAATCCGTGGCCCTGCCGGCCGGCGACGTCATTTTCCCGCTTGCTGTCTGGCAGGCGCGGAAGACCGAAATCGTCTCCTGTCACAAACGCATCGGCCTGCTGCTGCAACCGGACGATCGCGTCGAGGAAGTCGCCGCCGACCTCGAGTACTTCATCGTCATTGCGGTCAATTTCCCGAAATTCGTCGATGGCCGTGGCTACTCCACCGCCAGCCTGCTCCGTCAGCGTTACCACTATCAGGGCGAACTGCGCGCCGTTGGTGACGTGCTGCACGACCAGCTGTTCTTCATGAAGCGTGTCGGCTTTGACAGTTTTGCCCTGAAGGACGGCAAGAATGCCGACTACGCGCTCGCCGCCGCCTTCACCGTTTTTGGCGATGCCTACCAGGGCGCCACGACCCAGCCTCAACCTGCTTTCCGCCGTCGCGCCTGAATCGACTAAACTGTCCTGATGAACCCGAATCTCCTGAACATCACCCCGGAACTGACCGCCAGCGTTGCCACCAAAGTGACCGCGGCCCGCCAGTTGCTGTCCGAAATCGCCCGTGATTTCTCGCCCGCCGTTTTCGCCAACAGCCTCGGCGCCGAAGACATGGTCCTCACCGACCTCATCCTCAAGCACAAGCTGCCGATCACCGTCTTCAGCCTCGACACCGGCCGCCTGCCGGCCGAGACCTATGACCTGATGGCGGCCGTCGACAAGCACTACGGTGTCAAGCTCAAGGTTTATTTCCCGCAGTCAGAGGAAGTCGAGTCCTTTGTCCGCAACCACGGCATCAACGCCTTCTACGAATCGGTCACGCTGCGCAAGGCCTGCTGCTACGCGCGCAAGGTCGAGCCGCTGAAGCGTGCCCTGGCCGGCAAGCGCGCCTGGATCACCGGCCTGCGCGCCCAGCAGGCAGCAACCCGCGAAGGTCTGCCGGTTCGTGAATACGACGAAGGCAACGGTCTGGAGAAATTCAACCCGCTCGCCGACTGGAGCGAAAAGGAAGTCTGGACCTACATCAAGCAGAACAACGTGCCCTACAACGCGCTGCACGAGAAGTTCTACCCCAGCATCGGCTGCGCACCCTGTACTCGGGCGATCTCGCCGGGTGAGGACGTCCGTGCCGGCAGATGGTGGTGGGAAGCGCCGGAGTCCAAGGAGTGCGGGCTGCACGTCAAGGGCTGAGCTAGCCCTTCCCACTTGCCCCAACGTGGGCTAGGCGTCAGCCTTTCTTCGCCAGCCAGCGCAGCACAACCTCGAACAGGTTTTCCGGCCGCACCGGCTTGGCGATGAAGTCGTTCATCCCCGCGGCGAGGCAGCGGCCGCGGTCCTCGGCAAAGGCATTCGCGGTCATCGCCAGAATCGGTACCGTGCCACCACCGGGCAAGGCGCGGATGCGGCGCGTCGCTTCCAGGCCATCGAGCTTCGGCATCTGCATGTCCATCAGAATGATGTCGAAGCGACTCTCCGCCGCCAGCACCAGCGCCGCCTCACCATCATCCGCCAGCATCACGGCCAGCCCGGCATCTTCCAGCATCATCTGCACCACTTCCTGATTGATCGGCTCGTCGTCAACCACCAGCACGCGCTTGCCACGATGCTCACGCAGCAACACCTGCTCGGCATTGCCCTGCGCCCAATCGAATGCGGTAAACGCGGATTTTGCGCATTTTTTCAGGTGCACCGTGAGCCAGAAGCAACTCCCCTGGCCAGGCACGCTCGTCACCCCGGCATCGCCACCCATCAATTGCGCCAGCTTGCGGGTAATGGCCAGCCCCAGCCCGGTTCCGCCGTAGCGGCGTGTGGTCGAATTGTCCGCTTGTTCAAAGGCCGAAAAGAGGCGCGGGATGACCTCAGCGGGAATCCCGATACCGGTATCCTCGACCTCGAAACGCAGGACGATGGACTCCGCCTGCTCCGCCACCAAGCGCACGCGCAGGCTGATGTGGCCATGCTCGGTGAACTTGACGGCATTGCCGACGTAGTTGATCAGCGCCTGGCTCAGGCGCGTGGCATCGCCAAGCAGGCCGACCGCGGGCACCTCGGTCTCGGTACGCAGCGCCAGCCCCTTCTCTGCGGCGCGCTCACGAAACAGCGCCGCGACGCTGTTGAGCAGTTCGCCGGCATCCAGCGGCGACGACTCTAGCTCAAAGCGCCCGGCCTCGATTTTCGACAGCTCAAGAATCGCGTTGATGACATTGAGCAGGTGGCCGCTGGCGTTTTCCAGTTTGCCAAGGCGCTCGATCTGTTCCGGACTCAGACCGCCACGCCTGATCAGGTGCGCCATGCCGGTGATGGCGTTGAGCGGCGTGCGGATCTCATGGCTCATGTTGGCCAGGAAGGCGCTCTTGGCGAGATTTGCCGTCTCCGCCGCCTCCTTGGCCGCGGCGAGTTCGGCCGTCCGTGCCTGCACCTCGGCCGCCAGTTCGGCATGGTGGTCGCGCAGGATACGCTCTGCCTCGCGCCGCGCCGAAATATCGAGCGCAAAACCGAGGATGCACTCCTCACCGCCAAGTTCGGTCAAGGCCGCTGAAATGCTGACTTGGCGCCGCTCGCCGGACTTGTGCAGCCAGGTGGTTTCCCAGTCAAGCAGCCGCCGCGAGCGCTGCAGTGCCGTCACCCAGCGCTGGCGGGCCTCGTTGTCCGGCCATAACGCAAGCTCGACCGAGGTCTTGCCGATAAGGTCGGCCGCCGTCCAGCCGAAATCGCGCTCGTAGTTGCGATTGACCTCGATGAATCGGCCATCTCTGGCGCGGGCGATCGAGGCGGCGATCGGGCTGGCATGAAACGCCGTTTCAAAGCGCTGCCGAGACTCACGCAAGGCATCCTCGGCCGCCGCCTCGGCCCGCCGGTAATCGGTGACATCATCGCCAGCGGCCAGTCCGCCGACCGGCAAGCCCTGACCATCGACCACCCTCGATGCACGCCAGGCCACCAGGCGGAGCTCCCCTGAGCGCGTCAGCAAGGGTTGTTCGAAATTCACTGTCGCCATTGCCGGATCATCGATCATTTTGCGGAATGCGCGCCGCCGCCATTCCCGTTTGCCATCATCCGGAAGCGCCAGTTCAAACCAGTCGCGACCGAGCAGCTCCGTCGCCTCATAGCCCAGAACCTCGCAGGCCTTCCGGTTGACCAGGGTGACCATGCCCTCTCGATCCACCGCGACAATCAAGGCATCGATGGTCTCCAGGATATTGCGGCTGGTATCGCGTTCCCGACGCAAGGCCTCCGCCTGGTGGAGTTCCTCGCTGACGTCAATGGACAGCCCGATCAAGGCCTCCGGCCTGCCGGCCGGATCACGCTTGACGGCCTTGATTACCCGCAGGTCGTGAATCCGGCCATCCACGAAAGGCAAGCGCTGATGTGTCTCGCTGACCTCGGTCGAGGCCAGCGCCTTTTCATCCGAAAGCAGGCATTGAGGACGAAACTCTTCCGGAATCAGCTCGCCATAATGCTCAACGGAGAGGAAGGTTGCCTCGGGAATGCCGGTGGCGGCACAAAAGGCGCGATTGACGAAACTCAATTTTCCCTTGCCGTTCTGCATCCAGATGCCGATCGGCGCGTAATCGAGCACCATCTGCAAATTGGCACGTTCCGCCTTGAGCGCGGCTTCCGCTTCGACCTTGTCGGTTACATCCCGGGCGATACCAAACAGCCCGATAACCCCACCCTGCGCATCAAAGATCGGATATTTCCGGTTATCAACCCAGCCAACACGGCCGTCAGGACGCAAAAAGGACTGTTGCTCGAAAACCGGCCGGCCGTGGGCAAAAACCTCCTTTTCCAGACGGTAATAGCCGTCCGCATGCTCCTCGGGGAAAACCTCGTAATCCATGCGTCCCAGCAAGGCTGACCAGTGGGGAACTCCGGTCAATTCGGCGAGGCTCTGGCTGGCCCCGGTGAACACATGATTGCGATCCTTGAAAAAGACGAAATCGGCACTGTGATCCATCAGCGCAGCCAGTTGGCTGCCGGGACCGCTCGCATCCGGCGGCACGTAGAGGCTGCGAACATCCTGCAAACGCAGGGTCAAATGACCTGTACCGGCGCAGCGACACTCGCTGCGGACAATCACGACGTAACCGTCGGCATGGCGAAGTCGGGCATGAAACACGCGCCCGCCCGCGCCCATCGTCACGTCCGTCAGACTCGCGACAACATCGGCATCATCCGCGTGAAACAATGAAAACAGATCGGGCTGCGCAGCACAAAGCGCGGCGGCCGGATAACCCAGCAAGGCAAGGCAGTCATCGCCGGCCGCCCGTACCCGCGGGGGCCGCGTCAGATCAATCTGAAACAACACGCCGGACATGCGTTCTCCCGTTCGCATTTAGCCGATTGGACAACGCCATCTTACTCCGCCACGCTTGGCTGCCAACAAAAAAGCCTGCCCGAATGAACGGACAGGCTTCATCAACCGCGCCAACGCCAACGGAGTCAGCGCGCTGTAATGACACCGCAGGCGATGCGTTTTCCTGAATTCCCGGCCGGCTGCGAGATATAGTCATCCGGGTCGGCATGCATAACGACGCTGCGCCCGATGACTTCGGCCAGCGCCAACCCGCCAACCTCAGCACTGTACTTCACGTTACCTGAGGCATCAGCCAGCAGATTGGGCAAATCGCCGGCGTGGCGTTCGGCTTTGTCGTGATGCCCGTGTCGCTTGCCCGAGGGGTTGTAATGGCCCTTGGCACTGGCCGCATCAGGCGCACTGCAGTCGCCGGCTTCATGGATATGGAAGCCGTGTTCACCCGGTGCAACATTGCTGGCGGTGACATCAAGACGCAGCTTGTCGCCCACCTGCGTCAGCAACACATTGCCGCTGACGCTGCTGCCCGAGCGCGCCTGCAGCGGCGCGGATGCACCGGGCTCCGGCGGTGGCGAGGTCGCACAAGCGCTCAGAAACACCGAAGAAACTGCCAACACCAGCACTGCCTGTTTCATGACAACCTCCGATATCAAAAGATTTGTGACGGGCGCACCGCTGGTGTGCCGTTGAGGATCAAATCAGGCCAAGGCTTTCCTCGACACCGAGATGCACGTTCATTGCCTGCACGGCCGCCCCCGACGCCCCCTTGCCGAGGTTGTCGAGACGACCGACGACCAGCATACGCTCGTCATTGCCGAAAACGAACAGGTCAACGCGGTTTGTACCGTTGTTGGCTTCGACATCGAAGAAGCCGCCGTCGGTGTTGGCGTCGAGATCGACCGGTGTAACGCGGATGAAGGCTTCGCCAGCGTAATAATCAGCCAGGATCTTCTGCACGTCGGCCGGTGTCGCCTTGCGGGTGAATTGCTGCGGGTGCAGATAGGCGGTGACAGCCAGACCCTTGTAGAAAGGGCCGACGATGGGCTGGAAGATCGGTGCTGCGGTCAACCCGGAATAGGCGCACATTTCGGGAAGGTGCTTATGGGCGAGGCCCAGCGCATAGGAACGCGGCGCCTTCAGCTGCGTCGTGCTGGCGCGGGCGGCTTCGTAGTCGGCGATCATCTTCTTGCCACCGCCTGAATAGCCGGTGATCGAATTAGCCGCGATCTGCGTATCAGCCGGCAGCAGGCCGCTGGCGACCAGCGGCTTGAGGGCAAGAATGAAAGCGGTGGCATGGCAGCCCGGATTGGCAATGCGCTTGCTCGCCTTGATCTTGGCGCGCTGATCTTTCGCCAGTTCCGGCAGGCCGAAAGTCCAGGCCGGATTGACGCGGTGTGCGGTCGAGGCGTCGATGATGCAGGTATTGGGATTATCGACCAGCGACACCGACTCCTTGGCGGCATCGTCGGGCAGACAGAGGAAGGTGACATCGGACTCGTTGATCAGGCGTTTGCGCTCGGCCAGATCCTTGCGCTTGTCAGCGTCGATCTTGAGCAGGCTGATATCGGCACGCTGCGCGAGGTATTCGTTGATCTGCAGGCCGGTGGTGCCTTCCTGGCCATCGACAAAGACTTTGTAGCTCATCTGGAATCCGCAAAGAATCGTTGGTAAAGGAGGAATTCTGGCAGAAAACCGTGACGCTTTTGCGAAAAATTCACACCGCGGCCCGATGTGCGGAAATACGCGAAAACCCCACTTTGCTGCATCGCAACAAAATGGTAGTCTAAGGCCGATAACATTGCGCCCTTAAGGCGGAGAAACAGCATGAGCGAAATCGATCTGAAGCGTTTTTTCCTTGAACAGGTCAAGCTGTTCGAGAACTTCCCGGCCGACAAGGTCGAGGAAATCGTCATCAAGTCGCGACTGGCGACCTACGAAGGCAACGAGGCCATCCTCGAAACCGGCGACGAAGGCCACGCCATCGGCGTCGTCATCTCCGGCCACGCCGAGATCTCGATGACCGACAACACCGGCACCCGTTCCGTGATCGCCCAGCTCGAAGCCGGCGACGTCTTCGGTGTCATGTCGCTGCTCACCGGCGACCGCATCGTCGCCGACGTCATCGCCGGCAATCGCTGCTTCGTGCTGATGATCCCGCAGGAGGTCTTCAACACCCACATCCTGACCAACCCGAAGGCTGTCGGCTACCTCTCCCGCCTGCTCGCCGATCGCACCCGCGCCATGTCGGTCGACATCGTCGCCGCCCAGGCCCGCGCCGTCAGCAAGTCTGACGACCCCTACGCACTGTCGATGCACACCAGCAAGCCAGGCAAGGTCGTTGCCCTTAACGTCGGCATCAGCCAGATCCACTTCGGCATCTACGACACGCAGGAAAGTGGCGCCGACATCCACGGCATCATCGACAATGCCGACAAGCAGTTCGCGCATATCACGGTCAGCGTCGGCACCCAGAAGAAGACGCTGGAACACGCGCCGTTCAAGCTCTCCGACCTCTTCGCGGTGATGACCGAAGCCACCGCCCTGCTCGGCAAGGCCTTCACCTTCCACCCCGAAGACGTCACGGCCATTGGCCATCGCGTCGTGCATGGCGGCAACAAGTTCTCCAGCTCGGCGGTGATCACGCCGGCGGTGATCGCCGACATCGAGGAACTCTCAGTCTTCGCGCCGCTGCACAATCCGGTCAACGTCGCCGGCATACGCGTCGCCCTCAAGCACTTCCCGAACGTGCCGCAAGTCGCCGTCTTCGACACCGCCTTCCACCAGACGCTGGCGCCTTACGCCTACCTCTACGGCCTGCCCTACGACCTGTACAAGCAGCATGGCATCCGCCGCTACGGCTTCCACGGCACCTCGCACCGCTACGTGTCGATGAAGGCGGCCGAGGTCGTCAAGCGTCCGCTCGGTGAACTGGAGATTGTCTCCTGCCACCTCGGCATCGGCGCCTCGCTGTGCGCCATCGACCATGGCCGTTCGATCGACACCACCATGGGCATGACCCCGTCCGACGGCCTGATCATGCCCAGCCGGGCCGGCAGCATCGACCCGGCGGTGATGATCCACCTGATGGAACAGCACAAGATGACGCCGGATCAGCTGTCCACGCTGATCAATAGCGAGAGTGGCCTCAAGGGCATCTCGGGCATCTCCAACGATATCCACGAGATCGAAGCCCAGGCGGCTGACGGCCACCACCGCGCATTGCTCGCCCACAAGGCCTTCTGCTATCAGGTGCGCAAGAACATCGGCGCCTACGTCGCGGCGATGGGCGGCATCGACGTGCTGGTATTTACCGGCGATGTCGGCGAAACCAGCGCCACCGTCCGCAGCCTGGCCTGCCAGGGACTTGGCTACATGGGCATCAAGCTCGACGAGGAAAAAAACCGCAACCTGTCGGCCATCGGTTCGCACGCGATCATTTCCACCGACGACTCGCCGGTCACTATCCTCGTCATCACCAACGACGACGAGCGCCTTGTCGCCTGGGAAGCCCTGCGTGCCATCGAGCGAAACCAGCTGTTGCTGGAAGCCAAGGCCGACGAACCTCCGGCAATTCCGGTCGAAATCTCGGCCCACCACGTTCACCTGGCGCAGGCCGATGTCGAAGCGCTGTTCGGCCCCGGCCACCAACTGACGCCGATGCACGAACTATCGCAGCCGGGCCAGTACGCCTGCGAGGAAAAGGTGCATCTGGTCGGCCCCAAGGGGCGGATCGCCAATGTCCGCGTGCTCGGCCCGACCCGCAAGGAAACCCAGGTCGAGATCGCCATGACCGAGCAGTTCAAGCTTGGCGTTCAGCCGCCGATCCGCCAGTCCGGCGACCTCGCCGGCACGCCCGGTCTGACGCTGGAAGGTCCGCACGGCAGCACGCAGATCGAGCGCGGCGTGATTTGCGCCCAGCGTCACATCCACATGTCGCCGGAAGACGCGCTGCGCTTCCGCGTCCGTGACAACTACGTCGTTCGGGTTCGGGTCGAGGGCGAGCGTGAACTGATCTTCGGCGACGTCGTCGTCCGCGTGAATCCTGCCTTCCGTCTGGCCATGCACATCGACACCGACGAAGGCAACGCCGGCAACCTCAAGACCGGCACGCTTGGCTACATCGAGGAAATCCAGAGCCGCGCCTGATTCAACGGGCACCGGCAGCACCCGAGAATGCCCGCAGCCGCGGGCGTTTTCTTTTACAGATTAGTGCAGCGGCAGCGCCTCGATGGCGGCACACACGGCAGTCAGCGCGTCATCGAGTGCCGGAATTGCCTCAAAAACCCGGTCGACCGCAGCATCCGAGCGGACCCGCGCATTAACCTCGCCGGCCAGACGATAGACCTCGCTCAGACAGAGCGTGCCCGACGCCCCCTTCAACGAATGCGCTACCAGTTCGGCATTGCTGCGATCGCCGCGATCCAGCGCCTCGCGCAGCTTGCCCATGTCATCGACGTGGTTGGTGGCGAACATCCGCAACAGCTTGGCGAAACGCTCCGGGCTGCCGCGCGTGATCGCCAGCCCGGCATCGACATCGACGCCCGGCAACGCGCGCAGCGCCGCAGCCAGATTAAGGTTGAGGCGCGGGGCAGCGACGGCTGATGGCCGTTGCCGGTCAGCAGCCGGTTTGGGCAGCCACTGCAACAGCGCCTGATACAGCGCCGCCGGATCGACCGGCTTGGCAACGAAATCGTTCATCCCCGCCGCCAGACAGCGCTCGCGATCCTCGGCAAAAGCATTGGCGGTCATCGCCAGGATCGGCAGGGACGGCTGGCCCGGCAGCTTGCGGATGCGCCGCGTGGCTTCCAGGCCATCCATCACTGGCATCTGCATGTCCATCAGGATCAGGTCAAAACCGGCCCCCAGCATCTTGTTCAGCGCGTCGGCGCCGTTTTCGGCAATCGCCACCTGCATACCGACATCCTGCAACAGGGCGAGCGCCACATCCTGGTTGATCGGATTGTCTTCGCACAACAGTATGCGCGCGCCGGCATACTCGCGGCGCAGGATGGCCTCGACCGGCTCGCCGCCCGCCGTCGCCACCTCGTCGGTCGTGGCTACGGCCTCCCCGCGGCCGAAACAGGCCTCGAACCAGAAAGTGCTGCCTTGCCCGGGCCGGCTGTCGACACCGGCTTCGCCGCCCATCATTTCCGCCAGCCGGCGGGTAATTGCCAGCCCGAGGCCGGTCCCGCCGTAATGTCGGGTGGTCGAGTTGTCCGCCTGCTCGAAGGCGCTGAACAGGCGCGGCAGGGCATCCTCGGCAATACCGATGCCGGTATCCGCGACCTCGAAGCGCAGGCGGATCTGCGCGGCATCCGCCTCAACCAGACGGCAGCGCAGCGTCACCGAGCCGCGCTCGGTAAACTTGATGGCGTTCCCCAGGTAATTGAGCAGCGCCTGCGTGAGCCGTGTCGGATCGCCGCGCAGGCAACCGCCAAGGGCCGGCAGCGGCTCGCTACGCAGCGCCAGCCCCTTGTCGTCGGCGCGATCGCGAACCAGTGTCAGCACCCGCTTGATTTGCGTTTCAAGGTCAAAATCGACTTTTTCCAGCGTCACCTTGCCCGATTCGATCTTCGAAATATCGAGCACGTCGTTGATCACCGCCAACAGGTGGTCCGCCGAATCGCGGATTTTGGCCAGCTTCTCCAGCTGGTCCGGCGCATGCGCTGTGCGTTGCAGCATATGCGTCAGGCCGATGATGGCGTTCATCGGCGTGCGGATTTCATGGCTCATGTTGGCAAGGAAGGCACTCTTAGCCTCGTTCGCCACTTCCGCCGCCTGTTTTGCCGCGGCCAGTTCGGCGGTACGCGTCACCACCAGTTCTTCGAGGTGGTGGCGATGCCGGTCAAGTTCCTCGCCGAGACGCTTCTTCTCGGTGATGTCCTGCTTGACCGCCAAGTAGTTGAGCACCATGCCGTCCGGCTGGCGTATCGGCGCGATCAGCGCCTGCTCGTAGTAAATCTCGCCCGACTTGCGCTTGTTGATCAACTGACCGGACCAGGCCCGGCCCGCCAGCAGCGTGGCCCAAAGCTCGTCATATGTGGCCCGCGGCGTCTGCCCCGATTGCAGGATGCGCGAATTCTGGCCGATCATTTCCTCGCGGCTGTAACCACTGGTCCGCACGAAGGCCTCGTTGATGTATTCGATATTGCCGTCCAGATCCGTGATCACCACCGACTCCGGGCTCTGCTCGACCGCCTGTGACAAGCGGCGCACCTGGGCATCCGCCTGTTGCTGGTCTTCAAGCGTGCTCAAAAGCACCTCGCGCATGCTGTCGGCTTCGGCTAACAGCCGCTCGGCCTCCGCCCGGGCTGCCGCCATTTCGGCATTGGCAAGCACGCGATCCGTGACATTGCGCGAGAGGATGATGAATCGACGTGGCGAAACCGCCGCCGACTTTAGCGTGGTCGACAACTCGAACCAATGCTCGCCATTGGGTGTCGGCAACTGGATCAGCTGGCCTCGCGAACTGCCACGCGCAGCCGCTTCGGCAATTGCTGCCAGGCCCACCGCAACGGCAGCCGGCGGCAGCAGTTCCTGCAAAGTCCGGCCGATGATCGCCTCCGGCGGCGCAGCCAGCTCCTGCTGATCAGCGGCCCAGTAATTCAGGAATAGGCCGTTCTCATCAACCTCGAACAGCAGATCGGGAATCGCCCGCAGCGTCGCCGCCAGATCCTCCGACACCTCGGCCAGTTTGCGCGACTGCGCCATCTGTTCGGTGATGTCGGTGGCCAGCACCATCACCCCGGTAATCTTGCCGGTGTGGTCGCGCATCGGCGTCTTGATCGCCAGCATCGAGCGCGGTGGGTGATCTTTAAAGACCAGGCGTTGCTCGACGGTGCGTACGGTTTCACCAGTTTCAATCACGCGCCGGTCGACTTCACGGATCGAGCGAACCGTCTCCTTATCGAAGAAATCGCTGTCCGTATGCCCCAGCAACTGCTCGGCAGGGCGCCCCATCAACTCGCACAGCGCCTTGTTTACAAAGCTGAAGCGGAAGGTGCCGGCATCCTTGATCGCCACGTAAGCGCCGACACCATCGACCACAGCCGCCAAGCGCTGGCGCTCGGCTTCGAGATCACGGGTCCGCCGGACCACCGTCCGCCGCAACAGGAAATTCCAGAAGGCGAGAATGAGGCCCAGCGCCAGCACGAATGCCATCCCATAGCCAACCAGCGGCGCCCAGGCGGCGCCGGCAACCGGACGCCCCATCCACTTCTCGGTCAGCCCGTACATTTCCTCCCGGGAAATTGCGGCAAATCCCGCGTTCACCGCAGCCAGCGTGGCCTGATCGCCCTTGTGCACAGCGCGGTGGAACTGCCCCTGGTAGAGCGTCAATGCCTCGTTGTACTCGCGTTCAATGCCGGCACGATTGAGCAGGAAGTGTCCGGGCGGGCCATCCAGACAGAAAATCCGCAGCGTGCCGCCGACCGCGGCGCCAACCATCACCTCGTAGCTCGGGTATTCGTCGATTCGGGCCACGCCCGCCGCCGACAGCTTTTCGCCACAGGCATCGCCCGTCTTGATGCCCACCGAAAACGCCCGCAACGTTGCCACGCTGTCGATGCCCTGAATACTCTTGTGAACAAAAATCGGCACCGGCAGATCGGCATACGGCGCTGTGAAATCCATTTTCTGTTGCCGCGCCGGCGTATTGAAAATGGTGTCGATGACCTGCGCCTCGCCACTGTCAAATTTCTGCAAGGCCGCCGACCAGCTCACCGGCTGCAGCTCGGCCTGGATTCCGGTCTTTTTCGACCACAGTGCCCAGACGTCGATCAGATAGCCACGCAGCTGGCCATCGCTGTCACGAAAGACATACGGTGGATAGTTGTCGTCCATCGTCACGACGATCGATGCCGGCTTCTCGGCAGCGGCGCCGGCATGCAGGCCAAGCGTCAGCAGCAGGCCGATGAAGCAGCGGACGAGCATCCTCATGCCTCGCCCTCCCCGCCGGCCGCATAACGAGGTGCTTCGCCCAGACGCGCCAGTAAAGCGTTAACTTCCTGCTTCAGCGCCAGCACCCGGCCCTCGCGTCCGAGCATGACTCGCTGCCAGCGGCGCAATTCGTCGAGCTGGTGCTGCATCCGCGCATCGCGGCGCTGACGTTCAATCGCAATCGCCGTCAGCGCGGTGGCCGCCTCGACATACGCGGCCACCTGCGGCGACACGGATGCGGTCGGCTCCGGCCAGTACAGCGCGAAGGTGCCCAGCACCCGGCCCTGCGGCGACTTGATCGGCGACGACCAGCAGGCGCCGAAACCAAAATTGGCTGCCAGTTCGCGAAAATCAGCCCACAGCGGATCACTGCCAATATTGGCGGCAAATACAGGTTCACCGCGGAAGGCTGCCGTACCGCATGAGCCCACGGCCGGCCCAATCTTCAAGCCATCGACCAGCCGCGTATATTCAGCCGGCAGGCTGGGGCCGGCTCCGGTACGCAGGCGCTGCTCGTCGTCGACCAGCATGATGGCGCATTGCGGCCCGCCGGACTGCGCCTCGATCTCGCGGCAGATGAACTCGAGCACGCCGGTCATCGACTCGGCACTCGACACCCAACGCAGGACAGCATTACTGAATTCCAGCAACTGCTGTTGCTGCTTCTGCGCGGTCAGGTCGACAAAACTGCCGAGCAGTTCCTGGCCGAAGGCGACGGCCGAGATGGCCACCGTCCGATCATCGCCGTTGGCGCAGCGGACGCGGTAAATGTCGGGTTCGACAATGCCCTCGCGCGCCTGTGCAGCCCCCACGGCCTGTTGCCAGTGATCAAGCACCCACGCCCGGTACTCGGCGTCCGGATAGGCTTTTTCGAACCAGGTGGTGGCGTCCGGCACGTCGGCCAGTTGGTAGCCGAAAGTTTCGACAAAGCGGCGATTGATATAGGTGAAGCGCTGCTGATCATCGAGTTGGCATAGCGGAATCGGCAGGTTCTCCATCAACATGCGCAGGCGCTGCTCGTTGCGCCGGATATCCAGTTCGGCGGTTTTCTGGGCGTCGATGTCGACAGCAACCCCGGCCGACCGCAGCGGCCGGCCCGCTTCATCGCGCTCGACAACCCGGCCGCGGGTACTGAACCAGCGAACCCGGCCCTCGCCGTCGCGCACCCGATATTCGACCGCAAAGCGCCCGACAGTTGCCAACTGCTGATGGAATGCTGCTTCAATCGGTGGCCGGTCGTCGGGCTCGATCCGCTGCAGGATGTCGGCCAGGCTTTCCTCGGCCTTGTCGCCCCCGAAGTTCAGCACCTTGTTCAGCGCCAGACTGCGCACCATCACGTCGTGGCGATGGTCGAATTCCCAGGTACCAACCCCGGTGGCTTCGAGCACGACGTCCAGTTGCCCGGCCAGCCAGTTACGGCCCTCCTCCATCAAGAGCACGCTCAGGCGCTCCAGCATCCGGTGCTGGCTGACCACCCCGGCCATCCGTCCGGCCGCATCGACGACAACGAGATGCCGCAGGCCGGTGGCCTCCATGCGCTGCGCGGCATCAGCGACATTGATATCGACAGCGACCGTCTGCAGCGGTGAGGACATGACATCAGCAACCGTGACCGACGCGGTATCGATATGGCTGGCCAGCAGACGCGGCACATCGCGCTCGGTAATGATGCCGACCGGGATGCCATCACGCCCGATCAACACATGATCAAGCCGACGCGAAGCCATGGCTTCCAGCGCTGTGGCCAGGCTGATCTCGGGCGCGATCAGTTCGGCTGACGGCTCCATCACGGCACCGAGGCTCTGGATAGCGGTAAACAAATCGTGTCCGATGTGCCGGCGGAAATCCGTCTCGCTGGCCACGCCGCGCAAGCGACCGGCCTCATCGACCAGCACCAGGTGGCGGATGGCACGATTGGCGAGCATGCTCTGCGCGGTGGCAAAATCCAGATCCTGTCGGGCAGTCAGCAGCGGCGCACTCATCACACTGCGCACGGCCCGTCGCTCGTCGTAGCCGGAACAGATCAGGCGCAGCAGATCGCGTTCGGTAACGATGCCGACAGGCCGGTCGTCTTCGACGACGATGATCGATGACACCCGTTTTTCGACAAAGGCTGCGACCACCTGTCGCAGACTGAGATCGGCCGCGACAGTCAGCACATTGTGTGTGGCGATGTCGCACAGGCGGAGATCGGTAACAGAGTTCATGGCGTCAGCACGGTGTTCGTCGGTGGCTGCCGACTGGGGTTGGCCTATCAGGTCATTCTAATCCGAAGTCGGTCGGGGCTCCGGTGCAAATTCGTCGTTTCACGGGATATTTCACAGATTGACTTCCGCCGGCACCAGAACACTTAGCCAAGGCCTTAAAATAGGGGCCTTTTTATGCCGCCCGGCCCCGGAAAGCCCTCTTTCCGCCACCCGCCCGGGCCCATTCTTCGAAAGCCCCGCCATGCACCCGATTCACGATGTCGACGTTCTCCTGCTGCTCGCCTGTTCACTCGCAGCCAAGCGCCGGCCCGCCGACGCCAACGGCATCATGGCCGCCATCGATCTGGTGCAGGGCAATATTCCGGCCGAAGACAAGCTGGTCGATGCCTTCGCCCGCCTCGGCCGCGCCGGCCTGATCGTCGGCCAGGAGGATGCTTTTTCGCTGACCGCAGCGGCCGAATCGCTGATCGGCAGTCTGCCGAAAAAAGGCGAGAACGACCAGCGACTATTCGAATTACGCGGCCTGCTCGGCGCCTATCAGCCTGCCAGCGAAGCGCCGGCCATCGAGGTGAGCGCCGAATCCTTGCGCGCCGCCCTGCTCGCCCACCGCGCGGCCGCCAAAGGCGCCGGCAAGAATCTGCTGGTGCCCAAGCCCCGGCCGGAAACCACGCAGGCCCGCCCCGGCCAGCGGCAACGCAAGCCGATGCCCAAGCAGCGCAAACGCTGAGCCACGGATGCCCCGACAACACTGCATCATCGAAACGCTTAGCTGGCCATTCGTTTGTGACATTCGCGTTTCGCCTGCGGTCAACCCGAAAAAACGCCCAAAATGAGCACACAAGCCAACAATCCGCTGCATGGCATCACCCTCGCGGCGATGCTCGACGCACTGGTGGAACACTACGGCTGGGCCGAACTGGGCCGTGAAATCGAGATCCGCTGCTTCAACATCGACCCGAGCATCGCCTCCAGCCTGAAATTCCTGCGCCGCACGCCCTGGGCGCGGGAGCGCGTCGAATCCCTCTACCTGCACATGCTGCACATCCGGAACCGCTGACCCACCCAGCCTTTCCGGCCACCCGCCCTTCCGTTTTCGCCATGCCTTTACCGAATTTCGATCCGACGCAATACGAAACCCAGCTCGCCGCCAAGGTCGCCCGTTTCAAGGAAGACTTCGCCGAATTCGACCTGCCGGCGCCCGCCATCCATCGCTCGGCGCCGCTGCACTACCGCCTACGTGCCGAGTTCCGCATCTGGCATCACGGGGATGATCTCGATTACGCGATGTTCGACCCGGAAAATCCGAAACGGCCGGTATTGATGGCAGACTTTCCCGCTGCCTGTGAGCGTATCTGCAGCGCGATGCCGCGCCTGAAGTCGCTGCTGCTTGGCAACGAACTGCTGCGCAAGCGCCTCTATGCCGTCGATTTCCTCGCCACGCTCTCCGGCGAACTGCTGGTCACGCTGATCTATCACCGCAAGCTGGACGAGGCCTGGCAGGCCGCCGCACAACACCTCGCCGACGCGCTGCCCGCCCGCATCATCGGTCGCAGCCGCGGCCAGAAACTGGTGCTTGATCGCGACTGGGTGCTCGAATCCTTCGATCTCGACGGCCGCAAGCTGCACTACCAGCAGCACGAAAACGCCTTCAGCCAGCCCAACGGCGGCGTCAACCGCCAGATGCTGAGCTGGGCCTGCCAGCAGGCAGCCGGCCTCGGCGGCGATCTGCTGGAGTTGTACTGCGGCAACGGCAATTTCACAATGGCGCTGGCGCCGATGTTCGACAAGGTGCTGGCCACCGAGGTCAGCAAGACCTCGGTCCATGCCGCGCAATACAACCGCGACGCCAACGATATCGACAACCTGCACATCGTCCGCATGGCCAGCGAGGAACTCAGCGCCGCCCTGAGCGGCCGCGAGACCTTCCGGCGACTGCAGGACATCGACCTGGCCGCCTACCGTTTCTCGACCATCTTCGTCGATCCGCCGCGCAGCGGGCTGGATGCCAATACCCTCGAACTCGCCGCCGGTTTCGACAACATTCTCTACATCTCCTGCAACCCGGAGACGCTGCGTGCCAACGTCGCGGCACTCAAGGGCACGCACCGCATCGCGGCGGCGGCGGCCTTTGACCAGTTCCCCTATACCCACCATCTGGAGTGCGGCCTGCTGTTGAAGCGATGCTGATCCCGATTTTCGCGACTTTTTCGAGTCGACCGCAGCAGGCCGGCCTATATTCAAATTTTGAATAACAAGATGCCGACTTGTTCTTAAATGAATATTAAGCCGCAGCTACAATGGCGGCCATTCGACAATCCACTGGATTTCCGTGCAATGAACTCTCGCAACACCCTTTCCCATCTCGACTGGCTCGAAGCCGAAGCCATCCACATCATGCGCGAAGTGGCTGGCCAGTGCGCCAACCCGGTGCTGCTCTTCTCTGGCGGCAAGGACTCGATCTGCATGCTGCGCATCGCCGAAAAGGCCTTCCGCCCAGGCAAGTTCCCCTTCCCGCTGATGCACATCGACACCGGCCACAACTACAAAGAAGTGGTCGAATTTCGCGACAAGCGCGCCGCCGAACTCGGCGAGCGCCTGATCGTTCGCTCGGTGGAAGACTCGATGAAGCGCGGCACCGTCGTCCTCAAACACGAAGGAGAATCGCGCAACAAGCACCAGTCGGTGACCCTGCTCGAAGCGATCGAGGAATTCGGTTTCGACTGCTGCATCGGCGGCGCCCGCCGCGACGAGGAAAAGGCCCGCGCCAAGGAACGCATCATGAGCTTCCGCGACGAATTCGGCCAATGGGACCCGAAGAACCAGCGCCCGGAACTGTGGAACCTCTATAACGCCCGCAGCCACAAGGGCGAGAACATCCGCGCCTTCCCGATCTCGAACTGGACGGAAATGGATGTCTGGCAATACATCGAGCGCGAGAAGCTGGAACTGCCGTCGATCTACTTCGCACATACCCGCCCGGTGGTCATCCGCCAGGGCGCCATCGTGCCGGTCAATGTGCCGCTCGTTTCCGGCGAGCTGACCAATTTGCCGAAGGCCGGTGAAGAGATCGTCGAAAAACTGGTGCGCTTCCGTACGGTTGGCGACATTTCCTGCACGGCCCCGGTTGAATCCGACGCCGACACCGTCGAGAAAATTGTCGTCGAAACCGCCACCACCACCATCACCGAGCGCGGCGCCACGCGTCTGGACGACCAGACCAGCGAAGCCTCCATGGAACAACGCAAGAAAGAGGGTTACTTCTAATGACCGCCCACGTTGAAGATCACGGCCTGCTGCGCTTCCTCACCTGCGGCAGCGTCGATGACGGCAAGAGCACCCTGATCGGTCGCCTGCTGTTCGACACCAAGACCATCCTCGCCGACACGCTGAACGCCATCGAAAAAACCTCGCAGAAGCGCGGCATGGGCGCGGTCGACCTCTCGCTGCTCACCGACGGCCTGCAGGCCGAGCGCGAACAGGGCATCACCATCGACGTCGCCTACCGCTACTTCTCCACCGGTACGCGCAAGTACATCATTGCCGACGCGCCTGGCCACGAGCAGTACACCCGCAACATGGTCACCGCCGCGTCCACGGCCAACCTCGCCATCATCCTCATCGATGCGCGCAAGGGCGTGCTGACGCAGACCCGGCGTCACTCGAAACTCGCTTCGCTGGTCGGCATCCCGCACCTGGTCGTCGCCATCAACAAGATGGATCTGGTCGACTACTCGCAGGATGCCTACGAGAAGATCAAGGCCGACTATCTCGAATTCGCTGCCAAGGTCGGTATCACCGATATACGCTTCATCCCGCTGTCAGCGCTCAACGGCGACATGATCGTCGACCGTGGCGACAGCCTGAACTGGTACGACGGCCCGACACTGATGGAAATCCTCGAAGCCGCGCCGGCCGCGCACACCGAGCACGACGAGCCCTTCCGTTTCCCGGTGCAATACGTCTGCCGTCCACAGGATTCCGCCAATCCGGACCTGCACGATTACCGCGGCTTCATGGGCCGCGTCGAATCCGGTTCGATCAAGGTCGGCGACGCCGTCACCGTGCTGCCCAACGGTCTCGAATCCACCGTCAAGGCCGTACAGATCGGCGGCGTCGACATCGGCGAAGCCTTCACCGAGCAATCGGTGACCCTCCTGCTCGCCGACGAGATCGACTGCTCGCGCGGCGACATGATCGTCAAGAGCGCCGAAGCCCCGGCTGCGGTCAAGGAAATCCGGGCCACCGTCTGCTGGCTCTCCGAAAGCCCGCTCGACCGCGCCCGCACCTACCTGATCCGTCACACCACGCGCGACTCCAAAGCCAAGCTCACCGGCATCGATCATCGCCTTGACGTCAACACGCTGGAACACGTCGCCGCCGACAAACTGGCGATGAATGACATCGCCGAGGTCACTTTCAAGCTGGCGCAACCGCTGTTTGTCGATCCTTACGCAGAAAACCGCGGCACCGGGGCCTTCATCGTCATTGACGAGAGCAACAACAATACCGTCGGCGCCGGGATGATCCTGTAAATCGGCGGCAATTCGTCCATCAAAAAAGCGGTATGCCCGGACGGGAATACCGCTTTTTTTACGCCTGCGAATCGATGATCTGCGGTGAACCTGAAAAACCCGCGAAAATCCGGATCGCGGTTCAGGGCGCCTTGCGCACGTAGCGGGCCAGTCGCAACACCGAGGGATGATGTTTGAGCCGCGAACGCTGCGCGTGTTCGAGATTGAGATCGAACACCAGACGCTCGGACTCCAGTGCCATCACGATACCCACCGGTGCCGCAGCCGGCCGGTCGACCACGGTCAGCACCGGCAGGTCGCCCAGGTGGGCGTTGATCTTGGGCAGATTCGGCAACTCCGCCGCCCCGACGAACAACAGGTTGCACTGGCGGATCGGCGTCATCGAGTGGAGTCGGGCAATCACCACCCGCTGGTCATTGATCCGTCGCTCCTCATACTTGCGCAAGGCCTGGCCGAGTTCCTCGTCGCCGAGCACACAGAGGTTGAAATTGGCCCGCTCGCTGGCCGGCCATTCGGTGAATCGGGCAAAATTGTAAAGATAAGCCGCCTTCATGTCGTACTCGGACGCCGTCTGGGCGCCAGCCGTGAGGCTGATGCCGAGCAGGAACAGGAAGAACAGGCGGCGCATGGGATTACAGGTCCAGATTCAGCTGGAACCAGTAGCTCCGGCCGTCCATACGCAGAACATCGATACCGGTGCCGGGCGCCCAGGTAAAGGGCGACGCGACCTCGTAGTCGCGGTCGAACAGATTGCGGACGCTGAACGAGGCCGACAGGCCATGCCATTTCTGTTCGGTCGACAGCGTCAGGTGCGCCAGCCCGACACCCCCGAGGCGCCGGTGCTCGTTGGTATAACGTGCACCGAGGTATTGCGCCTCGAACCCGGCGCGCAGCCACTGACCAGGCAGCGGCGCCGTGACATTGAATTTGCCGAGCAGATTCGGTGAATTGACCAGATCGTGATCATCCGTATCGTGCGCATGCTGGAAGGCCACGCTGCTGCGGGCGCGCAGCCCGCTCGACCATGACGAATCCAGCTCCGCCTCGACCCCGCGCGTCCGGCTGTTGCCGACCGGCGCATGCGCCCCCAGGGCGCTGACGTAGACCATCTGCTTCGTCCGCCGATATTCATACACCGAAGAACTGAGGCGCACGCGGGGCGTGAAATCATGCTGCAAGACCAGTTCGCGCGCCGCCACGTACTCGGGCACGGCATCGCTGCCAAAGCCGGCGCGTTCGTTGGCGTTCGGCATGCGGAAAGCCTCGCTGTACGACGCCTTGAGCGTGGTCTGGAAGCTGGGCTGATAAATGGCGGCCAGGCGCGGGCTCCAGTTACCCTCCAGATCGCTGGCCTTGTCGTAGCGCGCACCGATATTCAGCCGCCACTGTTCGCTCAGGCGCCACTCGTCGGTCAGGTAGAGGCTGGTCGTCCGGCGGTGGAAAGCATCGTTGAAATCGCTGCTCAACGTCGCCGTCGGCGAGAAGTAGCTCCAGCGCATCTTCTGCCGGTAATCGTTGCGGAACTCAAACCCGAACAGCACGGTGTGCCCGGCAAACCAGTTGCCGACGAACTTCTGGTCCAGCCCCCACCATTGCGCCTCATGCATCCGCCGCGCATACGGCTCGGCGGCATCATCGACGATTCGGCGATTTTCATAGGCGTAATGCCCGAGGTAAAAGCGCGATGCCGAGCGCAGCTGCAGGCTGAGGTCGGTCTCGTAGGCGGCATTGACGAAGCCGTTGCGGTCCTGCACCACGAAGGGTGTATTGAACAGCGTGTATTCCGTCGGTTTCGTCGGTACCGTCTTTTTCCGGTCGACATAGCCGGCTTCAAGCATCAGCCCGTTATACGAGAACTTGCCGAACAGGCGCCGGCTGCCTTCGCCATCGATACCCCGGGCCATGCCGTGATTGTTGGCTGGCGTGTCGTAAGGAGCGAAATAGTGGTCGTCACCGCGGGCGTTGTAATCCGAGGCCGACAGCAACAGATCGGCACCATTTTCAAAGCGATGGCCGCTGGTCACCCGCTGCTTGCGTCCGCCATAGCTGGAAAATTCCGTCGAGAGCTGGGTGGCCTTGAAGTCAGACCCCTTCCTGGTGATGACGTTGATGATGCCGAGCATCGCATTGTTGCCGTAGATCACCGACCCGGTACCCGGCACATACTCGACGCGCTCGACCAGTTCGAGATCGACGAAGCCGGATTCGTCGATATAGGCCTGGTTGAACAACGGATCTTGCGTCACGTAACCGTCGATCAGCACCATGATGCGGCCGGCGTAATCGCCGGGCTCGCCAAAACCGCGACCGCCCATGTAGTGATAACGCCGGTCAGAGGTGGTGTACAAACCGCGCATGCCGTTGATGACATCGGCCAGCGTCCGGTAGCCGTAGGCACGGATGTCGGCGGCGGTGACGATGGCGACAGCCGACGGCGAATCGCTGATCTGGCGGGCAATGGCCGACGCGGAAACCACCTCGCGCTTCACCAGATCGTCAAAAGGCACATCGGCGAGCGTGCTGTCAGCGTCCGCAGATACCGTTAGCGGCAGCAGCGCCAGCGTCGCCGACAGGGCAAGCCGTTGTAGCCAGACAGTCAAAAACAGGGAAGAGGGGCGCATACCCTTGGACCAGAAGCCGTCACGACAATCACAGGCGCGCCGGGCAAGATTGAACAATCAGCAAAGTACAGTATTCTATAACTTTCAGCGTATTTATCATAACCTTCCGGGATAGCCCGGATACTTGTCGCGGCAGCACGAGCATCTTTGCCGAATCGCGGCTAAGATAAGTGCCACGCCGCATGCCCGCGATCCCGCGTGGCGCCTTGATTGAGGGAGATAGAACCCATGCAGGTCCTGATCGTTGATGACAATGCCTCGATGCGCACCTTGCTGACCGCGCTGCTTGGCGGTCAGGGTTACGAGGTGGTCGGTGCGCTGGAAGACGGCAATGCCGTCATGGACGCCGTGCGCCGCCATCGCCCGCGCATCGTCTGTCTTGATTACCAGCTGCCGGGCCGTAACGGCCTCGACATCCTCAAGGACATCAACGCCGAATTTCCCGACATCGACGTGCTCTTCATCACCGCCTCCGAAGACAGTACCATCGAACAGCGGGCCGCCGATGCCGGTGCTGCCGGCTTCCTGCGCAAGCCCTTCGGGCAGAAACAGGTTCTTGACGAACTGCGCCAGGTTACCGAAACCCGCGGCCAGGCGGACCGCGCCGAAAATGCCGCCCCCACCGGCAGCGGCAAACGGACACCGCCAAAAGCGGGCAAACGCGATGCCGTCATCGTTGACGACAACAGTTCGATCCGCCTGCTGCTCAAGGGCGTCCTCAGCGAACTCGGCCTCAATATCGTCGCCCAGGCCGCGAACGGCGAAGAGGCGATCCGCGCCGCCAAGACCCATCAGCCAAACGTCCTCTTCCTCGACGTCAACATGCCCATCCTCTCCGGCCTTGAAGCACTGCCCAGGATTCGCGAGGTCAGCCCGGAAACGGCCGTCGTCATGGTCACTGGCGACACCTCGCGCGAACTGGTGCAGCAGGCGGCCGGCCTCGGTGCCCGTGGTTACATCGTCAAGCCGGTTCGCCCGGCCTACGTCGAAGCCTTCCTCAAAAAGCTGTTCCCGAACTGAGCCCCGGAGCCCGCCGACCATGACCCTGATGATCGACTTTCCATTCGCCGGCGCCGGCCCGTGGGTGGATCATTTCAAGGAAGTCGAACTGCCGGTGCTGCGGCATACGGTGCATCAACTGGAGGAACTGCGCAGCGAAGCGGAGACGATCAACGTCCGCAAGCTGGCCGCGATCATCACCCATGACCCGCTGATGACCCTGCGTGTCTATCGCTACATGCAGGAAAAACGCAGCAAGAGCCAGAACGCCGAAATCACCACCGTCGAGCGGGCACTGGTGATGATGGGCACCTACAATTTCTACGAAAGCTTCCGCGACCTGCCGGTGATCGAGAACCAGCTCAAGGGCCACCCCAAGGCCATGCTCGGGCTGCTGAAGGTCATCGCCCGCTCGCGCCATGCTTCAATCTGGGCTCGCGACTGGGCCTTGCTGCGTCAAAACACGACCTTTGACGAAATCGCCATGGCGGCGCTACTGCATGACTTTGTCGAAATCCTGATGTGGTGCTTCGCCCCGGCGCTGGCCGTGCGCGCCCGTGAGCAACTGGCGGCCCGGCCGCAGGCACGCAGCGACCTCGTCAATCAGGAAGTCTTCGGCGCGCCGCTCGACGCCATCATGCTCGAACTCAGCCAGCACTGGGGTTTGCCGTCGCTGCTGCTGTCGTTGCTCAACCCGGGCGACGCCGATTCAGCCAACGTCCGCAACGTCAAGCTGGCCGTCAACCTGGCGCGGCATACAGCCAATGGCTGGAACGACGCGGCGCTCCCCGACGATTACCGCGAAATCGAAGCCCTGCTCCACATCAGCCACAGCAATTTCCTCGAACGGATTGGCGCCCCTGAGGAGCAGATCGTCGCGGCGCGTGCCGCCGAGGCCGCCGGTGACCCGCTGGCCAGCTGAACGGAAACAGCTGCCGGGGCTGCTGCTGGCTGCCGCACTGACGCAGCCGCTGGCGGTCCATGCCGAAATCTACAAATGCCGCCTGCCCGGCGGCCAGACCGAAATATCGAACACGCCCTGCGGCAGCGCGGCAGCCACGCTGGGCGTGCGCCCGGATGAAACCGTCTCTGCCGCCCGTCGCGAGCAGGCCGAGCGCGATGTCGAACGGATGCGCAATTTTGTCGAGAAACGCGAAGCTGCACAGCGCGCCAACGACGAAGCGGAAAGTCGCCGCCAGGCCGAGGTACTCGAAGCCCACGCGCGGCAGCGGGTCTATCAGGCCAACAACATGGATGACTGTCTGGCCGAACTCGACCAGCAAGCCGTCGACAGCCGGCGACGCGCCGAACTCGAAGCCATCTGCCGCGCCAAACCGCGGCCGGCGCCAGCGCCGACCGTGATCCCGGTACCCGTCGCCGTCCCTGCCTACGGCCATGCCGGTACCGGCAGCGGGCTATCGATCTGCATCCAGAATGTCATGCGCCTGCGACTGGCGCCGGCGGAACAAAGCCGGCGAGTCGATCTCTGTCAGGCGCAGTATCCGGCAGCGCCCGTTACCCCGACGGCCCCGCCCCCCTGGGTCCTGCACCCGTCGACGCCATCCACCGGCCAGCCAGCCTACAAGCCGCCCTGCCCGCGCGGCGACAAGTTCTGCGTGCGCTGACCCGGCAAGCTTCCAGGAAAAACGGGGAAGAACCCGTCACTTTCGCGCAGGCGGGCGTCCAGGTTCTCGTTGATTATCGCGCCCGCTGGATTCCCGGCGCCGCATCCCCTGCGATCAAATTCGGGAATGACAGCGCCTGCATATCAGGCCTTGCTATGGCCGCTGCCGTCCTGCGCCTGCGAGGCCAGCGTCAGTTCGGTGTCCTGGCTGATGGCGTGAAAAAACGCCTCGACCGCCTGCGGCTCGCCAGACGCGGCAAAAGTTGTGTGGCCGCAGTCGCAATGGCCAACCCAGATCGCTTCAAGCCCACGCAGGCCGCGGGTGCTCACCGGATTAACCTGTGTCACGTCGGCGCTGCAGCTATTGCAGACCAGCTTTTCCGGCCGCTTGGCCTCGATTTTCGCCAGCGCCTGCGCTACGCGCTCAGCCTGCGTTCCACGATTCTTTGCCTGTCCCATTGTCTTTCCCTGTGCCCTGAATTGCCAATAAAGGCGCGAGGATAGCCGCCGCTCGCCCGCCTGTCGAATGCCCCAACGCTGTGGCACACTGGCGATGCCCATCGCATTCGCGACCACCTTGCGCCGCCCGGACCCTGTCATGCTCAAATCCGCCCTCGCCTGCAGCCTGCTCCTCTGTGCCACGCTCGCCCCGGCGGCCTCTGCAACCACTGTCAGTCAGTTTCAGCCGCAGGGTACGGTTGGTGACCAGACGCGGGTCAGCGTCCGTTTCAGCGCACCGATGGTCCGCCTCGGCGACAGCAAGGCCCCCGAGCCCTTCAGCATCGACTGCGCGGGCATCGCTGGCGAGGGCCGCTGGGTAGACGAGCGCAGCTGGGCCTGGCAGATGGCCCGCCCGCTGCAGCCGGGCGAGCGTTGCGTTTTTGGCCTGAAATCCGGGTTGACCGCAGTCAATGGCGAAAGCGTCAACGGCAAGGCGCGTTACGAGTTCACCGGTGCTGCCCCCCGGCCGTGGCGGCTGCAACCGGCACCGGGCTCCGGCATCGAGGAAGACCAGGCCTTCGTCATCAACGGCGGCGGCCCGCTCGATGAAGCCAGCCTGGCCGACAATCTGTGGTGCGAGGCGGACGGCATCGGCCAGCGCCTGCCGGCCCGCCCGGTCAGTGGCGAGATCCGGAAGGCCGTGCTCGACCAGCTGGGCAATTTTGGCAGTGCGCCGCTGGTGGTCGCCTGCAATGGCCGCCTGCCGGCCGGCAGCAAGATGAAGCTGGTCTGGGGCAAGGGCATCCGCGCGGCCAACGGCACGCCGACCGCCAAGGCTGAAAGCTTCATCTACACCGTCCGCGAGCCCTTCAAGGCGACGCTGAATTGCGAACGCGAAAAAGCCGCTGCCCCGTGCTCGCCGCTCTCTGCCATCAGCCTCAATTTCAACGCCCCCTTCGACGCCCGGCTGCTCGGCAAATTCCGACTGCAGACGCCGGAGGGAGCACGCGCGCCGATCGACCCCAACGCCAGTGGCGGCAGCCGCGAGGCGACCCTGCAATCAATCAGCTTCGCCGGCCCCTTCCCGCAAAATGCCGCCCTGACGCTTGAGATCCCCGCCGGACTCAAGGACGACGCTGGCCGCAGCCTGAGCAATGCCGCCAGCTTCCCGCTGAAAACACAGACCGGCATGCTGCCGCCGCTGGCCAAGTTTCCCGGCAGTTTCGGCATTGTCGAACTCAAGGAAGGCGGCGTGCTGCCGGTGACGCTGCGCAATGTCGAAGCCAGCCTGAAAACTGGCCGCCTGATGCTGCCCGGTGCGCACCGCTTCGCCGACCAGCGGCTGACCGAGGACGCCGATGTGATCGCAGCCATGCGGGCGCTGGAAAAGTTCGAACAGCAATCGCGGCAGGTCCGCATGAAAATCGACGGTGAAAGCCGCGACGTCTACGACCCTTACTACGCCCGTGAACTGCCCTTCCTCGCTGGACGGCCCGGCGTCAGCCGGCAGGAACTGCCCAAACCCGGCGGCAGCGCGGCCTTCGAGGTCGTCGGCATCCCGCTCGGCCAGCCCGGTTACCACATCGTCGAGATCGAGAGCCAGTTGCTCGGCAACGCCCTGCTGGCCACGCCGAAGCCGATGTACGTGCGCAGCGCCGTGCTCGTCACCAATCTGGCGGTGCATCTCAAGACCGGCCGCGACAACGCGCTAGTCTGGGTGACCGCACTCGATAGTGGCCTGCCGGTGGCTGGCGCCGAGGTCCGCGTCTCGGATTGCGACGGCACACTGCTCTGGCAAGGCAAGAGCGATGCCCAGGGGCGCGCCCGGATCGATCAGCCGCTGTCGCGGCGCGGCTGTCGCGATGCCGGCTTCCTCTTTGCCAGCGCACGCCTCAGTGGCGACTTCAGCTTTGCCCGCTCCGATTGGAACGAAGGCATCGAGCCCTGGCGCTTTGCCGTCGACACCTGGGGCGAGACGGGCGAGTTCAAGATCCACAGCATCCTTGACCGCAGCCTGTTCCGCCCCGGGCAGAGCGTTGCCATGAAACATCTGGCGCGCAGTCGCAACAGCAAAGGCTTCGCGCTACCGGAGGCCGCCAGCCTGCCGGACAAGCTGATCATCCGCCATCGCGAAAGCGGCACCGAATTCACGCAGACGGTGCAGTGGGATGGCCAAGCGTCGGCGGTGAACCAATGGACGGTGCCCGCCGCCGCCAAGCTCGGCACCTACGAAATCGCCCTCAGCGGTGGCCCGGGCGGCAAATTCACGCGCGGCGAAATCGCCAGCGGCGAATTCCGCGTCGCCGATTTCCGGCTGCCGGTATTCACCGGCAGCGTCCAGGGCGTGCCGGCGCGGCAGGTCGCCCCGAGCAAGGTGCCGCTGGCGCTTGGCCTGTCCTTCATCAACGGCGGCGCGGCGAAACAGCAGCCCGTGACAGTCTCGGCAACGCTGCGCCCGCGCTGGCCGGTGTACAAGAGTTTCGAGAATTTCAATTTCCAGATCGACTTCGATGACGAGGCGCTGGCTGCCTTCAAGGTCGATTCCGGGCGCGAAAGCGAAAACCTGATTCTCGACAAACAAGCGCTGACGCTTGACGCGGCCGGTGCCGGCAAGCTGGACGTGGTGCTGCCGGCCAAACCCGTGGGACCGAGCGAACTGTATGCCGAAATGAGCTTTGCCGATCCGAACGGCGAGATCCAGACCCTGCGCGGCCGGGTCGAACTGTGGCCGGCGGCACTGACGGTCGGTGTCAAAGTCGCCGACTGGGCCGGCGGCACCGCCCGCAACCGGATCGAGGTCATCGTTCTCGACACCAGTGGCAAACCGCTGGTCGGCCAGCAGGTCAAGGTCAGCGGCAAGCGGCGTATCGACCACAGCCACCGCCGGCGCATCGTCGGCGGCTTTTACGCTTACGAAAACAGCAGCGAATTCCAGGATATCGGCGAACTCTGCGCCGGCAGCACCGACAGCCGCGGCCTGCTGATCTGCGAACCGAAGGCGGCAGCGCCCGGCTCAGTGTATTTGCTGGCCGAAACCCGCGACGGCCAGGGCAATATCGCCCGTGCTGGCACCAGCTACTGGGTCGCCGGCGCCGGCGACCTGTGGTTTGCCGCCGGCAATCAGGACCGCATCGACGTCATTCCCGAGAAGAAGAGCTACGCGCCGGGTGAAACGGCACGGTTCCAGGTGCGCACGCCCTTCCGCGAGGCGACGGCGCTGATCGCAGTCGAGGCCGGCGGCATCATCGAAACCCACGTCCAGCCGCTGTCGCGCTACCGACCCTACATCGAACTGCCGGTCAAGGCCGACTGGGGGCCGAATGTCTTTGTCTCGGTGCTTGCCGTGCGCGGGCGCGTCGAGCCGCTGAAGTGGTATTCGCTCTTCCAGTGGGGCTGGCGCGAGCCGCTGGCGTGGTTCAAGGAATGGTGGCAGCCGACGCAGCCGACGACCATGGTCGACCTCGCCAAGCCGGCCTTCCGCCTCGGGCTGGCCGAGATCGCCGTCGGCAGCGAAGGTTTCAAGCTCAAGGTCGATGTGACGGCGGACAAAACCGAGTTGCGGCCGCGCGACACAACAACGGTCAAAATCCGCGTCACCACGCCTGATGGCAAGCCGGCACCGGCCGGCAGCGAAGTCGCCTTTGCCGCCGTCGATCAGGCGCTGCTCGAACTGCGCCCGAACGACAGCTGGAACCTGCTTGACGCCATGATGCAAAAACGCGGCTACGAGGTTGAAACGGCGACCGCGCAATCGCAGGTGATCGGCAAGCGCCATTTCGGCAAGAAGGCGTTGCCCCCGGGCGGTGGCGGCGGTCGGGCGCCGGCACGTGAACTCTTCGACACGCTGATCCACTGGCAGCCGCGCGTCGTCCTCGACGCCAACGGCAGCGCCACGCTCAAGCTGACGATGAACGACTCACTCAGCGAGTTCAAGCTGGTCGGCGTCGCCACCGCCGGCGCGGCGCTGTTTGGCACCGGCAGCGCCAGCCTGCGTACCCGGCAGGACCTGCAGCTGATTTCCGGCCTGCCGCCGCTGGTGCGCGAAGGCGACCGCTTCACCGGCCTGCTGACACTGCGCAACGGTACAGCCCGCAAAATGACGCTTGCGGTGAACGCCAAAAACGGCCCGATTTCGCTACCCGAACAAAAACTCAGCCTGTCCCCCGAAAGCGCCGGCGAACTGCGCTGGCCGATGCAGGCCGGCGAGGGCATGAGCGCACAGACCTGGGAATTCACCGCCCGCGAGGAAGGCGGCAGCGCCAGCGACACGCTGCGCATCACGCAGCAGATTGCGCCTGCAGTGCCGGTCACCGTGCAACAGGCGAGCTTCATGCGCATCACTGCGCCTGTCGAGCTGCCGGTCAGCCGCCCCGCCGGCGCGCTGCCCGACAAGGGGGGACTGGAAATCGCGCTGTCGCCGCGACTGGCAACGCCACCGCCCGGCCTGAGGCGCTTCTTCGAGGACTACCCGTTCAGCTGTCTCGAACAGCAGGCCTCGATTGCCGTCGGCCTGCACGATGAAAAACGCTGGCAGCGCATCGCCGACAGCCTGCCCGGCCATCTCGACGCACAGGGCCTGGCCAGCTACTTCCCCGGCACCGCCGGCAGCGCGACGCTCACCGCCTACCTGCTCGACCTCGCCACACTCGCCGGCTTCAGCATTCCCGAATACAGCCGGCAGCGTATGCTGCAGGGGCTGACGGCCTATGTCGACGGCCGCATCCGGACACAGGAATGGTCGCCGGCGGACAGCCTGCTCCATCGCCGCCTCAATGCCCTGCAGGCGCTGACGCGGCAAGGCGTCCAGGCAACGCGCGCGGCAGCGGCGCTGGATATCGACCCGCTGCGCCTGCCGACAGCGGCGCTGATCGACTGGGTGCAGATCGTCCGCCGCCTGCCCGCCCTGCCGCAACGCGATCAGAAGCTGGCGAACGCCCAGCAGGAGCTGCGCAACCGCCTCAGCTACGCCGGCAGCCGGCTGGTCTTCACCAGCGAACGCGAAGACTACTGGTGGTGGATGATGCTCAATGCCGACGCCAATTCCTTCCGGCTGATCGAGGCGATGCTCGACGATCCCGCCTGGCAGGCCGACCTGCCGAAGCTGATGCAGGGCGCGCTGGAGCGACAGGTCCGTGGCCGCTGGCTGACGACCACCGCCAACGCCTGGGCGCGCGTCGTCATCGACCGCTTCGCCGGCAAGTTCGAGCGCGAAACGATTGCCGGCAATACCACGGTCAGCCTCGGTGGCGCACGTGCTGCGGTGAACTGGGAAAACCTGCAAAAATCGGCAACGCCCCCCGCGCTGCCCGAGCCGCTGCGCCTGCCCTGGCCCGGCGGCAAGGACGACAAGCTGGCGCTGGCGCATCAGGGCAGCGGCCAGCCCTGGGCCACCGTGCAGGTACTCGCCGCCATCCCCGACGGCCCGGCCCGCAGTGCCGGCTACCGCATCAGCCGCAAGGTCACGCCGGTGCAGGAAAAAACCCCGGGCAAGATCAGCCGCGGCGATTTGTGGCGTGTGACGCTGACGGTCGATGCCGACAACGACATGAGCTGGGTCGCACTCACCGACCCGATCCCCGCCGGCGCCCGCATCCTGGGCGACGGTGATGGTCGCGATTCGGCCATCGCCACGCAGGGCGAAAACGATGATGCCACGGGCCGGCGACCCACCTACGTCGAGCGCAGTTTCAGCGCTTATCGCGCCTACTACGCCATGCTGCCCAAGGGGCGATTCACCACCAACTACACCCTGCGCCTGAACAACGCCGGCCAGTTCGCGCTGCCGCCGACTCGGGTCGAGGCGATGTATGCGCCGGATGTCTTTGGCGAGGTGCCGAACGGGCGGGTGGTGGTTGTGGATTGAGGCGCAGGCCAGATGAAGCCGGAACGACCGTCCCTCAGCGCGCTTCGTCGATGATCTGGATCAGCCGGGCTTCAAGCTCGCCAGCCAGGCGGACAAGCGGGGGGTTGCCAGCCATCTCGCCCAACTGCACGGTCGGCCGCTGGCAGCCGATCCACGTGGCGCCGTCGCGGGTGAAGACGGCGAGCCGAGTCGGCAGGGCAAGGGAACTCGCTGGTGCCAGGCTGAGCAGAGCTTCAAGCAGCGGATAGTTGCCAATGAGGAAGGCGGCGCTGTCTTCGTCGTAGTCGCCGCCATGTCGGCGCAGGCTTTCGCCGAGATCTTCGTGATGAAAGACGACGAAGCCGAGGCGCTGGACGATGGGCGTCAGCTCGAAGACGACTTCACTGAATGATTTGCTGCTTTCGACGAGATATTCCACGTTTCCCCCTGCAATGCGGCCGCTGCCGGCCCCGGCATTATCCCCGAAAGGCCGCCGCCCCGATAAAATCGCGGCCATGGACGAAATCTACCCCTGCCCCGACGCCGCCGAACGCGCCACCATCATCGAGCGCACCCGCCTCTGGCTGGAGCGCGCCGTCATCGGCCTCAATCTCTGCCCCTTCGCCAAGAGCGTCTTTGTCAAAAAGCAGGTGCGCTATGCCGTCAGCGCTGCGGCAACGGCCGACGAACTACTGGCCGAACTTGAAGCAGAATTGACGCAGCTGGCCGAGACCGAGGACCGCGTGCTCGACACGACGCTGCTCATCCATCCACGGGCGATGGTCGATTTTCTCGATTACCATTTTTTCCTTGCCGAGGCAGATGCACTGATTCGCAATCTTGGCCATGACGGCGTTTTCCAGATTGCCAGCCTGCACCCGGACTACGAATTCGCCGGCAGCGACCCCGACGACATTGCCAACTACACCAACCGCTCGCCCTATCCGACGCTACACCTGCTGCGTGAAAGCAGCATCGACCGCGCCGTGGCGGCCTTTCCGGACGCTGCGGACATCTACGAGCGCAATATCGAGACCATGACCCGCCTCGGCCATGAAGGCTGGCGCAAACTCTGGCTGGCCTGAAGCCCGCCTGCGGTCAACCCGAAAAACCTGCGAAAACCGGCAAGCCCTGATCGCGGGGCGGGCGAGGCAACAGGCAGCACAGTGACAGTGCCCCGCGGATTCGGGCAAAAGCCTCCAGGATCAAGCGCCCGCAACGCCCTTAATGGCAGCCCTGGCGCACCAGATAATGCCCCAGTTGCCGATCGGCGCCCTGGATGTGATCGAGCAACCAATCCTTGACCCGTTGCAGGATCAGGAGCTCGTTGCCGGGCGTTGTCTCGCCCGCCATGCGGGTCAGTTCATCGAGCAGCCGCTGGTGTTCATGGTCATGCACGGCCATCGCCGGATAAGCGTACTGCAGCATGTAGCGATGTTCGGTCTCGAAATGCACGCGGGTCGCCTCGAACAACTGCGCGAACAGCCCGGCCACCCCGCTGGGATCCGCCTCGCCATTCACCACCCGGTTCAGCCGATTCACCAGGCGCACCAGTTGCCGGTGCTGGTCGTCGATTTCCGCCACGCCCAGCAGATGGGTGTCGGAAAACACCAGCCAGTCCAGCGCCTCGCCATTCGGTAAAGGCCGCGCCGTGGCGAGGGTCCAGGTGTTCTTGCCGCGCGCCTTGCTCTGGTACATCGCCGCGTCCGCGGCCGCCAGCAGCGAGTCGATTTCCAGACCGTTATCCGGATAGCAGGCCAGCCCGATGCTGACGCCCACGTGGGCATTCTGGCCGTTCGGCAGTGCGATGTCGTCCGCCACCGCCCCGATCAGTTTTTCGCATACCGCCTGCATCGATGTGCCGGGCACGAGATCGCCGATGATCACCGCAAATTCATCCCCGCCCAGGCGGGCGACAGTGTCCGACTCGCGCACGCAGGCCAGCCAGCGGTGCGTCACCGCTTTCAGCACGACGTCGCCGGCGTCGTGCCCATGCTGGTCATTGACCGCCTTGAAACCATCAAGATCGAGAAAAAGCAGCGCCACTTGCCGTTCGTTGCGACGGGCAGCGGAAATCGCCTGTGCCAGCCGGTCGAAGAACATCGGCCGCGCCGGCAAGCCGGTCAGCGCATCGCTCATCGCTTGCATTCGCATGACTTCGTAGGCGCTTTCCAGCCGGACGTTGGCGGCAGCCACTCGCTCACGGCTGATCAGGGCCAGGCTGAGGGTCAGCGCCGCCAGCCCGAGAATGAGCAATCCCGAGACGGCAATATCCTGCAGGCGGCCAAAACGGACGGCCACCGCCTGCTGGACATCGGCTTCGGAAAAACCGACGAACATGACCAGCGGCAGTTGATGGATCTTGCGAAAAACATAAATTCGCTCGATGCCATCCACCGGACTGACGGCATTAAAGCGGCCAATTTCATCACGTAGAATCATCGTCCAGTTGTCATCGTTTGCCGGACGCCCCCATTGCTCGGGTGTCGGCTCCGGCAAACGCGTCAGCAGCCGGCGACTATCCGAAAGGATCAGCGAAAACACCCGGTTTTCACTGCCCTGCAACTGCCGGTAGTGATTCGAGAAGGCCTCCGGGCGCACGGTCGCCACAACCACGCCGTCGAACTGTCCGTCCTCGCGTTCGACCCGGATGGAAATGCGGAAATGCAGCTTGCCGCTGACCCGCCCGATCTCCACCGGTGAAATGATCAAGCTGTCGCCGGGTGTCTGCTGATGAGTCTGAAAATAATCCCGGTCAGCTACGTTGCGCCCGCGAGCCTTGGCCACGCCCCAACCCTGGGCATCCAGAAGATAGAGGCCATCGATCAGTGAACGGTCAAAACCCAACTGGTCAATAAAGGTCTCTGTTTCGGCATAGGCGCCGCTCTTGCGATGGAACTGGCGCACTGCTCGCAACAGCGCGCCGACCTGATGCACCAATTGCGCGGTGAAAACTTCGGAAGCGACGCTGGCAAGCACCGCCTCGCGCTCGAAGCGGGCATTCTCCTCGGCGACGATGTTGGCCCGAACCCGGCTGCCCTGAAACAGACTGAACGCCACCACCAGCAGGAAAACCAGCCAGACGAGTGCAACCCGGACGCGAAGCGACTTCAGATGGTGCACGCAGCAATCTCATGAAGTGACGTATATCTCAAATCTAGCACATTGGAATGACTTGTGGCTGCAAGGTGATGATCCCGCCGGATAAAATCAGGGGTTCGTCAAGCCGTCAGTACCGACGCCTGATGATGCCGCGACAACCATTTCAGGACCATCACATACAGTTTGTCGGCATTGACCGGTTTGGGCAGGAAGTCATCCATCCCGGCATCCAGGCACAACGCCTGATCCTCGGCGAAGGCATTGGCTGTCATGGCGACAATCGGCAATTCAGCGTATTCAGGCATGGCGCGGATGCAGCGGGTTGCCTCCAGGCCATCCATCACCGGCATCTGCATGTCCATCAGCACCAGATCGTAGCGCCCTTTCTGCAGGCGCTCGATGGCCTGACTGCCGTCCTCGGCGATATCGACCGTAAAACCGAGCACTTCACGCAGCAGTTCGATCGCCACTTCCTGATTCACCCAGTCGTCTTCGGCAACCAGAATCCGGCTGCCCGCGAAGTCGCTGCGCAGCCGCTGCTCGGCTTCGGCGCCGCTGATTTCAGTATTCACCGGCGCCAGCGTCGGCTGCGGCCGGGCCAATGGCAACGTCAATGTGAAGCTGAAGGTCGAGCCGACGCCCAACGTACTGTTGAGGTGAATCTCGCCGCCCATCAATCGAATCAGCCGGCTGGAAATTGGCAGGCCCAGCCCGGTGCCGCCAAACTTTCGCGTCGTCGACCCATCGGCCTGCTCAAACGGGTTGAAAATGCGCGCCTGCGCCTCGGGGGCGATGCCGATCCCCTGGTCACGCACGGCGAAATCGAGCGTCAGCGCATCGGCCGTGCCGGCGCGCTCGCTGATCGCCAGCGTCACCTTGCCCTTCTCGGTGAATTTGATGGCATTGCCCACCAGATTGAGCAAGACCTGCTGCAAGCGTAGCGGATCGCCCAGCAATTCACGCTTGGCAAGCTGCGGTGCCACCTCGTAGCTCAAGCGCATGCCCGCGGCACCGACTTTCGCGACCAGCAGGCTATCGAGATTGGCGACCAGTTTGCCGATCGAGAATGGTGTTTTCTCGAGGGTCATTTTCTCGGCGTCGATTTTCGACAGATCGAGAATGTCATTGAGCAAATTGAGCAGGTGGTTGGCGGCGTTGGAAACTTTGTCCAGTTTGTCACGCTGGCTAGCGTCGACATTGCTGCGACCGAGCATGTAGGTCATGCCGATGATGGCGTTCATCGGCGTGCGCAATTCGTGGCTCATATTGGCCAGGAAGGTGCTCTTGGCCCGATTGGCGGTCTCGGCAGCCTCCTTGGCCAGCGACAGCGCCTGCGTGCGGGCAGCGACGGTGACCTCCAGCGAGTCGCGCTGCTGGCGCAAAGCCTCGTCCCGCTGCGCCACCTCGCCGAGCATGGTATTGAATGCATCGGCCAGATCACCGATCTCGTCATCGGAGAGTTTTTTCGCCCGCTGCGAGTAATCGCGCGAATTCGCCACCCGATCGGCGGTATTGCTGAGATCGGCAATCGCCGCCAGCAGCGGCGCCTGCATGCGGCGGGCAAAGCCGAAGGCGAGCAAAAAGGCGATGAACGCCCCGCCGACAAACATCATCAGCGACACCGCGAAGCTTTGCCACATCCGGTCCAGCGCCCCGACCAACAGGATGACGCCACTCGTCCCATCGACATTGCGAATCGGCACCGCCACGGCCACACAGTCAAAATCCTCGTACTTCATTTCGCCTGTCATCGACGGGCTGCCCAGCGCCAGCACCCGCTCCGGCGGTACTCCCCCCCCCCGGCTGAAGACATGGGAAAAATTACTGCTGAAGCTGCGCATCTCGGCATGGATGATGTCCGGGTGCTTGGCGAGTGCGCCGAACAGCCGCTCGGCGCCGGTGCGATCCTCGAATTCGATCACCGCGGCCGCATTGAAGGCAATCACATCGGCCATCGAGTGCAACTCGGTCAACAACGCACCACGCCGCTGCTGGACGTCACGCACGGAGAACATGGCGAAAGTCGCCAGCAGACCAATCGCAACCGCCCCGATGATGATCAGGTTCAGGCGATGACGGATACCGTGGCGGCGCATCATTTGGGGTTCCCGAACACCTGCCGGGCCAGGCGCAGCATCGCTGAACTCGGCCGCAGGCCGGCGCGAGCCGTATTAATCAGATTCACGTCGAACTGCAGCCGGCTTTCACCGCGCACCAGCGAGATGCCTCCGCCCAGCCGGGCGAAGTTTTCACCGTCGCTGACGGTCAACACGGGTTGACCGTCCAGCCAGCGCAATACCGCGCCATAGCGTGCGTCTTCGACTTCCGGCACGAAAACGATCTGGCAACCCGCCATCTGGTCCGGGCTGAGTACCCGCCGTACCACCAGTTCGTAGCCGCCAACGGTGCGCCCTTCAAACGTTGCCAGATTGGCACCCAGCGTATCGCGGCCAAACAGGCAGATGCTGGCACCGCGATTGGCCTCCGGCCATTCGACATACTTGAGGAAGTTAACGATGAACGCCGCCTTGAGTTGCTGCTCGGAGCCAACCTGGGCGAGCGCCACCGTGCTCGCGGCGAGCAGCGAGAGCGACAACAGGCAGGCTGAAATCAGGCGTCTCATGGGGTTCACCGCAGCACTCAGGCTCAGAACTCCACCCGGGCGCCGAGCATCAGCGATGGCCGGACTTGGACCGGCACGGTCGGCACATAGTCGGAAACGAACTCGACACGGCGGCCTCCGATCAGGTTGCGTCCGGCCAGCGAGACTTCCCATTGCCGGTTGAAACGGTAGGCATAGCGCAGATCGAGGGTCACATAGCCCGGCACGTGCACCTTGTCTGTGAAGGGCGCGCGGATGCGTTCATAACCGGCCGAGCCACGCAGCCAAGCGTCGAACTGCTGGCTACCGCTGATGTTCCATTGCGAGCGCAAGCTGGCGTAATGGCGCGGCGTCGCCTTTTCCTGATTGGCGTTATCGGCCATAGCTTCCCGGCTATCAGCGTGATCGAGATCGAGATGCTGGGCGGTATAGGACAGCTGCAGTCGCCAGGCCGGCACAACCAGCCAGTCGGCCGCCAGCTCGAAGCCACTCAACCAGCCGCCGGAGGTATTGCCGGGGTAGGAATTGACGCCGATGGCACCGTAGGCGGCCAGATCGGCCATCATCTGGGCCATACTCGGAGTCGTGGTCAGCGCACCGGACACGCGGTCGATGTAACGCTGTCGATACACGGTCGTGCTGATGCTCATCGCTGACGAGGCCTGCAGACGGTAGCCCAGCTCATAGCTCTCGACCTTCTCCGGCTTCAGGCTCCAGGGCGCGGCACCGCCGAAAACCATCACCGGCACGTTGCCAATACCCGGCACAGCCTGCTGGGTTACGGTAATCGCAGCGGACACGTCGTGTTCGGCGCGTGCCGGCACCCGCGGTGCCCGCGCGTACTTCAGCCAGATCGAGTCACGCCGGGTTGGCGTCCACATCAAGCTTGCACTGGGCGCGAACGTGAAACCGCCCAGATTGCTGTCCTCCCAGCGGCCGCCGAAAGCGAGATTCAGGCGCTCGGGAATCAGGGTCCAGTCGTCATGCAGGAATACACCGGTACTGCGCTGGATGTAGCTGGCCCGGCGGAGCTGGAGTACCGGCGACTGCGAGGCCGAATCGTCGCCGACCCAGCGGTAGTTGCCGCCCCACAACAGATCATGGCTGCCGAAGGCATAGCGCCCCTGATAATCGACATCATAGGTCTGACGATCTTCGCGGAACCAGTTCTCGATCTCGACCCGGCTGCGTCGGGCCGAGGCCTGCAGCAAGGATTCGACGCTGCCAGTCAGCCAGCGATAGCGCATGCCCAGCGTCTGGCTGTCGTCATTCTGCACCAGTTGTTTCGCGCCGATACCCACCATCGCCGGGAAGGGCTGAAACGGCGGATTGGCGGGTCGCACCACCGGATCCAGCCAGGCCAGATCGCCCAGCCGCATGTGGGCGGTGTTGGCCCATACCGCGAGATCGCTGCCCTGCCCCATCTGGCGGTCGAGTCGGAAGTTGAGCTGCCCCTGGTCAAGCTGATCGCCACTGTCCTGACCGTTGAACTGGCGCCGCGAGGGGTCTGCATGACGCCCTTGGCCAGAGATACGCCAGGTGGTATCGGCGTCCAGATGCCCGGCGTAGCGGCCGTACAGCTGGCCAAACCCCTGGGTGCCGGCAATCGGCGCAATCAGGCCGCCGCTTTGCGCTGCAGAATGGCGGGTGATGATATTGATGACACCATTGACCGCATTCGCACCCCACATCGCCGCACCAGGCCCGCGAATGACCTCGACGCGCTCGATGTCGTCGAGCGGCACCGGGTCGTGCTCCCACATCACGCCGGAGAAGAAGGTCGAGTAAATGCTGCGGCCGTCGACCAGCACCTGCAGCTTGTTGGCAAAGCGTCCGTTGAAGCCGCGTGCCGTCACGGCATAACGCCCGTTGTCGATCTGCGCCACCTCGATGCCGGGCACCATGCGCAACACGTCGGGCAACACCGTGGCGCCAGAACGGCGGATATCCTCGGCAGAAATGACGAAAGCGGCCGCCGGCACATTGGCCAGACTCTGATTGCGGCGGGATACCGAACTGATTTCGGTCTTGCTCAGTTCTTCCAGGCTTAGATCGTCAATGCTGTCATTCGCCCAGACCACGGGCCAGGCACAAGCCACGGCCACCGCGAGCACCCCACGCGAAACCCCGTATCGTGAATTTTGCATATTTCATTCTTCTTGATTTTTATTCAACATGAGTATGCACCAAGTTACGCCTCATGCGCCACGCATGAGTTGACGAATATCAATCTCCGCCTCAAAAATGGCCAATATGCAAAATGCAAGCACAATCCTGCAACATGCTTGCAGATTCTCAACATTTACGCGCATAACTTGCGGCCAACTCGGCGTTCGCGGGACAGGCGATAATCCACCGGCCATGTTGACACATTCCGCCCCCGTTCCCCGCGCCGCTGCAGTCGTCATGACTGCTCGCCGCCCGCGCTGGCTGGCCGGCCTTGCCCTTCTGATGAGCCTGCCGGCTTTCGCTCTGCCCGGCTACGAGACCGTCCGGGCCGAATTCCGCAGTTCTGACGCCACCCTGCTCGCCCGCGACGGCCGCCCCCTGCACCGCCTGCGCATCGACCTGCAGGTGAGGCGCCTGGAGTGGACGCCCCTCGACGAGATCTCCCCGGCGCTGCTCCGCGCCGTCATCCTCTCTGAAGACCGCCGCTTTGCCGAGCACAACGGCGTGGACTGGGCTGCCGCCGGCAAGGCGGCGTGGAGCAACCTGCGCGGCAACCCGACCCGCGGCGCCAGCACCCTGACCATGCAGCTGGCCGGCCTGCTCGACGAAGACAGCCAGCGCCGTGGCCGGCGTTCCTTTTTTGGCAAGATTTCCCAGTCCACCGCAGCACTGCGGCTGGAGCGCTTCTGGCGCAAGGGCGAAATCGCCGAGGCCTACCTCAACCTCGTCAGCTTCCGCGGCGAGTTGCAGGGCGTGGCGGCGATGAGCCGCCAACTGTTCGGCAAATGGCCACACGGGCTGGACGAGCGCGAATCGGCGCTGGCCGCTGCCTTGCTGCGGGCGCCAAATGCCGTGCCGACGCGCGTCGCCGAGCGCGCCTGCCGGCTGCTCACGGAGATGGATAGAGCCGGCGAATGCCAGGGGCTAGACAGCTTTGCCGGGCAGGCGCTAGCCGGCGGCCTGCGCGCGGCCGACAATGACAGCGCCCCGCAACTGGCGCCCCACCTCGCCCGCCGGCTGCTGGATACGCCGGGCAGCCGCGTCCGCAGCAGTGTTGACGCCGACCTGCAAGGCTTCGCCGCCACCGCGCTGCGCCGCCACCTCGGGGCGCTGCGCCGGCAAAATGTCGAGGATGGTGCGGTGATCGTCATCGACAACGCCCGCGGCGAAGTCCTCGCCTGGGTCGGCTCCAGCGGCGACCTGTCGGCGGCCGCCGAAGTCGATGGCGTGACCGCATTGCGTCAGGCCGGCTCGACGCTCAAGCCTTTTCTTTATGCACTGGCCTTCGAACAGAAACACCTCAGCCCCGCCAGCCTGATCGAGGACGCGCCGCTTACGCTGGACACCGGCAACGGCCTCTATGCGCCGCAGAATTACGAGGCCGGCTACCGCGGCTGGGTCTCGGCCCGCGCCGCACTCGGCGGTTCGCTCAACGTGCCGGCGGTGCGCACGCTGGTGCGCATCGGCGCCAATCCCTTCCACGCCGCGCTTCAGAAAAACGGCTTCAGCAGCCTCAGGCTGGACGGCGAGTGGCACGGCTACAGCCTCGCGCTCGGCTCGGCGGACATTTCGCTGCTGACGCTGGCCAATGCCTACCGGACGCTGGCCAACGGCGGCCAGTGGTCACCACTGTCATTCGGCCGCGCCGCCTTCAACTGTCGCAGCGCCGGCTGCAGCGGCGTTTTTGCCGGCCAGCCACGCCGCGCCCACAGCGCCGCCAGCAGTTATCTGGTCAGCGACATCCTCGCCGACCGCAATGCCCGCGCCGCCACCTTCGGCCTCGAATCCTGGCTGGCGACGCGCTACTGGAGCGCGGTCAAGACCGGCACCAGCAAGGACATGCGCGACAACTGGTGCGCCGGCTTCAGCCGCCGCTACACCGTCGCCGTCTGGGTCGGCAATGCCAGCGGCAGCCCGATGCATGACGTGTCCGGCATTTCCGGCGCGGCGCCGGTATGGCGCGAGGTGATGGACTGGCTGCACCGCGGCGACCCCGCCAGCGGCCGCCCCGCCGTCAGCAGCCAGCCGCCTGCCGCACCCGCCGGTGTCGTGCGCAGCGCCATCCGTTTCGAGCCGGCCGGCGAACCGCCGCGCGACGAATGGTTCATCGCCGGTAGCGAACAGAGCGTCATCCGCGCCGCCAGCGGCAACGCACTGGCACGCATCGCCTACCCCGCCGAAGGCAGCATCATCGCCCTCGACCCAGATATCCCGCCCAGCCGCCAGCGCCTGCCGCTACGCCTGTCCGCCCCCGCTGCCGCCGGCTGGCGCTGGCAACTCGACGGTAAACCCCTCGCCCGCGCCGACCAGCCCGCCCACTGGCTGCCGCAACCGGGACGGCATACGCTGCAACTGACCGAGCGCAACGGCGCACTGCTGGATCGTGTGAGTTTTGAGGTGCGGGCGATGAAGGGGAAGCGCTGAAAATATGCTTAGGGTTGCAGCGCTAACTTACTTATTCAACCTTGTCCTGAGCGGCTGCCTTTTCAAGAAGCACCAGCCCGATCTCCGTTTTGTCGGCACCGCGCGCCGCACGCACCTGAAAGCGGGTTTCTGCGTCAAATTCAGCGAGCATCAGCGTCGTCATTTCGTCGATCAGACGATTGAGGGGCGTGCCGCGGCTTTTGGCCAGCGCTTTGAGGCGACGGTGCTTGTCATCGGGCAGGCGAACGGTCAAGGCGGTCATGATTCAAGCTCCTTCAGAAACGCTTCCGGCGTAACGACTTTTAGTTGAGGAAAGCGCAGTTCCATACGCTGCAAATCCCGCAGATTGAGGGTAACGATGAACTCCGCACCACCAGCCACGGCGAGTTCGACCAGATGGTTGTCCGCCTCGTCCGGCACATTCGGGCGCCACGCAAAATAAACCCTCACCCACTCGGATTTCGACAGAAAAATGTCGAGCAAGGTTTGCTGCTCTTCCGGGTTCAAGCGTGATTTTTTCAATAACTCCTCACGCCCCAGCACATCTTCGTACTCGGCGAGCAGGGCAGCCCCCATCAGCGGCGTGAACTGTCCGCACAAACTTGCGGCAATCGTCCGGTTTGCCGGGCCGGTGCCAAGGCAGGCACTCAGGAAGACATTGGTATCAATCACGGCTTTCATAAACTTATGGTAGCAAAATTGCAACCACAACTAAAGTAGATCAGCATCCGCATCACGATGCGACCGCCGCTTGTGGCACACTCCGTCCATGCATGCCCTTCCCCATCTTTCGCTGCTCGACTGGCTGTCGCTGACGGTTTTTATTGCCTGCTGGGCGGGCTATGGCTGGTTTTCGGAGCATGGCCGGTATGGCGCTGGCGGGCTGATCGGCACGGCGCAGGGTTACCGTCTGCAGTGGGCCTACCGGATGCTGGAGCGCGATGTGCGGGTGACCGATTCGACACTGATCGGCAATCTGGTGACTTCGGTTTCCTTCTACGCCAACACCACCATCTACATCATCGCCGGTCTGGTGGCGGCGCTCGGGGCGTCTGAAAAGCTGCTCAGCGTCACCGCCGACCTGCCCTTCGGCGGCGCCGGCAACCGCGAACTGCTGGAGGTGAAGCTGATGCTGCTGCTCGCCAGCTTCGTCTTCGCCTATTTCAAATTCACGTGGTCGCTGCGCCAGTTCAACTTGCTCTCCATCCTGGTCGGCGCGGCGCCCATGGGCAAGGCCGGTGAGCCGGGCATCGACGCCTATGCGCGGCGCGTGGCCGGCGCCAACAACCTCGCTGGCGATGATTTCAACCGCGGCATCCGCGCCTACTATTTTGGCCTGGCGGCCTCCGGCTGGCTGCTCAGCCCCATCGTCCTTGCCGGGCTGGCGCTGGCGGTGCTGGTGGTGCTCTACCGCCGCGATTACCAGTCGGCAACGCTGGCCGTGCTGCGCGATCCGGACTGAGGCAATGCCCATGTCGCGCACTGCGGCGGGCATCGTTTTCGGCCTGCTCGCCTACCTGATCTGGGGCTTTTTCCCGCTGTATTTCCGGCAGTTGTCACACGTTGTCCCGATGGATGTGCTGTCGCACCGCGCCGTCTGGGCCTGCGTTTTTGTCGGCGTCCTGCTGACGCTGCGCACCCGCTGGGCCAATGTCGCCGCCATCCTCCGCGCACCACGCCAGCTCGCCATGCTGGCGCTGGCCGCGCTGCTGGTCGGCAGCAACTGGCTGGTCTTTCTGTGGGCCGTGGCCAACCAGCAGGTGGTCGCCTCCAGCCTCGGCTATTTCCTGACACCCTTGGTCAATGTCCTGCTCGGCCTGCTGGTGCTCAAAGAAAAACTCAACCGCCTCGAATGGCTGTCGGTGGGTCTCGCTGTCGCCGCCATCGGCAATGAAGTTACCACGCTCGGCAGCCTGCCCTGGGTCTCGCTCTTTCTCGCCGCCACCTTCGGCACCTACGGCCTGGTACGCAAGCAGGTGCCGGTCGATGCGCTGTCCGGTCTGTGGCTGGAAACGCTGTGCATGTTGCCAGTGTGCGGGCTTTACCTGCTGCTTTTTTCGCCGACCGGAATGGCCGGTTTTCAGCACTTTTCCGGGTTCACCGTAGCACTGCTGATCGGTGCCGGCATCCTCACGGCCATGCCGCTGATGGCCTTTGCCGCCGCCACGCAGCGCCTCGATCTCGCCACTGTCGGCATGCTGATGTACATCAACCCGACGATGCAGTTCCTGACCGCCATCTTCATCTTCGACGAGCCTTTCCAGCCGGTGCGGCTGCTCAGTTTCGGGCTGATCTGGCTGGGGCTGGCGGTGTTCAGCGTCAGCATGTGGCGCAAACTGAAACACGGCTGACGCCGCTTCGGCGCATAATCGACGCATCGGTCACGGCATTCCGCCCCCATGCTCGAAAGCACCCTGATCATCCTGTTGCTGATTTGCGCCAGCGCCTTTTTCGCCATCTCCGAAATCGCGCTCGCTGCCGCGCGCAAGCTGAAGTTGGAACAACTGGCGGAAGACGGTGACGCCCGGGCCAGGGTAGCGCTGGCGCTGCAGGCGCAGCCCGGCCACTTCTTCACCACCATCCAGATCGGCCTCAACGCCGTTGCCATCCTCGGCGGCATCCTTGGCGAAGGTGCGTATGCGCCGTATCTGACACAGGTACTCGCCCCCGGTTTCGACAACCCTGAGCACGCCGCCACGCTGGCCTCGGTGCTCTCCTTCCTGCTCGTCACCAGCGCCTTCATCCTCTTTGCCGACCTTGTTCCCAAGCGGATCGCCATCGTCGCGCCGGAACGCATCGCGCTGAACATCGCCGGGCCGATGACCCTGTGCATCCGCCTGCTGTCGCCGCTGATCTGGACCTTCAACGGCATCGCCAGCCGCATCCTCGCCGCCCTCGGCCTGCCGCAGCAGCGGCCGGAGGACGTCACCGCCGAGGACATTGTCGCCCTCGCCCAGGCCGGGGCCGATGCCGGCGTCGTTGCCGAGCAGGAGCAGCAGATGATCGAGAACGTGCTCGAACTCGACACCCGCACCGCGCCGTCGTCGATGACGCCGCGCGACGGCATCGTCTGGCTGGCGCTGGACGAGGATGAAGCCGGCCTGCGCGCCAAGCTGGCCAGCCACCCGCATTCCAAATATCCGGTCTGCCGCGACGAAATCGACCAGCCGCTCGGCTATGTCGACGCCAAAGATCTGCTCGGCCGCATCATCGCCGGCGAAGCGCTGAGGCTGGATGCCGACCGGCTGCAGCCGGTGCTGATCCTGCCGGACACGCTCACGCTGTCGGAAACCCTCGGCCACTTCCGCGCCGGCCGCGAGGATTTCGCGCTGATCATCAACGAATACGCCCTGATCGTCGGCCTGATCACCCTCAACGACCTGACCAGCACACTGGTCGGCGACCCGCTGATCGACAGCGACGAAGCCCAGATCGTCCGCCGCGACGCCGATTCCTGGCTGATCGACGGCCTGACGCCGGTTGGCGATGTCGAAACCGAACTCGAACTGCCGCCCTTCCCCGATGACAGCCAGTACGAAACCATCGCCGGCTTCATGATGTACATGCTGCGCAAGCTGCCCAGGCGCACCGACAGCGTCATCCACGGCGGCTACAAGTTCGAGGTCATCGACGTGGACCGCAACCGCATCGACCAATTGCTCGTCACCCGACTGCCCGAAAACGCCTGAAACGCCCGCCGGCGGCAATCAAGGGCGGCAATCACAGGCGATAATCGCGGGATGTCCCGCACGCTCATCTACGCCATTGTCTTCATCGAAGGCTTCTGCTCCCTTGGTGCCGAAATCATCGCCCTGCGCCGGCTGGTGCCGCATGTCGGCTCGGCCATCGTCGTCACCGCACCGACCATCGGCTTCTTCCTGCTCGCGCTCGCGCTTGGCTACGCCTCGGGCGGCAAGGTCGCCAGCCGCTACCTCGAAACCGTCTCGCGCAACTTCCTGATTTCAGCCGCCATCGCCGGCATCGGGCTGGCCGGCGTCACGGTCGATGCGCTGTTCACCCACCTGCAGCCGGCCCCCGTCGCCTACCTCGTCTTCATCGGCGCCGTGCTCTGTCCGCTCGCCTGGCTGCTTGGCCAGACTGTGCCCATCCTCACCAACCTGATGAAGGACACCCGCACCGGCGAGGCCAGCGGGCTGGCGCTGTACTGGTCCACGCTCGGCTCCTTCCTCGGCTCGCTGTCCCTGTCGCTGCTCGTCATGCAATGGCTCGGCGTCTCGGCGGCGATCATCGCCTGCACGCTGGGACTGATCATCGGCACGCTGCTGATCACCCGCAAAACACCCCGTTTTTGGCTGTTTTCCGGGTTCACCGCAGCAGTCAGCATTTTCATCAACCTGCAGCACCCGGTCACCGCCGACACCGCCTATGCCGAATATCGCGTCGGCGCCGTCAGCCTGCCCGACCAGATCAAACCGCGCGCCTTCTGGGTCAATCAATCCACCGCCTCGCTGATCGACCAGAGCGAACCGCCGCACTACACCCGTTACATCCAGCACCTGCGCAAGCTGCTGCTCGACGACCTCGGCTACCGCGAGCGCGACATCCTCGTACTCGGCGCCGGCGGCTTCACGCTGTCGCACCGCGAACCGCTCAATCGCTACACCTACGTCGACATCGACCCGAAAATCCGCGCCATCGCTGAAGCCGACTTCCTGCGCGAGGCTGCACAGGGCGAATTCATCGCCGACGACGCCCGCCGCTACGTGGCGACCACCGACAAGCGCTACGACGCCGTGCTGGTCGACGTCTTCAGCTCGCACACCTCGATCCCCAGCCACCTCGTCACCCGCGAATTCTGGGCCGGCCTGCGCCGCGTGCTCAAACCGGACGGCGTGCTGCTCGCCAACCTGATCCTCGACGGCAAACTGGAAAGCCCCTACGCCCGCAACCTGCTCGCCACCATCGAAAGCATCTACGGCCGCTGCGCCGTCGATGTCCTGCACAAGGGCAAACCGCTGGCCAACGTCGAAGTCGCCTGCTTCGCCAGCAGCCGGCCGGCAGCGACGGATATCTACGTCGACGAACGCAACCGGGCGGATCTGCATCGGGCGTTTGGGAAGTGAGAGGTTCGGCCCACTGCAAACAAACTGCGCCGGCTAGTCGGCGGTGATGCTCACCGAGACATCTCGTGGACCGGCTGAATAAGGGGCGCTGGTGACCAGGATGGCGGCACCTGCACGGGCGTAGGCGGCCGCATTGCCGGCGTTGATGCCACCGGCCGCGGCCAGACGGATTTCCGGAAGGCGGTCATGGAGGGCGGCGACGGCGGCGACCGGCCATTTCTCCAGTTGCAGGATGTCTGCGCCTGCCCAGGCGAGCGCCTCTTTTTCGTCGGCGACCTCGACCACGATGCTGCGTTCCGGCCAGAGTCGGCGCAAACGGACAAGCGTGGCGGCGGGATTTTCGGTCAGAAAACTCCGGTGCTCGGCGAAAACCAGCAAGGTTTCCGACAGACTTAGCCGGTGTGGACTGGCGCCGCCGGCGAGGATGGCCTTGATCGCGGCCGCCTTGGTCCCGGGGAAATTCTTGCGCGTGCAGGCGATGCCGATGTCCGGGTTTTCGGCGCGGGCAGCGGCGACGATGTCGGCCGTGCAGCTGGCGATGCCCGAGAGGTATTCCATGAAGGTTTGCGCCGTTTTCCAGACGGTGTGCATGGCAGCGGCCGTGCCTTCCAGCGTCAGGATGGTGTCGCCGGCGGTTAGCCGGGTGCCGCTGGGGACGAACTCGCCGACGCTGCGCAGGCCGTGCAATTCGCCCATGCGCCTGGCTTCCTCGCTGGCGCAGGCGACCATCGCTTGCCGGGCGCGAAAGACGAGGCGGCCGGTCCGGTCGCCGATGCCGAGCGCGAAGGTCGTCGCGTCGCCGCAGGGGACGTCTTCGGCGAGCAGGCGTTCGAGCTCGCTGTCGGTCAGGGTGTAGGGGTTGCCCGACATCAGCGCGGAGCGTCCATGGAGAAACTGTAAAAGCCGCGTTTGGGCGACGGGTTGTCGTCGGTAATCGGCTGGTGATAGATCAGCCAGCGTTCATCGCGCAGGCGCCAGGCCTGCAGTGTTTCGCCACCGGCGACGGCGAGGTAAAACTCCTCGTCGTCGTCAGACCGGGAGGCTTCGATCAGGTAGTGGTGGGCGTAATAGCACAGGCGGTCGTCCGCGTCGGAGCCGAGCCAGCGGCTGGCCGCCATTTCGTATTCCCGGTGTTCGACAATGCGCAGGGGCGCTTCGGCCATGGCGCGCCACTGGGTCGGCAGACATGCCGACCAGTCCGGCTCGCCAGCCTGGAAAACGGCAGCAGGCTCGGTCGAGTAGCATAAATTCGATGCCAGCATGGTCGTCTCCCTATTCCATCAAGGCCACGGATTTGATCTGGACGCTGACCGGCAGGCCCGGTGCGATGCCGAGTTGGGCGGCCGAGCGGCGGGTCAGGCGGGCGACGAGCTGGCTGGCGCCGACCTGGACGCGGACGAGCAACAGGCCCGGATGGTCGTCGCCGCCGAGCGATTCGACCGTACCGTCGAGGACGTTCTGGATGCTGCTCGGCTCCGGATGGCGTACCGCCAGGCTGACGTCGCGGGCCAGCACGCGCACGCGCACGCGCTTGCCGACAGGCAGGCCATGGTCGCGGCTCCACAAGCCGCCGCCGGCGAAATCAACGCGGGCCAGATGCCATTCGGCATCAACCTCGCCAACCGTCGCGTCGAGCACGACGCCTGCATCCTCGCCGAGGCGGATAGGCAGGTCGAGGCGGGCGAGCGTTTCGCCGAGCGGGCCGTGGGCGACGACGCGGCCGCCGTCCATGGCGACGATGTGGTCGGCCAGGCGGGCGACTTCGTCGGGCGAGTGGCTGACGTAGATGATTGGGATGTCGAGTTCGTCATGCAGACGTTCGAGGTAGGGCAGGATTTCCTGCTTGCGCTTGAGGTCGAGTGCCGCGAGCGGTTCGTCCATGAGCAGGATTTCCGGGCCGACGGCAAGGGCGCGGGCGATGCCGACGCGCTGCCGTTCGCCGCCGGACAGCGTGTCCGGCTTGCGGTCCAGCAGGTGGCCGATGCCGAGCAGTTCGATGGCCTGCTCCAGCCCGACGCGCTGTGCCGTGGCGCTGCGTTTCAGGCCGAAGTTCAGGTTGCCGAGGACATTGAGATGGGCGAACAGGCTGGCTTCCTGAAAGACGTAGCCGATTGGCCGCTGGTGCGTCGGTAGCCAGGTTTTTTCGTCCTGCCAGATTTTGCCCTTGAATTCGAGTCGACCGTGGGAAGCGCGTTCCAGCCCGGCCAGACAGCGCAGCAGGGTGGTCTTGCCCGAGCCTGAATGGCCAAACAGCGCGGTGACGCCGCGGCCGGGCAGGGCGAGGTCGACGTCGAGCGTGAAGCCGGGCCAGTCGAGTTTGAAGCGGGCGTTGATGCTGCCTTGTTCAGTTCGCATGTCAGTCTCCCCTCGCCGGTTTGGGGCGGCGCAGATACATGGCGAGCAGCACCGTGAAGGAGAAAATCAGCATGACGGCCGCCAGACGATGGGCATCGGCGTATTCCATGGCTTCGACGTGGTCGTAGATCTGCACCGAGGCAACGCGGGTGACGCCGGGAATGTTGCCGCCGATCATCAGCACGACACCGAATTCGCCGACGGTGTGGGCAAATGTCAGCACGCCGGCGGTGAGGAAACCCGGCTTGGCCAGCGGCAGGACGACCGAAAAGAAGGTGTCGAGCGGCGAGGCGCGCAGGGTCGCGGCGACTTCGAGCGGCCGCTCGCCGATGCCTTCAAAGGCGTTTTGAAGCGGCTGCACCATGAAGGGCAACGAGTAGAACGATGAGGCGACGACCAGGCCCCAGAAGGTGAAGGGCAGGGTGCCAAGGCCGAGCGAGGCGGTCAGCTGGCCGACCGGCCCCTGCGGGCCCATGGCCAGCAGCAGGTAGAAACCAAGCACCGAGGGCGGCAGGACGAGCGGCAGCGCGACGACGGCGCCGAGCGGCCCCTTCCACCAAGATCGGCTGCGCGCCAGCAGCCAGGCGATGGGCGTGCCGATCAGGAGCAGGATCAGAGTCGTGATCCCGGCCAGTCGTGTGGTCAGCCAGATGGCCTGGAGGTCGCTATCAGTCAGCATCGTGGGTTAGCGCAGTTCGTAGCCGAAGGACTTTATCACCGCCTGCGCCTTCTCGCCCTTGAGGTAATTCATGAGCGCGACGGCGGCCGGCTTGTCCTTGCCCTTGGTCAGCAGCACGCCATCCTGAAGGATGGGGTCATGGAGATTGGCCGGAACGATCCACCCGGACCCCGAGCCGATGGCGCCGTTCTTTATTACCTGCGAGTAGGCGACGAAGCCGAGTTCGGCGGCGCCGGTCGCAATGAACTGTTGTGTCTGCGAAATGTTCTCGCCCTGGACGATCAACGGTTTGATACTGTCGGCGACGCCGAGCTTGCTCATGACCTGCATGCCGGCTGCGCCGTAGGGGGCGGTTTTCGGGTTGGCCAGCGAGAGGTGCTTGAAGCCGCCCTTCTTGAGCACCTCGCCCTTGGCGTCGACCAGCTTGGGGTTGGCCGACCACAGCACGAGCTTGCCGATGGCGTAGGTGAAAGCGGTACCGGCGACGGCGTGGCCTTCCTTGACCAGCCTGGCCGGGGTTTCGTCGTCGGCGGCGAGCAGCACCTGGAAGGGGGCGCCGTTGGCGATCTGGGCGTAGAACTTGCCGGTGGAGCCGAAGGACAGGCTGGCCTTGTGGCCGGTGTCGCGTTCGAAGAGCACCGAAATGACCTGCATCGGGCCGGTGAAGTTGGCGGCGACGGCGACCTGGACTTCGTCGGCGTGGGCCGTGGCGACCGCGAGCAGGGACAGAATGAGTGTTGTCAGGCGTTTCATGGCGGGCTCCGGGGCGATTAGGAAAATTTGCAAAGAATGACCGACGACGCCTTGAACACGGCACAGGCCTGCTCGCCGACGACAAGGCCGAGCTTCTCGACGCTGTCGTGGGTGACGACGGCGCACACCGACTTGCCGCTCTTCATGGTCAGCGTGATTTCGGCATTGACCGGGCCGTCGTGGATGCGGGTGATTTCGCCCCACAGGTGGTTGCGGGCGCTGGTTTTGGTGTTCGGGTCGTTGAGCAGGAGTACCGACGAGGACTTCACCAGCGCGCTGACTTCCATGCCGATGGTCAGCTCGAGGTTTTCGGCCGAGTCGCCGGTGATCACCGCGACGATTTCATTCTCGTCGTCGAGCTTGATGCGTACCTCGAAATCGACGTGGCCCTCTCGCAGGCCGACGATGTGGCCGGCGAACTGGTTGCGGGCGCTGGTCTTCATCGACATGCGCTTCAAGAGCTTGCTGAATTGCTTGAAATCGCTGGCTTCACCATCGTTCATACTGGCCTGCAGGCGTTCGAGCGCCGCCTGGTATTCGGCTTCGAGCGCCCGGTAAAGGGCGATGGTCTTGCGGCCGTGCTCGGTGAGCTGCGTGCCGCCGCCGTTCTTGCCGCCCGTCGAGCGCACGACCAGTGGCTGTTCGGCCAGATTGTTCATCGCATCGACGGCATCCCAGGCGGCCTTGTACGAGATGGGTACGGCTTTTGCTGCCTGGGAGATCGAGCCATGCTGGTCGATGGCCTCGAGCAGGCGGATGCGGGTGTCGCCGAGAAAGGTGCCGAACTCGGTATCGACTTCCAGTTTGCCACGCAGGCGGTGCAGGATGGTGTCCATGTTTCCGTGATGTTTTTTGTTATATAGCGGTTAATATAACTCAGGTGCTGAAGATCGAAATAGCTGCAACTAAAGGCCTGCGTTATGGTTGTGTCGACAAAACGACCAGCCGTAAAGTGTGCTAACCCGACAAAAAGCGTTAAGTTGATTTGTATATAGCGAAAAGCGGGCCAGCTCACTTGACTCAACGTGGAGAACATCATGAATGTCAGCGCACGCAATGTATTCAAAGGAAAAATCACGGCTTTGGTCGATGGCGCCGTCAATGCCGAAGTCGAACTGACCCTGCCCGGGGGCGACAAAGTTGTCGCAATCGTGACAGAGGGCAGCGTCCAGTCGCTCGGCCTGGCGGTGGGCAAGGAAGCCGTTGCCTACGTCAAGGCGCCTTGGGTCATGTTGCTGGCCGGGCCGGCCAATGTGAGTTTTTCGGCCCGCAACCAGCTGGCCGGCAAGGTCAGCAAGCTGCAGAAGGGGGCGGTGAATACCGAAGTCGCGATCACCCTGCCGGGCGGCACGACGGTTTATTCCGTCGTGACCAACGAGGCGGTCATGGAGCTGGGCCTGAAAGAGGGAAGCGAAGCCTCGGCGCTGATCAAGGCCAGCCACGTCATCCTCGGCGTACCGGCCTGAGCGACTGCGCCGGTCAGCGATCAGGGAATATAGGGTAGCCGGAGCCCCCGTGTATCCGGCGTTGCGCTGCTCAAGGCGCGACATAGTTCGAGCAGGCGCCCCGCCGCGGCGCTGAGGTGGCGCTGGCGGTGGCGGGCAATGTAGAAGCGGCGGCCGAGCTCGAACTGCGGCGTCGGCACTTCGACCAGACTGCCCCGCCGCAGTGCTTCGCGCAACGCCATCCGCGACAGGCAACCGATGCCCAGCCCGGATTCGACAGCCCGCTTGATCGCCTCGGTATGTTCCAGTTCCAGCCGCAGGTCGAAGGCCCCAAGATGGGCGCCGATTTCGCGGTCGAACTGGCTGCGCGTGCCGGAACCGGGTTCGCGCAGTATCCACGCCTGTCGGGCCAGGCTGGCGGTATCCGCCGCGCCCCCTTGCGCCAGCGGGTGCTGCGGGGCGCAGCAGACAACCAGCTCATCGGCCAGCCAGGGCTCGACCAGCAGATCGCGATGGGCGACTTCGCCTTCGATGAGGCCGAGATCGCACTCGAAGCGCAGCAACTGGCCGACAATGGCTTCGGTGTTGGCCACATGCAGGCGCACCGGCGCGCCGGGATGCTGCTGCATGTAGTCGGCGACGATCAGCGTCGCCAGATAGTTGCCGATTGTGAGCGTGGCCCCTAGCTGCAGTGGTCCGAGGTCGCTGCCGCCGAGATAGGCCTCGACGTCGCGGGCCTGCGCCAGCAGGTTTTCCGCCAGCGGCAGCAGGCCGCGGCCGGTGGCATTGAGGTGCAGGCTTTTGCCGATACGGTCGAAGAGCGGGCAGTCGAATTGCCGCTCCAGCTCCAGCAACGCGCTGCTGGCGGCGGATTGCGACATGGCCAGCGTCAACGCGGCTTTCGAGACATTTTCGGCGCGGGCGACGACGGCAAAGACTTCGAGTTGGCGCAGCGTGAGCTTCATATTTATAAAATCGATAATTGATATATAAATTATCCGCTTTTATCGATTTATTACCAAGCCTAGGATGCGGTCATCGCAACTTCATTCCGCCACGACCATGAGCGCCGCCTTCCTGCACGAAACCGTCACCGATGTTCATCACTGGAACGACAACCTGTTCAGCTTCAAGACCACGCGCGACCCCGGCCTGCGCTTCATCAACGGCCAGTTCGTGATGATCGGGCTGGAAGTGAATGGCCGGCCGCTGCTGCGCGCCTACAGCGTGGCGAGTGCGAATTACGAGGAGCATCTGGAATTTTTCAGCATCAAGGTGCAGGACGGTCCGCTGACCTCCCGCCTGCAGCACCTGAAGCCGGGGGACAAGCTGCTGGTTAGCCGCAAGCCGACCGGCACGCTGGTGCTGCGCGACCTGAAACCGGGCAAGCGCCTGTTCCTCTTCGCCACCGGCACCGGGCTGGCGCCGTTCATGAGCCTGATCCACGATCCGGAAACCTATGAGCGTTTCGAGAAGATCATCCTCATCCACGGCGTGCGCTGGACCAACGAGCTGGCCTACCATGACTACATCGAGCAGGATCTGAAGGATCACGAATACCTCGGCGAGGAAATCCGTGACAAGCTGCTGTATTACCCGACCGTCACCCGCGAGCCCTTCCGCAACAACGGCCGGCAGACCGATCTGATCACCTCCGGCAAGCTCTTCCGCGACATCGACCAGTCGCCGCTCGACCCGGCGACCGACCGCGCAATGATCTGCGGCAGCCCGGCGATGCTCAAGGAAATCTCGGCCATGCTCGATGGCTACGGCTTCCAGATCTCGCCGCACATTGGCGAAGCCGGCGATTACGTCATCGAACGCGCCTTCGTCGAACAGTAATCAGCTCGACCGGCCGGCAACGCCGGCCGCGGCGGCTGGCGTGTAACCGGAGGAAAGCCCGCCGATCAGTTGCAGCATCGCCGCCTTGAATTGCGTTTCGTCACACCCCATCAGCACCGCGTCCTCCAGCGCATCCTGGGCCAGCAATCGGAGGTCCGCCATGTTCTCGGCGAGCACTTTCAGTTTTTCGGTACAGGCAATCACGCCCCCCTCGCTCGAAAGCCAGGGGTTCTCGCGCGTTCCGTAGCGCACGCCGGTCATCTCTCCTGACGGCAGCACCTGAGCTTCGTCGGATCGCATCAGATCAGGGCAGGACAAAGCTGGATTTTTCCAGCATCGGCCGCGTGGGCTCATCGATCGCATGAATTCTGAACTCTACCGGCTGGATACCGTGCAGCCCGCTCTCCGCAGGCACCGATACGGTCACGGCACGCGGCAGGATGCTGCCTGCCTCGACGTGGAATTCGCGCTCACCGACAATCCGGATACCGGGCAGGCCCGTCACCTCGACGACAAAGCTGCGCGGTGACTCGACCAGATTCATCAACTTGAGGGTGTAGGCGTTTTCGACTGTTCCCTCGGCGGTTTCGCGATACAGCGCACCACGATCTCGGAGTACATCGACCAGCAACAGGGAGCGGTCAGCCAGCGTCCAGGTGCCGATCACCGCAAACGCGACAAACACTGCTGCATAGATGGCTAGCCGCGGCCGGCCTGACAAGCCGCCGGGCTGGACCTCCCCCGCCACCTCCCGCTCCGACATGAAGCGAATGAGCCCCTTCGGTTTATCCACCCGGGTCATCACCTGATCGCAGGCATCGATACACAAGCCGCAGTTGATGCATTCATACTGCAGCCCATCGCGAATATCGATACCGGTCGGACAAACCTGCACGCAGATGCCGCAGTCGATGCAATCTCCCGACCGAGCCGCGCCAGGCACGCCGGAACGCGGCTCGCCCCGCAGCACATCGTAGGCCACATTGCGCGTGGTCGGATCGAACATGACCCCCTGAAAGCGGGAATACGGACACATGTGCTGGCAGACCGCCTCACGCGCCAGTCCGGCCTGAACGTAAGTAAAGGCTGCATAGAAGATCAGCCAGAAGCCTTCCCATGGGCCGACGCGCCATTGCGGCAGCAGCGGAATCAACTCCCGGATCGGCGTGAAGTAGCCAACGAAGGTGATCGCAGTCCACGCAGAAAACAGCAGCCACACGCCATGCTTGAGCAACTTGAGACGGAGCTTGCGCGCCGTCCAGCCCCCCTGATCCAGCTTCAGACGAGCGAGGTGATCGCCTTCGACTCGTTGCTCGATCCAGGTAAATATCGCGGTATAGACCGTCTGCGGACAGACGAAGCCACAGAATAGGCGCCCGGCCAGTGCGGTCACGAAGAACAGTGCCGTCGCAGCCAGAATCAGCATGATCGCCAGGATCAAGGCATCCTGCGGCCAGAGCACCAGGCCAAACAGATAGAGCTTCTCGTGCGCGATGTCGAGCAGGACAGCCTGCCGACTGCCACCATCGCCATCCCAGGTCAGCCAGCAGGTACCGTAAAACACCAGCTGGGTAATCCAGACCATGCTCCACCGCAGGCTGTTGAACCAGCCCGATGTTGCTTTCGCATGAATCTTTCCCTTCTTCCGATACAAGGCCAGTTTGGCCTCCCGTATCTTGTTGCCGGGCTTGCTCATTGCCGCTTCCTTCCAGTCATGATTTCGCAGGACAGATTCCCTCTGAACAGAGCTGCGCAGTTAATCACCCGCCAGAAAATAGAAACAGATTCAGATTCGATCATTTCGAATAGGCACAGATTTCCCTCCGCGTGCTGATCCGCCATCTGTGCCGACCGCAATTCGCACCAGCTGTACCTGCAGCGACAGGCGCTGACGGCCAGAATGGCGGGATCAAAACACGGAGACCGACATGACCGCCGCGTCACTTGCCGATTTTGAAGCGCCTGAACAAGCGCCAGACCGCGGCCGGGTGCCTGGCAACAAGGGAATCTGGGTCGGCATCACCTGCGAATTCGTTGAATTTCTGGTGCTTTTCGCCGTGTATTTCATTTCCAGAGCCCACTTCCCGGAGGCCTTTGCCGAAGGCGGCGAACGCCTCTCCCGCGTTTCAGGAATGACGATTACGCTGCTCATGGTCACCAGCAGCCTGTTCATCGCCTTTTCCGTCGCCAAAATTCGGGCTGGCAACCGTCGCGCATCCCTCGTCTGGCTGATCGCCGGCCTCCTCGTGGCGCTCGGCTACCCCATCACCAAATTTTTTGAGTTTCAGTGGAATCTGGCGCAGGGAATCACCGGCGACTCGGGAATCTTCTTCACGGTTTACTACTACCTGACCCTCAACCATCTGGTGCATGCCGTCTGGGGCATTCTCGGCATGTGTTGGGTCGTCGCCCGGCATCTGGTTGGCGGGTACAGTGCCGATGATTACAGCGGCCTGGAGGCGCTGGCATGTTACTGGCACGCCACCGACATCATCTGGCTGGTGCTCTTCTCATTCTTCTACGTACTGGCCTGAGCATGCATCATTCCGACACGCGCCAAACACTCACCTTGATGCCGCTGACCGGCGCCTGGCTGACGCTCATCGCACTGACCTTGGCCAGCCTCTTCCTCGGCCAGTGGTTTCACGGCACGCCAGTACTGCAGGTGCTGGTTGCCGCAATCATCTGGCTCAAGGGATTCGTGATTGCACGCCATTTTCTCGAGATCGGCACGACCCATCCATTCATCCGGAATGTCGTGCTGGGTTTCGTTTCCGTCACGCCACTGGCGCTGATCGCAATCAGTTACTTCGGGAGCCAGGTTGCCCGCTGGGCGACGCTATAGCTGTTCGGCAATCAGCTTTCCCAGGGTTGCCATCGCCGCGTCCTGACGTTGCGAATCCGGGTGGCCGAAGTTCAGGCGCAAGTGATGGGCAAATTCCCGCTTGGCGGAGAACATCGGCCCCGGCGCGGTCGTGATCCCGTGCGCCAACGCCCTCTGATGCAGCAAGAGGGCATCAACCTGAGCAGGAAGCTCCAGCCAGAGAAAATACCCCCCGGATGGCCGGGCGAGCTTCGTACCCGCCGGAAAGTAGCGCTCGATCAAGCGCACCAGCGCGCCCTCCTGTGCGGCCAGCGTCTGCCGCAGATGGCGCAGGTGGTTTTCATAGCCCCCCTGCTTGAGGTAATCCGCCAGCGCAATTTGTACCGGAATCGTGGTCGCCAGGCTGAAGGACAGCTTCTGCCGCTGGATGACCGTCGCATGACGCCCCGCAGCCACCCATCCGATCCGGTAACCCGGTGCCAGCGATTTGGAGAATGACGAGACATGCATCACCAGCCCCGTCGTATCGTCCGCCTTGCTGCACATCGGTGCCTGCGGGCCAAAATACAACTCCGAGTAAACATCGTCCTCGATCAACGGCACCTCGTGGCGCCGGAGCAAATCGAGCAAAATCATCTTGTTTTCATCAGAGACACAACTGCCCGTCGGATTGGCAAAGTTGAGCATGAACAGGCAGGCTTTGATCGGGTGACGCCGCAAGGCATCCTCCAGCGCAGTGAGGCTCACCCCATCTCGCGGGTGGCTGGGGATTTCGATCACTTTCAACCCCAGGCGCTCGCTGGCCTGCAAACCGGCGTAGAAGGTCGGTGACTCGACGGCAATCAGGTCACCGGGCCGGGTCACCGCCTGCAGGCAAAGGTTGAGACCTTCCATGGCGCCTGAAGTGATGATGATTTCCTGCGGCGACACCGTTGCACCACGCGCCAGATAACGCAAGGCCAGTTGCCGCCGCAGTTCCTCATTACCGGGCGGCAGATCGGTGACCGTCGCCAGCGGGTCGAATTTTCTCGCGGCGTTGGCCAGATATCTTCCCAGCTTGTCCAGCGGATAAAGATGCGGGTCCGGAAAACTCGAGCCCAGCGGAACAACGGAGGGGTCACGGACGCTGTCGAGAATCCGGAAGATGAATTCGCTGACCTGCAACTCGGTCGAACCACCCGAGGGGTGGCTTATTTCGGGCTCCGGCAGGCCCTGCCCCAATCGGGATCGAACAAAATACCCCGACTTCGGCCTCGCTTCGATCAAACCGCGGCTTTCGAGCAGGTAATAGGCCTGGGTCACCGTCACCGGACTGATGTCATGGATACGACAGGCGTGCCGTACCGACGGCAAGCGCTCCCCGGGACGTATCACGCCATCACGAATGAGTTGTTCGGTCTGGTCGGCAAGTTCTCGATAACGGCTCATATCGGGATGTTATCAGGCTGTCCGGGCACGAAGTTTCAGACGAATCAAAAGCGGCCGGTCATCTTGGGTACGTTGCCGTGGCACGACCTCACCTTGGCTCAGATACGCCAGCCCGCCTGAAATTGGCCGGTTTTTCAGGTTGACCGCAGACGTCAGATCATCGCGTCGAGAATGCTGCCGAATCCGGCATTTCGCCCATAATCGCTCGTCCGCGGCAGGTTGAACTGCCGCACCTCCTCCGGTTCATCGCGAAACTGCGCCTGGATTTCGCGGATTTTGGTCGGGCAGTTGCACAGGGCATCCACGCAGATCGGGTCGAGTTTCCAGGCGGACATTTCGCGCAGGGCCGCGAAAGCCTCTTCGTTGCTCCATGCCGGCTTGTAGCAACGCTCCGAAGTCAGCGCGTCGAAAACGTCGGCCACCGCGATGATCCGTGCTTCCACCGGGATATCGAAACCCTTGCGCCCCTCAGGGTAACCGCTGCCGTCAATGTTTTCGTGATGGAATTCGGCGATGTTGCCGATCATCTCGCCTATGCCGCTGGCGTCGAGGTTGAAGTTGCCGAGCATGTTGCGGATGATCTCGCGGCCACGGGTGGCGTGCGTCTTCATGATCGCGAACTCGTCGTCGCTGAGCTTGCCCGGTTTGCGCATGATGTGATCCGGAATGGCGATCTTGCCGACGTCGTGCATCGGCGCAAACCAGAAAATCGCCTCGACGAATTCGTCGCTCAAGCCGTAATCCGCGGCAATCCCCTGGGCGATCAGGCGTGAAAAGCGCGCCATGCGCTCCAGATGGGCGCCGGTCTCCGGATCCTTGTGGCCGGAAAAACTGGTCGCCATTTTCAGTGCGCCATAAAGCGTCTTCACCTGCTGCAACTCGACGCTGACGAGCAGCGAAATCAGCCGCGCCATGGTGTCGAGATAGGCCAGCCGGTGCTCATGGAAGACATCCTGATGGCGGGAATTGAAAAAGACGAAGCCGGTCAGCAATTCGTTGTGATAAATCGGGATCGTGTAGCTGGCACGAAAGCCGGCGGAACGGATGCGCCGGCTATGCTCCTGCCGCCCCGCCAGCGGCGTCAGATCATTGACTACCCGTGGCAGCCGGTCATCGGCAATCTGTTTCAGCGATTTCACCTCCGACAGCCGGCACTGGTAGTTGCGCAGGGGATTGTCCCCCTGGGTGCTGTGGGCGAAGGTCTTCAGCATGTCGCTGCCCGGATCGTAGATGGCGACGCCGATGCGATGCACGTAAGGACAGGTCTTGAGAATCACCCGATGCAGAAAAGCCACCTTGTCGGACACGCTGTGTTTCCGGTTCAGTTCATCCAGCAGATCATGGTGGGGCAAGGCGGTAGCGAGCGACATGGCAGACTCCCGGGACGGAGATGTTGCGGGCGGGCGCAGTCCCCGCTGGCGGGCGGGTTCAACACGATGGCATGGGATCAGTCTAAAGAGCACGCCACGCGACGTCATCACCTCATGGGGTGATACTTAAAAATGCTTTTAGGCATAAAATTCAGTCACTTGCCAACCAGACCATCACACCATGGGCCTCACCCGCACCGGCCACGCCGAAATTGACGAGCAACACAAGATCCTGGACACGATGGTCGCCCAGCTCGACATGCTCTGCGAAGTCGCCAGATCGACGCACGCTCCCGACTGCGCCGATTGCTCATGGGATCGCCAGATGCACTGCCGCAACACGCTGACGCGGACGGTCGGCGAACTCGGCGCCTTCCTCATCGGCCACGCCACCTACGAAGAGCGAATGATGGAACTGCTGCCGGACACGCCGGCCTGCCAGGCCCACATCCGAGCCCACAAGGCGGCGCACCAGGGGCTGGCGCGTCAGATCGAACGGCTCGGCAACGACGCCCGAACGCAAAGCCCGCTGGAAGCCAGCCGCGAGGTGTGGCGGATGATGGAAACCTGGCTTGGGGATCACACGACGCTGTTTGACAAGCGACTGGTGAGCATGACGCAGACGGACGCGCCGGAAATCAACCTCGACAATGAACTGGTCGAAATGCTTGACCGTCACGTATTCCCCAACCGCCCGACCATCCGCCGTTCCGGCAAGGGCGGCAGCCTGCAGCAGGCGCGCAATGACTGCCGGCAACGCTACGAATCCCTGTCGCCAGCGCAGCGCAATGTCTTCTGGCTCGTCGTCGGCGGTCGAAAAAACGCCGAGATCGCCGAGGCGCTGGCGATCTCGATCAACACCGTCAAAACCCACCGCGCCGCCATTTTCCAGAAAATGGACGTCACGTCGGTAGTGGAGCTGGTCAAGAAAACCGACCTCCTGCGCTAAACGCCACAGGCAATTTTTGCCAATTTTTCAGGTTCACCGCAGCACGTCTGCCGGAGGTCATCGCCCGTTCACGCCCCGCGGCTAGAATGAGCGCTCCGCTGCCCACTTCGTCGCATCGCTGCCTGATTTCATGCCTAGCCCCACCCCAGTCGCCCCTGCTCCCGAGCAGTCCCGTCCGTCCGCCCCCAGCTTCTGGCAGGCCTTCGCCTACTGGCTGAAGCTCGGCTTCATCAGCTTTGGCGGCCCCGCCGGCCAGATCGCGTTGATGCATCAGGAACTGGTGGAGAAACGGCGCTGGATTTCCGACAGCCGCTTCCTGCACGCCCTCAATTACTGCATGTTGCTGCCTGGTCCCGAGGCGCAGCAGCTGGCCATTTACCTCGGCTGGCTGCTGCACCGCACGGCGGGTGGCATCGTCGCCGGCGTGTTGTTCGTCCTGCCCTCGTTTTTCATCCTCGCCGCGCTCAGCGCCATCTATCTGCTCTGGGGTGATGTTCCGGTGATTCAGGCGACGTTCTCAGGCATCAAACCGGTGGTCGTAGCCATCGTTGCCTTCACCGCCTGGCGGATCGGCAGCCGAGCCCTCAACAACCGCCTGCTGCAAACCATCGCCCTGCTGGCCCTGATCGCGATGCTGTTCTTCGACATCGCGTTCCCGTGGATCGTGCTGGCAGCGGCCATCACCGGCATCATCGCCGGACGGCTACGCCCCGCACTGTTCAAGGCGACGGGGCATGCCAGCGCCGGCGGTAAACATCTGCCCGCATTGATCGACGACGACACGCCACGAGCACCGCACACCCGGTTTCGCGTCGGCTATCTGGTGAAATTGCTGGTGGTTGCCGCACTGCTGGGCGGCGGTGTCTGGTGGATGCTCGCCTCGCCGGTGCTGCGCAACATGGGCGACTTTTTCACCCGCGCAGCCCTGCTCACCTTCGGCGGCGCCTACGCGGTCTTGCCTTACGTTTATCAGGGCGCGGTCGAACAATTTCAGTGGCTGAATGCCGGCCAGATGATCGACGGGCTGGCACTGGGCGAAACCACCCCCGGGCCGCTGATCATGATCGTCGCCTTCGTCGGCTTCGTCGGCGCCTGGAGCCATGCCGTCTTCGGGCCGGACTCACTACTTCTCGCCGGCCTGGCGGGCGCGGCCACCGCTACCTTCTTCACCTTCCTGCCCAGCTTCGTCTTCATCCTCGCCGGCGCCCCGCTGGTCGAATCAACGCACGGCGACCTGCGCTTCACGGCACCGCTGACCGCCATTTCTGCAGCCGTGGTCGGCGTCATCGTCAACCTGGCCCTGTTTTTCGCCGAACACGTGTTCTGGCCACAGGCTACCAACAGCGCCCCCTTCGCCGGCCCGGCCGACGTCTTCGCCATCCTCGTCGCCGCCGCCGCCTTTGTCGCGCTCAAGCACTATCAGCAGAGCATCTTCCGCGTCATCGCCGCCGGCGCAGCGCTGGGGCTGTTGAGGCTGCTGATTATGGGCTGAGCTCGAGTGCATTCGCGTTTGCGATTGATACCGGCGAAAGGTTTTGCAACGCAGCGACTGTATGCGATTGGTGTTCAGGTGGAGCGTCTCTGTCCGACTCTCAGCGGTCAAAGCTGGATAAATCAACCCAACGGCAGCTTGCCGATAGCAGCAGTCGCTATTACTCTACAAAATCAGGGGCAATTCCCTGTGTTTGGATTCATTTTCAATCATAACGGAGGCGACAAATGCGAACGGGAAACGATGTGTTCGGCTGTTCTCGCAGGTTCGTGGTTGGATGTCTTGTGGGCTGTTTGCCATTCGTTGTCCATGCACAGGAGCTTGTAAATTTCCCGGTCGTACAGACCGGCGGCAGTCCAGGCTCAGAGAAAGTGGGGGCAATCTACTCACGCCCAAGTGTCCCGCATGCTGGAGCCAAACTTCCTGCAATCGTCTTGCTGCACAGCGGTTGGGGATGGTCCGACGAACACGACGGAACCTCCACATATGCGCAGGCACTTCAAAAAGCCGGGTTTGCCACCCTTGAGTTACGCATGTTTCCGACTCATGGCTCTGCCAAGGCAGGGGGGCCTTCGGCGTATCTGCCCGAACTCTTTGGCTCGTTGAACTTTCTCGCATCTCATCCCGAAATTGACCCAAAGCGTATCGGTGTCGCCGGATATTCTTATGGCGGGCTGCTTGCACTGGTAGCTGGAACGACTTGGGCAAATAAAACCTATGGGAATTCCGGTCAGCAATTTGCCGCTCATGCGCCTTTTTATCCCCTTTGCTGGGTACTGAAAGCAAATGCTCAGGGACGCAAAAATCCGGTACCCACAAGTGCATGGATGGAGTGGACCGGGGCGCCGATAAAAATCTACGCCGGGGCAAATGACGACTATGACAACAGGGACCCAAAAGCTTGCGAAGACGCTGTGAAAGCACTTCCGGAATCCCAACAACGAGTATTCTCTGTTCAGGTCTATCCTGATGCGACTCATGGCTGGGATCAAAAGAAGGGTGCTAGTTTCTTCGAGAAATTGGCTTGCAACGGGCGAGGTTGCAATAACACGAATCAACCTAACAGTCAGGTAGCCGAACAGAGCACCAAAGATTTGATCGAGTTCATGTCGAACAATCTGGCTCGATAGGGATGAACACAATTACGAATTACGAACCACAAGCCTTCTGAATTCTATTTTTGATCGGTTAAGGGCGCTGCCGTGGCGGCCGCTCTGGCAGACGAGTTCTAGGCGGTTATCAGTCAGCTTCTGGAGTGAAGTTGCCTGTTCAGCGGCTGCTATATAGAACCGGCGACCGGCCGCTTGTGGCCGAAACGAGCCATTCCCTTGAGAGCCCTGCAAGACACAACGCCGTAAATTCGAACACCGGTCACGCATTCCGGCCCCAGCCGCCTGCCGCGGTCAACCCGGATTTTGGTCAAATTTTCGGGTTCACCGCAGCTGCCCGCCGCAGCGCCATGTGATTGCGGATCATCACTGGAATATCCTTCTCCAGCCCGGTGCCGCGGCGGCAGCCAAGCGAGAGGTGCAGCAGACCGCTGGTGAACGCCCAGGTGTCTCGGGCGGCGTCTTCCGGGCCGATGCCGGCGCGTAGATCGCCTTTTTCGGCGGCCAGCCGGTACATGCGTTCGATCTTGTCGAGGAACTCCCAGGCCGGGCGGCCGACCTCTTCCTCGATGGTCGCGAACTCATCGACATACTCGCAGCGCGAAATCATGATCTCGAAGGTTTCACGCACCACCGGGCATTCGTTGAGCACCCGGAAAAACTCGGTCACTGACGCCTCGATGGCGTCGAGCGGATTGGGCGTTGCCGGGTCGTAGAGCAAGGCGTCGGTGCGCTCGATCATCGGCGCGAAGACGTCCTCGCGCATGGCGAAGAACAATTCGGCTTTGTCGGCGAAATGCCAGTAGATCGCCCCCCGGGTCACCCCGGCCGCCTTGGCGATTTTCTCCAGAGAGCAGCGGACGACACCGTGTTCGTGAAACACCTCGCGTGCTGCGCGGATGATGTCGGCGCGCGTTTTTTCCGCTTCTTCCTTGGTCTTGCGAACCACGATTTCTCTCCCCTTGCGCTGATCCACGCCTTATTCAAAGCATAGCCTTTAATGAAACGTCCCAAGTTGGGAACGGTTACGAAAAAGGATTTTACATACATTCATGTATGTTTATAATACAGCGCAGACACATGATCAAGGAGAATCCGCGTGAACCCCATTTTTCGCTTTCGCCAGCCGCTCATTGGCCTGACCCTCGCCGCCGCCCTGGCCGGCGGGCTGGTGGCCTGCTCCGGTGACAAACCCGCCGGCCCACCGGCGATGGGCCCGATGCCGGTGAGCGTGCTCGAGATGCAGCCGCAAGCGGTGCCGACCAGCATCGAGATCATGGCGCAGACTGAAGGCGCGCGCGAAACCGAGGTCCGCGCCCGTGTCGGCGGCATCCTGATGAAGCGCCTGTATCAGGAAGGCGAAAACGTCAAAGCCGGCCAGCCGCTGTTCCAGATCGACCGCGCCCCGTACGAAATCGCGCTGGCCGAAGCCCGGGCAAAAGCCGAGCAGACCGGTCGCGAAGCGGCGCGCCTGAAGGGGCTGGCAGAAGCGAAGGCGATTGCTCAGAAAGACTACGACGACGCCGCCTCGGCTAACGCCATGGCCCAGGCGGCACTGCGTCAGGCCGAGCTAAATCTTTCCTGGACCACCGTCACCGCCCCGGTGGCCGGCACCACCGGCCGCGCCCTGAAGTCGGATGGCAATCTGATCGCCACCGCCGACAGCCTGCTGACGTCGATCTACCAGACCAACCCGATCTGGGTGCGCTTCAGTCTCGGCGAATCCGATCTGGCGAAATTCCCGGCCGGCCGTGTCACCGCCAAGGACGTGAAGGGCGTCGAACTGATCCAGGGCAACGGCCAGAAGTACGAGAAGCCGGGCAAGCTGAACTTCCTCGCCAGCAACATTGACACCACGCTCGGCACCCAGGCCTTGCGCGCCGAATTCGACAATGCCGGCGGCCAGTTGCTGCCCGGCCAGTTCGTGCGTGTGCGGCTGATCACCGGCGAACGTCAGGGCGCCTATCTCGTGCCGCAATCCGCGGTGCTGCAGACCGAAATGGGCACGCTGGTAATGACCGTCGGTCCGGAAAACAAGGTCGCACCACGCCCGGTCAAGGCCGGCGAGTGGTACGGCAAGGACTGGGTGATCCTCGGCGGCCTGAACGCCGGCGACAAGGTGATCGTCGACAACCTGATCAAGCTGCGCCCGGGCATGCCGGTGGCGCCGAAAGACCCCGCAGCCGCGCCGCAAGGCATGGGCGGCATGGCACCGGCCAAGCAATAAGGACAACCCATGGCCAAGTTCTTCATCAACCGGCCGATCTTCGCATCGGTCATCTCGATCATCATCGTCATTGCCGGGCTGGTCGCCTCGCAGGTGCTGCCCATCGCGCAGTACCCGCAGATCGCCCCGCCGACAGTACTGATCACCGCCACCTACCCCGGCGCCTCGGCTGAAACCCTGGCCAAGACCGTCGCTGCCCCGATCGAGGAGCAGCTCAATGGCGTCGAGAACATGGTGTATTTCAACTCCTCGGCCAGCGCCAACGGGGTCGTCACCATTACCGCCACCTTCGAGGTCGGCACCAATGTCGACATGGCGTCGGTCAACGTCAATAACCGGGTGAAAGCCGCCGAGCCACGCCTGCCGGAAGCGGTGCGCCGCAACGGCGTGCTGGTGCAGAAGCGCTCGAACGACATCCTGCAGGTGGTGGCGCTGAATTCCGAAGGCGGGCGCTACAACACCCTGTATCTCTCCAACTACGCGACGCTGAACATCGTCGATGAACTGAAGCGTCTCAAGGGTGTCGGCGACGTCACCATCTTCGGCGCCCAGGATTACTCGATGCGCGTCTGGCTCAAGCCCGACCGCATGGCACAGCTTGGCCTGACCAGCGCCGAGGTTGCCGCCGCGATCAGTGCCCAAAATGCGCAAAATGCTGCCGGCAAGATCGGCCAGGAACCGGCGCCGAACGACCAGCAACTGGTCTATACCGTCACCGCCAAGGGCCGCCTGCTGACCGAAGAAGAGTTCGGCAACATCGTCATCCGCGCCAGCGGCCCGAACGGCCTGCTCCGCCTCAAGGACATCGCCCGCATCGAACTCGGCGCCTACAGCTACGACCAGCGCGTGACGCTGGACGGCCAGCCGACCATCGCCATGGGTGTTTTCCTGCAGACCGGTGCCAACGCACTGGAAGTCGCCCAGCTGGTTCGCACCAAGATGAGCGAACTAAAGACCAAGTTCCCGGAAGCGATGGATTACGTCATCCCCTTCGACACCACGCTCTTCGTCTCGGCGTCGATCAACGAAGTGGTCAAGACGCTGATCGAGGCCATGGTGCTGGTGCTGGCCGTCGTTTTCCTCTTCCTGCAAAGCTGGCGGGCAACGCTGATCCCGATGGTCGCCGTACCCATCTCGCTAATCGGCACCTTTGCCGGCCTCTGGCTGTTCGGCTTCTCGATCAACACGCTGACGCTGTTCGCGATGGTGCTCGCCATCGGTATCGTCGTCGATGACGCGATTGTCGTGCTGGAAAACGTCGAGCGCCTGATGGCCGAGGAGAAGCTGCCACCCAAGCAGGCAGCGATCAAGGCCATGCAGCAGGTCACCGGTGCACTGATCGCCATCGTGCTGGTGCTGTGCGCGGTATTCGTGCCGGTCGCCTTCCTCGGCGGCATTGCCGGCCAGCTCTACAAGCAGTTCGCCGTCACCGTCGCCGTCGCCGTGGTGCTCTCCGGTGTCGTCGCGCTGACCCTGACTCCGGCACTGTGCGCGTTGCTGCTCAAGGCCCAGCACACCGAGAACAAGTGGTTCGCCCCGTTCAACCGTGCTTTCGAGCGGCTGACCGACAACTACACCCGCGCAGTCGGCTTCACACTGAAGCACGGCATCGTCGGCACTGTCGTTTTTGGCCTGATTCTCGGGTTGACCGCAGTTTTCTTCCGCATCATTCCCGGCGGCTTCGTGCCGGCGGAGGACCAGGGCTACCTGATCTCGGCACTGATGCTGCCGGATGGCGCGACGCTGAAGCGCACCGAAACCACCGGTGAAGGCATGCGCCGGATGATCGCCAGCGACGAAGCCGTGAAGCACACCTTCGTCGTCTCCGGTTTTGACCTGATCGGCGGCGGCAACAAGCCTAACGCCGGCACCATGTTCATCCCGCTCAAGGACTGGTCGGAACGGCAAGGCAAGGCACAGGATCTGGCCGGCAAGTTCATGGGCATGGGCATGATGCAGCCGGACGGCATGGGCCTCGTTTTCAACCCGCCCCCGATCATGGGCCTGGGCACTGCCGGCGGCTTCGAAGTCTATGTGCAGAACCGCGTCGATGGCGATGCCAAGCGTCTCAATGAAGTGACGCAGGCTTTCATGGCCGAATTGCAGAAGCACCCGGAATTCACCCGCATCTCGACCTTCTTCCGCCCGACCGTGCCGCAGCTGTTCGTCGAGGTGGATGAGCAGAAGGCGCTGGCGCTGGGCATTCCGATTGCCGACATCTATTCGACGCTGCAAAGCACGATGGGCGCGCTCTACGTCAACGACTTCAACAAGGCGGGCCGCGTCTATCGCGTGCAGTTGCAGGCCGAGGCGAATTACCGGATGAAGCCGGACGACATCGGCAAGGTGTACGTCAAGAGCGTCAGCAGCGGCGCGATGATCCCGCTCTCCGCCGTCAGCCGCGTGAAAAACGTCGTCGGCCCGGAACAGGTCGAGCGTTTCAACGGCTTCATCGCCGCCAAGGTGATGGGTGACTCCAAGCCGGGCATCAGCTCGGGCGATGCCATCAAGATTGTCGAGCAGGTTGCCAATGCCACGCTGCCCGACGGCTTCGGCATTGCCTGGACGGGTCAGGCCTTCCAGGAAAAGCGCAGCGCCGGCTCCTCGCTGCAGGCCTTCGGCTTCGCCATCATCATGGTCTTCCTGATCCTCGCCGCCCAGTACGAAAAATGGTCGCTACCGGTCGCCGTCGTCATGGCCGTACCCTTTGCGCTAATGGGCGCGCTGACGGCGGTCTGGCTGCGTGGCATGCCCAACGACATCTACTTCCAGATCGGCCTTGTCGTACTCATCGGGCTGGCATCGAAAAACGCCATCCTGATCGTCGAGTTTGCCGCGCAGAAGTACGCCGAAGGCAAAAGCGCCGCGGAAGCCGCCATCGAGGCCGCCCGCCTGCGTCTGCGGCCGATCATCATGACCTCGCTCGCCTTCGTGCTCGGCGTCTTCCCGCTGGTCAAGGCCACCGGCGCCGGCGCCGCTGCTCGCCAGTCCATGGGTACCGGCGTCTTTGGCGGCATGCTCGCCGCCACCTTCATCGCCACGCTCTTCGTGCCGCTGTTCTTCAAGTGGCTGGAACGCGGCAAGCAAATCGATCCCACGCACCTCGACAACGAGGAGGAACACGCATGATGTCCCGCACCACCCATCGGCTGACGATGATCGCCGTGGCGCTGGCCCTCGCCGGCTGCGCCATCGGCCCGGACTACGTCCGCCCGGCGACGCCGCTGCCGGCCAGCTACGCTGAAGCGACAGCCAGCGAGCAGGCAACCGTCAATGCCCGCTGGTGGACGCTGTTCGGCGACGCAACCCTCGACCAGCTGGTCGACAAGGCGCTGCAGAACAATGCCGACCTCCGTCTGGCCATTGCCCGCGTTGAACAGGCCGATGCCGTCGCCCGCGAAGCCGGTGCCAGCTTCTTCCCGGAGATCACCGGCAATGCCGGCGGCAGCAACACGCAGGCCAGCACCAAGACCGCCATCTACAACAGCGCCTTGCCGCGCATCCGCAATTCGCGCAGCGCCAGCCTGAGCACCTCCTACGAGCTGGATCTCTGGGGCCGCGTTCGCCGGGCCAACGAAGCGGCCAAAGCCTCGCAACTGGCCACCGCCTACGCCCGCGACAGCGTCCGCCTCAGCGTTGCCGGGCTGGTCACCGCCACTTACCTCAACCTGCGCGCTGTCGACGCCCAGTTGCAGACCACCGCCGCGACCCTGAAAAGCCGTGAAGAGAGCCTGAAACTGGTGAACACCCGCATCGACGCCGGCCTCAGCGCCCCGGTCGATGGCCTTCAGGCCGCGACCGCGCTGTCCGCGGCACAGGCGCAGCAGGCCGAACTGACCCGCCAGCGGGCGCTGGCCGAGCACCAGCTCGCCCTGCTCACGGGTAATCCGTCGCTGAAAGTCGCCGCTGGCGACCTGCGCAGCCTGCCCCTGCCCCCGCAACCGCCGGCCGGGCTGCCCGCCGATCTCGTCGCCGCGCGACCGGACATCCGCCAGGCGGAGCAGGAACTGGTCGCCGCCAATGCCGGCATCGGCATAGCCAAGGCCGGTTACTTCCCGCGCCTGTCGCTCACCGCCAGCCTCGGTAGCGAAAGCAAGGCCTTGTCCGACCTGTTCAGCGCCGGCTCCGGCACCTGGGCGCTCGGCCTCGGCGCACTGATGCCGATCCTCGATTTCGGCCGCACCTCGGCGCGGGTCGATCAGGCCAAGGCCGTCAACCAGCAATCGCTGATCGCCTGGCAAAACGCCCTGGCGATCGCCTACAAGGAAGTCCGCGATGCGCTGGTCAGCCTGCGCGAAGACGCGACCGCCGATGCAGCGCAGCAGTCACGCGTCGTCAATGCGGCCCACGTACTGGCGATCGTCGAGAAACGTTATGCCGCCGGCCATGCCGGCTATCTGGAAGTACTCGATGCGCAGCGTTCGCACAACGAGGCCACCATCGCCGCAATTTCCGCCCGTCAGGCCCGCCTGATTGCCAGCGTCGATCTGTTCAAGGCGCTGGGTGGTGGCTGGCAGCCGGAAGCGGCCCGCTAAGGCTACGATCGGCACCGTCTGCGGTGAACCCGGATTTTGGTCAAATTTTCGGGTTCACCGCAGGAGAGCGCAAAGCGGCCATTTCATTCGCGATCAGCGCGGCCAGCACCATCACACCGCCACTCAGTACGCTGTCCTGCGGCACCTCGCCCGCCCATAGCCAGGCCCAGGCGACGCCGAAGATCACTTCGAGCAGCGCGAGCAGGGAAATCTCCGGGGCCGGCAGCACGCGCGACAGGATCACCATCAGCAGGCAGGGCAAGGCCAGTTGCACAGTCCCGAGCAGTGCCAGCAGGCCGAGATCGTGCATTGAAGCCTGCAGCGGCAGCGCAAACGGCAGCGTCGCCAGCGCCGAAATTGCGGCACCGAGCATGACCGCAGGCAGCATGTCGGGCGCCTCACCAGCGCGCTCACCCACCGACTGCAGCACGATCAGGTTGATCGCTCCAGCAAGGGGCACCGCACAGGCCACCAGCGAACCAAGCAACGAGCCGCCCTGCGCCAGTTCGCCGGCAAACATCCAGACGATGCCCGCCCCGGCAACGGCAATTGCCAGCCAGGTACGTGCTGGCAGCCTGCGCCTGAGGAACAGCCAGGAGAACATTGCCGTCACCATCGGCCCCAAGGCCATGGTGATCAGGACATTGGCGACACTGGTCAGCGTCAACGCCACCATGAAGGCGGTGTACATCACCGACCAGCAAACGGCGGATATCCAGACGACGCGCGGCGCCCGAACGAGATCACGCCACATCCCCGCACCCCGCCAGAGGGTGAGCGCGATGGCCAGCGACAGCGCATTGAAGCCGCTGCGCCAGAAGGTGACTTCAAAACTTCTGGCAGCGTCAAGGTGACGGGTGACGACGCCGGCAATACTCCAGAGCAAGGTCACCAGCACCATCAGCGCGACGGCGCGGCGGTGTGTCACGCGTCAGCTGCGCCGGCGGCGCGCTTCGAACAGACAGACCCCGGCGGCGACCGAGACGTTGAGGCTCTCGACCGAGCCGTACATCGGGATCTTCACCAGCTGGTCGCAGTTTTCGCGGGTCAGGCGGCGCATGCCCTCGCCTTCGGCACCCATCACCCAGGCCGTCGCCTGCGGCCAGTCGGCAGCGTACAAGTCTTTTTCAGCTTCGCCGGCGGTACCGACCACCCAGATATCTCGCTCCTGCAGTTCGCGCAGGGTGCGGGCAAGATTGGTGACCATCACGTAGGGCACGGTTTCTGCGGCGCCGCTGGCGGTTTTGATGGCGACATCGGTCAGCCCGACGGCCTTGTCCTTGGGGGCGATCACGGCATGGACGCCGGCGGCATCGGCGACGCGCAGGCAGGCGCCGAGGTTGCGCGGGTCGGTGATGCCGTCGAGCACGAGCAGGAAGGCCGGCTCGGTCAGCGTATCGAGCACGTCATCAAGATGGACTGCCTTGCGCCCGCCCTCAATGCGCGCAACCACGCCCTGATGGCGGGCACCCGGTGCGACACCATCCAGACGCTTGGCATCGCAGAGAATCAGCTTGACGCCCTGCAGTTCGGCATGGGCGATCAGGTCGCGCGCCCGGCCATCGTGGCGTGTGGCGTCGATCATGATTTCCTTGACCGAGTCGGGATCATGGCGGAGCTTGGCGGTCACGGCATGGAAGCCGTAGATGAGACGGGACGACATGGCAGCTTTCGGAAAACGTAAGCGCGGATTTTACCGCGCTCTGCCGGCAACCAGACTAACCGGCTGATTCGGGGAGCTGTCCGAACATCGCGGCCTCCCGCTGCATCCAGCGGGCAACGACCAGATCATGCATCTGGATATGATTCTCCAGCCAGCGCCGCAGCAGGCCGTCGAGTTCACGCAAGAGCACAACCGTCCGTTGCGGATCAAGGGCGCAGACGATTTCCTGAACCTTGGTAGAAATCTCGGCGTGATCCTCGGCATGTGCCTCACAAAGGTCGCGATCCACGATTTGCAGCAGTGAATCGCGGATCGCCGCCTCTTCCGTCTGAAAATGCTCGAGGATGAAGGCGAGCAGGTCGCCGAGCAGGCTGACGAGGTTGTTGTCGCACAACTGGCGCTGGCCGGCGCTGCAGCCGCTGCAATCGCTGCGGGTGTAGAGTCCGTCACATAGCGCGCGCAGCGTACGCATGCAGGTCAGCAATTGCCGGTGCTCAGCATCGACTGCTGGAAAGCCCGTCTCCAGCGCCGCCGGCAGTTCCGGTGCCAGCAGGTTCGCTGGCTCGACGATGATCTTGCTGACGACAGGGGCTGAGTCGGACACGACCGTCAATCCAAATAAGACAAAGGTGATATTTTATTTCAGGCGACAATTTTTTGGAATTGGCCTACAAAACTTTACGCAACTGCCGTAATCTAACAACAACATCAAAGTCACCGGAGATGGGATTTGCTTAGTCAGCATCAACGGCAGTGGGGTGTCGATCAGTGGGCGGCTTTTCTCAGCAACCGCCCGCTCCCCTGCATGCCACGCTCCAAGGCGCTTCTCGCCGCACAACAGGAAGCATTGGGCGAGCTGCTCTCGGCGCGCGACCTGGCGGATATCGCCGGCGCCGATCCTTTCCTCTGCCTGATGCTGCTGCGCGAAGCGGAATCCCACCGCACGCAACGGCTCGAACATGAAACGACGACCCCCTTGGGTGCAGTCATGCAACTGGGAACGGACAGCTTCCGCCGGGTAATGCTGGCAGCGCCAGAAACCGACGAGAGCAATGCCGGCCTGGCCGAATGCGAAGCCCGCGCCCACATCGCCAGCCGGTTGGCCCTGCGCTGGGGTACGGCGCGGGCGGACCTCTCACCGGATGAAATCGCGATGGCCGCACTGCTCTCCGAAATCGGCGAACTGCTTCTGTGGTCGGTTGCCCCGGAACTGCCCCGCGCCGCGCTTGAGGCCGTCGCCAGTGGGCGCGCCGCCCGATCGATGCAGGCGCAGGTCGATCTCTTTGGTTTCCGTTTCAAGGATCTGTCGCTCAAATGCGCCAGCATCTGGCACTTGCCATCGCTGATCACACAGTTGATCCGTGGCATCGACAACACCCGCGCCAACCTCTCGCGAATCTGTGTCGATACCGCCCGCCACCTCTCCAGCGGCGGTCCCGAGGATCCGGCCCTGCCGGCCGACATCGCCGAAGCCTCGCAACTGATCCCGGGCGCCAGCCTGGAATGGCTGGCTGAACAACTGCCGGGCATCGAAGAACCGCAGGTACTGGCCATTGTCGAGCGGGCGGCCGATCTGCTCGAACCGCCGCTCCACTGAACCACCGCCTTGCGCTTCCCGCAGAACCCTCGCTGGTCTGCTTGCTGACCAGCGGGCTGCCTGCGTACTCAATGCACGCAGGCCAAGGTCACTATTTCCGTTTTGCGGCCTTTTTTACGGTTGACCGTGGCTTGGCCTTGGCCGTCCCCTTGCCGCCGCCTGCCTTGCCCTTGGGCTTGGCGCTGCTCTTGGCAATGTTCTTGGCTCCAGCCTTGACCGCAGATTTTGGCTTGGCCTTGGCGGTGGGCTTGGCCGCCGCTTTCGCAGCCGGCTTCTCTGTCGCCTTGGCCGCACCTGTCACCATCCAGGGCGATGCTTGATCGGCCCGTGCTCCCGCAGCGCTCCGCGTGCCACGCCGCGGCGCATCACCGGTCGATGCCCGCCGCTCCGGTGAAGCAAACGGCTTTTTGCCCCCCATCGCGCGCCCGAGTGCACCCGTTTCGCGCACCAGCACAAAGTCAATTTTGTTGCTTTCCAGATCGGCCCGAACCAGCTTCACCCGCACCCGGTCACCGAGGCGGAAACGTTCGCCCGTGCGCTCGCCGAGCATCTGGTGCTTGATGTTGTCGAACTGGTAGTAGTCCGCACCGAGATCGGAGACATGCACCAGCCCCTCGACATAGACACTGTCCAGCGCGACGAAAATGCCAAAAGCCGTGACCGCGGAAATCGTGCCGTCAAAGACCTCACCGATGCGCTCCTTCATGTAGAAGGTCTTCAACCAATGCTCGACATCACGGGTCGCTTCATCGGCCCGGCGCTCGGTCGCCGAGCATTGCAGGCCAATATCGTCCCAGGCCCGGTCTGGCGTGTATTTTTCGCCGGCCAGAACCGCCTTGATCGCCCGATGCACGAGCAAATCCGGGTAGCGGCGGATGGGCGAGGTGAAGTGCGTGTAATGCTCGTAGGCCAGACCAAAGTGGCCGACGTTGTCCGGGCTGTACATCGCCTGCCGCAATGAGCGCAGCATCACCGTCTGCAACAACTGGAAATCCGGGCGCAGTTTGACCTTCTCCAGCAAAGCCGCGTAATCCTTGGCGCGCGGATCGTCACCGCCACCGAGGGCGAGCCCGAATTCCCCGAGGAAGGTGCGCAGATTGCGCAGCTTTTCTTCGGACGGCGATTCGTGGATGCGGTACAGGCAGGTCTGCTCGTGCTGCGCGAGAAAGTCCGAGGCACAGACGTTGGCCGCCAGCATGCACTCCTCGATGATGCGGTGCGCGTCGTTGCGCACCACAGGCACGATATTCTCGATCTTGCCCTGATCGTTGAACAGCATCTGCGTCTCGGTGGTCTCGAAATCGATCGCGCCACGCTGGCCGCGTGCCTTGTGCAGCGCGGCAAACAGCTTGTAGAGGTTCTGCACATGCGGCAGCACGGCCTGATGCGCGTCGGTCTGCGGTTTAGCCTCACCCGACAGCCAGGACCAGACCAGGTTATAGGTCAGGCGGGCATGCGAGCGGAACACAGCCGGATAAAAGCGGTATTTGCCAAGCTTGCCGGTGGCGCTGATCTCCATGTCACAGACCATTGCCAGTCGCTCGACATCAGGATTCAGCGAACAGATGCCATTGGACAGCTTTTCCGGCAGCATCGGAATGACGCGCCGCGGGAAATACACGGAATTGCCGCGCTCCAGCGCCTCGCGGTCAAGCGCCATGCCCGGTTCTACGTAGTGCGAGACATCAGCAATCGCCACCACCAGGCGCCAGCCGCGGCCTTTCTTTTCACAGAAGACCGCGTCGTCGAAGTCGCGTGCCGTTTCACCGTCGATGGTCACCAGCGGCAGCGTCCGGATATCCTCGCGCCCCTTGAGATCCATTTTGCGGACCTTGAGCGGCATCTTCTTGTTTTCTTCAAGCGCCGCCTTCGAGAACTCGAAGGGCAGATCGTGCTTGCGCAGCGCGATCTCGATTTCCATGCCGGGGTCGGCATAGTTGCCCAGTACTTCGATAATGCGACCGATCGGCTGCGAGTGCTTGCTGGGCTGCTCGACAATCTCGACCATCACCACCTGCCCGGACTCGGCCTTGAATTTCGCCTTCTTGTCCGGCGGCACCAGTACATCCTGGGAAATACGCTTGTTTTCCGGAACGACGAACACGACGCCGTGCTCGACAAAGACCCGACCCACCAGGCGCGTATTCACCCGCTCGGTGACTTCGACGATACTGCCTTCCGGGCGTCCCTTGCGGTCGACACCAACCACACGCACCAGCGCCCGGTCACCGTGTAATACCTTCCCCATCTGGCGCTGGTCGAGAAAAATGTCGGCGCTGCCGTCATCGGGAATCAGGAATCCGTAGCCGTCCTGATGCCCCTGCACCCGCCCCGGCGTCAGACTGGCGCGCTCGGGCAGGATGTAATCGCCACGGCGATTGCGCATCAACTGACCTTCCCGCTCCATTGCAGCCAGACGGCGCTGGAACATCTCGCGCTCCGCCGGCGTGATGTCGAGCAACTCGGCCAGTTCCGTCAGCGCGAGCGGGCGGCCTTCGTCAGCGAGGATCTGTCCGACGTATTCGCGTGATGGCAGGGGAAATTCATAGCGCGTTAGTTCGCGCTCCAGAAAAGGATCGGCCCGACGAATTTTTGTTAACTTCTTTCTTGACATGAGTTTTTCTTTCTCTATAATGGCGGCTCTTCGCACCTGTGCCCAGGTGGCGGAATTGGTAGACGCACTAGTTTCAGGTACTAGCGCTGCAAGGCGTGGGGGTTCGAGTCCCTTCCTGGGCACCAGCGATTTTGAATGAAGGCCTTGTTAAAGCAAGGCCTTTTTTCATTTCTGCACCGCCTGAATCCGGTTTTGTTTTTTGCATTGACTGGAACATCAGCGCCCATTGTCTCACAAGCAGCGGGCAAGCCAGCCGGCGAAACATTTGCACACATCTTGGCAGCGATCTGCGGTCAGCGATCCGGGGCGCCGCCCGTTATCCGGAGTACGCATTATTGACTCCGGACCCATGAACAAGACACTCACCCTCATCCTCGCCGCACTACTCACGAGCACCCTCACCCCGGCCGCCCACGCCGACCGCGGGCACCGCCACGGTCATCGCGGATATTGGCAGCCACCGGTCGTCGTTGAACGGCATCATCACGACCACTGGCGTCCGCGGCACTGGGTCGGCCCGGCGGCAGTGCTGGCAATCACCGGCGCCGCCATTGGTGCCGGCGCCTACCATTACTACAACCAGCCAGCTCCGGCGTATGTGCCACCGGCACGCAGCTACCCACCGGCACAGCCCGCCAACACCTGGTACTACTGCGGCTCGTCCGGGCAGTACTATCCCTTTACCAACGCCTGCCCTGAGGGCTGGCAGGCGGTTCCCGCCCGTTAACGACAAACGGGCCCGCAGGCCCGTTGGTACGGCAGTCGCCCCCGCTTACTTGAAGGGGTGCTGCTTGAGGATGGTTTCGTCGCGCTCCGGGCCGGTCGACACGATTGCGATTGGCACTTCGCACAGTTGCTCCAGGCGGTTGAGGTAGTTCTGCGCATTGACCGGGAGATCCTCCCAGCGCTTGACGCGGAAGGTAGTCCCTTCCCAGCCGGGCATGGTTTCGTAGATCGGCTCGCAACGGGCGACGTCATCGGCACCGATCGGCAGCAGATCCACCACCTTGCCATCGAGCTTGTAACCCGTGCAGATCAGGATTTCCTTGAGGCCGTCGAGAACATCTAGCTTGGTAATGCACAAACCAGTCAGACCGTTGATCCGTGCCGAACGACGCAGCAGCGCGGCATCGAACCAGCCACAGCGACGCTTGCGCCCCGTCACGGTGCCAAATTCCTTACCGACACTGAACATCTGGTGACCGGGCGTACCTTCGGTATCGATATCCAGTTCGCTCGGGAAGGGACCGCCACCGACGCGCGTGCAGTAGGCCTTGGTGATGCCCAGCACGTAATGCAGCATGCCCGGGCCGATACCGGCACCAGCGGCTGCCTGGCCGGCAACGCAATTCGACGAGGTGACAAACGGATAGGTGCCGTGGTCGATATCCAGCAGGGTGCCCTGAGCGCCTTCGAACAGCATGTTCTGGCCGGCCTTGTTGGCGTCGTAAAGCGCCGCCGAAACGTCGACCACCATCGGGCGGATCACTTCGGCATCGGCCATGGCCTGATCGAACACCGCCTGGAAATCAACCGGCTCGGCCTTGAAATACTGAGTCAGGACGAAATTGTGATACTCGAGAACTTCCTTGAGCTTCTCGGCAAAGCGCTCCGGATGGAAAAGATCGTACACCCGCAGGCCACGGCGGGACACCTTGTCCTCGTAGGTCGGACCGATACCCTTGCCGGTGGTGCCGATCTTCTTGTCGCCCGCCTTGGCCGCTTCACGCGCCTTGTCGATGGCCGAGTGGTACGGCAGGATGATCGGGCATCCCGGGCTGATCTTGAGACGGCAACGGACGTTGATGCCGCCCTTCTCCAGTTCGGCGATTTCCGAGATCAGATGGTGGATGTCGAGGACAACGCCATTGCCGATATAGCAATCAACACCATCACGAACGATGCCGGACGGCACGAGGTTCAGCTTGTAGACGTTTTCACCGACCACCAATGTGTGACCGGCGTTGTGCCCCCCCTGGAAGCGCACCACCCCCTTGGCGTGGTCGGTCAGCCAGTCGACGATCTTCCCCTTACCCTCGTCGCCCCACTGGGTGCCCACCACGATGACATTCTTGGCCATTTTCTAGTCCTCTTGTATTGCTTCAATAATCCATTGTTCGCCAAGCCTGACCAGCTTGCGATCGCACTGCGGACCTTCGCAGGCGGTTTCACCGGGCAGCATTTCGACGACAATCTCTCCCTGTTCGCGCAGCATCGCGATATGTGCCGCCAGCAGGCGATCTCCCGCCGCCGATGGCGCCAGCACGGCGTACTGCGGTTTGCCAACCGGCACCAGACGTGCGAGTTCGCGCAAATCCAGCGAAAACCCTGTCGCCGGCCGCGCGCGGCCGAAGGTGCTGCCGGCACCGTCATAGCGCCCGCCCAAAGCGATCGCCGCCGGGTAGCCGGGGCAATATGCCGCAAAGACTACTCCATTATGGTAGTGGTAGCCACGCAAATCGGACAGGTCGATCGAGAAGGGCAGTTCCGGTGCCGCCTCGATCAGATGCTTCAAACCATCAAGGGCTGCCATGATCGCTGGCAGTGCAGGCAGTTCCGTCGCCGCGCGGGCGAGCACTTCCGTGCCGCCGTAAAGTTGCGGCAGCGCAAGCAAGGCTTCACGGTAAGGCGATGGTACGGCAGCGCAGGCATCGCGCAGGCCCGGCACATCCTTGGTCTGCAACAATCCGAGCACGGCAAGTTCATCCGCCTCGGCCAAACCGGCGGCCTCGGCCAGGGCGCGGAAAATCCCGACATGGCCGAGATCAACCCGGCTCAGCGGCAGCTTGACCTTATCGAAAGCCCCGGCCATGAGCCGGATGATGTCAAGATCAGCAGCAATACCGGCATACCCGTACAGTTCGGCACCGATTTGCAGCGGCTCACGGCCCGCGGCAATGCTGGCCGGCAAGGTGTGGAGCACGCTGCCGCAGTAGCACAGGCGGGTGACGCCTTCGTGGTTGAGGAGGTGCGCGTCGATTCGCGCCGCCTGGGGCGTAATGTCGGCACGCACGCCCATTGTCCGGCCGGATAACTGATCGACCAGTTTGAAGGTGCGCAGCTTCAGATCCTGCCCGGCCCCGGTCAACAGTGACTCAAGGTACTCCAGCATCGGCGGCATGACATATTCGAAACCCCGGCCACGGAAGTGGTCGAGGAGCGTACGGCGCAGGCGTTCAACGCGCTGCGCCTCGGCCGGCAGGGCGTCGGCGAGGTGTTCCGGGAGCAGCCAGTTCATGAAAAAATCATCAGCAGGATAAGGCCGATCAGCATTGAGGTCAGTCCGACAAATCGGATCTGACCATCGGAAAACTGGATCAGGCGGCGAAAGGTTTCACGCCAGGCCGCCGGCGCGATAAAGGGCATGAGGCCTTCGAGCACCAGCATCAGCGCGAAGGCCAGAAGCAGCGTCGAGGTCATTTCGCCTTGTCGCTGCCACGGCCAAGACTCTTCATGTACTTGAAGAAATCGGAGTTCGGTTCGACCACCAGCAGGTCGTTTTTGGATTTGAAGCTGCCGCGATACGCCTCCATGCTGCGATAGAAGGCATAGAACTCAGGATTAAGGCCAAAGGCCTGCGCATAAATTGCCGCCGCCTTGGCATCGCCCTCACCCTTGACCTTCTGCGCATCACGATAGGCATCCGCGATGATTACTTCACGTTGACGATCGGCATCGGCGCGAATCTTTTCCGCTTCGGCCGAGCCTTCGGAACGCAATTCGTTGGCCACGCGCTTGCGCTCGGCCTCCATGCGGCGATACACGGCATCGCTGACCTCAGTCGGCAGTTCAACACGCTTCAGGCGCACATCAACAATCTCGACACCGATCTTGCGAGCATCGACATCAGCCTTTTCACGCATCTGATCCATGATCTTGTCGCGCTCACCCGAGACCACGTCATGCACAGTGCGCTTGCCGAACTCCTCGCGCAAGCCGGCATTGACCGTCTGGTTCAGGCGGGTTTTCGCCCGCGACTCGTCGCCACCCACGGAAATGTAGTACAGCTTGGGATCGACAATGCGCCACTTGATGTAGGAATCGACCAGAACGTTCTTTTTCTCGGAGGTGATGAAGCGCTCGGGTTCGTTGTTATCGAGGGTCATGATGCGCTTTTCGAAATAGCGCACGTTTTGAACCATTGGCACCTTGAAATTCAGCCCCGGCTCGTCGATGGCCCGTTTGACTTCACCCAACTGGAAAACGAGCGCGAACTGGCGCTGATCGACGGTGAACACCGACATCGCGATGACAACAAGCAGGGTGGCGACCACCACCCCCAGCAGATTCAGGCGCGGACTCATCAACGACCCTCCCGATCACGCGAACGCAGCGAACCTTCACGCGAGTTTGCAGAATACGAGCCACCACCGACCTTCGGTGCTGCCTCAAGTTGTGGCGGCGCCTCGGATGACAATGGCGCCGATGGACGAGCGACGACGCCCGCCTGCTGGTCGGCAGCTGCCGTGCTGGCCGTAGCCGCAGAAACTGTTGCAGCCTGCATCAGCTTGTCGAGGGGGAGATAGAGAAGGTTGCCCTGGCCCTTGGTATCAACCATGACCTTACTGGTATTCGAATAGATTTGCTGCATGGTTTCCAGATACATGCGCTGCCGGGTGACTTCCGGCGCCTTCGCGTACTCCGTCTGCACCTGACGGAAACGCGAGGCATCACCTTCCGCGGTTGCAACAACACGCTGGCGATAACCATTGGCTTCTTCCATCAGACGTGCTGCAGTACCCTTGGCCTTGGGGATGACATCGTTGGCATAAGCCTGGCCTTCGTTCTTCTGACGCTCACGATCCTGGCCGGCCTTGACGGCATCATCGAATGCGGACTGCACCTGCTCCGGCGGCTGGGCATTCTGCATCGTGACCTTGGAGATCAGGATACCCGCCTTGTAGCGGTCGAGAATCTCCTGCATCAGCTTGGCGGCATTGGCAGCAATCTGTTCGCGCCCTTCGTAGAGCACGAAGTCCATCTTGCTCTTGCCGACGATTTCCCGAACTGCGGTTTCAGCAGCGCTCATCACGGCATCATCGGTGTGACGGTTGTTGAAAAGGTACTCAACTGGATCCTTGAGGATGTACTGCACCGCGAACTGGATATTCACGATGTTTTCATCATCGGTCAGCATCAGCGCTTCTTTCAGCACCTTGTTGCGTTCGCTGCCGCGGTAACCGATTTCGATGGTACGCACGCCGGTCAGGTTAACAAGTTCATGCGACTGGATCGGATACGGCAGGCGCCAGCGCAGGCCGGGCTCTGTAGCCTCCTTGAAGCTGCCGAACTGCAAGACGATGCCGCGCTGAGAAGCGTCGACAATATAAAAACCCGAGCCAAGCCAGACAATGGCGATCAGCCCGGCCAGCAGGCCGAGACCACCGCCGAGAAATTTCGGATTGAAGTCGATCTGTGGCATCCGCGGGCCGTCACCACCGCCATTGTTGTTACCGCCACCGCCCTTCTTGCCGAACATGCCGTTCAGCTTGCGGTTGAAATCGCGCCACAACTCCTCCAGGTCCGGCGGGCCATCATTGGGCCGGCGCGGACCGGAGCCATTCGGCTTGTCGCCGTCACCACCACGATTGCCCCACTGGGGATCGTTCAGCGACATGAAAATTCCAAGGGTCGGGATCATCTTGTTCGGGGACTCACTGGAGAGTGGAAATATTCAATTGATTGTCGGTGTCGGCCAGCGCCTTGCGACGTGCTTCGAACTTGGCCTGCGCATATTCGGCGAAGGTTGAACGGAGCAATTCCAGGCCCTCGCCGGTGCGCGCACTCAGGCGAACGCGCGCGATACTACCATATTCATCCCTCTCGACGCCCGGGCCGGCCTCGGTGAGGTCGATCTTGTTCCAGGCAATCACCTGGCGCACATCGTCGGCGCCGATTTCGTGCAACACCTTGTTCACCTCGGCAAGCTGCTCGTCTCGGGCATGACTGGCGCTATCGACAACGTGTAGCAAGACGTCTGCATCAATCGCCACCTCCAGCGTCGCATGAAACGCATCGACCAGTGAATGGGGCAAATCACGAATGAAGCCGACCGTATCCGAAATGACGATATTGCCGGCGCCCTCGATCCACAGCTTGCGCGAGGTGGTATCGAGGGTCGCAAACAACTGGTTGGCGGCATAAACACCGGCATGGGTCAGTGCATTGAACAGCGTCGACTTGCCGGCATTGGTATAGCCCACCAGCGAAACGTTGAGCACATCACCGCGGCGTCGTGCCTTGCGTTGGACGCCACGTTGGCGTGACAACTTGCTCAGACGGTCCTTGAGCAGCTTGACACGATTTCCAAGCAGGCGGCGATCGGTTTCCAGCTGGGTTTCACCGGGACCGCGCATGCCGATCCCGCCCCGCTGACGCTCAAGGTGTGTCCAGCCGCGGACGAGGCGCGTCGACAGATGCTCTAACTGGGCAAGTTCGACCTGCAACTTGCCTTCGGCACTGGCGGCGCGCAGGGCGAAAATGTCGAGAATCAGGCTGGTTCTGTCGATCACGCGACATTTGAGTGCCCGTTCCAGATTCCGTTCCTGCGCCGGCGACAACTCGTGATTGAAAATCACCAGATCTGCCTCACCGGCCGCCACCATGGCGCCCACTTCATCAACCTTGCCTTTGCCGGCATAGGTCTTCGGATCCGGGCTGTGCCGACGCCCGCGGACCTCAGCCACCACCGTACCACCGGCGGATTCGGTCAGCAGACGCACCTCCTCCAGCTGGTCTTCGATATCGAGCTGGCCGAAGTCGAGCTGAACGATCACCGCACGTTCACCGGCGGCGGGTCGTTCGATCATGGGCGTTTCCGGAAAATTCGACCCACCGGCAATCGCGGCGGGTCTGGATGGCGATCAGTCTGCAGGCTGTTCCTGTTGCAGGTTCACCGGACGTGCCGGCACCACCGTGGAAATCGCGTGCTTGTAGACCATCTGAGTGACGGTGTTCTTCAGCAGCACGACATATTGATCGAAAGACTCGACCTGACCCTGCAATTTGATCCCGTTCACGAGGTAAATCGAAACCGGGACGTGCTCGCGACGGAGGGCGTTGAGGAAGGGGTCTTGTAAAAGTTGCCCTTTGTTGCTCATGGTGTGGACTCCATGTGTGTTGTTATGAGTGGCTAATGTACAGAAATTTTCCTGGCGGCGCCAAGGTATTTCCAGTTTATTTCTTTTCCTTGTCGGCAAAGGGGTTCTTTGCCGTCACACACTGGATGCGCAGCGGGGTGCCTTGCAGCTTGAAGGCATCGCGGAAAGTGTGTTCGAGATAGCGCAGATAGCTGTCGGCCAGCTGATCGACGGCGTTGCCGTGGACCACGATGATCGGCGGATTCGAGCCGCCCTGGTGGGCGTAACGCGGCTTGGGCCGGAACAGGCCGTGCTTCGGCGGTGCCTGCTTGGCGATGGCATCGATCAATACCCGCGTCAGACGGGGCGTGGACAGCTTGGCCATGGCCGCCGAATAGGCTGAATCGACGGAGCGGAAGAGATTTTCCAGACCAACGTTTTCGCGAGCCGAGATAAAGTGGAACTTGGCGAAATCGAGGAACTTCAGCTTGCGCTGCAGGATCTGGCGTGTCTGTTCCCGGGTGTAGCTATCCAGGCCGTCCCACTTGTTGACTGCCACCACCAGCGCGCGCCCGGATTGCACGATGAAATCGGCAATGTGCGCGTCCTGATCGGACACATCCGCCTGGGCATCGACCATGAGGATGACGACGTTGGCGTCCTCGATCGACTTCAGCGTTTTCACGACCGAGAATTTCTCGATTGCCTCGAAAATCTTGCCGCGCTTGCGCATCCCAGCGGTATCAACGAGGACGTACTTACGCCCGCCACGCTCGAAATCGATCTCGATCGAATCGCGGGTCGTTCCCGGCGCATCGAAGGCGATGACGCGTTCTTCGCCGAGCAGCGTATTGATCAGTGTTGATTTGCCGACATTCGGGCGACCGACGATGGCGACACGGACAGCATCGGAATGCCACTCATCATCCTCCGGTTCCGGGAAGCTCTCGAGCGCCATTTCGACCAAACCTCGGACGCCTTCGCCATGCGCGGCGGAAATGGCATTCGGCTCACCCAGACCCAGCTCGTGGAAATCGGCTTCGACCATGCCGGCATTCATGCCCTCAGCCTTGTTCACCGCAACGAACACCGGCCGATCGATGCGGCGTAGCTTGTTGGCAATTTCCTTGTCGTGCGGGGTCAGGCCGGTGCGACCATCGACAACGAAGATCACGGCATCCGCTTCGGCAATCGCCTGCTCCGTCTGGCGGGCCATTTCATGGAGGATCCCCTCCTTGACCAGGGGCTCGAAGCCGCCGGTATCCACCACCAAATAGGGCTTTTTTCCGAGTTTACCGTGGCCGTAGTGACGGTCGCGGGTCAGGCCCGGCATGTCCGCGACGATGGCATCGCGCGATTTCGTCAGTCGGTTGAAAAGCGTGGATTTGCCGACGTTGGGACGACCGACGAGGACCAGAGTAGGCTTCATTGTGCCTCGATGGCGGTCAGTGTTCCGCCGGTTGTTTGAACTAAAAAGCCGCTGCCGAAAGGCTGAACCTGCGCCCGAACGGGCGTGCCGTCGGTCTTCAGGCGCGCAACAAAGCTGCCGTCTTCACGTGAAATGAAATGCAGATAACCTTCGCCGTCGGCCACAGCGATCATGCCGCGGCGGATCGCCGGTGCCGAGACGCGGCGGTTGAGCAACTTGTCCTGCTTCCACAGGCTGCTGCCCGAGAGGCGATCCATCGCATGCACCGCGCCCTTGTCATCGGTAACGAAGAGATAGCGCCCATCCAGCGTCAGGCCAGCGGCCGACGAAATTTCGCGCGACCAGACCAGTGCCCCGCCCTGCCCCATATCGAAGCAAGCAACCCGCCCCTGGAAGGCCACAGCACAGATCTGGCGGCTTTCGATGGCCGGTGCTGCAACAACGTCGGCGACCCGATCAAGCTCGGTTGCCCCCTTGGGCATCGCGACCGGACCTTCCCAGACCGGGGCGCCGTTTTGCAGCGACAGGGCCACCAGCTTGCCGCCGGGGAAGCCGACAAACAGATAACGGTCGGCAAAGGCCGGCGCGCCGGTGCCACGCACCGACAAGGCAGGTGTCGAACGTTGATACACCCACTTCCGGCCACCATCGGCAGCATCGAACAGGAAGACGCGGTTGTCACCGCTCTTGACCGCAACACCGTCGTCACCAACAGCAGGGGCAGCGAGGATTTCGCTGGAGGCCATCGCCTTCCACAGCAGCTTGCCGTCGGCGGTCGAGAAGGCGAGCACCTCACCCTTCGGCGTCCCCACCACCAGCAAGGAGGCATTGGCACCCACCCCTGCCGACAGCGGCTGGCCAGCGTTAATCTTCCAGACGACCTTGCCGTCCTCAAGCTTGACGATGGCACCGTCCTTCGATGCGGCATACACCGTACGATCTACAACCGCCGGCGTGAAGGCATAGTCACCGGACTTGCCGACGCTCACCGACCACAGTGCCTTGACGTCGACACTGGCCTTGAGCGGCGCCAGTGGCGCCATTTTCGGGCCGCTGCTGGCAAAGGGATTGATCAAATCAATCGCGTCCGAGACCGTCGCGCAGCCCCCAGCCAGCAAACCGGCAGCCAGAAGCAGAGGGATCAGGCGCCCGTTCATCAGGCAGCCTCACCCAGGCTGTCGAGCTTCTGTTGCAGCAATTCGCTACCGGCACCGGCCTTGTCGGCCGATTTTTCGAGTGCCGACTTGTAGGCTGCCCGGGCGTCCGGACGCTTGCCTTGCGCCGCCAGCACATCGCCCTTCATCTCGAGAAAACGGGCATCCAGAGCCACTGCCCGCGCACCGTCCAGCTGTTTGAGGGCTTCGTCGTAGGCCTTGTCGTCGAGCAGAATGGCAGCCAGTCGCAGGCGGGCGAAATCCTTAAGTTCGTCCTTGGCATTTTCGGCTGCCCAAGTCAGCTGGGTACGGGCCGTCTTGAGGTCGCCGGCATCGAAAGACTGGCGGGCCGCCAGCATCGCACCGAGAGCCGCGTAATGCGTGCCGCCGAATTTTTCCGCCAGTTCGCCCGCAGCAGCCTTGACCTTCGAGGCGTCGCCGGCACCGGCGGCCTGCTCCAGCACGCCGTAGATTGCCGCCGCCTTGGCCGATTGCCCGCCCTGATACCAGTTCCAGCCCTGCCAACCAACCATGGCCAGCGAGGCCGCGACGACCAGGCCGGTGACCAGGTTGCCATACATCTTCCACCAGGTTTTCAGCGAATCAATCTGTTCCTGTTCTTCGAGGTCATAGTGCGCCATGTTTGTCCCTATCCCTGTTCCTGCTCGTCATCCGAATCGATCAAGTGGTCGAAGATGGCTTCGGCCAGATCATCGACTTTCAATTTGCGTTGCGCGACACCTTCCTCGCGCAAGGATTTCAATTGCGCCTCGCCAGTCGTGGCTTCATCGTCACCGATGATGACCGCAAACGCCGCGCCGCTGGCATCGGCCTTCTTCATTTGCGACTTGAAGGCACCGCCGCCGCAGTGCAGCAGCACGTCCAGCCCGTCATCGCGCAAGCCCTCGGCAACGCGGAATGCCAATCGGGAGGCGGCTTCGCCCTGATGCACGACATAGACATCCGGCGCCGGTGCGGCCGGCTCGCCGCCGCTTTCCCTGATCAGCGCAATCAGGCGTTCGACACCCATGGCAAAACCACAGGCCGGCGTCGCCTTGCCACCCAGTTGCTGCACCAGACCATCGTAACGGCCACCGGCGCAGACCGTGCCCTGCGCGCCGAGCTTGTCGGTAACCCACTCGAAAACCGTCAGGTTGTAGTAATCGAGGCCACGGACGAGGCGGGGATTGATGGTGAAGGGCACGCCGGCATCGCGCAACACACGCTGCACGCCCTCAAAATGCGCCAGCGACGCCTCGCCGAGGTAGTCGATCAACTTCGGCGCACCGGCGCACATCTCCTGCAACGCCGGATTCTTGGTGTCGAGGATGCGCAGCGGATTGGTGTAGAGACGACGCTTGCCATCCTCGTCGAGGATGTCCTGGTATTGCTCAAGATAGGCGATCAGCGCCGCACGATGCTGGGCGCGCTCGTCCAGCTGGCCGAGGCTGTTGATCTGCAGTTCGATGCCATCCAGTCCAAGATCGTCCCAGAGGCGGGCACCCATCAGGATCATCTCGGCGTCGATATCCGGCCCGGCAAAGCCGATAGCCTCAACACCCACCTGATGAAACTGGCGATAGCGCCCTTTCTGCGGGCGCTCATGGCGGAACATCTGGCCGATGTAATAAAGACGGCGCGGAATCTGGTTAGCGAGGCCATGCTGGATAACGGCACGGACGCAGCCAGCCGTACCTTCCGGGCGCAGGGTCAGTTGCTCACCGTTCAGGCTGTCCTCGAAGGAGTACATCTCCTTCTCGACGATATCGGTGACTTCGCCGATGGCGCGCTTGAACAGCGGCGTCGGTTCGACGATGGGCATGCGGATCGGCCGGTAGCCATAGCCTTTCAGCCAGGTGCGGACGGTGTCCTCGAACAGTTCCCAGAATTCGGCTTCATCCGGCAGGATGTCGTTCATCCCGCGCACGGACTGGAGGGTGTTACTCATGCTTGCAGTTTCTTCTTGTAGGTGCGCTGGACGTAGCGCTCGATGATGTCCTTGAATTCGCTGGCGATATTGTCGCCTTTCAGCGTCACGGTCTTTTCGCCATCCTCATAGACCGGTGCTGATGGGGCCTCGCCGGTACCCGGCAACGAAATACCGATATTGGCGTGCTTCGACTCGCCCGGGCCATTGACGATGCAGCCCATGACCGCCAGGGTCATGTTCTCGGCGCCGTCATAGTGCAACTTCCACTCCGGCATGCGCGCGCGAACGAAGTCCTGCACCTCGCCCGCCAGCTCCTGGAAGAAAGTTGAAGTCGTCCGACCGCAGCCGGGACACGCTGCAACCATCGGTGTGAAGGCGCGCAGCCCCATGGTCTGCAGGATTTCCTGAGCAACGATCACTTCCTGCGAACGCGAACCGCCCGGCTCGGGCGTCAGGGAAACGCGGATGGTGTCGCCAATGCCTTCCTGCAGCAGCACCGCCAGCGCCGCGGTCGAGGCAACAATCCCCTTGGACCCCATACCGGCTTCGGTCAGGCCGAGGTGTAGCGCGTAATCGGCACGGCGCGCCAGTTCGCGATAAATGGCGATCAGATCCTGAACGCTGGACACCTTGCACGAAAGAATGATTTTTTCACCGGCCAGCCCGACTTCCTCGGCCTTTGCGGCTGATTCGAGCGCCGATGTCACCATCGCGTGGCGCATCATCTCGGTCGCATCCAGCGGCTGCGGTGAACGTGAATTTTCGTCCATTATCCGGGCCAGCAACTCCTGGTCGAGGCTGCCCCAATTAACGCCAATCCGCACCGGCTTGTCGTACTTGCAGGCCAGCTCGACCATCTGCGCGAACTGCTCGTCCTTCTTCTTGCCGAAGCCGACATTGCCGGGATTGATCCGGTACTTGGCCAGCGCCTCGGCGCAGGCCGGATGCGCCGTCAGCAGGCGATGGCCGTTGTAATGGAAGTCACCAATCAGCGGCACGTTGCAATTCATCTTGTCGAGATGATCGCGAATCTTCGGCACGGCAGCGGCGGCTTCTTCGGTATTGACGGTGATGCGCACCAGTTCCGAGCCGGCGCGTGCCAGTTCGGCGCACTGGATCGCTGTCGCCAGGTAGTCGGCAGTGTCGGTATTGGTCATCGACTGAACGACGACGGGCGCAGCACCGCCCAGCCGGACATGGCCGATGGTTGTGGCGCGGGTGGAACGCTTGCCGGGATGACTCACGCCTTACTCCAGAACCAGACGGGCGACATCGCCCTTGGTGTGCGGTGCCAGATCGACGGGCTGTCCGCGCCAGAAAAGCCGCACGCCCGGCGCATAACCGATGACCAGCGACAGCGGACCGTTGCCGGACACCATCTGTTCGGCGCCACCGCCAAGCTTTTGCGAAAAGACCACCTTGTTGTCGCGATCACGGACTTCCAGCCACGAGTCCTTGTCGAAAACGAAGCGCATCTGGGGCGCTCCGGCCACCGGCGCTGCTGCAGGTGCTGTGGGTGCCACTGAGGGCGGCGCGGCGGGTGCTGCCGGAGCAGCCTCAGCCGGCATGACGGCCTGCGGATTCATGATCTGTTGCGGCGTTGCACCCGGTGGGAAGACCGGTTCGCTGGCAGCCGGCGCGGGCGCGTTGGCGGCAGGTGCTGTAACCGGCTCGACGGTCTCGGCGGGCTTGGGGGCTTCCTTGCGCGACAGCGAATCGAGCAGGGATTGCGTGTTGTCTCGCAGCGCCGAGAGATCATTGGGCATCAAGAGATACGCGGCGAGTGCCAGACCGACCAGGCCCAGACCGGCAAAAACAACGGTGCGATCCCGGCGACTGCCGCTGATCGTATGCGTCGTGACCGACTCCGGACGGGTTTCCGGCACGGCCAGCGTGTCCGCCGGCTTGGCCAAAGCGCCATCGAGTTTCGCCATCAGCGGCGCCGAGTCAATCTGGACTAGGCGCGCATAATTGCGAACGAAGCCGCGGACGATCGTCGCCCCCGGCAGCGTTTCCCAGCGGTCAGCCTCAATGGCCTCGACCTGGCGGATACCCAGCTTCAGCGTCTGGGCGATTTCTTCCACCTTCAGCCCGCGCGCCTCGCGCGCCTGTCGTAACAACGCGCCGACACCTGCGGTCAACGCGGATTCTCCCGCCAAATCAGCGACGGGATCGTTTTGCTCTGTCATTCAAATTTGCCCTTCAGAAATTCCTGGTACTCGGCAGAAGTCGGGTAACGGCTGCGCAACTGCGAGGCATAACTGCCCTCGGCCACGCGGTTACCGAGCTTGCGCTCCAGCCGCAGCCCCAGCCACAGGGCTTCGGCCGTTGGCGGCTCCATCTGCTTGACGGCATCGTTAAGATAGATGCGCGACTCTTCGAGAATATTGCGTCGGTAAAACAGCTTGGCAAGCTGCAGACGGGCCAGTGGCGCACCATCACGCGCCAGCTCCACCGCCTTCAAGAGATAGCCCTGCGCGCCGTCGATATCGTTTGCCTTGAGCGCGCAGGTGCCGGCATTGGCATAGGCGCGATCGGGCGTTTCATAGAGCGGGCTCTTCAGCGCATTGAGGAAGTAGGCGATCGATTGCCGCTCCTTCCCCGTTTCGCACAGGAACCAGCCGTAGTTGTTATTGACTTCGGGATCGTTCGGGGCCATTGACAGCGCCCGCTGGAAATCATCCTCGGCCTTGGCGTACTCCTTGAGTCCAGCATGGACCAGACCGCGAACGCTGTAGGCCTGGTAATAGCCGCTGTCGGCGTTGAGCGCGATACGCAACTCGTCGAGCGCAACGGCATTGTTGCCGGCCTGGAAGTACATCGCTCCGAGCTCGGTGTGAATCTTCGCGCGATTGCGCGGATCGTTCGAGTTCTGGACCCGCTGGGTGTTCCCCGATTCAAAATTGAACTGGGCGAGCACCGGTTGCGCCGTCGCAACGACCATGGCGACACCAGCAAGCAGCTTCTTCGATGACAGGATCACGATCTGACCTCCGTAAGCGGAATCATGCGGCCGGCGGTGCGCCGGGTTTTGTCCTGCACCTGCCCGGCCAACTGGCCACAGGCAGCGTCGATATCATCCCCGCGCGTCTTGCGTGTTGTCGTCACGATGCCGGCCTGGATCAGGATATCGGCAAAACGGCGCACCTGCTCGGCAGGCGAGCGACGGAACGGCGACCCCGGGAAGGGATTGAACGGAATCAGGTTGAACTTGCACGGCACGTTGCGAACCAGCGCCAGCAACTCGCGGGCGTGCGCTTCGCTGTCGTTGATACCGGCCATCATCGTGTATTCAAAGGTAATGAAGTCCCGCGGCGCCTTCTCCAGATAACGCTGGCAGGCGGCCATCAGTTCCTTCAACGGATATTTCTGGTTGATCGGCACCAGTTCATCGCGCAGCCGGTCATTCGGCGCGTGCAGCGACACCGCGAGTGCGACCGGGCAATCCTCGCGCAGACGGTCGATCACCGGCACCAGCCCGGACGTCGACACCGTGACACGACGGCGTGACAAGCCGTAGGCGTGGTCGTCAAGCATCAGGCGCAACGCTGCCACTGTGTTGTCGTAATTGGCGAGCGGCTCGCCCATGCCCATCATCACGACATTGGAAATCACCCGCTCGTCGCCATGCACGGCGCCCAGCGCGTTGTTGGCCTGCCACAGCTGGCCGATGATCTCAGCAACCGTCAGATTACGGTTGAAACCCTGCTTGCCGGTCGAGCAAAACGCACAATCCAGCGCACAGCCGGCCTGAGTTGAAATGCAGAGTGTGCCCCGATCGTCCTCGGGGATAAAAACCGTTTCGACCGCATTGCCGTTGCCGACATCGATCAGAAACTTGCGCGTACCGTCGTCCGACAACTTGTCGGAGACCACGACAGGCGGCGCCACGACCGCCCTCGCCTTGAGCTTCTCGCGAAGGCTCTTGGCGATATCGGTCATGGCATCGAAGTCCGCCACGCCGGAACGATGCATCCAGCGCAACACCTGCTTCGCGCGGAAGGGCTTTTCGCCCTGCTCGGCAAACCAGGCGGTCAGGCCATCGGCATCGAAATCCAGCAGATTGACGGTCATCGATTACATCCTCTTTTCGTGGACAGGGCGGGCGTGGGGCGAAGACGAGCCGAAGGCGGTGCGCATTGCACGGCAAGGCGAAGTCGACAAAGCCACGGCAGCCCTGAACATGAAAAGCGATTAGCGACCAGCGTAGGTGTTCATGCCCGGGAAGAAGAACGCCGTTTCGATGGCGGCGGTTTCCGGAGCGTCAGAACCGTGGACGGCGTTGGCGTCGATGGACTCGGCGAAGTCAGCGCGGATGGTGCCCGGCTCGGCCTTCTTCGGGTCGGTGGCGCCCATCAGTTCGCGGTTCTTGGCGATGGCGTTTTCGCCTTCGAGGATCTGGATCATGACCGGACCGGAGGTCATGAAGGAGACGAGATCCTTGAAGAAGGGGCGTTCCTTGTGGACGGCGTAGAACTGGCCGGCTTCCTGCTCGGACAGCCAAACCATCTTGGAAGCGATGATCTTCAGACCGTTGGATTCGAAACGGGAGTAGATCTTGCCGATGACGTTCTTGGCGACTGCGTCGGGTTTGATGATGGAAAGGGTGCGCTCGATGGCCATTTGGAAGCTCCGAAAAAAGCTAGACAGTTGAAAAACCGGTTATTTTAGCAGAGAAGGCGCCGGCGCGCCGGTTAGCGCGCAGCGGATGGCGCCGCAGCTCTTGCCGCGACCTCGGCCTGCAACGGGGCACGCAGCAAATCAAAATGACGTGGCGCCACGTATTGCAGCAACTCCTTGCCGTCGGCATCAACCACGACATCCAGCCCCTTGTCGGGATAGAGCAGATGCACGCGCTTTTCGCCCAGCGCAACGCGCTCTCCCGGCTGACCGAAGCGCTGGATGACTGTCGCCTCATCCAGATTAACCGTCGGAATGACGCTGATCGCCTTCACCGGCAGGCTGTCGGCCACCGCCAGATCATCGGGATGCAGCTTGATCTTCCGGGTGGCGCTTTCCATGTGTTCGGCTTTCAGCGCCCGCTCGCGCATGGCGATAATTTGCGACTTTTCCGCGTCGACCGTAGCAATCACCCGGGCCAGCACAAAACCCAGGGGCACCTGCGCGACATAGGCCTCAAGCGTCCCGACTTCATTCGGCGCCGCGATGATGGCCACCTCAAGCTCGCTGCCCAGCCGTTGCCGCAGTTCGCCAAGCGTGCTGACACCGGGCCGTAGGCCGAATACTCGACTACCACCCTGCCCGTCGACTTCAATCTGCCAGGGCAGATTCGCTTCCGGATCAACCCCGGGTCGCTGGCTGCCGATGGGCACCAGAAAAGGCAGAACCAGCGCAGCGATGATCAGGGCAATGATGGCAGCAGCGAACTTCATGAAAGCATCCGGGAAAACAGGTGGCCGGATTGTGCCACAAGGACCGCCCCCAGCCGGCGCTCCTTCACTGAGCCCGCAAGCCGGCCTGCAGCACCTCACGATACTGTGTGGCCAAGCCGCTCAAGGTCTCCTCAATCCGTTCGCTGCTCGTCGCCACGTGCAGGGCATCCCGGCCACTGCCTTGCCGCGTTGTCGCCTGACGGACCGCTTCATCGAGAAAAATCCATTGATTCCGCACCAACACCAGGGCCTCGCGGGCGCGCTGGCCATTCAGCGGCATTCGCTCCAGTTCCAGCAGCCCGCTGCCAAACTCGCTGCGCGTTTGCGCGAGGTCCGTCAACAGCCCCTGACTGCGATCGCCCGCCAGCGATTGAAAATACAATCGCGCCAGGCGCTGGGCAAACATGTTGAGCCGAGCAGCGCCGTCAAGCGCGCGACCGGCCGGACTCTCCGCAGCCGCCTCGATCTGCAGTGCCAGCTTGCCGGCGTGAATCGCGAGCTCATCGGCCAGTTGCCCGGCACGCTCGGCAGCAACAGCGCTGTACGGCTCACTAACCACGACACGGAACTCCTGCCAGACCGAAAGGCAACGGCCATAAGTCCGCGCTGCAACAGGCAGCTGCGCATAACGGCTCAGGCGGCGCAAGCTCTGCTCACCCAGAGCCAAGCCCGCAGTCAGCGACACGTTGGCCTGGCGAGATTGAACATCCAGCCCCACCTGACGATAAAGCTTGGCCAAGCGCTGCCCCTGCGCGCGGACACTGCCGGCCTCCAGCCTCTCCTGTGCAAGCTGCGCGGACGAATCACTCCGAGGCGTCGCAATCGGCTGAGCCACAGCCGCCGGTGTAAAACAGCACAGACCTGAAAAAACCCACGCCAACAGCAATTGCCGCATCCAACACACCCCGTGATCCACAAAAGGCGCGCATTGAATCAGCTAAACGTTCCGGTTTTGTGACAGGCACTCAGCTTCACGCAACAAAAGCGTCACCCCAAAGAAATTGGCCCCTTCTGCGGTGAACCGCAAAAAGGGGCCAATTTGAGGGATTGAACTAGACGCTTACAGCATGCCGAGCATGCGCGGGAACCACAGCGACAGTTCCGGCACGTAGGTGACAACGACCAGGAAGGCGAGCATCGACAGCAGCCACGGCCAGACCGCGACCGTCAGTTCGGTGATGCCCATCTTGGTGATGCCGGAAGCGACATACAGGTTCAGACCAACCGGCGGGTGACACATGCCGACCTCCATGTTCACCACCATGATGATGCCGAAGTGAACCGGGTGGATCCCAAGAGCCATCGCCACCGGGAACAGGATCGGGGCGAAGATCAGCACGATCGACGACGGTTCCATGAAGTTACCGGCCAGCAGCAGGATGATATTCACGGCCAGGAGGAAGGTGATCACGCCCAGACCATTGCCCAGCATCCAGTCGGCCAGTGCCTGCGGAATGTTCTCGTTGGTCATAATGAAGGAGAACAAGACGGCGTTGGTGATGATGTAGAGCAGCATCGCCGACATGTTGGCCGAATTCAGCAGCACCTTCGGCACATCCTTGAGGCCCATGTCCTTGTAGATGAAGACAGCGACGACAAAGGCATAGACGGCGGACATGGCAGCGGCTTCGGTCGGCGTGAAAATGCCGGAGTAAATACCGCCCATGACGACAACGATCAGCAACAGACCCCAGACCGACTTGCGGAAGCTGTCCCAACGCTCAGCCCAGCTTGCTTTCGGCTGGCGTGGGTAGTTGAACTTCTTGGCCCGATACCAGGTAACGCCACCGAGGGTCGCCGCCAGGGCCAAGCCCGGGATGACACCAGCCATGAACAGGGCGCCGACCGAGGTGTTGGTCGCCACCGAGTACATCACCATGACGATGGACGGCGGAATCAGGATGCCAAGCGCCCCAGACGTCGAGATCACACCGGCGCCGAACTTGTTCGGGAAGCCGGCCTTGACCATGGCGGGCAGCAGGATGGAGCCGATCGCCACAACGGTGGCTGGACTGGAACCGGACACGGCGGCGAACAGCGCACAGGCCAGCACGCCCGCCAGACCGAGACCACCGTACCAGTGGCCGACCATCGACGTCGCGAAGTTGATCATCCGCTTCGCCACCCCGCCATGCGTCAGGAAGTTGCCGGCAAGAATGAAGAACGGAATCGCCATGATCTCGAACTTCTCAATCCCGGTGAACAGCTTCAGCGCCACAGACTCCAGCGGTACCTGGGTCATCGTGAAAAGGAAGGTAAGAACGGTCAGGCCGAGCGAAATCGAGATCGGCATGCCGGTCAGCATGAGGATGGCCAGCAGGCCGAAAATTACCAAGGCGTTCATTGCTGGCCTCCTTCATTCTTGCCGGACTGGCGACGTTCGTTGCCACCGCGGTGCTCGTCAGTGACCGGCTTGCTTTCATGACGACGCTCGTCGCCTGAGCGGCGCTCGCCGACCATCGTATGCTTCATGTCCTTCATGTGCAGGTTGTCGTCCATGCCGTAGGGGTCGAAGTCGACCGGTGGCACTTCATCTTCCAGACCATCAACGTGGCCGTGATCGTGATGCGGCAGTTCGCCCGTCTTCAGGAAAGACCAGGTCACCTGCAGGAAGCGGAAACACATCAGCGAGGAGCCGAGCGGAATCGCGCTATAGACGATCCAGGTCGGCCATTCCAGATCAGGCGTCGTCGGGCCTTCGTAAAGATCCTCGGCCTGAATGCCGAAGGCATTGAAGAATGCGTAGTGCGCACCGTTTTCCCAGACAAAATGCGCACCCAGCGTAGCAACGATACCGGTGAACAAGGCCCCGGCCAGCAGGCCGAAGACAATGAATTTGCCGCGCATGTTGTCGTCAAGCCGGTTAATCAGCACATCGACGCCGACGTGGATGCCCGTGCGCACGCCATAGGCCGCGCCAAATTTGGCCATCCAGACGAACATGATGATGCAGAGCTCCTGCGCCCAGCTGAAATTCAGCGTCAGCAGCCAGTCCTGCAGGCCAGGAATATCGACCCCGGCGAGATATCGGTGCGCCACCGAGGCGAAGATGATCAGCGTGGCCGCGCCCATCAGGAACGTGACCAGCAGCTCTTCAAGGTGATTGAGCGCCTTGTTTAACATGGTGAATACCCCCATTTGTGAATCGGGGGCTTGCGCCCCCGATTTCAGCTAGCTAGAGACTTACAGGCTATCCGGCTTGAAACCGATGTCCTTGTAGACCGCCTGGATGACTTCCTTGCCAACGCGGCCTTCCATCTTCTGATGGACGGGCACCATGGCCTTCTTGAAAGCCAGACGCTCTTCCTTGGTCGGCACGTAAACCGTTGTCTTGCCGCTCTTCTTCACCGCTTCCAGCGAAGAATCGTTCTCGACCTTGGCGATCTGGTTGGCGTAACGGGTTGCCTGCTCCATCGCGTCGTCCAGTTGCTTGCGGATGTCCGCCGGCAGACCGTCCCAGAACTTCTTGTTCACGATCACCGCATAACCCAGATAACCGTGGTCGGTGATGGTCAGATGCTTCTGCACTTCGTGCATTTTCTGGGTATAGAGGTTGGAGATCGGGTTCTCGGTGCCATCGACAACGCCCGTCTGCAGCGCCTGATAAACCTCGGAGAAAGCCATGACCTGCGGCAGGCCGCCGACCGAGCGAATCTGCTCTTCCAGCACCTTGGACGACTGGATACGCAGCTTCTTGCCCTTCAGATCAGCCGGCGACTTGACCGGGGAATTCAGCGAGAAGGACTTGAAGCCATTGTCCCAGTAGGCCAGGCCGCGAATGCCCTTGGGCTCGAGCTTGGACAAGAGCTGCTTGCCAACCGCACCATTGGTGACCTTGCGCAGATCGTCGTAGCTGCTGAAGATGAACGGCAGGTCGAAAACCTCGAATTCCTTGACGCCCAGCGGACCGAACTTGGCCAGCGACGGTGCCAGCATCTGCACGGCACCCAGCTGCAGCGCCTCCATCTCTTCCTTGTCCTTGTACAGCGTCGAGTTGGCATAAACCTCGACCTTGACCTTGCCACCGGTCAGCTCCGAGGCTTTCTTGGCAAACATTTCGGCCGCCTTGCCCTTCGGGGTGTCGGCTGCGACAACGTGGCTGAACTTGATCACGATCGGTTGCTGGGCATAGGCGCCCAGCGATGCGGCACAAAAGAAAAGGCCAGCGAGCAGCTTGGATACTTTCATGGTTTCTCCTCCAGAGTTGAGATGCGTCGCTTCGGATTTAAATTGCGACTGAGTGAAAGTATTACGTTACGGATAACCAGCGACCATTGTGGATATCCACATGCATCAAAAAAAACCGCCGGACAGGCCGGCGGTGAAGGAGGAGACAGATTGCACAATCAGTGATGTTCGGTGATCGGCCTTGGCACATGCGGAATAATGATTTCCGGTGCATCGTCGAGGACCAGCTCCGGATGATCGGCTTCATCCTGCGTTTCATCATTGAGCACGGCATTCAGTTTTTCGACATCGAGCGCCTTGCACCACTTGGCAACAACCAGCGTTGCCACGCTGTTGCCGATGAAATTGGTCAGCGCCCGTGCTTCCGACATGAAGCGGTCAATACCGAGGATCAGCGCCAGCCCGGCCACCGGCACGGTCCCGACTGCCGACAGGGTGGCGGCGAGGACGATAAAACCGGAACCCGTCACACCGGCCGCACCCTTGGAGGTGAGCAGCAAAATGACCAGCAGCGTGATCTGCTGCGACAGATCCATCGGCGTATTCGTCGCCTGGGCGATGAACACCGCGGCCATCGTCAAATAGATCGAGGTACCGTCAAGGTTGAACGAGTAGCCGGTGGGCACGACCAGACCGACCACCGACTTCTGTGCGCCGGCATTTTCCATCTTGGCCATCAGGCGCGGCAAGGCCGACTCGGAAGATGAGGTGCCGAGCACCAGGAACAACTCCTCCTTGATGTACTTGATCAGCTTGAAGATCGAGAAGCCGTGCACCTTGGCGATGGTTCCAAGTACGCCAACAATGAAGATGACACAGGTCAGGTAAAAGGCGCCCATCAGGTTGGCCAGCTGAACCAGGCTGCCGACACCGTGCTTGCCGATGGTGTAGGCCATCGCACCGAAGGCACCGATCGGGGCCACCTTCATGATCACGCCGACGATTCCGAAAAGCACGTGCGACAGTTTTTCGATCAGATCGAACACCGGCTTACCGCGCTCGCCGAAAGCATGCATCGCGTAGCCGAAGAGGATGGAGAAGAACAGCACCTGCAGCATGTCGCCCTTGGCAAAGGCATCGACGACGCTGGTCGGGATGATGTTGATCAGGAAGTCCGTGGTCGTCTGCATCTTGCCCGGACCGACATACTTGTCGATGCCCTTGGTATCGAGCGTGGCCGGATCGACGTTCATGCCGCTGCCCGGCGCCCAGAGATTGACCACGATCAGACCAATGATCAAGGCGATGGTGCTCACCACCTCGAAATACAGCACTGCGTAGCCACCGGTCTTGCCAACCTTCTTCATGTCTTCCATGCCGGCAATGCCGACGACGATGGTGCAGAAGATGATCGGCGCGATGATCATCTTGATCAGCTTGATGAAAGCATCGCCCAGCGGCTTCATCGCGGCCCCGGTATCCGGGTAGAAATGCCCCAGTGCGACACCGATGGCGATGGCAATCAACACCTGCACATACAAGCTTCCGAAAATACGTTTTTTCACGAAATCCACCCCTTTTTCTGAAAGTGGCGCGGAGTATGGGGGCGTCATCGACATCTGCCCATTGTGGTCATCCGAATTGTGGATACCCACGATAGGCGGCCATTCCCGGCGGTGGTATAACCGTGCGTACGATGAATGCACCGCCCGTTCCCGCCCCCGGCAGTTCGCGCCGCCTGCGCTTCCTACTTGCCTTGCCGAAATTCGGCATCGTGCTGCTGGTCATCGCGCTGCTGTCGCTGCTCTGGCTTTTGCAGCGCAACGAGTACGAAGAAGAGCGGACCACGCTGATCAAGGATGTGCTGTGGCTGGAGCAGAACCTGCGCTTCCATCTAAACGGCACCGAGGACCAGTTGCAGCAACTGGCGGTTGACCTGGTTCAGGACGCTGAGCCAACACGAACCTTCCGTATTCGCGCCGCGCACATGCTGCGAACCATGCCCGAGGTATCGCAGATACTCTGGCTCGACCCCAATCACCGCGTCGTCGACGCGCTACCAACCACGACCCTGCCTGATCAGGAAATCGAAGCCTTCGGACTCGCCTACACCCAGCGCGCCTTCGAACTGGCCAGCCAGCTGGGCAAACCAACCTACAGCGAACCGTTTTTCTCGGATGGCAAACGGGCTTTTGTCGAACTGCTGCTCCCGGTGTTCAACGGCCGTCGCCTGAGCGGCATGCTGGCTGCAGTTTTCCCCCTTGATACGCTGCTCAACAGCCAGGTGCCGTGGTGGTTCACACAGAAATACAAAGTCGTGATTGTCGACGACAACGATATCCAGTACGCCGCCAAGACCAGTGTCGAGGGCAACACGGCACAAAGCTACGAAATTCCCTTCGACCCGCCGGGACGGGGCCTGAAGCTGCGGGTCACCAGTTACCAGAACACCGAGAACGTCCTGCCGCGGGTGCTTTCGGCAGCCATCATTCTCCTCGCCGGGGGCGTTTTCTGGAGCCTGTGGCTGGTCCGTGACCTGATGCGCAAACGAACTCGGGCTGAGGAGGCGCTGCGCGGCGAGCATGCCTTCCGAACGGCAATGGAGGACTCGCTGACCGTCGGCATGCGCGCCCGCGACCTGCAAGGCAAGGTCATCTACGTCAACCCAGCCTTCTGCCGGATGACGGGTTTCAGCAGCGATGAACTGGTCGGTACGACACCACCCATGCCCTACTGGGTGCCGGAGCAGATCGACGAAACCTTTGCCATGCACCAGGCCGTACTGGCAGGCATGGCGCCACCGGACGGCTTTGAAATGACCTTCCGGCGCAAGGATGGCGAGCATTTCCAAGCGCTGGTCTATGAAGCCAAGCTGATCGACGGCAATGGCAAGCACACCGGCTGGATGGCCTCCGTCCTCGACATTACCGAACGCAAACGCGCCGAAGAGCTGGCTCGCCAGCAGCAGGCGCAGCTGCAATTCACGTCGCGACTGGTCACCATGGGCGAAATGGCCTCGACCCTGGCCCACGAACTCAACCAGCCGCTGGCGGCCATCGCCAGCTATAACACCGGTTGCCTCAACCTGATCGCGCACACGGAATGCACGACCGCCGACATCAAGCCGGCGCTGGAGAAAATCGGCACCCAGGCGCAGCGTGCCGGCAAGATCATCCGCCGCGTCCATGATTTTGTGCGCAAGAGCGAACCGAAACGCGCCCCGTGTGACCTGCGCGAAGTGGTCGAGGACTGCCTCGGCTTTGTCGAGGCCGATGCGCGCAAACACCGCATCCGCATCGAGGCGGAGTTGCCGGAATTGCCGCTGGTTCTCGCCGATCGACTGATGCTCGAACAAGTGCTGCTGAATCTGATGCGTAACGGCATGGAAGCCATGACTGACAACGCCGAGGCCGACCGTCTGCTGCGGGTGGCCATTGAAGTCAGCGATGAAATGCTCTCGATCAGCGTCGCCGACCAAGGCTGCGGCATCGCCCTTGAAAACCGCGACAAGCTGTTCACCGCCTTTTTCACCACCAAACCGGACGGCATGGGCATTGGCCTGTCGATCTGCCGCTCGATCATCGAATTCCACCGCGGTCGACTGTGGGCCGACGACAACCCCCGCAGCAGCACAGGACGGGGTACGATATTCACTTTCACACTGCCGCTCCACAGCTCATGAGCACTGCCCTCGCCCATCTGGTTGACGACGATGATGCCATTCGCGACGCGCTCGCCTGGCTGCTAAAGACACGCGGCATTGCCAGCGCCGGCTACGCCTCCGCCGAGGAATTCCTGGAGCGGTGGACGCCGGAACTGGCGGGCTGCGTGGTGCTCGACATGCGTATGGGCGGCATGACCGGCCTCGACTGTTTCGATCGCCTATGCGAACTGAAGTCGACACTGCCGGTGATTTTCCTGACCGGCCACGGCGATGTACCGATGGCTGTCGGCGCGCTCAAAAAAGGCGCCTTCGATTTTTTCGAGAAACCGGTCAATGACAACGACCTCGCCGAGCGCGTTGCGCAGGCGCTGGCGCAACACGCCCAACAGCGCCAGGCATCGGCTGCGGTGGACTCGGTAAAGTCGCGAATTTCAAGCCTTACCCCCCGCGAGCGTCAGATCATGGAGCTCGTTCTCGCCGGCAAATACAACAAGGTGATCGCCGACGAACTCAACATCAGCATGCGCACCGTCGAGGTGCATCGCGCCAATCTTTTTGACAAAATGCAGGTCAAAACGGCTGTCGAACTCGCCAATCTGCTGAAAGCCGGTGGCTGAGCCTTCCCTACCGGGATTTTTTTGGTTAGCATTCCTAAAAAAACGACAAGCGCCGTTTCACGGCGACCTGATTTTCCCCTCTGATTCTTTCCCTTATTCCATCCCTTGAGGAAACCATGAGCGAGCATATCCATTACGTCACCGACGACTCTTTCGAAGCCGAAGTGCTGCAGTCGCAGCAGCCGGTTCTCGTCGATTACTGGGCGGAGTGGTGCGGTCCGTGCAAGATGATTGCGCCGATCCTTGACGAAATCGCTGCCGAGTACGCCGGCAAGCTGAAGGTCGCCAAGGTCAATATTGACGACAACCAGGCCACGCCGGCCAAGTTTGGCATCCGCGGCATCCCGACCCTGATGATCTTCAAGAACGGCAACGTTGAAGCCACCAAGGTTGGCGCACTGTCCAAGTCGCAACTCGCTGCCTTCATTGACAGCAACCTGTAATCACCGTAGTCTCAATGCCTGAAGGTGCGCCCTGCGCCTTCAGGCCGACGCCAGGCCGCTGCCCGCGTCATCATTTCCTCCCCTGCTCTCTAGCGCCTGCGCCCCGACTCCGGGTCAGCACCCGTTCCCGTCTTCGGCGCCTCCCTCCCGATTCCCGATGCAACTTTCAGAACTCAAGACACTACACGTCAGCAAGCTGCTCGACATGGCGACCGAACTCGCCATCGAGAACGCCAACCGCATGCGCAAGCAGGAGCTGATTTACGCCATCCTCAAGGCCAAGGCCAAGAATGGCGACACCATCTACGGTGACGGCACCCTCGAAGTCCTGCAGGACGGCTATGGCTTTCTCCGCTCGGCCGATACCTCCTACCTATCCAACCCGGATGACATTTACGTCTCCCCCTCACAGGTCCGCCGCTTCAACCTGCGTACCGGTGACACCGTCGAAGGCGAAATCCGCACCCCGAAGGATGGCGAGCGTTACGTCGCGCTGACCAAGCTGCAATCGATCAATGGCTTCCCGCCGGAAGCCAACAAGAACAAGATCATGTTCGAGAACCTGACGCCGCTGCATCCGACGCGTCACCTCAAGCTCGAACGCGACATCAAGGCCGAAGAAAACATCACCAGCCGGGTCATCGACATGATCGCGCCGATCGGCTGCGGCCAGCGCGGCCTGCTGGTGGCGCCGCCGAAGACCGGCAAGACGGTGATGCTGCAGAACATCGCCCATGCCATCACCGCCAACCACCCGGAAGTCGTACTGATTGTCCTGCTGATCGACGAACGTCCGGAAGAAGTCACCGAAATGACCCGTACCGTCAAGGGCGAAGTCGTTGCCTCGACCTTCGACGAACCGGCCACCCGCCACGTCGCTGTCGCCGAGATGGTTATCGAGAAGGCCAAGCGGCTGGTCGAGCACAAGAAGGACGTCGTGATTCTGCTCGACTCGATCACCCGCCTCGCCCGCGCCTACAACACGGTACAGCCCGCCTCCGGCAAGGTGCTGACCGGTGGCGTCGACGCCAACGCCCTGCAGAAACCGAAGCGCTTCTTCGGTGCCGCACGCAACATCGAGGAAGGCGGCTCGCTGACCATCCTCGCCACCGCGCTGATCGATACTGGCTCGCGCATGGACGAAGTGATCTACGAAGAATTCAAGGGTACCGGCAACTCCGAAATCCACCTTGACCGCCGCATGGCCGAGAAGCGGATGTACCCGGCGGTCAACGTCAATCGTTCCGGCACCCGCCGCGAAGAGCTGCTGCTCAAGCCGGACGTGCTGCAGAAAATGTGGGTGCTGCGCAAGCTGTGCTACCCGATGGACGATCTGGAAGCGATGGAATTCCTGCTCGACAAGGTCAAATCGACCAAGGGCAACGCGGAATTCTTCGACGCCATGCGTCGGGGCTGACACCCTCGAAAAGCATATCAAAAGGCCGGGAAACCGGCCTTTTTCACAAGCTGCGGTCAACCCGGAAATTGGCCGAAAATCAGCGTTCACCGCAGACACCCCGCCATCCCTGCCTTGTTTATAAATCAAAGGCAAAAAACCATTGCCAGCCAGACGCTTATCGGGGATAATCGCGGGCTTCCTAGATCGGTCACATTCGCCGGTCGCACGTTTAAAGGACTAAAGATGAAAGCCGATATCCACCCGCACTACCAAGAAGTCGCTGTGACCTGCTCCTGCGGCAACACCTTCACGACCAAGTCGACCATGAAGAAGGACGCCTTCCACGTTGAAGTCTGCGCTGCCTGCCACCCGTTCTACACCGGCAAGCAGAAGATTGTCGACACCGCCGGCCGCGTCGAGAAGTTCAACCAGAAGTTCGGTGCCATGCGCGGCAAGGCTGCTGCCTGATCGGCTTGATTTCCGAACGCAAGAAAGGCAGCCTGTGGGCTGCCTTTTTCTTTTCCTGAGCCGATGAGCGGAATCCTCAGCACCCTCAGCGACCGCTTACGCCGTGGCATCCGTCTGCCGCCGGCGGGATGGGCGCTGGCCGGCATGCTGGCTTTCTACGTTCTTGCTGGTTTTTTTGGCCGCGACCCATGGAAGGGCGAGGATGCCATCCATATCGGCACCGCCTGGCACATGCTGCAGCATGCCGACTGGCTGTCGCCCGAACTCGCCGGCCGCCCCTTCCACGAGCCGCCGCTGTACTACTGGAGCGCCGCCCTCACCGGCAAAATTTTTGGCTGGCTGCTGCCACTGCACGAAGCCATGCGACTGGCCAGCGGTGTCTGGATTGCGTTGACGCTCACCGGCCTCTATTACGCCGGTCGCGAACTCTATGGACAGGACAACGCAGCGGCGGCACCGCTGCTGCTCGCCGGTTGTGCCGGCCTGATCTTCCATGCCCACGACGCGCAGCCGATGCTGATTGCGCTCGCTGCCTACAGCGGCGCGTTGGGCGGACTCGCCGCCATTGGCCGCCGTCCGCGCCTGACCGGTGTGTTTTACGGCCTCGCCGTCGCCGGCTGCCTGCTCGGCACCGGCATTGCACCCACACTCCCACTGCTCGCCGTTGCGCCGCTGGCCATCTGGTTGTCGCCGGATCGCCACCGCGCTTGGCAGACGCTGGCTGTCGGCCTCGGTTTTGCGCTACTTCTGGCCCTGCCCTGGCCGCTGCTGTTGCTGGCGCTGGAACCGGCACGCTTCCACGCCTGGCTAGCCACCGAGTTGGCACCGCTGAAAACGCCGTTCTCCTTCGCCGGCCTCGGCCGCTTTGCCGCCATGCTGCCCTTGTTCGCGTTCCCGGCGATGCCGCTGGCCGCCTGGACGCTCTGGACGCGGCGCAGCACCTGGCGTGAGGCGCCGCAACTGCTGCCGCTGGGCATCTTCATCCTGACCCTGTTGCTCCTCGCCTGGGCCTACCGTCCGCGCGAAATCCCGGCCCTGCTGCTGCTGCCGCCGCTGGCCCTGCTCGCGACACCCGGTGCTCTCAGCCTGCGCCGTGGCGCGGCGAATGCCTTCGACTGGTTTGCGATGATGACCTTCAGCGTCTTTGCCGCCGTCGTCTGGGTGGCCTGGTCGGCGATGGCACTGGGCTGGCCGGAAAAACTGGCCAATCGGGCCGTCGTTCTGCGCCCCGGTTTTGTCGGCGAATTCAGCCCGATCGCCCTGCTCCTCGGGCTGGCAGCCACGCTGTGGTGGATCTGGCTGATCGTCACTGCGCCGCGCTCGCCCTACCGCAGCCTGACCCACTGGACACTGGGCGGCACCATGCTCTGGTTTCTCGCCACAACACTGGTCATGCCCTGGTTCGACTACAGCAAAACCTACCGTCCGGTGGCGCAAACCATCGCTGCGACGCTGCCGGCCGGTCACGGCTGCCTGGCGGAGCGCGGCCTCAACGACACCCAGCGCGCCTCGCTCGCCTACTTCACCGGCATCGAACCGGTCGCCGAAAACTCGCCATCGGGTCGCGCCTGCAACTGGCTGCTGGCGGTCGGCGATTCACGCCGCGAACTGGCCTCGCCGGGTGAAGGCTGGACCAAGGTCTGGGAAGGCAACCGGCCGGGCGACCGCAAGGAAAAATTCCGCCTTTTTCAGCGTTGACCGCAGCAACCAGCGCTGCGGCCTTGCCGTAGCATCAAGCCTGCGGCTTGATCAGGAAGTGTTCCCGGTAATATTTCAACTCGTCGATTGACTCGTAGATATCGGCCAACGCGGTGTGCTTGCTCTTTTTCTTGAAGCCCTTGTACACCTCTGGCTGCCAGCGCTTGCACAACTCCTTGAGCGTGCTGACATCGAGATTACGGTAGTGGAAGAAGGCTTCGAGCGTTGGCATGTAGCGCGCCATGAAACGGCGGTCCTGGCCGATCGAGTTGCCACACATCGGGGAATGATTGGCCAGCGAATATTTCTTGAGGAAAGCCAGCGCCTCGGCCTCCACCGCCGCCTCGTCGCTGGTCGACGCCTTGACCTTGTCGATCAGGCCGGAGCGGCCGTGCGTCTTCTGATTCCATTCGTCCATGCCGGCCAGCACGGCATCCGACTGATGCACGACCCACGCCGGCGACTCGGCCACCATGCGCAGTTCCGAGTCGGTCACCACCATCGCCATCTCGATGATCCGATCCCCGTCCGGGTTGAGGCCGGTCATTTCCATGTCCAGCCAGACGAGGTTGTTTGCGAGGTTGTGTGCACTACCTGCCATATAATTGCCCGCTACGAATAAAACCCGATTTTCTCACAGCTTTTGCCACCCGCCGTGCCCGAAACCCTGACCATTGTTTTCCTGATCGCCTGCGCCTTGACCTTTGGTGGCCGCCTGCTGCTCGCCGGGCGCCAGATCCGCCACGTGCGCGCTCACCGTGATGCTGTGCCAGCCGAGTTCGCCGAACGCATCGCACTGGCCTCGCACCAGAAAGCTGCCGACTACACCATAGACCGGACACGCACCGGCATGCTCAATACCGCCATCGAAGCCGGCGTGCTGCTCGCTTTCACCCTCGGCGGCGGCCTCGCCTGGCTGCATGGCTTCTGGTCAGCGCGGCTGGATGGCCTGAGCTACGGCGTCGCGATGATTTTCAGCCTGACCTTCATCTCCGGCCTGATCGACCTGCCGCTCTCGCTCTACCGCCAGTTCGTCATTGAGGCCCGTTATGGCTTCAACCGCATGAGCCTGGGGCTGTTTTTCACCGACCTCGCCAAGCAGACGCTGCTCGGCGTCGCGATCGGTACGCCGGTCATCCTCGCCGTCCTCTGGCTGATGGGTGCCATGGGCGAGCGCTGGTGGTTGTGGGTCTGGCTGTTCTGGAGCGCCTTCAACCTGCTGCTGATGTTCATCTACCCGACCTGGATCGCGCCGCTTTTCAATAAATTTGCGCCGCTCGAAGACGGCGAAATGAAGACGCGCATTGAAGCCCTGCTCGCTCGTTGCGGTTTCCGTTCCAGCGGCCTGTACGTGATGGATGGCTCGAAGCGCTCCAGCCACGGCAACGCCTATTTCACCGGGTTCGGTGACAACAAGCGGATCGTCTTTTTCGACACCCTGCTTTCCCGCCTGCAGCCCGGCGAGGTCGAGGCCGTTCTCGCCCACGAACTCGGCCACTTCCGGCGCCGCCACATCGTCAAGCGCATGATCGTCATGTTCGCCAGTTCGCTGGCCTTCCTCTGGCTGCTCGGGCAACTGATCGATGCCCCCTGGTTCTACGCCGGCCTCGGCGTCCCGGAAGGCAACACCGCGCTGGCGCTGATCCTGTTCTTTCTCGTCGTGCCGGTCTTCACCTTCCCGCTCAGCCCGCTGATGAGCCATTTTTCACGGCGCCATGAATTCGAGGCCGACGCCTATGCCGCCGAGCATGCCGCGGCCGGCGATCTGGTGCATGCCCTGGTCAAGCTCTACGATGACAATGCCTCGACGCTGACCCCGGACCCGCTGCATTCCCTGTTCTACGACTCGCACCCGCCGGCGGCGCAGCGTATCGCCCGCCTGCAACTTCAGGAGACGCCCTCATGAAAGCCACTGCCGCCCCATCCCTGTTGCTCCTGCTCCTGTTGCCGACAGTCGCGATCGCCGCCGATCCCTGGGGCAATGCCGATGCGAAAGCCGGCAAGGCCAAGCATGAGGAAAAGTGCGTCGCCTGCCATGTCCGCCTCTATGGCGGCGACGGCAGCAAGATGTATACCCGCGATGGTCGCCTGTTGATGACCAAGCTCGATGTGCTGCAGCGCACCGCCACCTGCAACTCGCAGATTCAGGCTGGCTGGTTCCCGGACGAAGAAGCCGAGGTCGCCGCCTACCTCAACCAGCAGTATTACCACTTCAAGGATTGAGCATGTCACGACAAGCGACCCGCACCGGAGCCTGCCGCTGATGGAGGGTCGTGTCGTCGCCGCCCATGGCCGGCAATACATCGTCGAACTTGCCGATGGCAGCCTGCTGCCCTGCTTCCCGCGTGGCAAAAAAAGCGAGATCGCCTGCGGCGACCGGGTGGAGATCAAGCGCAGTTCTGACGACCAGGGCGTGGTCGAGGCCATCCTGCCGCGCACCAGCCTGCTTTACCGCTCCAATGAAATCCGCCAGAAACTGATCGCCGCCAACGTCGACCAGCTGATCATCGTCGTCGCCACCGAACCGGGCTTCTCAGATGAACTGTTGACCCGCGCCCTGCTCGCTTCGGAAAGCGAGGAAATCCAGGCGCTGATCCTGCTCAACAAGGCCGACCTGAGCGAACGCCTGCCCGAGGCCCGCGAGCGTGTCGCGGTGTTCAGCCGCTTGGGCTATCCGGTCGTCGAACTTTCGGCACGCGACCACGCCGAAGACCTGCGTCCCTGGTTGGCAGGCAAGACCAGCGTGCTCGTCGGTCAGTCCGGCATGGGCAAGTCGACGCTGGTCAATGCACTGATCCCCGAGGCCTGCGCCGCCACCCGTGAAATATCGCAGGCGCTCGATTCCGGCAAGCACACGACAACGCACGCCACGCTTTATCACGTCACGCCCGACAGCCACCTGATCGACTCCCCCGGCCTGCAGGAATTCGGCCTGGGCCATCTCGACCGGCAGGAGATCGAGCACGCCTTCCGCGAATTCCGCCCCTATCTCGGCCAATGCCGCTTCCGCGACTGCCGGCATGACCGCGAACCGGACTGCGTCCTGCGTGCTGCGGTCGACGCGGGAAACATCGAAAAATCGAGATTCGCGGTCTACCACCGGCTGATGGGCGTACCCGTCCAAAGCTGATAAAAACGCCACAACAGTGGCATCGGCGACATCTTGGGGCCATAATGAGTAAAAACCAGACAGCGTCCGGGGAGACATCTTGGCCAGCAGCCAGCCCACCATCCTGATTGTCGACGACACGCCGGAGAACCTCAGCGTTCTGGGCGAACTGTTACAGCCCTACTACCGCGTCCGCGCCGCCAATGCCGGGCGCCGCGCGCTGCAGATCGCCCACACCCGGCCAACGCCCGACCTCATCCTGCTCGACGTGATGATGCCGGAGATGGACGGTTATCAGGTCCTTGCCGAATTGCAGGACGACCCGGCCACCCGCGACATCCCGGTGATTTTCGTCACCGCCATGGATGCCACCGAGGACGAGCAGCACGGCCTCGAAAGCGGCGCAGTCGATTACATCACCAAGCCGCTGCGGCCGAGCATCGTGCTCTCCCGCGTCCGCACCCAGCTCGATCTCAAGGCTGCGCGCGACATCCTGCGCGATCAGAACCACTATCTCGAAGAAGAAGTGGCGCGGCGCATGCGTGAGAACCAACTGATCCAGCAGGTCAGCATCCACGCCCTCGCCCGGCTGGCGGAAACCCGCGACCCGGAAACCGGCAACCACCTGCGCCGGACACAGGAATACGTTCGCACCCTCGCCAAGAGCCTGCAACAGCACCCGCGCTTTGCCGACGTGCTCGACAACGCCACCATTGATGCCCTGGCGCAATCGGCACCGCTGCACGACATCGGCAAGGTCGGCATTCCTGACAACATCCTGCTCAAGCCGGGCAAACTGACGGCGGAAGAGTGGGAAATCATGAAAACGCATGCCGAACTCGGCGCCAATGCCATTGCGCTCGCCGAGGCCGATGCCGAGAAGCCGGTCGGCTTTCTCAAGCTGGCCAAGGAAATAGCGCATCACCATCACGAGAAATGGGATGGCAGCGGCTACCCCGGCGGACTAGCCGGCGAGGCGATTCCAGTGTCGGCCCGCCTGATGGCGCTGGCCGACGTCTTCGATGCGCTGATCTGCGCCCGCGTCTACAAGCCCGCCTTTTCCTTCGAAGACGCCCATCGCATCATCCTTGAAGGCCGCGGTACACACTTCGACCCGGACGTCGTTGATGCCTTCGTCCGGGAATTCTCCCGCTTCCAGGACATCGCGCGAACCTACGCCGAGTAAGCCGCCGCATGTCGTCACCCGCCGAGAACACTCCCGCGCCCAATCTGCCGCGCGGGCATGCGCGGGCCGTTGCCGGCATCGTGCTGCCCTATGTGGTGCTCGCCGCGCTGTGGATCCTTTTTTCCGACCTCGCCCTGCACAATCTGGTCGAGGACGACGGACTGCACCGTTGGATTAGCATGCTCAAGGGTTGGTTCTTCGTTGCTGTTACCGGCGCCCTGCTGGCCCTGCTTATCCACCGCCAACTGCGTCGGATTGATGCTCAGCATGACAGGGAGCTCCAGGCCCACGCCGTCGCCCTGAATGCACAGCGTGCTCGCGAAGAGGAAACAGCGCAGTTGCGCACCCTGCTCGACACTCTGCCCGATCTGGTTTGGCTGAAGGATCCGGAGGGCGTTTATCTCAGCTGCAACCGCCGCTTCGAGCAGTTTTTTGGTGCCCGCGAGGCTGACATCGTCGGCAAGACCGACTTCGACTTCGTCGACCACGAGCTGGCTGAGTTTTTCCGCGCCAACGACCAACTGGCCCTAGCTGCTCAGGCACCTCGCAGCAACGAGGAGTGGGTAAGCTTCGCCAGCGATGGCCATCGCGAGCTGCTGCATACCACCAAGGCACCGATGCACGACAGTAGCGGCCGGCTGATCGGTGTCCTCGGTATTGGCCGCGACATCACGCAACTGCACGAACTGCGCGAGCGCTACTCGATCGCCTTTACCGCCAGCCCGGCAGCCATCTCAATCACCACCCTGGCCGACGGCCGCTATCTCGAGGCTAACCCACGCTACGCCACGATGCTCGGCTGGGAAAGCACGGCCCTGATTGGTCGCCTCTCGGTTGAAATCGCCCTCTGGCCCACCCCGGCTGACCGTGAGACCTGGCGCCAGGCGCTGGTTGTGCGCGGTCGCCTGGAGGATTACCACACCCAATGGCGCCGCCGCGACGGCGAGTTGATCGACATCAGCCTTTCAGCGGAAATCATCGAACTCGGCGGCGAGCAATGCATCCTCGGCTTCATCCTTGATATCTCCGAACGATGCCGTGCCGAGCGGGAGGTTTCCCAACTGCAGGACCGCCTCGCCACCGCTTTCCGCGCTGCGCCGGTCGCCGCCTGCATTACCCGCCTGACCGACGGCAAGATCGTTGACGTCAATCAGCGATTGCTCGACGAATACGCCTGGACACGCGACGACTTGCTCGGCAAAACGACCTTGGAAGCCGGCTTGTGGGGAAGCGAGGCGGATCGGCAGGTGATGGTGGATGCCATTCGTCGCGATGGCCGGATTATCGACTTCGAGAGCATCGGCGTCGGCCGCGATGGCCATCGCCGCGAAATGAGCCTGTCTGCCGAGGTGGTGGACATGGATGGTGTCCCGCATCTGGTCGTATACATCCTCGACCTCTCGGCACGCAAGCAGGCAGAACGAGCGCTGCACGAAAAAGAAGCCATTTATCATGCCATCGTCAGCAATGCCCACGATGGTATCTGCCTCTGCGACCCGGAGACCTTGTCGTTCGTTGATGTCAATGCAGCCGGTGCCGATGGCCTTGGCTACACCCGCGACGAATTCATGACGCTGACGTTGGTCGATATTCAGGCGCAATTGAGCGAAGCGGATATCCGCGCCGCCATCACCGGAATGCTGCCGGATGGCTCGGCGGTTTTTGAGACAGAACATCGAAAGAAAGACGGCACCCTGCAATACGCCCGGGTTGCAGCATCGGCGGTCAATATCAGCGGCCGGCCATTGGTCAGCTCAATCTGGAGCGATATCACCGAACAGAAACTGGCGACGGCCGAACTCAACCTGCATCGAGAACACTTGCAGGAACTCGTTGATTCGCGCACAGCCGAGCTTTCTGCCGCCAAGGAGGCGGCGGAAGCGGCCAGCCGTGCCAAGAGTGCCTTCCTCGCCAACATGAGTCATGAAATTCGCACGCCGATGAACGCCATTATCGGCCTGACGCATCTGGTCGAACGCCACACGGCCGAACCGGACCAACGCTTGCGCCTTGCCAAAGTCGGCGATGCCGCGCACCACCTGCTGGCGATCATCAACCAGATTCTCGATATCTCGAAAATCGAAGCCGACAAGCTGGAGCTTGAACCCGCCGATTTCTCGCTGCAACAACTGATCGACAACGCCGAATCACTGGTCAGCGACCGCCTGCGCTCGCGCGGCCTGAGTTTTGCCGCAGATATCGACCCCAGCCTGCCGAAAGCACTGCACGGCGACCCGCTACGTCTCGGCCAGATCCTGCTCAATTACCTGAGCAATGCCGTCAAATTCACCGAGCGCGGCGGCATCGTGCTCGCAGCCCGGCTGATGGAAACCAGCGGCAACGAATTGCTGGTGCGCTTTGCCGTCACCGACACCGGCCCCGGCATCCCAGAAGCGGAACAGGCGCGCATTTTCGAAGCCTTCGAGCAGGCAGACAACTCGACCACCCGGCGGTTTGGCGGCACCGGTCTCGGGCTGGCCATCGCCCGTCGGCTGGCCCGGCTGATGGGTGGCGAAACCGGTCTGGTCAGCACCCCGGGCAGCGGCAGCGAGTTCTGGTTCACCGCCCGCCTGCAGCGTGGCGACCTGACCGAACAACAAGCACTGATCCCGCTCGCCCGCGATGAAGCCGAGCGCCTGCTCAATACCCGCCATCGCGGGCGCCGCGTGCTGGTTGCGGAGGACAACGAAATCAACCAGGAAGTCGCCCTTGATCTGCTGGGCGCCGCCGGCCTGCAGGCAACGCTTGCGGTAAACGGTGAAATTGCCCTGAAACTGGCAAGCGACGGCGATTACGACCTGATCCTGATGGACATGCAGATGCCGGTGATGGATGGCCTCACGGCAACGCGCGCCATCCGCCAGCTACCGCACTGCCAGCTGGTGCCGATTCTGGCGATGACCGCCAATGCCTTTGCCGAGGATCGCCAGCGCTGCCTCGATGCCGGCATGAACGACCACATCGCCAAGCCGGTTAACCCCGAAAGCCTGTACACCGCGCTGATCCGTTGGCTACCCAAGACGACTGCGCCATCAGCTCAAGCAGCGCCGCCTGCACCCGTGGTCGATAGTCTAGTAGTGGCGGACGAGCCCGACCCGCTGGCAATGATCGAGGGCCTGCGCGACGATCCGGATTTCGACATCGACTATGGCCTGAACACCGTACGCGGCAAACACGCCAGCTACCTGCGTCTGTTGCGCAGCTTTGCCGTCAGCCATGCCGGCGATGCCAGCCAGTTGCTGGCACTGATCGGCGGTGGCAACTTCAATGAAACGGAACGGCTAGCCCACAATCTCAAGGGCGTTGGCGGCACGCTCGGTTTGCGTGGCATCCATCTCGCAGCAGTGGCGCTCAACGACGCGCTGCGAAGCAACGAGATCGATGCCGCCAGTTGCCAGCAGCTTGCCAATGACCTCGCCGCGGCACTGAGCCGCAGCCTGTCCCGCCTCGACGCTGAACTCAATGGCCGAAGGACAAACCCATGACCATCCTGCCCTCGACCACCCTCGCCGACATCATGACCCGTGACGTCCGCTGTGTGCCGCCGGAAACGCCGTTACGCGAGGCCAGCCTGCTGATGGCGAACGAACGGATTTCCAGTCTGCTCATCGGTACGCCGGACGCCCCGCTGGGCATCGTCACCGAAACCAACATCCTCCGCGCCGTCCATGTCTCGCTGCCGCCGGAAACCGCCGTCCGCAACATCATGTCGCAGCCGCTGGTCACGGCACCCGCCGATCTCGATCTGCTCGGCGCCCGCCATCTCGTTGAAAAGCACCACATCCGGCACCTGCTGGTTGTCGCTGCCGAAGGCCAGGTGGTCGGCATGGTCAGCGAAAGCGATTTCCGCGTCCATCTTGGCGGCATGGTCTTCCGCCATCTGCGGACGCTGGAAGGCGTCATGGATCGCGACATGCCGCGCCTGCCACCGGGCGCCACGCTCTCCGAGGGCATTGCCGCGATGCTCGGTGCGACTGCCGATTATCTGATTGTCGCCGAGCACGGCCGGGCGGCAGGTATCGTTACCGAACGCGACATTCCGCGGCTACTTGCCACCCATGCCGATCCTCAGACGGTTCAGCTCGGCGAGGTGATGAGCACGCCGCTGCATACCATCGTCAGCGCCACCAGCGTCACCACCGCCCTCGAGGAAATGGCCCGCTACCGCGTCCGCCACATGGTGATCGTCGATGCGAGCGGCCTGCTGAGCGGCGTCATCAGCCAGCGCCGGCTGTTCGAGCGACTGGCGCTGCATCAACTCGAAGCGGCTCTGCACAAAGCCCATGAGGAGCACGACCGGCTGCGCCTCGAGGCGCACCTGCACCTGGCGCTGGATGCCGCCGGTGCGGGCAGTTGGGAGTATCGCCACGGCCGCGACGAATATGTCGTCAGTGGTGGCGTACTGCAGCAACTGGGGATTTCCGCCTTTGATGCCCCCCATACCCAGGAAAGCTGGCTGCAACAGATCCATCCCGATGACCGTAGCCTGTTAAGCAACGCCATGGCGGCTATCGAAAACGGCACGACTGCGGTACGTCATATTGAATACCGGATGCGCCGCAGCGACGGGCTGTGGATCTGGTTCGAGGATCGCGGCCACGTCATCGAAAGCGATGCCGACGGGCGGCCCCGGGTGACGGCCGGCATTCTCACCAACATCTCCGCCCGCCACGCCGAACGGCTGGCGGTCGAATCCGAACGCAGCCGCCTGCAGGCCCTTTTGCAGACCATCCCCGACATGGTCTGGCTGAAGGATCCGGACGGCGTCTACCTTGATTGCAACCCCCGCGCCGCGCGGCTCTTTGGCCGCCCCGCCTCCGAGGTGATCGGCCGCACCGATCTCGACCTGTTGCCCAACCCGGTCATCGCCCGCGCTCTTCGCGCCGACGACGAGGCCACCATCCGTATCGGCGGCACACGTATCTTTGAGGAGACGCTGCACTTCCCCGATGGCCACATCGAACACTGCGAGACCTCAAAAACGCCGGTGCGAACACCAGATGGCCGGCTGATCGGTGTGTTGGGCATCGCTCACGACGTCACCGAACGCGAAGGCACGCGCCGCCAGATCGCCCGCCAGAACCGCTCGCTGCACATGCTCACCCGCGTCGCACAGGTCTTTCTGCACGGAGAAACCACCGTCGGCGTGCTGGGCGAAATCTGCCGCATCGCCGTTGAAATCGGACGCTATCCGCTGGCGTGGATCAATGCTGGTGGCCCCGCCAGCGCAGACAGCCGCCTGCTTGCCAGCGCCGGCCCACTGCTTGGACACATCGAAGGCATCGAAGCCCTGCTCGCCAGTGGCGAGTCAGCCATGTCGCCTGGCAAGCGGGCGATGCTTTCAGGCAAGACCGTCATCGTCCGCGATGCCGCTTGCGCTGCGCTATCAGCCGAGCATGGGGTGCGGGCGGTGATGGCGCTGCCGCTGGTCCTCGAGGGCGAGCCCTTCGGCGTGCTGAATCTGGTCACCGACGACGAGGCGGCCTTTACCCATGATGAAGTGGCGCTGCTCGGCAATCTCGCCAACGAAGTCGGGGTGGGTCTGGGCATGCTGCAGTCCCGCGAAGCCCTCCGTCTGAGCGAAAACCGGCTGCGCGAGAGCGAGGCTGCACTGCGCGAGGCACACAACATCGCCCAGCTTGGCAACTGGACGCTGGATATCGACAGCGGGGAGCTGATCTGGAGCGACGAGGTTTATCGCATTTTTGGCGTTGACCGTGACCAACCGCTGAAGCTCGACAGTTTTGTCCAGTGCGTCCATCCCGACGACCGCGACCGCGTCCTGGACGAGTGGAATGCCGCACTGCTCGGCCAGCCCTACGACACCCTGCACCGCATCGTCATCGGTCATGAGGTCCGCTGGGTGCGCGAACGGGCGCACATCCGCTTCAATGGCACCGGCAAGGCCACTTTCGCGGTCGGCACGGTGCAGGATGTGACCGACCGCAAGCGCGACGAGGACGAACTGGTGCGCCACCGCAACCACCTCGAAGCCCTGGTTGCCGAGCGCACGGCCCAGCTCAACCAGGCCAAGGAGGACGCCGAATCGGCCAGCCGTGCCAAGAGCGCCTTCCTTGCCAACATGAGTCACGAGATCCGCACGCCGATGAACGCCATCATCGGCCTGACGCACCTCGCCCAGCGCGATGCCAATACCCCGGAACAACGGGAACGCCTGGGCAAGGTCGCCGATGCCGCGGAACACCTGCTGTCGGTAATCAACGACATTCTCGACATTTCCAAGATCGAATCCGGCAAGCTGGAACTGGAGGCCGCCGATTTCTCGCTGGCGACGGTCATCGACACCGCCCGCAATCTGGTCGCGGATCGCGCCGAAAAGAAACTGCTGCCGATCGCCAGCGAACTCGATCCGCTGCTGCCAACCGCCGTCCGTGGCGACCCGCTGCGCATCCAGCAGGTGCTGCTGAACTTCCTCTCCAACGCCATCAAATTCACCGAGCGCGGCTTCATCCGCATTACCGCCCGCCTCATCGCCAGCGATACCGACAGCTCGACGGTACGCATCGAGGTCCGCGACACCGGCATGGGCATCGCGCCGGAGGTTCAATCCCGGCTTTTTGCCGCCTTCCAGCAGGGTGACAGCTCGACGACGCGCCGTTTCGGCGGCACCGGCCTCGGCTTGGCGATCAGCCGCCGGCTGGTCGAGGCGATGGGAGGCGAAATCGGCGTCGACAGCAGCGAAGGCCAGGGCAGCACCTTCTGGTTCCAGATTCGCCTCGGCATATCCAACAGTGGCGTCGCGCCTGCCCCGGCACAGCTGGCGCTGCCCGGCACCTGGTCGAACCAGACGCGGGTGCTGCTTGCCGAAGACAACGCGGTCAATGCCGAAGTCGCGGTCGATCTGCTACGCGGCGCCGGGCTCAGTGTTGATGTCGCTGCCGACGGTCAGGCGGCGGTGAGCATGGCTGGTCGCCAGCGTTACGACCTGATCCTGATGGACATCGAGATGCCCCGTCTCGACGGCATCGAGGCCACGCGCCGTATCCGCGAGCTGGCCAATGGCCGCGACGTTCCGATCCTGGCGATGACTGCCAATGCCTTTGGCGAAGACCGCGAGCGCTGCCTGGCCGCAGGCATGAACGATCACTTCGCCAAGCCGGTGGTACCGAAAGTGCTGTTTGCTGCGCTGTCACGCTGGCTGCCGACCTCGGTCAGCGGTGGAGCGATGGCCCCGGTCGAAGCAGCTGACGACGGCGATGCCGACTTGCGCCAGCGTCTGGATGCGATCCCCGGCCTCGATCCGGCCTTTGGTCTGGAATCGGTGCGTGGCCGCCTGAGTAGTTACCTGCGCCTGCTGAGCAAGCTGGCAACCGGCCACAGCGACGATTTCGAGCAACTGCGACAGGCACTGGCCGAAGACCGGCGCGACGACGCCCGCCGCCTCGCCCATTCGCTCAAGGGGGCCAGTGCGACCCTCGGTGCGACTGGCGTTCAGCGCAAGGCACTGGCGCTGGAAATGGCAATCCGCGATGGCCAGCCGGCCGACGCGCTGGCCCCGCTGATCGCTGACACCGAAGCCGCCTATGCCGCCCTGCGCCAGCATGTCAGCCAGCTGCAACCGGGTCCGGCTGCCGTTCACGCGCCGGTCGATACCGGCCGCAGCCAGGAAATCATCGGTGAGCTGCGCAAGTTGCTGCACCAGGGCGAACTGAATGCGATCGAGGTCATGCGTCAGAACAGCGAATTGCTGAGTGCGCGTTTTGGCAGCCGCTTCACCGAGGTGGAAAACCATGTCGCCAACTTCGACTTCGAAGCGGCACTGGCGACGCTGGAAAAGTTGCTCGCCAACGGCTGAGGCCATTCCGGCTCAGCCGTTTTATTGCCTCCCGAATTTCAGCTGCCGGCGGCCAGCCAGTCGACCACGCCCTGCCCGGCATGCCGGCCGCTCGCGAGGCATGCCGTGAGCAGATAGCCACCGGTCGGTGCTTCCCAATCCAGCATTTCGCCGGCAGCGAAAACGCCGGGCCGCGCCAGCAACATACCGCGCCCATCCAGCGCCTCGTAGCGAACGCCGCCGGCACTGCTGATCGCTTCGTCGATGGGTCGCGGTGCCTTCAGGCGGAGCGGCAGCGCCTTGATCGCCGCCGCCAGCAGCCGCGAATCCGCCAGCGTTGACGGCGGGCAACATTCACGCAGCAGCGCCGCCTTGACGCCGGTCAGGCCAACGCGCCGGCGCAGATGGTTGGCCAGGGAATCACGGCCACGCGGCTGTGCCAGTTCGCTGCCCAGCCGCGCCTCGCTGCGTCCCGGGACCAGATCCAGCCACAGCGTCGCCTCGCCGCAACTGGCCAGCGCATCGCGCAGCGGCGCCGACAGCGCGTAGATCAGCCCGCCCTCGATGCCGGTTTCGGTGATATTGAATTCGCCCTGTTTTTCGGGTTCACCGCAGCACGCTGTCACCCGGCCGGCCACCGGCTTCACCGGCGCACCGGCAAAGCGTTCGCGAAACACGGGTGACCACTCCACGTCAAAGCCGCAATTGGCCGGCTGCAAGGGCGCGATCTGGACGCCGGTAGCGGCCAGCACCGGCACCCAGGCACCGTCCGACCCCAGCCTGGCCCAACTGCCACCGCCCAGCGCGAGCACGACCGCTGAAGCTCGCACGGCCTGTTCCCCCGCTGGCATCGCCAGGCGCAAGGCGCCATCGTCGTGCCAGCCCAGCCAGCGATGCCGGACATGAAAGCGCACACCCTGCTGGCGCAGGCGATGCAGCCACGCCCGCAACAACGGCGCCGCCTTCATTTCGGTGGGAAAGACACGCCCGGACGTACCGACGAAGGAATCAACGCCCAGCCCCTGCATCCAGTCCCGCACCTGCGCCGGACCGAAACGGTCGAGCTGCGGCGCCAATACGTCCTGGCGGCTACCGTAGCGCGTCTTGAAGTCGGCGAGCGGTTCGGCGTGGGTAATGTTCATACCCCCCTTGCCCGCCATCAGGAATTTTCGTCCAACCGAAGGCATGGCGTCGTAGACATCAACGGCGAGACCCGCAGTGGCCATGACTTCGGCCGCCATCAAACCGGCCGGCCCGCCGCCGATCACTGCGACACGACCGCTCACTGCTTCGTTGTCGCCGTTGCCGTTTCGGCTTTAAGTTCCGGCGTCGGGGGCGCCTCAGGCTGAGGCTCTGCCGACTCAGCCCCTTCGACCACGGCCGCTTCGATGGCAGCGGCGGTGGCTGTCTTGGCCGTCACATTCGCAGCAGTAACCGGCGCCTCCTCGTCGAGCGGCGTGACCGTGACGGCGACTTCCGGCTCGTGGCCACCGCCACCAAGAATGATGCCGCGCAAGGGCGAGATGTCGCCGAAGTCGCGACCGAAGGCGACCGTGATGTGCTCGGTGTCGGGAAGCAGGTTGTTGGTCGGATCGAAATCCACCCAGTCACCCTCGCTTCCGGGGGAGTACACCGACACCCAGGCGTGCGAGGCATCGGCACCGATCAGGCGAGGCTTGCCGGGTGGCGGCCGCGTCAGCAGGTAACCGCTGACGTAACGGGCGGCGAGGCCAAGCGCCCGCAGACAGCCGATCATCAGATGGGCGAAATCCTGGCAAACGCCGCGCTTGTTGGCGAGTACCTCGAGCACGGGTGTCGCCACCGTGGTGGCTTCCGGATCAAACTTGAATTCCTTGAAGATCTTCGCCATCAGCGCCCGCGTACCGACCAGCACCGGCCACCCCGGCGGGAAGCAGTCAGCGGCATAGGCGGCCAGTTCATGCTTGACGCGGATGTAGGGACTTTCAAAGAGGAAGCGGGTGGCATCGAGGTCGGCCGGCGTCGGCGCCGAGGCATCGTAGGCCAGGCGGTCGCGCAGCTCGTTCCACGGCAGCGACTGCTCGAGATCCGGCGGCAGGTGCGGCAGGATGGCGATGCGCATCGAAGAACTGACAAAGAGCATTTCGTGCGGTACGTGAAAAGCCACCCAGCTCACCGGATTGCCGAAGGCATCCTGAGCATCCCGCCGCCAAGTCGGCGCCGGATCGAGGTCGATCCGCTGTTCTTCGACCTGCTGCCAGGCCAGGATGCGCGGCGACAGATGCAACTGCTGTTGCGACAGCGAAACCGGGCTGCCGTAGTCGTAGCGGGTTTCGTGCAGGACGTGATAACGAACGGGCTCGGACATGCTCAGACAGCCATGGTCTGCCGGCTGACATCGCCGACGTGCGTAAAGTAGCGGTTGCCCAGCCAGTCCGACAACTGGTTGGCGGCGTGTTCCAGATCGCTGAGCAGATCGGCCAGTTCGAGGCAGGCCTGATGCTGGGCAATGGGGTGATGTTCGAGGCGTTCGAGCGGGAAGGCGACCAGCTTGACGATGGCCTCGGTGACCTTGTCGCCGCGCTCGTCACCCAGATCACGCAGCAGGCGGTTCAGGTAACGCACCAGCGCCCAGCCCTGGAAAATGACGCTGTGCGGGTTGCTGTCATCGAACACCAGCAGGTCGATGACCGGCAGCAACTCCGGCAAACGTGAATAGCGGGAACGGTAGGTAATGATCGAGTCGGCCAGTTCGAGCAGCCACTCCATCGCCCCCGGCGCCTTGGCTGCCTCCATGCGCAGGAAGCCGGACATCATGCGGGCGAGGAAAGTCAGGCGCTCGATGCGGCGACCGATGATCAGCATGCGCCAGCCGTCGTCGCGGGTCATGTTGTCCATGGCGAAGCCGGTCAACGACGAGGACACGCCGAGCACGCGATCAAGGAAAACGATGGCCTCGGACATCGAGGGATGCTTCTTCTGTGCCGCCTGCTGCTCACGCTGCAACCGGTTGAGCGAGTGCCAGTGGTCAAGTGACAACCGTTCGCGGACATGCGTCGCCGACCACATCAGGTTGCGTATATTGCCGGCCAGGCTGCCCGGCTGCTTGGGGTCATAGATTGCTTCTAGCAGCACATGCTCGCTGCCGGCCGTGACCTCGGCGTCCTCCTCCGGCTTGGGCAGCACGCCCAGGTGCAGGGCCAGCGCTATCGCCGCTTCGACCGCCGGCGTCTTCTGGCCACCGGCTTCGACGATCCGCGACAGCGCCACGCGCAGCATGCGGGCGCTGTCATCGAAGCGTTCCGAGTAGCGACCCAGCCAGTAGAGATTCTCGACGACCCGCGACGTCAGATTGGCTCCGGCGCGAACCAGTTCGCGGACGCCCACCGAGGGCTTGAGCATGGTGAATTCGCTGACCGGCCCATCGGTCAATACCCAGGCATCCTTGGAGGAACCGCCACGCTGCATCGAGATGATGCGCGCGCTGGCCCCGGTAGCAACCCGCGCCAGCCCGCCGGGCATCACCGAATAACCGCCATCGGCATTGACCACGGCATAGGCCCGCAGGCCGACCGGTCGTGCCAGCAGGCGGCGCTCATGGGCCCGGCTCCAGGTCGGGCCCTGCGAGAGATTGATCATTTCCTGGGCCACGTAGGCATGCGGCCGCGCTTCGATCCGCCGCAACATCTCGTCGCGCTCGGCATCCTTGAGTTCGTGGCCGAATACCGGATCCATGCGCTGCGTCGGATAGGCCGGTTTGATGACCAGATCGTCAAAGTTTTCGCGCACGAATTCCAGTGCCGGTTTTTCGCCGCACCACCAGGTGGCGACCGAAGGCATGGCCAGTTCCTCGCCGAGCAGCTTGCGGCAAATCGCCGGCAGGAAGCCCATCAGCGCGCCGGACGACAGCAGGCCGCTGCCCAGGGCGTTGGCGATGACGACGCGGCCGGCGCGGGCGACATTGACCAGACCGGGAATGCCCAGCGCCGAATCGCCGCGCAGTTCGAGCGGGTCGCAGAAGTCGTCATCCTGCCGGCGCAGCACGACATGGACGCGCTTCAGACCGCGCAGGGTTTTCAGGTAGAGCGTGTCGCCACGCACCGTCAGATCCTGGCCCTCGACCAGCGGGAAGCCGAGATAACGGGCCAGATAGGCGTGCTCGAAATAGGTTTCGTTGTACGGACCTGGCGTCAGCAGCACGGTATGCGGCTGCTCGCCCGGATCGACCGGCGCCAGCGCAGTTAGGCCATCGACCTGATCGCGGAAGAAATCGGCCAGGTGCTGGACATGCAGGTCGCGGAACATCTCCGGGAAAACCCGCGAGACGATGAGCCGGTTCTCCAGCGCATAGCCGGCACCGGAAGGTGCCTGCGTCCGGTCGGCAATGACCCACCACTTGCCGTCGGGTGAGCGCGCCAGATCGACCGCGTAGTGATGCAGCCAGACCCCGCCCGGCGGACGGACACCGCGGCAGGGCCAGAGATAGCCGTGCTGCCCGTAGACCAGCGCCGGCGGCAGCAGACCATCGGCGAGCAAGGTCTGTTCGCCGTAGAGGTCGGCCAGCATGGCGTTGAACAAGGTCGCCCGTTGCGCCACCGCAGCCGAAACCTCGGCCCACTCTTCCGGCGAGATGATCAGCGGCAGCGGATCAAGCGCCCACGGACGATCTGCGCCGTTGGGATCGGCGTAGATGTTGTAGGTCACCCCGTTTTCCTGAATCCGCCGGTCGACGAAATCCAGCCGCTGGTGCATTTCCTCCGGTGAAACCTGGTCAAGGTGCTGGAAGAATTGCTGCCAGTGCGGACGCACCGTGCCGTCGGACGCGAGCATCTCGTCGTAACGGCGGGCGGACTGGGGATAGATTGCGAGTAGTGTTCTGGCCATGGGCGGAATGAAAACAGGCCGGAGGCCGGCCTGTCCTGCGGTGAACCGGAATAATCGGCCGATTTACCGGCTAATAACGGCGCAAGTCTAGCGTAAACGGGTGCTCGGCGCTTTGCTCCACGGCCTTGACCTGAATCTCGCCCGGGGTATGCCCGAAGCGGAAGAAGCGCGCCAGACGGCGGCTTTCAGCCTCGAAGGCATTCACCGGCAGCACGTCAAAATTCCGCCCGCCCGGGTGAGCCACGTGGTACTGGCAACCGCCTAGTGAGCGCTGCATCCAGGTATCGACGATGTCGAAGACCAGCGGCGCATGCACGCCAATGGTCGGATGCAGGCAGGACGCCGGCTGCCAGGCACGGTAGCGGACACCGGCGACGAACTCGCCGTTCTTGCCGGTATTGGTCAGCGGTACCGGCTCGCCGTTGCAGGTGAGGATGTAGCGATCCGGCGCCATGCCGGTCACCTTGACCTGCACACGCTCGACCGAGGAGTCGACATAGCGGACCGTACCGCCGGGCGATCCCTCTTCGCCCATGACATGCCAGGGCTCCAGCGCATGGCGCAGTTCGAATTCGATACCCTTGACCGCGAAATCGCCGTACTTCGGGAAACGGAATTCAAAGTGCGGTGCGAACCATTCGGCCTTGAAGTCGAAGCCGGCCAGCTGCATTTCTTCCATGACATCGCGGAAATCCTGCTCGACGAAATGCGGCAGCATGAAGCGGTCGTGCAGTTCGGTGCCCCAGCGCGCCAGGCGCTGTGGCGCGTAGGGCTCTTCCCAGAAGCGGGCGATCAGGCCGCGCAGCAGGAGCTGCTGGGCCAGCGACATGCGCGCGTGCGGCGGCATTTCGAAGGCGCGCAGTTCAAGGAGGCCAAGACGACCCGTCGGGCCATCCGGCGAATACAGCTTGTCGATACAGAACTCGGCGCGGTGGGTGTTGCCGGTGACGTCAATCAGCAGGTTGCGCAGCACGCGATCGACCAGCCAGGGCGGGATATAGCCACCGACCGGCGGGATCTGGCGGAAGGCGATTTCCATCTCGTACAGCGAATCGTTGCGCGCCTCATCGACGCGGGGCGCCTGGCTGGTTGGGCCGATGAAGAGGCCCGAGAACAGGTAGGACAGGCTGGGATGGTTGTGCCAGTAGGCGATCAGGCTGCGCAGCAGGTCCGGACGGCGGAGGAAGGGCGAATCGTTGGGCGTCGCGCCGCCGAGCACGAAGTGGTTGCCACCGCCGGTGCCGGTGTGGCGACCGTCGAGCATGAATTTCTCGGTCGTCAGGCGCGAGAAGTAGGCGGATTCGTAAAGGTGCGTCGTCTGGTCGACCAGCTGGTCCCAGGTCTTGGCCGGGTGGATGTTGACTTCGATGACGCCCGGGTCCGGCGTCACGCGGAAATGCGTCATGCGCGGGTCGGACGGCGGCTCGTAGCCTTCGAGGATGACCGGCATGTTCATTTCTTCTGCGGTCAACTCGACGGCAGCAACGATTTCGAGATAGTCGTCCAGGGTCTGCGTCGGCGGCATGAAGATGTACAGCTTGCCTTCGCGCGCTTCGGCACACATGGCAAGACGCGTGATCCAGCCGGCGGATTCCTTGAAGCCCGGCTTGGTGTCGGTCGGCTTGTCCCAGGGATGCCCCTTGCCGTCAGGGCCACGCAAATCGCCCCGGGCATCGTCGCTGCCTGGCATCTGCATCCGCATCCGGGCAGACGCGGCGTCGACGCCGGCATGGCGTGCCGCCACACGCGCCCCCAGGTCGGCGTGCGAGGCCAACGGATCGGTCGCCATTTCGGCATCGGGCGGATTGACGTAGGGGTAGTCGCTTTGCGCCGTCCAGGGCTGCGAGTCGATCGGCAGTCGGTAACCCATCGCCGAGTCGCCCGGGAACAGGTAGCAGCGCTCGGAGCGCAGGAACCACGGGCCGGTCTGCCAGCGGTTATAGACGTTTTTCATCACCGGCAGGACATGGCCAACGGTATGCGTCATGCCCTGGGTAAACACCTTCATCAGGCGCGCACGCTCCATCTCGTCGTCGACCCGTGAATCGAAAGGATCAACGTTGCCCGGCAGGCGGCGCTCGCGCCACATGTAGTAATAGACATCTTCAAAAGCCGGGAAGACGTACTTGGGGTCGAGCTCCAGCTTCTCGGCGACACGAGCCAGGAAGAGGGCCGAATGGGCGCTGGTGGCACCATAGTCAAGTCGTTCGTTGGCATAGAGCAGCGGCGAATTCCAGATCGGTTCGCCATCCTTGCGCCAGAAGCAGTTCAGCGACCAGCGCGGCAACTGTTCGCCGGGATACCACTTGCCCTGACCGAAATGCATCAGGCCGTGCGGTGCGTATTTTTCGCGCAGACGGTGGAACAGATCGGCCGCCAGCAGGCGCTTGGTCGGACCCAGCGCGGCAGTGTTCCATTCGGCGCCGTCCGGGTCGTCAAGCGCAACGAAAGTCGGCTCACCTCCCTGCGTCAGGCGCACATCCATCGCCAGCAGCTTGGCGTCGATTTCGTGACCGAGGCCTTCGATCTCGACCCACTGGCTGTCGGTGTAAGGCTTGGTGACGCGCGGCGCTTCCCAGATCCGCGTCACCTGCATGTGATGGCCGAATTCGGTCTCGCATTCGTCCAGCGCGCCGGTCACCGGCGCGGCCGACGAGGGTTCGGGCGTACAGGCCAGCGGAATGTGACCTTCACCGGCGAAGAGGCCGGAGGTCGGGTCGAGACCGATCCAGCCGGCGCCCGGCAGATAGACTTCGCACCAGGCATGGAGGTCGGTAAAGTCTGCTTCCGGACCGGACGGACCATCCAGCGACTTGACGTCGGCGGTGAGCTGGATCAGGTAGCCGGAGACAAAGCGAGCAGCCAGGCCGAGGTGGCGCAGGATCTGCACCAGCAGCCAGGCGGAGTCACGGCAGGAGCCGGTGCGCTTGGTCAGGGTCTCCTCCGGCGTCTGCACGCCGGGCTCCATGCGGATGGTGTAGCCAATGTCCTGCTGCAGCTTGGCATTGAGGGCAACGAGAAAATCAACGCTGCGCTTCTTTGCCCTCGGGATCGCTGCCACGTATTTATCGAACAGTTCGCCGCCTGCCACCTTATAGAGATAGGGCGTCAGCTCGTGCCGCTGCCAGTCTTCGTAGGTGAACGGAAACTCCTCGGCGTGCGGCTCAAGGAAGAAATCGAAGGGATTGATGACCGACATCTCAGCCACCAGATCGACTTCGATCCTGAATTCGCGCGTCTGCTCCGGGAAGACCAGCCGGGCCAGGTAGTTGCCCTGGGGATCCTGCTGCCAGTTGATGAAGTGCTGTTCGGGCCCGATCTTGAGTGAGTAGGAGAGGATGCGGGTACGTGAATGCGGGCAGGGGCGCAGACGGATGACCTGGGGACCGAGATTGATCAGACGGTCGTAGCTATAGGAGGTAACGTGATTCAGTGCAACGTGGATCGACACGGGGTGACTCCGGGAAAATGACTGTTGGCTTTTAAGCAAAAGGCGAACCAACCTGTAACTAACTGATTCGTCTGGCGGCACCAGCATCCGCGCACCATCAGCAGGCACCACTGCCAGCGCCTACGCACCGCGATGGTGCAGTATCGCCATGACTATAGAATGACAGAAAAACAATTTTGTTGCAGTGCACAAATTACCGATTTTTTCCGTTATACTGCGTCCGGAATCAATTCAATCACCTTCATTACTGGAGTCAGCCATGTCCCTCAATACCGAACAATTCGCCGCCGCCAACAAGGCCACCGTTGACTCCCTGCTGGCAGTCGCCAACACGGCCCTGGCCTCCGCCGAGCGTATCGCCGCCCTCAACCTGAACACCGCCCGCGCCGCCCTCGAAGATACTGCTTCCGGCGTCCAGTCGGTGATGGGTGCCAAGGATCCGCAAGCTGCTCTGGCCGCCCAGTCGTCGCTGGCCCAGCCGGCTGTCGAAAAGGCTGTCGCCTACTCGCGCTCCATCTACGAAATCACCAGCGAAACCCAGCAAGAACTGGCCAAGATGGTTGAAGCCCAGTTCGGCGATTTCCAGAAGTCGATGGCCAACATGGTCGAACTCGCTGCCAAGTCGGCTCCGGCCGGTTCGGAAGGCGCTGTTGCCGCCATCCAGAACGCCATCGCTGCCGCCAACTCCGCTTTCGGCAACATGAACGCCATGGCCAAGCAGTTTGCTGACGCCGCCCAAGCCAACATCGCCGCCGTCACCAAGCAGAAGTAATCACTGCCGGCTTGCCGGACGAACAGGCCCCGCGCAGTTGGCGGGGCTTTTTTCATGGTGCAGCTACAAAAAAGGCGGCATACTCGCCGCCTGCCCAAAACCCCACGGAGAACCCGATGTCCGAAAAGGATACCGACGCTCAGGACACCGACGCCGAGGCCGAGCGCATGCTCGACGCTGCCTTGGGCGGCCTGACGCCCCATGAGGCGCTGCTCGAAGCCTCGCGCGCCGACGCCGAAAAAACTGAAGAGCGGGCTGCAGCCATCGCCAAGAATCGCGAGCGCGCACTCAAGTTGCTCGAAGCCATCGAGAAGTCGATCCGCTGATTCTCGCTGCAAAGGCAATCGTCGTTTTCGCCCATTTTTCGGGTTGACCGCAGACCACGCCCTACTCGCCAAAAGCCGCTGCCACAGCGGCTTTTGCTCATTTCCGCCGCGTCACATTGTTACCGACACCCATCTGGCGATAGCAGCATAAAAACGTTCGTTTGACATAATTGCGGAGTCAAGCCGTTGAAAATAAATTGAAAATTTCATGTTGCGTCGCAACAAAATCCATAATTACTGATACAATTCCAACGTCAGGCGATCCTGACCGCCCTGAGACTCGGTCACGCCGACAATCACATTCGATCATCCAAAGGAGCTTCCATGAGCATCAATACCGAGCAATTCGCCGCTGCCAACAAGGCTGCCGTTGATTCCCTGCTGTCCGTTGCCAACACCGCCCTGGCTTCTGCCGAGCGCATCGCCAACCTGAACCTGGAAACCGCCCGCGCTGCCTTCGAAGACTCCGCAGCCAACACCAAGGCACTGCTCGGCGCCAAGGACGTTCAGGAAGCGATCACCATCCAGGCTTCGCTGGCCCAGCCGAACATCGACAAGGCGGTCGCCTACGGCCGCTCGGTTGCCGAAATCTCCACCCAGACCCAGGAAGAGCTGGCCAAGCTGGTTGAAGCCCAGTTCGGCGACTTCCAGAAGTCGGTTGCCGGCATGCTGGAAAAGGCTGCCAAGTCCGCCCCGGCTGGTTCTGACGTTGCCGTTGCTGCCGTCCAGAGCGCCATCGCCGCTGCCACCTCCGCCTTCGACAACATGCGCAAGTCGGCCCAGCAAGTGACCGCCCTGGCCCAGAACAACATCGCGGCCGCCACCAGCGCCACCGCCAAGGCCGCCAAGAAGGCCAAGTAATTCCGCGTCGGCCAGTTGCCACGCCGGGCCCGCAGCAATGCGGGCCTTTTTCGTTGACGGCCGCGCCGCAGGATGACGGGCGCGGCAACGTATAATTCGCCCTTCGGTCTTCTGCCTCTCCCCGCCATGTTTTTCCGCCCCCAAATTCGCCCGATTTTCCGGTTCACCGCAGCCCTTGCCGTCACCTCCCTGCTGGCCGCCTGTGGTGGCCAGGTCGAGGACACCCGCCCCGGCCAGCCGGTCAAAACACGTCAGACCGCCTTCAAGGAACTGCTGCGCAGCTTTGAGCCGATGGGGGTGATGCTGCGGGAGAACCGCTACGATGCCGACAAGTTCGTGGCGATGACGGCAACGCTGATGAGCAAGCGCGAAGCGCCGTGGTCGCATTTCGGCCCGGACACCAACTACCCGCCGACCAAGGCCACACCCAAGGTGTGGAGCGAACCGGAAAAGTTCGAACAGGCGCGTAAAGCCTTTTTCGCCGCCAGCGACGAGTTCAAGGTCGCCGTGGACAGCAAGGACAAGGCCGCCGTCGAACGCACTTACAAGGCCGTCTACGACGCCTGCCAGAACTGCCACAAGCCCTTCAAGGAGCGCTGAGCCGGATGCTGCGCCTCAATGAACTGAAACTGCCGCTTGATCATGCGCCGGACGCATTGCGCCCGGCCATCGTGCAGCGCCTCGGCATCGCCGATGCCGACCTGCTCGACTACACCATCTTTCGCCGAGGCTACGATGCGCGCAAGAAATCCGCCATCCTGCTCGTCTATTCGATTGACCTGACGCTGCGCGACGAAGCGGCGGTACGCGTCCGCCTCGCCGACGACCGGCATCTGGTCCCGACGCCGGACATGGCCTATCGCTTCGTAGCCCAGGCGCCGGCGGGTCTGCAAAGCCGCCCCGTCGTCATCGGCACCGGTCCCTGTGGCCTGCTCGCCGGACTGGTGCTGGCGCAGATGGGCTTCAAGCCGATCATCCTCGAGCGGGGCAAGGCCGTGCGCGAACGGACCAAGGACACCTGGGGCCTGTGGCGCAAGAACACGCTGAATCCGGAATCCAACGTCCAGTTCGGCGAGGGCGGCGCCGGCACGTTCTCGGATGGCAAGCTCTACAGCCAGATCAAGGACCCGCACTTCCACGGCCGCAAGGTGCTCGAAGAATTCGTCAAGGCCGGGGCGCCGGAGGAAATCCTCTACGTCAGCAAGCCGCACATTGGTACCTTCCGGCTGGTCAAGATGGTCGAGAACATGCGGGCGACGATCACCGGACTGGGCGGTGAAATCCGCTTCGGCAGCAAGGTTGAGCGCGTCCTGATCGAAGACCATCAGGTGCGCGGTGTCGAACTCGCCGGCGGCGAAACCATCACCACCGAACACGTCGTCCTCGCCATCGGCCACAGCGCCCGCGACACCTTCCAGATGTTGCATGAGGCCGGCGTCTATATCGAAGCCAAGCCCTTCTCGATCGGCTTCCGCGTCGAACACCCGCAAACCCTGATCGACCGCGCCCGTTTTGGCCCCAACGCCGGTAACGAAATCCTCGGTGCCGCCGATTACAAGCTGGTGCATCACTGCAAGAACGGCCGCGCCGCCTACAGCTTCTGCATGTGCCCCGGCGGCCAGGTGGTGGCTGCGACCTCCGAACCCGGCCGTGTCGTCACCAACGGCATGAGCCAGTATTCGCGCGCCGAACGCAATGCCAATGCGGCGCTGGTGGTCGACGTCAAACCCGAGGACTTCCCGGGCGACTACCGGAGCAATCCGCTCGCTGGCATCGACTTTCAGCGGCAGTGGGAGTCGGCGGCCTTCGTCGCCGGCGGCAGCGACTACCGTGCCCCGGCGCAGCGCATCGGCGACTTCCTTGCCGGCCGCCCCTCAACCGACCTCGGCAGCGTCGATCCCTCCTACCAGCCCGGCGTAAAGATGACTGATCTGTCTGCCTGCGTGCCGCCCTACGTCATCGAAGCACTGCGCGAAGCGATTCCCGCCTTCGACAAGCAGATCAAGGGCTTTGCGATGGCCGATGCGGTACTCACCGGCGTCGAGACCCGTACCTCGTCACCGATCCGGATCAAACGCGGCGCCGACTGCCAGAGCATCAACACCCGCGGCCTCTACCCGGCCGGTGAAGGTGCCGGCTACGCTGGCGGCATCCTGTCGGCGGGCGTTGATGGCATCAAGGTCGCCGAAGCCGTGGCGCTGGCAATGGTTGGCCAGGCGTAGATCAGACGAACTGGCCGGCGACCCAGCCCGAAGACCAGGCCCACTGGAAGTTGTAGCCGCCGAGCCAGCCGGTCACATCGACCACTTCGCCGATGAAATAGAGGCCGGGCACTGCCTTGGCCTCCATGGTCTTGGACGACAGCGCATCGGTTGATACGCCGCCCAGCGTTACTTCCGCCTTGGCGAACCCGAGCGTGCCGGAGGGCATCAGCGGCCAGGCATTGAGACGTTCCGCTATCGCCTCCAGATCCCGCCGCCCGAGTTCGCCAATCGGCCGAGACACGGCCTTTTCGCCACCGTACAAGGCGCACCATTCGTGGGCAAAGCGTCGCGGCAGATGTTCGGCGAGCAAGTTGGGCAAATGCACCCGCCCCTGCCGATGTTCGTTCAGCCAGGCCGCTGCGTCGACGCCGGGCAACAGGTCGATGGCCACCGGCTGCTGCCGGCCGCCATCGTAAGCTTGCATTTGCCAGTAGCTGGACACCTGCAGGATGGCCGGGCCGGACAGGCCACGATGGGTAAGCAGCACGTTTTCGCGGAAACTGGCGTCACCGGCACTGGCAACCGCATCGAGCGTGTTGCCGGCCATCGGCTTCAACGGTTCCAGCAACTCCGGCCCCAGCGCCAGCGGCACCAGCGCCGGCTTGGGCGGCACCACGGACAGGCCGAACTGCTCGGCAAGGCGATAGCCAAAAGGGGTCGCGCCGATTTTCGGAATCGCCAGCCCGCCGGTGGCGATGACCAGCGAACTTGCGAAAAAACGGCCATTTTCCGTGTTCACCGCAAACGCCGTCGGCTGCGATGGGTCGGCGCCGGTTTTCTCGATCTGCCTGACCGGGCAATCCAGCGCCCACTTCACGCCGACATCGTCGCAGGCGTCGCGCAGCATGTCGATGATGTCCTGCGCCGACTCGTCGCAGAACAGTTGCCCATGCTCGCGCTGATGGTAGGGAATCCGCCGCTTCTCGATCATCGCGATGAAATCCCACTGCGTGAAGCGGGCCAGCGCCGAGCGGCAGAAATGCGGGTTCTGCGACAGGTAATTGTCGGCGCTCACCGTGCGATTGGTGAAATTGCATCGGCCGCCGCCGGAAATGCGGATGCGGTCCCCGATCTTCGCCGCGTGATCAATCAGCAGCACGCGCCGCCCCCGGGCGCCGGCCTGGGCGGCGCACATCATGCCGGCGGCGCCGGCGCCGATGATGATGACGTCAAAGTGCATGATTTTTATGGGTAAGGAGGCGCGGGGATGAGCGCGGGGCGGATTCTAACACCCCGCCTTCCGGTAAAATCGCGCCCCATGAGTCACGACCCCAGCCTCCTCTCGCCGCTCGGCAAAGCCACCGAGTACCGCGCCGACTACGCGCCCGAACTGCTCTTCCCCATTCCGCGCCAGATCAAGCGCGATGAACTCGGGATCGCTGGCGATGCCCTGCCCTTTGTCGGCGAGGATTTGTGGAATGCCTATGAGCTCTCCTGGCTCACCCCCGGCGGCAAGCCGGCCGTGGCACTCGCCAGCTTCCGCTTCCCGGCTGACAGCCCGATGCTGGTCGAGTCGAAGTCCTTCAAGCTCTACCTGAATTCATTCAACCAGACGGTATTTGCCGACAAGACGGCCGTGCTGGCGACGCTGGTCGCCGATCTATCCGCCGCCGCCGGCGCACCGGTCAGCGCCGACATTGCGCTGCTCAGCGAACAGCCACCGGTCGTGGTCGGCTATCCGCAGGGCATCCTGCTCGACGATCTCGATGTCGCCTGCGACCGCTATCAGCCGGCACCAGAACTGCTCGGCGTGAGCGATGGGGCCGAGGTCGAGGAAACGCTCTACTCGCACCTGCTGAAATCGAACTGTCTGGTCACCGGCCAGCCGGACTGGGCCATGGTGGTGATCCGCTATCGCGGCCGGCCCATCGACCGCGCCGGGCTGTTGCGTTACATCGTGTCCTTCCGCAACCACAACGAGTTCCACGAGCAGTGCGTCGAGCGTATCTACTGCGACATCCGGCGTCACTGCCAGCCCTCGGCGCTGGCGGTGCATGCCCGCTACACCCGCCGCGGTGGGCTGGACATCAATCCATTCCGCAGCAGCGGCGGCTTCCCGGCGCCGGACAACACGCGGGAAGCGCGCCAGTAAGTCCGCTTACGCGGCCTCCATCGGCACCAGGAAGTCCTTGCTGATACCGTCACCGATCAGGTAAATCCGGTCCATGAAGTCGGTCAGCCATTCATGCAGACCTTGTTCGAGAATGTCCTCGATCCGGCCATAGTGCAGTTGCGCATGCAGCAGACCGGCCTGGCGCGCCGTTTCGCCGGACTGGCGGTTGGCGATCAGTTCGAGGACCTTGATCACGCTGTTCATGCAGAAATGCAGCGAACGCGGCATATCCCGGTTGAGGATCAGCAACTCGGCCACCCGGTCCGGCGTGATCACATCACGATAGACCTTGCGGTAAACCTCAAAGGCTGAGACCGAGCGCAGCAGGGCGCCCCATTCATAGAAGTCGGTCGCCACTTCCTCCTCGCCCTGCGGGCGCAGCACGTGGTACTTCACATCAAGAATGCGCGCCGTGTTGTCGGCGCGCTCAAGCAGCGTGCCAAGGCGGATGAAGTTGTAGGCCTCATCCTGCAGCAGGGTACCGAGCGTGGTGCCGCGCGACAGCGAGGAACGCATCTTGACCCACTCGAAGTACTCGCCGATACCGGCATTGGCGATTTGCTCGAAGGACTTCTCGCGCGCCTCAATCCAGGTCGAATTCAGCGTCTCCCACATTTCTGTCGTCACCGTGCCACGCACGGCATGAGCGTTTTCGCGGGCCATGCGCAGGCAACTATGAATCGACGAGAAATTGTCCGGGTCGCTGACCATGAATTTCAGGACGTTTTCACCGTTCACCGCAGGATACTTGGCGGCGAAGGCTTCTTCGAGGCTGTTCAGGGCGATGATCGCGTTCCAGCTGCGATTGGCCGCATCTTCGGATTGCGGCACCAGCGACATCTGGTAAGTGACATCGAGCAGACGGGCGAGATTTTCAGCGCGCTCGATGTAGCGCGACATCCAGAACAGGTGATCGGCAGTACGACTCAGCATGGCTTATTTCTCCAGAACCCAGGTATCTTTGGTACCGCCGCCCTGCGACGAATTGACGACCAGCGAGCCTTTGGTCAGGGCGACGCGGGTCAGGCCGCCGGGGACCATGTCCACGCACTTGCCCGAGGACAGCACGAAGGGCCGCAAATCGAGGTGACGTGGCGCAATGCCTTCCTCGACGAAGGTCGGGCAGTTGGACAACGCCAGCGTCGGCTGGGCGATGTAGCCATCCGGCTTGGCGATCAGCAACTGGCGGAAATGCTCGATCTGTTCCTTGGTCGACGCCGGGCCGACCAGCATGCCGTAGCCGCCTGCACCGTGCACTTCCTTTACCACCAGTTCCGGCAGGTGATCGAGCACGTACTTGAGATCGTCCGGCTTACGGCACATGTAGGTCGGTACGTTGTTCAGCTTCGGCTCCTCGCCGAGGTAGAACTTGATCATGTCCGGCACATAGGGGTAGATCGACTTGTCATCGGCGACGCCGGTGCCGATGGCATTGGCCAGCGTCACGTTGCCGGCCTGATAGGCCTTGAGGATGCCGGGTACGCCCAGCGACGAGTCGGCGCGGAAAACCAGCGGATCCATGAAATCGTCGTCGATGCGGCGATAGATGACATCGACGCGCTGCGGTCCCTGCGTGGTGCGCATATAGACCACTTCATCCTTGACGAAGAGATCGCGGCCTTCGACCAGTTCCACCCCCATCTGCTGAGCAAGGAAGGTGTGCTCGAAATAAGCCGAGTTGTAGGCCCCCGGCGTCAGCACGACCACCGTCGGATCATTGACCCCCTTGGGCGCCACCGCCCGCAGCTTCTCCAGCAGCATGTCCGGGTAATGCTGCACCGGCGCCACCTTGTGCTTGGCAAACAATTCGGGGAAGAGACGCATCATCATCTTGCGGTCTTCGAGCATGTAGGAGACGCCCGAGGGGACGCGCAGGTTGTCTTCCAGCACGTAGAACTCACCCGCCCCAGCGCGGACGATATCGACCCCGGTGATGTGCGCATAGATCTGGCCCGGCACATCGACGCCCTTCATCACCGGCCGGTACTGGGCGTTGTTCAGCACCTGCTCGGCCGGGATGATGCCTGCCTTGAGAATCTCCTGGTCGTGATAAACGTCCCAGAGGAACATGTTGAGCGCCTTGACCCGCTGGCGCAGGCCGGACTGCATCGCCTTCCATTCGGCGGAAGGAATGACCCGCGGAATGATGTCGAAGGGAATCAGCCGCTCCTTGCCGGCCTCCTCGCCATAGACCGCGAAGGTGATACCGACGCGACGGAAAGCCAGGTCTGCCTCGGCGCGCTTGCGTTCGATCCGCTCCGCGGGGGTCTCCTTGAGCCACGCCTCGTAGGCCTGGTAATGAGCACGGACGCCGCCGTTAGCGTCATACATTTCGTTGTAGAAGTTCATTGTTTGACTCGTCACTGAGGATGCTCTCATAAGGACTTCAGCATGTTCCATGCCATTTACAAAAACCACGTCAAATCAATTACCTGCAAAAAAATGCACCATAGCAGCGCCCCACCTTGGTGCGCCGTCGCTCACGCTGGTGCAGGGCGTAAAAAAACCCGCCGGATCGCTCCGGCGGGTTTTCTGGGATTGGCAGATTGCCGGAGCGATCAGACGCGCTCGAAAATCACCGCGATACCCTGACCACCACCGATACACATGGTGACGAGGCAGTACTTGCCGCCGATACGGTTCATTTCGTAGATCGCCTTGGTGGCGATGAACGCGCCAGAACAGCCGACCGGGTGGCCGAGGGCGATGGCGCCGCCGTTCGGGTTGGTCTTGGCCGGATCCAGGCCGAGCACCTTGGAAACCGACAGGGCCTGGGCGGCGAAGGCTTCGTTGGATTCGATGACATCCATCTGATCCAGGGTCAGGCCAGCCTTCTTCAGGGCCAGCTTGGAAGCCGGGATCGGGCCTTCACCCATGATGTCGTTCGGCACGCCGGCGACAGCGTAGGAGACCATGCGGGCGATCGGCTTCTGGCCGGCAGCAGCTGCCTTGGCAGCGTCAGCCAGCACAAAGAAGGCGGCGCCGTCGTTGATGCCGGAAGCGTTACCGGCGGTGACGGTACCGTCCTTCTTGAAGGCCGGCTTCATCTTGGCCAGCGACTCCATGGTCGTGCCACGCTTCGGGTGCTCGTCGGTATCGAAAACGACTTCGCCCTTGCGGGTCTGCTTGACGATCGGCAGGATCTGCGACTTGAAGTGGCCGGCGTCAATGGCGGCAGCCGCGCGGCGCTGCGATTCAACAGCGAAGGCGTCCTGCTCTTCACGGCTGATGCCATGCTTGGTAGCCAGGTTTTCAGCAGTGATACCCATGTGGCCAACGCCGAACGGGTCGGTCAGCACGGCAACCATGGCGTCGATGGCCTTGGCGTCACCCATGCGGGCGCCGGAACGCAGCGCCGGCAGCAGGTAAGCGACCTTGGACATGACTTCGACGCCGCCGCCGATACCGTAGTCGCAATCGCCGAGCAGGATGTTTTGGGCGGTGGTGACGATACCCTGCAGGCCGGAAGCGCAGAGGCGGGAAACCTGCATGGCGACGGAATCCATCGGCAGGCCAGCCTGGATGGAAGCAACGCGGGAAACGTAGGCATAGCGGGAGTCAACCGGCATCGTCGTACCGACGGTGACATAGTTGATCTGGGCCGGGTCGACATTGGAGCGGGCAATCGCTTCCTTCATCACAGTGCTGGCCAGATCGCAGGGGTCCATGTCAGCCAGGGAACCACCGAAAGCACCGATGGGGGAACGAACTGCGCTCAGAACGACAACATCTTTACTCATAGAAGACTCTCCTCAAGAAAATGGATTCAGCCTGCCAGACTGGCAAGCCCCAACAAAAAGAGCAACAGGATCCAGAGCACCGTGGCTCGCCAGACGAGGCCCACGGCACGCTGCATCAAATCGACATCGGCAGGGTCACCCAGACCGAGTTCGCCCCGGTCGGACACTTCGCCATCGTCAACCACCGGTCGGGCCAACTGGACACCCAAGGCGCCGGCACCGGCAGCAAGGACGATCCCCAGATCGCGATCGGGCCACTGCGCGGGCTGTGTCCGCCAACAATGGACGGCATCCTCGAAATCACCAACGATGGCAAATGCCGAGGCCGTTGCCCGCAGCGGCAACCATTCGATGATACCGAAAACTTGCCGGGAGAATACGGAAAATTCATTTTGCTCTGCAACATCGACTACCGCCCAACGCGCTTGGATGATCGCTGCCAGACGGTAAAGCAGTGCACCACACGGGCCAGGCAAAATGACGAACCACACCAGCACGGCGAAGACATGCCGATGCGACGCCCCCAGCGCCCCCTCGATGGCACGCCGCGAAATCTCCTCGCTGTCGTAGCGGGCACTGGCACAGCCCTGCCACGCAGCCAGCAGGCTGCGCGCCCGCTCGATATCGCCAAGGCGCAGCGCCAGTTGAATTTCCGTGAAATGGTGACTGAACTGACGAAATCCCATTGTCAGATAAAGGACGCCGACATTGAGCAACCAGCCAAGCAGCGGGTTGAGGCTGTACAGCAGCGCGTAGAGCAGGCCGACTAGCAGCACCGGCAGCACGACAGCGATGGCCCAGGCCGCCACACCTTGCGAGTACCTGCCGGCGTTGAAACGCTTTTCGATGAAATCTGACCAGGCAGCGACGGGGTCAGCAACGATGCGGCGATAATCGAGCGGTTGCAGTTGCTCGATGAGAAAAACCGCGATCAGCGAGAAGAGACTCATGGGGCCGAAGAAATGCCGGCTGCGGCAGAAAAGGTCTGTCTAAAGAGCCAAGATACCACAAGCTCAGGCGCCATGCAGGCCCAGGCGCTGACTCAGGGAGCGGATCATGCCCGCCGTCGCACCCCAGATGAAATAATCGCCGTAGGGCATGGCGAAATACTGGCGCAAGGCACCGCGGTAGTGCATTTCGTGACGCTGGTGATTGGCCGGATCGAGCAGAAACGCCAGCGGCACTTCGAAAACCTCGGCCACCTCGAAGGGGTCGGGTTGCAGGTCAAATGGCGGATGCACCAGCCCGACCACCGGCGTCACCCGGAAGCCCGTGCCGGTGCGGTACTCCGGCAGAAAACCGAGGATTTCCACCCGCTCGCGCGACAAGCCGACCTCTTCTTCGGTTTCACGCAAGGCGGTGTGCGTTGGCGACAGGTCGTCAGCCTCCACCCGCCCGCCAGGAAAACTGATCTGGCCAGCGTGATCGCGCAGGTGGGCCGTCCGCTGCGTCAGCATGACCGTGTGCCCGGCATCGCGGACGATAATTGGAAACAGCACGGCCGCAGGCGTAAGTGTCAGATTGTCAGCGCCATCCTCGATGACCACCGTCCCGGTCTGCGGCTGCTCAAGCAGACAGGCGCGCAGTTGCTGCAAATCCATGCTCATGCGGCAGCCGCGTCGTCCTCGATTTCGGCGTGCACCGATGCCAGCGCATCCTGCAGGGTTTCTTCCGAGAGGCAGTTGATCGACGTGGCAACCACATCCGCCGCCTCGACGGCCCCGACCGGCAAACGCTTGCTGTCGAGCGAGGCGATCAGTGCGGCGGACGCACCGACCACACGCAGCAGCACCTGGCGTTCTTCCATCAGCATCTCGACTTCTCGTCGCAGCAGGGTAATTTCCTGATCCCGTTGTGGCATTTCTCTCTCCTTAAAATCGTTTTTTTAACGTCATCGTACTGCCGTCGCGCTGCATTTCCATCCGGTTGAGAAAGCTCATACCGAGCAGAGCCACCGGCAATTCGCCCTGATGAACCAGCGCATCGACGCCGTGCAGCGTCACGTCGCCGATCCTTACGTTGTCGAGCTGCACCTTAGTTACCATGGCCTGCCCGTTGGCGGTGTTGGTCATCGCCTTCTGGCCGCGACTGGTATCGATGCCGATCCGGCGGGCGTCGCCGGCACCCAGCGAAATCATCGTCGCGCCGGTATCGACCAGAAAACGCACCGACGTGCCATTGATCGTGCCCTGCGTCAGGAAATGCCCCAGATGATCGGCGGTCATCACGATCTTGCCCGAACCGTCGGCGGCCGGCGTACCGATCGCATGCTGGCCGACGCGCAGGGGCCGCTTCTTGCCAGCGATTTCTACGACAGCCTGATCACCCTGGATGGCGAGCACCTTGACGCCGTCGACCGTCTGACCGAGCGCGACGGTTCGCGGGTCGCCGCCATTGATCGTCAGCAGCGCCTTGCTGCCCATGATGCCGGCCAGGCCGACTTCCTGAGCACTGGCCCCGGCAGCGGCCAGACAGAGGACAAGCAGGCAGGTAGAATGCGCCGTCACTTTCCGGAACTGCGATCCAGCCATGTTGCCCGTTGCCATTTTCCGCCACTCTCCAACCGAAGGTCCGGGTTATTTTGCCATATTCCTTGAGCAGCAAGGGATTCCATGGAAATTGATTGCCCTCGATGAGGGCGCCGACGTCCCGGCGACTGCGGACCAATACGCCGGTCTCTGCTTCATGGGCGGGCCGATGAGCGTCAACGATCCCTTGCCGTGGATCGATCCGGTTTGCGCCCTGATCCGCGATGCGGTCTCCAAAAACATCCCGGTGATCGGCCATTGCCTCGGCGGCCAACTGATGAGCAAGGCGCTCGGCGGCAGCGTGACGCGTAATCTGGTCAAGGAAATCGGCTGGGGCCAGGCCTTCGGTGAAATCGATGCCACCGCCCACCACTGGCTGGGCGCATTTGCCGGCGCCAGGAGCACGGTTTTCCAGTGGCACGGCGAGACTTTTTCTCTGCCGGAGGGCGCAACGCGGCTGCTGGCCAACGGCTATTGCGCCAACCAGATGTTCGCCCTCGGCCCGCACCTGGCGATGCAGTGCCACGTCGAGATGACGCCGGAAATGATCGCCACCTGGAGTTCGCAATGGTCTGACGAAGCGGCCGCCGTCGCCGCACAGCCCAGCGTGCAGCAACCGGCGGAGATGCTGGAAGGTATCGCCAACGGCCTGCCAGCGATGCGCCAACTGTCGGAGCAGCTTTATTCGGTCTGGATCAGAGGGCTCGCGGGCTGGAAAGCCTGAGCGGAAAAACTACGGGCCGCCGAAGCAGCCCGTAAATTGACCGATTTTTCAGGTTCACCGCATCAGTCGCGGTAATTGCCGTCCTTGATCGGAAAATCGGTGATCTTGCTGCGGATCAGCGTAATCGCCTCGCGCAGTTCGTCGATCTTCTTGCCGGTGACACGCACGGCATCGCCCTGAATCGAGGCCTGTGCCTTGAGCTTGGCGTCCTTGATCAGCTTGACGATTTTCTTCGCCAGTTCGCTGTCGATGCCGTCCTTGATCTTCAGTTCCTGCTTGGACTTGTTGCCGGAAACGCTCTGCACCTTCTGGGCGTCGAGACGCTTGACGCTGTCCTTTTCCTTCTTTTCCAGCGCCGGGAAGAGCAGATCCTTGATCTGGTCGAGCTGGAACTCGGAATCACCCCACAGGGTGATGACCTTGTCCTTCTCGTTCAGCTCTACCTTGGCCGAGGTGCCCTTGAAGTCGTAGCGGTTGTCGATCTGGCGCATCGCGACATCGACGGCATTCTTCAGCGCGACCATGTCGGCTTCGGAGGTGAAGTCAAAACTGGGCATGAGTTTCTCCTTTCAAAATGCAAAAACCCGGCACGCGCCGGGCTTCTGCGGTCAACCCGGAAAATCAGCCAAAATGGCAGACGTAGTGGTAAGCCTCGCCTTCGGCGACGGCGATCTCAAAGCTGGAGTTGCCCGGCACGTCGAAGGACTGACCTTCACCGTAGGTCTTCCATTCGGATTCGCCCTTGAGCTTGACACGGCAGCTGCCGCCGACGCCTTCCATGACTTCCGGCGCACCGGTGTTGAAGGTCAGCGAAGACGGCAGGATGACACCAACCGTCTTCTTCGTGCCATCGGCCAGCACCACAGTGTGGCTGACGCACCTGCCATCGAAGTAGACATTGGCCTTCTTGACCACCGAAACGTTATCGTACTGAGACATCAGATTCCCCACATTTTTTGAATGACAGACTTGGCGATGAAGCCGACCATGCCGAAAGCGAGCACGAAGAAAAGCACGAAGGTGCCTGTCTTCCCGGCTTTCGACTTCCAGGCGATCTCGCCGATGATAAAGAGCATGAAGAGGATGAAGGCACCGACGCCCCAGGTCGAGAAAAAATCCGCGATCTGTTCTTCATTCAGACCAAAGACGGTGCCGTTCTCCATGCCTGCTTAACCCTTGCGTGCCTTGAGATTGGCGGCAATGCGCATGCGCAGCGCGTTGAGCTTGATGAAACCGGCGGCATCCTTCTGGTCGTAGGCGCCGGCGTCGTCTTCAAAGGTGGCGATGGTCGAATCGAACAGCGAATCGGTCTTCGAATCGCGGCCGACGACGATGACGTTGCCCTTGTACAGCTTGACGCGGACGAAGCCGTTGACGTTCTGCTGGGTGTGGTCGATCAGGGTCTGCAGCGCGATGCGCTCCGGGCTCCACCAGTAGCCGTTGTACACCAGGCTGGCGTAGCGCGGCATCAGGTCGTCCTTGAGATGGGCGACTTCGCGGTCGAGGCAGATCGACTCGATGGCGCGGTGGGCGCGCAGCATGATGGTGCCGCCCGGAGTTTCGTAGCAGCCACGCGACTTCATGCCGACGTAACGGTTTTCAACGAGATCGAGGCGGCCGATACCGTGCTTGCCGCCGAGCTGATTGAGCGTGGCCAGCACTTGCGCCGGCGTCATGCGTTCACCATTGAGGGCGACGATATCGCCCTTCTCGTAGGTCAGTTCGAGGTACTCGGCCTGATCCGGTGCCGCTTCCGGCGACACCGACCAGCGCCACATCGACTCTTCGGCCTCGGCGTTGGGGTCTTCCAGATGACGACCTTCGTAGGAAATGTGCAGCAGGTTGGCATCCATCGAGTACGGCGAGCCACCCTGCTTGTGCTTCATGTCGACCGGAATGCCGTGGGTTTCGGCGTAGGCCATCAGCTTTTCGCGCGACAGCAGATCCCATTCGCGCCACGGGGCGATGACCTTGATGCCCGGCTTCAGCGCGTAGGCACCGAGTTCGAAACGGACCTGGTCATTTCCCTTGCCGGTGGCACCGTGCGAAATGGCATCGGCACCGGTCATGTTGGTGATCTCGATCAGGCGCTTGGCGATCAGCGGACGGGCGATCGAAGTGCCGAGCAGGTATTCGCCTTCGTACACCGTGTTGCAACGGAACATCGGGAAGACGAAATCACGCACGAACTCTTCGCGCAGGTCGTCGATGAAGATGTTTTCCGGCTTGATACCGAACTTCAGCGCCTTGGCACGTGCCGGCTCCAGCTCTTCACCCTGGCCCAGATCGGCGGTGAAAGTGACAACTTCGCACTGATAGGTATCCTGCAGCCACTTCAGGATTACGGAGGTATCGAGGCCACCGGAGTAGGCCAGGACGACTTTCTTGATATCGCTCATTTCTGTTTCCTAGTTTCGATTGATCCTGCCGCTCAAGCCTGAATCCGGCCCAGCAGCAAATATTCCATCAGTGCCTTCTGCACATGCAGGCGGTTCTCGGCCTCATCCCAGACCACCGATTGCGGCCCGTCGATGACCTCGGCCGTCACTTCCTCGTCACGATGCGCGGGCAGGCAGTGCATGAACAGGGCCTGCGGGTTGGCCACGGCCATCATCTCGGCGTCGACGCACCAGTCGGCGAAGGCCTTCATCCGCGCCTCGTTTTCGGCTTCAAAGCCCATCGACGTCCACACGTCCGTCGTCACCAGATCGGCACCACGGCAGGCATCCATCGGGTCGGCAAAGACCTCGAAATGCGCCGGGTTGACGCCCTTGATCAGTTCCGGATTGAGTTCATAGCCGGGCGGCGTCGAGACATTGACCTTGAAGTCCAGCACCTCGGCCGCCTGCAGCCAGGTGTTGCACATGTTGTTGGCGTCGCCGACCCAGGCAACGGTCTTACCCTGTATGCAGCCGCGATGCTCGATATAGGTGAAGATATCGGCGAGGATCTGGCAGGGGTGATACTCGTTGGTCAGGCCGTTGATGACCGGCACGCGGGAGTTGGCGGCAAAGCGTTCGATGATTTCCTGCTCGTAGGTGCGGATCATGACGATGTCGCTCATCCGCGAAATCACCTGTGCCGCATCCTCGACCGGCTCACCGCGTCCGAGTTGCGAATCCCGGGTATTGAGGTAGATGGCCGAGCCACCGAGCTGGTGCATGCCGGCCTCGAAAGACAGGCGGGTACGCGTGCTCGCCTTCTCGAAGATCATCACCAGGGTGCGGTCTTCGAGCGGCCAGTATTTGATGTAGGACTTGAACTTGTTCTTGATCCGCGCTGTGCGCTCGAACAGATAGACGAATTCGTCACGCGAGAAGTCGCTGAATTGCAGAAAGTGTTTGATCGCCATGCTCAGCCCGCCAGAAATTCCCGGATCAGCGGCACGCAACGCTCAACCAGTTCGCGCGCTTCGGCCTCGCTGAAATTCAGCGGCGGCAGCAGACGCACGACGGTGTCGCCGGTGACATTGATCAGCAGGCCGGCTTCAAGCGCCTTGCCGACCAGCACGCCGCACGGGCGATCCAGTTCGACGCCGATCATCAGGCCGTGGCCGCGGATCTCGACAACGCCCTTGGCGCCGGCAAGCGCCTCGGCGAACAATTGCCGGATCAGCGCGCCAATACACTCGGCGTGCGCCATCAGACCTTCGTTCTCGATCACGTCGATGGTAGTCAACGCGGCGGTGCAGGCCAGCGGATTGCCGCCGAAAGTCGAGCCGTGATTACCCGGCCCGAACAGCCCCGCCGCACGGCCACCGGTCATACAGGCGCCAATCGGCACCCCGGATCCCAGACCCTTGGCCAGGGTCGCAATATCCGGCTGGATGCCGGCGTGCTGATAACCGAACCACTTACCGGTCCGTGCCATGCCGCACTGGACTTCGTCGCAAATCAGCAGCAGTTCGTGCTGGTCGCAAAGCTGGCGCAGCGCCTTCTGGTAATCGAGTGAAGCGAGATGAATGCCGCCCTCGCCCTGGATGATTTCCAGCATCACGGCGACGACATTCTTGTTGTGCTCGACGACCGACTTGATCGCCTCGAGATCGTTATAGGGAACGCGGACAAAACCGGCGACCAGCGGCTCGAAGCCGGCCTGTGCCTTGCGGTTGCCGGTCGCCGACAGTGTGGCCATCGTCCGGCCATGGAAAGCCTTTTCCATGACGATGATGGTCGGCGTCTCAATGCCCTTCTTGTGACCGTAGTAGCGTGCCAGCTTGATGGCGGCTTCGTTGGCCTCACAGCCGGAATTGCAGAAAAACACTTCCTGCATGCCCGAACGCTCGCACAGCTTGTCGGCCAGCGCTTCCTGGCCGGTCATCCCGTAAAGGTTGGAGGTGTGCAGCATGCGACCGGCCTGCTCGGCAATCGCCGACACCAGTCGCGGATGAGCGTGGCCCAGCGTATTGACAGCGATCCCAGAGAGTGCGTCCAGGTATTCCCTGCCCTCGGTATCCGTGATCCGGCTCCCGCGGCCGTGGCTGAATGCCACCGGCAAACGGGCGTAGGTATTCATGACATGCGACATGAGGCAACCCCAAAAAACGAAAACGGCGGCCATCGCCGCCGGAACGACCGCAACCCGGGCGCCAGACAGCGCGGAAAGAGTTGCAGAAACCTGAATGTTAAGTGAAAAATAGCGCCTTGTATAGAAGCCAAAGCCAAGCTCAAAGCCATGCGGATTGCCATTTTCAACCAGAAAGGCGGCGTCGGAAAAACGACGACGGCACTCAATCTCGGTGCCGCCCTGCGGCGTGCCGGCATGCCCCCGCTGCTGGTCGACCTTGACCCGCAAGGGCATCTGTCTAGCATTCATGGCCGCGCCCCGCTCGAAGCCAGCCGCAGCCTGTTCGCCTTCTTTCAGGATGGCTGCAGTCTCGACGAACTGACCCAGCCCTGGGAACACCTCGGCGCCCTGATTCCCGCTCACCAGCAACTGATCAAGGTCGACTCCATTTTCGGCAAAGGACCGGCGGTCCTCAACAAGCTGCGTGTCGGCCTCGATGTACTCGACGAGCAACACCCGCAACGCCCCTGCATCATCGACTGCTGCCCCTACATCGGCGTGCTGGCGCTGAATGCGGTGTTTGCCTGTGACCGCCTGATCATCCCGATTTCCACCGATTACCTGTCGCTGCAGGCTGCCGACCACATCACGCGCACACTGCAGGTGCTTGAACCGGTCCTCAAGCGTCGCGTCGAACGGCGCTATCTGCTGACCCGCTTCGACCGCCGGCGGCGGATGAGCGACGACATTCGCAACAAGCTGCGCGAACGCTACGGCGATGACGTGCTGGAAACCGTCATTTCGGAAAACGTCGCCGTCGCCGAGAGCCCGTCGCTGAACCAGGATGTTTTCCGGCACAGCCCATCGAGTCCGGGCGCCCATGATCACCGCAAACTGCTCGACGAACTGGTCGATCGCGGCGACCTGCCGGTGGCGGTAAAACCCGCGGCAACAGCCGATTCCTGAGGTCGGGATGCGTGGCCGATAGTGGTAAGACCGCCGCGTTCTGCTAGAATTCTGCCACGCAAGGTCGCATCGCCCGCCATCGCAGAGTAAAACAATGACAACTCAAGAATCGACCACCTTCATCATCATCGGTGTCACAAAGGAAGGAAAGAAATTTCGCCCCAGCGACTGGGCGGAACGACTGTGTGGTGTCATGTCGGCCTTCGGCGCCGAACGCAAGATGAAATACTCCCCCTACGTCGGCCCCGGCGAATACGGTGGCGACAAGGCAGTTTTCGTCGACGGCCGCCTCGGCGAAGTCGAACCGATGGCCTACCGCTTCATGCTCAATTTTGCACAGGACAACGACCTGCAGATCATCGACGGCGTCTGCTCAATCGACGGCAAATAGACCACAGAACTCGTGCTCATTCGGCGGGCACGAAAAACCAGGCAACAAAAAAGGCGCCCGCAGGCGCCATTTTTATGCGATCAATCCGCAGGATCAGGCAGCAGCAAGCGCCTTGATCTGGGCAGACAGGCGGCTCTTGGTACGCGAGGCCTTGTTCTTGTGGATGATCTTCTTGTCAGCAATGCGGTCGAGCACTGCGACGGACTGCTGGAAAACAGTCTGTGCGGCAGACTTGTCGCCGGCTTCGATTGCCTGACGCACGCGCTTGACGGCGGTACGCAGGGTCGAACGCAGGCTTGCGTTATGGGAGCGCTGCTTGTCTGCTTGACGGGCGCGCTTGCGGGCTTGTGCGCTATTGGCCATGAAAAACCTGTTTGGTGAAAGTTCAGATAAACGACGATTCTAGCACAGCTTCCGAAGAATCATCAAGGGGTAAAACAAGATTCCGCCGTCCTCGGTTGTGCCTCAGGCCAGCTCGCGTGGCAGCGGGAAATTGACGTCTTCCGGCACGCCCTGCAGGTCGATGCGCACGCCCTGCCCCAGCGACTGCAGGCGGGCCACGACATCGGCCACGATGTGCTCGGGCGCAGAGGCGCCGGCGGTCACGCCGACGCGGGATTTGCCAGCCAGCCATTCGGGCCGGATTTCATCGGCGGCATCAACCAGATGTGCGTCAATACCGAGCCCGGCAGCCACCTCGCGCAAACGACGGGAATTGGAACTGTTCTGGCTGCCGACGACGATGACGAGATCGCACTTCGCAGCCAGCACCTTCACCGCATCCTGGCGATTCTGGGTGGCGTAGCAGATGTCGTCCTTCTTCGGCCCCTGAATTTCTGGGAAGCGGGCGCGCAGCGCATCGATAACGACGGTCGCGTCATCCACCGACAAGGTGGTCTGGGTGACAAAGGAAAGACGATCCGGGTGAGCAACCGTCAAACGCTCGACGTCCGCCACGGTATCGACGAGATACATGCCGCCGTCGCTCTGCCCCATCGTGCCTTCAACCTCCGGGTGCCCCTTGTGGCCGATCATCACCACTTCACGCTCACCCTTGCGCATCTTGCCTACTTCGACATGGACCTTGGTCACCAGCGGGCAGGTCGCATCGAATACCTTCAGGCCACGGGCATCCGCCTCATCGCGTACCGCCTTCGACACACCGTGAGCACTGAAGATGACCGTGCTGCCCGCCGGCACTTCGGCCAGCTCCTCGATGAAAATGGCGCCCTTGGCGCGCAGGTCATCGCAGACGAACTTGTTATGAACGACCTCGTGGCGGACGTAGATCGGCGCACCGAATTTTTCCAACGCCCGCTCGACGATGGTGATGGCACGTTCGACGCCGGCACAGAATCCACGCGGGTTGGCGAGAAGGATTTCCATTACATGATCCCGATGATTTTTACTTCGAAGCGGATCGTCTTGCCCGCCATCGGATGGTTGAAGTCAAAAAGGGCGTGTGTCGCGTCGAGTTCACGCAGGAAGCCAGCGAAGGTGCCGCCGTTCGGTGCTGAAAACTCGACCACGGAATTGGCCTTGAGCTCCATGTCGGCCGGCAAGCCGCTGCGGGCGATACGCTCGACCAGGCGCTCGTTGTGCATGCCAAAGGCCTGTGCCGGCTCCAGTTCAAAGACAAAGGTTTCGTGCGCCGGCAACCCGATCAGCACGCTTTCCAGGTTTTCGGCCAGCTGACCGCTACCCATCTGCAGCGTTGCCGGGCTCATGTCGAAGGTGGACAGGAATTCCTCGCCATCGAGCGTGGTGATGCGGTAATGCAGGGTCAGGTAGCTGTCGGAGCGAACAGTGGCGGTCATGCGGAATCTTCTTTCGGATGTGCTGCGGTGAACTGTGAAAAGACGAGTAAAACGGCACCGACGGTAATCGCGGAATCGGCAATATTGAAGGCTGGCCAGTAGTAACCGGCGACATGCCACTGGATGAAATCGACCACCGCGCCGAAGCGCACGCGATCAACGACATTCCCCAGCGCCCCGCCCATGATCAATGCCATCGACAAAGACAACAGCCGCTGCGAAGCGTTCCGCCGGATTTCCAGCGCCAGCCAGGCCGAAACCACAACGGCCAGCACGGTGAAGAACCAGCGTTGCCAGCCGGGCTGATCGGCAAGGAAGCTGAACGCCGCGCCCGGATTGAAGGTCAGCACCCAGTTCCAGAACGGTGCGACATAGCGGGTGTCGCCGAGCGACAGCGTGTTCAGCACCACCCATTTGCTGAGCTGGTCGAGGACGATGACGACCCCGGCCAGCGCAAACCAGCCGCCGGCCGTCTTAGGCACAGCGGCGCGCCTCGCCGTCGCCATGCAGATTGCTGACGCAGCGGCCGCAAATGCCCGGATGGGCGGCATCGGCACCGACGTCGTCGCGAACATGCCAGCAGCGCTCGCACTTGTCGTGAGCCAATGGCGTTGCCAGCACTTGCTCGGCGGCATCCGGAACGACTTGAGCGGCAGAGACGATGAAGACGAACTTCAGGTCATCGCCCAGGGCCGCCAGCGCAGCGAATTTTTCGCCATCACAACGGACCTCCACCGCTGCCTGCAGCGCCGAACCGATCTTGCCGGCCTCGCGCTGGGCTTCCAGCGCCTTGGTCACGTCATTGCGCACTTCGCGAATGATGGCCCACTTGGCCAGCAGGTCGCCCTCGGCTTCCGGTTTCGGCAACTCGTGCCAGACCTGGAACATGATCGAATCGTCCGCCTTACCCGACAGTACGGCCCAGACCTCTTCGGCCGTGAAGGACGTGATCGGCGCCAGCAGACGAACGAAGGCCTGGGTGATGTGCCACAGGGCCGACTGCGCCGAGCGGCGGGCGACCGACTTGGGCGCAGTGGTGTAGAGTCGATCCTTGAGGATATCGAGATAGAAACCGCCAAGGTCTTCAGAGCAGAAAGTCTGCAGCGCTTGGACAACACGGTGGAACTCGTACTTGTCGTAATCGGCACGGCAGACGTCCTGTAATTCGCGGGTCAGCACCAGTGCGTAGCGGTCGATTTCCAGCCACTGTTCAACCGGCAGCATGTCGGCCGCCGCATCGAAATCGGAGATATTGGCGAGCAGGAAGCGCAGCGTGTTGCGGATGCGGCGATAACCTTCGACGACACGCTTGAGGATTTCGTCGGAAATACTGAGTTCACCGGAGTAGTCAGTCGACGCCGTCCACAGGCGCAGGATGTCGGCGCCCATCTTGTCGGAGACCTGCTGCGGCGCGATGACGTTGCCCTTGGACTTCGACATCTTGTGACCTTTGCCGTCAACGACGAAACCGTGCGTCAGCAGCGCCTTGTAGGGTGCGCGACCATCGATGGCGCAACCGGAAAGCAGCGAGGACTGGAACCAGCCGCGGTGCTGGTCGGAGCCTTCGAGATAGAGATCCGCCGGATGTGTCGAGACATCGGCGTGCGAGCCGCGCAGCACGTGCCAGTGGGTCGTACCGGAGTCGAACCAGACATCCAGCGTGTCCTTCATCTTGACGTATTGCCCGGCCTCGGCGCCCAGCAACTCGGCGGCATCCAGACTGAACCAGGCTTCGATGCCCGCCTTCTCGACGCGCTGCGCGACCTGTTCGATCAACTCGGCAGTGCGCGGATGTGGCTGGCCGGTTTCCTTGTGCAGGAAGAACGGGATCGGCACGCCCCAGTTGCGCTGACGCGATACGCACCAGTCCGGGCGGGTCTTCATCATCGCTTCCAGACGGGCACGGCCCCAGGCCGGGAAGAACTGTGTTTCATCGACGGCGCGCTCGGCGATCCAGCGCAGCGTCGGCTCTCTCTCGTCCTTGCGGCTTTCCATGCCGATGAACCACTGCGTCGTCGCTCGGAAGATGATCGGCGTCTTGTGGCGCCAGCAGTGCGGATAGCTGTGCTGGATGCGTTCCTGCTTGAGCAGGCGGCCTTTCGCCTCGAGTTCCTGCAGCACCAGCGGATTGGCTTCCCAGACCGTCTTGCCGGCCAGTTCGCCGACCGACAGCGCCGGGACGGTGGAAATGAACTTGCCGTCGTTGCCGACCGGGTTGTTCACCGGCAGACCGTACTGCTTGCCGATGTTGTAATCGTCGACGCCGTGAGCCGGTGCGGTATGCACCAGGCCGGTACCGGCGTCGGTGGTCACGTGTTTGCCGCAAATGATCGCTACATCGCGGTTCTGGAACGGGTGCTTCAACAGCACCTGGTCCAGCTTGTCGCCAGAGCACGAGCCTGCCACGGTGCCTTCCAGCCCGTAGCGTTTGAGCGCCGCCTCAGCCAGTTCGCGAACCAGGATCAGCGCGCCCTTCTCGGTTTCGATCAGATCGTAGGTCAGTTCCGGATGAACACTGACCGCTTCATTGGCGGGCAGGGTCCAAGGCGTCGTCGTCCAGATGACGGCGAAGGCCGGACCGCGCAGGTGGGTCAGGCCGAAGGCAGCGGCCAGCTTGGCGGCGTGGTTCTCATGCACCTCGAAGGCAACGTCGATCGCCGGCGAGTTCTTGTCTTCATACTCGACTTCTGCCTCGGCCAGCGCCGAGCCGCAATCCAGACACCAGTTCACCGGCTTCAGCCCCTGGTACAGGTAGCCCTGCTCGAGAATCCTGCCCAAGGCGCGGATCTCCTCGGCCTCGGCCTTGAAGGCCATGGTCAGGTAAGGGTTGTCCCAATCGCCCAGCACGCCGAGACGGATGAAATCCTTCTTCTGGCGCTCGACCTGTTCGGCGGCGTAGGCACGGCACAGTTCGCGGACCTTGTCGGCAGGGATGTTCTTGCCATGCAGTTTTTCGATCTGGTGTTCGATGGGCAGGCCGTGGCAGTCCCAGCCCGGCACGTAGGGGGCATCGAAACCGCTCAGCGTCTTCGAGCGGACGATGATGTCCTTGAGCACCTTGTTGACCGCGTGGCCGATGTGGATGTCGCCGTTGGCGTAGGGCGGGCCATCGTGCAGCACGAAGCGCGGGCGACCGGCGCTGATCTCGCGGATGTGCTGGTAGAGCTTCTTCTGCTGCCACTGGGCGACCCATTGCGGCTCGCGCTTGGGCAGGTCGCCGCGCATCGGAAACGGGGTATCGGGGAGATTCAGCGTGTCTTTATAGTCAGCCATTTTGTGTGCTCACAGCTTGAAGAAGGCCCGCGCCGCCGCGGCGTCGGCCGCGATCTGCGCCTTGAGGGCGTCGAAATTGGGGAAACGTTGCTCGTCGCGCAGCTTGTGCACAAAACGCACCGAAATATGGGCACCGTAGATATCGCGATCGAAGTCGAAGAGATGAACTTCCAGCAGCGGCCGGGTCGTGCCGCCGACGGTCGGACGCACACCGAGATTGGCCACGCCCGGCAAGGGCCTGTCACCCAGACCGCTGACCTCGACGGCAAACACGCCGGACATCGGTAGCGGATTGTGCTTGATGCGCAGGTTGGCCGTCGCGAAGCCGAGTTGCCGACCCAGCTTCTGGCCATGCAGCACCTGACCATCCATGATGTAGGGGCGGCCAAGCAGCCGGGCTGCATGCGCCATGTCACCGGCCGCCAGGGCGCGGCGGACGCCGGAACTGGAAACACGCTCGCCATCGACCGTTACGCTGCCCATCGCCTCGACAGTAAAACCAAAACGGACGCCGGCAGCTTCCAGTTGGGAAAAGTCCCCGGCACGCCCCTTGCCGAACCGGAAGTCGTCGCCAACGATCAAATGACGCACCTGCAACCCGCGCACCAGTACCTGCTCGATGAAGGCATCCGCCGTCAGGCCGGCAAACCGGGCGTTGAACGGGCAGACCATCGCCTGCTCGACGCCGAAATCGGCCAGCAATTCAAGCTTTTCGCGCAGCGTGGATAAGCGCGCCGGTGCCGAATCCGGCGTGAAAAATTCGCGCGGGTGCGGCTCGAAGGTCAGGACGGCCGGGGGGCAATCCAGACGTTCAGCAGCGTCGGTCAGGCGCGCGATAAGCGCGGCATGGCCGAGGTGCACGCCATCGAAGTTACCGATGGCGACAACGACAGGCGCCGGAACGGGGCGCGTATGACCGCGGAAAATGCGCATTGACAGGATGACGAAGGAAAACATTGAATTATAACGACCCCGGCCGCCCCCCGGAGAAGTGATTTTTTCGACGAAAGCCGGCGATGTCCCCTGAAAAATTCACGACTTGGCTATAATCCTTGCAACTTTATCCGGCCAGAAGCTCGCTGCAGCGCACAAATGCTCGAATTGATCAGTCATGTCGTCAAGATATCGGCCCGCCGGGACCGGACGGAGATCAATTCAGCGCTTGTCGACACCCTGCTTGATCTCTTCAGTCCGCAGCGCCTGACCATCTACCGCTGCTACGTCGGCAAGAAAAAGACCGTGGTCTTCGCCTGTGCCGGCTACGGGCCCGACGGCCAGTACCTGCGCAACGCCTACCTGCCGGAACACCGCTACTGCCAGCCGATCGACCGCGACCCGCTGCTCAAGCGTTGCCAGAAGGAAGCGTCGGCGGTGCTTGACGTCCTTCCCGACGGCACGCATCGCGTCGTTTTCCCGGTCATCCGTCTGGAAGAGCCGCAGTACATGGTCGATGTCGAGTTGACAGACGAGTTTTCGGCCGACCATCGCGTGACGCTGATGGGGCTGATCGAGTATTTCGGCAACCACATCGCGCTGCTCGATTATGGTGAGGCCGACACGCTGACCGGGCTGGCCAGCCGGAAGACCTTTGACAAGCACCTGTTCGAGTTGCTCGGTCAGGCGGCCAGCGACGAGATGACCGGCGGCCACACCGAAAACCCGGCGCGCCGCAAGCTCAACGACAACAGCAGCCACTGGCTGGCGGTCTGCGACATCGATCACTTCAAGCAGGTCAACGATACCTTCGGCCACCTGATCGGCGATGAAGTCCTGATCATGGTCGCCCAAGTCATGCGCCAGAGCTTTCGCTTTGACGACCAGCTGTTCCGCTTTGGCGGCGAAGAATTCATCGCGCTACTGCAACCTACCGACCCGGCATCTGCGCAGGCGACACTCGACCGCTTCCGCCGCGATATCGAAGAAACCGTCTTCAGCCGCGTCGGCCATGTCACCGTCAGTGTCGGCTTCAGCCGCCTGCTGCCCAATGACACGCCGACCGATGTCATCGACCGTGCCGACGAGGCGCTGTATTACGCCAAGCACAATGGCCGGAATCGTGTCGATTGCTACGAATCGCTGATCGAATCCGGCGCCCTCAAGGCCAAGGAAATCGTCAAGGGCGAAGTCGAGCTCTTCTGAGCCGCAGTTCGGCCGGCGAATTATCCGGTCAAGCGCGCCAGCAAAACCCGCAGTTCAGCCACCTCCGCTTCCAGCGCCGCCACCCGATCCGATAATTCGGCAATATTTCCGGTTGACCGCAGCGGCTCACTCCCGACGGCGAGCGCCTCACTGACCGGCCCGCCGAGCAGGTGCATCCAGCGGTTTTCCCGCGATCCCGGCGCCCGCGGCAGTTCAACGACCAACGCGCCCGCCGGGCGCCCGGCCAGTTCCTCAAGAAAGGCCTCAACCGAAGAAATATCGGCAAAAGCATGCAGGCGCTCGCAGTTGAGGCGCAATTCCCCGGCGGTTTGCGGCCCGCGCAGCAAAAGCACCGTCAGCAAGGCGCCGGCCTGCGTCGGCACGGCCAGCGCTTTTTCAAAGTGATGGGCAAAGCGCACAACGCGGCTGCCACTGACTTCGGCCACCAGGCCGTGACCCTTCAACTCATCCAGCGCGGCGCTGACCGCTGCCTCATCGAGTTCGAGCACCGGATTGCGGCTGGTTTTCTGGTTGCAGCCTGCCAGCAACGCATTCAACGACAAGGGATAAGTATCGGGCACCGTGCGCTGCTTTTCGGCCAGCGTTCCAAGAACGCGTTGTGCAGGAATGGAGAGATTCAGTTCAGTGATCGACATGACAGGTTCCGGGCCGCTTCAAGCGCCGTTCTTCAGGCGGTGTTTTTCAGGCGCAATCTCAGCCACTGACCGAGGTCGCGAATTTCTTCAAGGCAGACTGAATGCGGCATCGGATAGCTTCGCCACTCCGGCGTCGCACCCAGTTCGCGTAACAGGTCGCGCGCAGCTTCGCCCAGTTCCGGCGCCACCACGTCATCTTCATCACCATGTGCGGCAAAGACCGGCACCTCGAGTTGCTCAGCGACCAGTTCGTCCCGCAACAGGCGCGGCGATGGAATATAAGTCGAGAGGGCCACGATGCCCCCCAGGCGTTCCGGATGCGTCAGCCCGGTCAGGTAGGCGACCGCCCCGCCCTGCGAGAAGCCGGCGAGGATGATCCGCTCCGCCGGAATGCCCCGCGCCACTTCGTCAGCGATCAGCGACCGGACGCGCTGCCGTGCGGCAATCAGTCCCGCCTCGTCGATTTCCCGGCTGTCGCGAGCGAGGCTGATGATGTCGTACCACGCCCGCATAACGTAGCCGCCATTGCAGGTCACCGGCTGGTAAGGGGCGTGTGGAAAGATGAAGCGGACGGCGGAGGTTTCCGGCAAGCCCAGTTCGGGCACAACCGGTTCAAAGTCCGTCCCGTCCGCCCCCAGACCATGCAACCAGATCACCGCCCAGGCGGGATTCGGGCCGGTGTCAACGACGATTGCTTCCATCGCGAGATTCTCGAAAACTGAGGAGGGGCAAGGATACACCACGGCCAAAGCCGTGGGGCCTGGCGGTTTAGCCCAGCAAGGCCAGCTTCGACTTCGGTCCCGGCGGGTGACGCTGGAAGTAGGTGCGGATGCCCTTGACCATCGCGTCGGCCAGTTTGTCCTGATAGGCATCGTCGGTCAGCCGGCGCTCCTCTTCCGGATTGGAAATGAAAGCGGTTTCAATCAGCGCCGACGGGATGTCCGGAGCCTTGAGCACGGCGAAGCCGGCCTGCTCGACGTGGTTCTTGTGCAGGGTATTGATGTTGCCGAGCTCGCCGAGCAGGTATTTGCCCAGCTTCAGGCTGTCGTTGATCGTCGCTGTCTGTGACAGGTCGAGCAGCGTGCGGGCGAGGAAGAGATCCTTGGCACCGAGATTGACGCCACCGATCAGGTCGGCCTCGTTCTCGCGCTGCGCCAGCAGGCGGGCCTGCGTGCTCGTCGCGCCTTTTTCCGAGAGCACGAAGACTGACGAGCCGCGGGCATCCGGCTTGATCCAGGCATCGGCGTGAATCGACAGGAAAAGGTCGGACTGGACGCGGCGGGCCTTCTGCACGCGCATCTGCAGCGGCACGAAGAAATCGGAATCACGGGTCAGCACCGCCCGCATATTGGGTTCGGCATCGATTTTTGCCTTGAGCCGTTTGGCAACCTGCAGCGTGACATGCTTTTCCTGCGAGCCGCCCTTGCCGATGGCACCCGGGTCTTCGCCGCCGTGGCCGGGGTCGAGGGTAATGGTCACCAGTCGGTCGACAATCGGTTTGCCTGACTTGCGGGTGGTCTGGATTTCCGGCGCCTCAAGCGGCTTCTCCGCCTTGCGCGGCAGCTCAGGATCGCGCTTCTCGGCCAGCGGCGCCTCGGCGTCCGGCTTCAGCGGCTCGACGGCGTCCTTGCGCCCTTCGACCAGAGCCATCAACGGGTCCGGCGCATTGACCGGATAGACGTCGAGTACCAGACGGTGGCCGTATTCGCCCACCGGCGCCAGATTGAAGACTTGCGGATTGACCTTGGCCTTGAGCTCCATGACCAAGCGAACGACGCCCGGCTTGAAGCGACCGGCGCGCAGCAGCTTGATGTAAGGATCGTCGGTCGCCACCTTGCGGGCAAGGCTATCGAGCACCGAGTTGAACTCGACACCTTCGATGTCGACCACCAGACGGTCCGGATTCTCGACCGTGAAATGCGTGAATTTGAGCGGTGCGTCGTGTTCGAGGGTGACGCGGGTGTAGTCGCTTGCCGGCCAGATGCGGACTGCCAGCACCGACGGCAGCTTCGCCGCGGCACCGGCCAGCGGCGTCACCGAGAGGATCAGCGAGGCGCCGGCGTAGCGGAGGAGACTGCGGCGCCCGGGGCTGGGGTGAGCGCGCTTAGACATGCCTGGCCCTGCGGTGAATCTGCCACGGCTTCGAGGACACGCCCGAGACCTGCATGATGAAGACGCAGCCGCAAGTCTGCCGGCGGAACGCAGCCTTGAGCGCGTTCCGGCCATTCGACCAGACAGACTGAAGTGTCATTAAAGTATTCGCCAAGGCCCGCATCGAGAAACTCCTCAGGTGACTCGAAACGATAAAAATCAAAGTGATATAAGTATAAGCTCGAAATTACGTAAACTTCAACCAGTGAATACGTCGGGCTTTTCACCGGACCGGTGTGGCCGAGGGCACGAATCAACGCCCGCGCCAGCGTCGTCTTGCCGGCGCCGAGGTCACCTTCGAGAAAAACCACCGTTCCCGGCTGCAGGCAGGCGGCCAGAGACGCGCCAGCAGCCTGCGTTGCCGCTTCGTCGGGTAATTCGAAAACGGCGGTAACATCGGGGGTATGCACGATCAGGACTCCTCTGTGGATTACGTGGCGCTCAAGGCCGCCATTCGCGATGCCGGCCAAGGGCTCGGCTTTTCGGCCATCGGCGTCGCCCGCGCCGACCCGGGGCCTGCGGTCGAACATCTGCGCACCTGGCTGGCCGAAGGCATGCACGGAACAATGGATTATATGGCCCGCCACGCCGAACTGCGCGCGCACCCGGCAGAACTGCAACCGGGAACATTGACGGTGATTTCGGCGGCACTCGACTATCTGCCGCATACCGACACCGTCGATGATCCCGCCCGTGCCGCCGTATCACGCTACGCGCAGGGCCGCGATTATCACAAGGTGATCCGCAGCCGGCTGCAAAAGCTGGCGGATGCCATTGCTTCGCTCATCGGCCCCTTCGGCTACCGGGTGTTTTCCGACTCGGCACCGGTCATGGAAGTCGAGTTTGCGCGGCAAGCCGGCCTGGGCTGGCGCGGCAAGCACACGCTCCTGCTCTCGCAACAAGGCTCCTGGCGCTTTCTCAGCGAAATCTACACCGACCTGCCGCTGCCGCCGGACGCACCGATCGCCGAACATTGCGGCACCTGCACAGCCTGCCTCGATGCCTGCCCGACCGGCGCCATCGTCGCCCCCTACCGTGTCGATGCCCGCCGCTGTATCAGCTACCTGACCATCGAACTCGATGGAGCCATTCCTGAAGAATTCCGCCCGCTGCTCGGCAATCGCATTTACGGCTGCGACGACTGCCAGCTCTGCTGCCCGTGGAATCGTTTCGCCCGCCTGGGCGACCCGGAATTCACCCCGCGCCAGCGACTGGACAGCGCAACGCTGATCGAACTTTTTGCGTGGACGGAAACGCAGTTCAACGACCGCCTGGCCGGCAACCCGATCCGCCGCATCGGGCATGAACGCTGGCTGCGCAACATCGCCGTCGCGCTCGGAAATGGCCCTGCTACGGTCGACGCGAAAAATGCGCTGAAATCGGCAAGTGACCACCCGTCGCCGCTGGTCCGCGAGCATGTCGCTTGGGCGCTGGAAAAACTGGCGCAGCGCGCCTGACGGCTGGGCCGCTCAGGCGCGGCGGCGGGACAACCAGCGATGCAGCATTGCGAACAACTGCTCAGGACGGAAGGGCTTCACCAGAAAGTCGTCCATCCCTGCCGCGGCACAGGCCTGCCGGTCTTCCTCGTAGGCGTTGGCGGTCATGGCGATAATCGGCACCTTGCCATGCACGGGGTCTTCGCGTAAGCGGCGCGTTGCCTCCAGCCCGTTAAGGACCGGCATCTGCATGTCCATCAGGATCAGGTCATAATTCTTTTCGCGTGCCAGGCGCACCGCCGTTTCGCCGTCGCCGGCCAACTCGACATTCATGCCGACTTCCTGCAGCAGGTCGGATGCCACCTCGAGATTGATCGGCTCATCGTCGGCAATCAGAATGCAGGCGCCGGCATATGGCTGCAGGAAGCGCTCGTCAAACGCGCCGCCTGAAACCGTCGCGCCGGACTGCCCGGCGTCTTGCGGCAGGCCAAGACGGACATCGAAGCGGAAGGTACAGCCGCCATCGTCATTGTTGCCGACTGAGATCTCACCACCCATCAAGGTCACCAGGCGCCTGCTGATTGCCAACCCGAGGCCGGCACCACCGTACTTGCGGGTCATCGAATTGTCGGCCTGTTCGAAAGTCCCGAAGAGGCGCTCGATTTCGCCTTCCGGGACACCGATTCCCGTATCCTCAATCGCGAACAACAGCTGTTGTGTTGTTGCCGAAGTTTCCCCGGCTCGCACACGGACGCGGACGAAACCGGCCTCAGTGAACTTGATGGCATTGCCCACCAGATTCTGCAGCACCTGCCCCAGACGCATGGCGTCGCCAGTCAGATGGCAGTCGGCGACATCGGCCGGCAGGTCAATGTCCAGCGACAACCCTTTTTCGCTGGCCCGCTGCTCGGTCAGCAGCACCAGGCTGTCGAGCACATCGGCCAGCCTGAACGGCGCAGATTCGAGGCTCAAACGATCGGCTTCGATACGCGAAATGTCGAGAATGTCGTTGATCAGCCCGAGCAGATGTCGCGAAGAATGATCGATCTTGGTCAACTGTGCCTTCAGTTGCGGGTCGTCGGCCCGCCGCAGCGCCAGGCCGCTCAGACCCATGATGGCGTTCATTGGCGTCCGCAGTTCATGGCTCATATTGGCCAGGAAGGTCGTCTTCGCCAGGCTGGCCGCTTCGGCAGCCTCCTTGGCGATCGACAGCGCCTCGGTCCGGGCATCGACCAGCGCCTCAAGATGATGGCGATGTTGCTCCAGTTCCAGTTCGATCACTTTGCGTTCGGTAATATCCTGCACCGTCCCCAGCGAGCGCAGGGCGCGGCCGGTGGCATCGAACTCGGTTTCGCACTGTTCGAGGACATGCTTGATCCGCCCGTCCGCGAAGCGCAAGCGGTGCTCGATGCGGTAAGGCCGACGTGTCTGCAGCGAACTCACATAGGCGGCGTTGACCCGCTCGCGGTCAGCCGGGTGGACCAGCGCCACAAAGGCTTCGTAGCTCGCGCCGAAGTGCGCCGGATCAATCTCGAATATCCGGTAGATCTCATCGGACCACAGCAGGCGATTGCTCTGCAGGTCGAGCTCCCAGTGTCCGATATTGGCAATGCGCTGCGCCTCGATCAGGCGGGAGGCACTTTGCTTCGCGGCAGTCTCGGCGGCCTTGAGCGCGGTGATGTCGATGCGATTGCCGACGATGTAGCCGCTTGGCGTGCGGAACTCGACGATCATCAACCAGCGACCGTCATCGAGATGCTGCTCAAGCGGCGTACCGTCCGCCGCCTGATGCAGACGCACCCGCTCCCTGACCCATTCATCGACCCGGCCGACGGCGGCAACATATTGCCCGCGCTCCGCCCCGCGGCGAACAATCTCCTCGAAGGTCGCCCCCTCGACAATCAGGTCGCGGCTGGTGTTGTAGATGCGGCGATAGGCCTCGTTGCAGACGACGAGCCGATCCTGCTCGTCGTAGATGGTGAAACCGATGGCCACGTTATTCACTGCTTCATCTAACAGCGCATGGGCGCGGATGAGTTCAGCCTTGTTCCGCTTGCGCTCGCTGATATCACGCGCGGAAGCAAACATCAGCATCTCGCCATCGATGGTGACCGGCACCGAAGTGATCTCGACATCGACGACACTGCCATCACGCCGCCGGTGCTGCGTCTCGAAGTCGAAACGCTCGCCGCGGGCCAGCAACTGACGGAACACAACTGGCAGCTCAGAACGCGGAATCTGCGCTTCCCAGTCGGCCACATTCAGCTGCAGCACTTCCTCCCGGCTGTAACCCAGCATGGCGCAGAAGGAGTCGCTGGCCTCGATTACCCGGCCGGAGGCATCAAGAATGTGAATGCCGTCGCTGGCGTAACGCAGAAGCGCCAGGTTCTTCTGGTTTTCCTTTCGCAAGGCTTCGCTGGCAGCACGATGCTCGGCGATTTCGCGCATCAGGTGCAGGGTATTGGCCGACAGCGAGGAGTAAATCGAAAGAATAATGTCGATCAGGACGCGGGTCGAGCCGCCCATCTGCTCGCGCGCCCGTACTTTCGCCTCGTCGATACCCAAGCCTTGCTGGCGGGCGAGCACGGCGTAGGCCATGGCGCGATCCGACTCGAGAATGTGCGATGCCAGCCAGCGGGCCAGAAAACCCAGCGCCTCGTCTGCCACTTCGATGCTCGGACGCGCCATCGCCGCTGTCTTGAGGCGGGCCACTTCCTTGACGAAATCGGCGTGGAGCACCCGGTGGCTGACTTCTGCGGGATCACCGGCAAGATGCGTCTGCCAGATCTGCTCCTCGGTCGCGAAGTGATAGACGGCATACTCGGCCAGGCCGTCGAACAGGGCATCCAGGCTCAGGGCAGGATCGCGATAGGCGACCTGCGTCGCCAGCGCGTTCAACAGTTCAACCAGCTTGCGATGCTGCGCGTCGACGACCGCCAGACCGGTGTTGAAGTTGTCGTCCCAGGGAAAGATATCAATCGTATTCATCCGGCCTGCGCAGCTGCGCCCTGCGTTTATCACCGTGGCCGATTATAGAATGTCCGATTATTTTTGAGGGTTTGGCGATTCGGGGCACCCTCCAGCCACGCTGCCGGCTACCAACTCGGGCCGTGCTGTCCAGGCATGAACCGGATCGGCGCCACCTCAGCTTTTTCCAGCGCCAGTTTGCGGTTGATGCGTGCAGCAAGCTCGTCACGGGTCGGGATCGCGCGACCGGTGACATCGGCCAGCACCTGGCGGTACTGCACCAGCCAGACGTGGGTGAGTTCGACGAGGGCTGCGTAGAAGGCAGTCCGTGCGCGCATCGAGACCTGGCGGGCAAAGTCCGGGAACCAGTAGCCCAGATGGTCATCGAGGAAATTTTCGAGGTTTTCCGGGTCGACCGCAGACGAGGTCATCTGGCGCTGCAGGTACTGCATCTGCAAGACCAGATGGTCGTCAAAACGCTGCCGCCAGTCAGCGGCCTGCCAGCCGGCAGCGGCATAGATTTCGCGCAACTCGAACATCGGCGCCCCGCAGGCGAGGTGGTCGTCAGTCAGCCAGACCGACTCATAGGGCGACGATGCATACTGGTTGTTCAGGTAAATCGCAGCGTAATCGGCCGCCAGATCGTCAAGCGACAACGGTCCGGCCAGTGCGGCCGCCATATTGGCCCAGGCCTGCTGCGCCACCGGTTCAGTGGCCGGCAGCGCCAATTGATGTGGAAAATCGACCTGGCGCAAGGCAACCAGCACATCGGCGTCGATCTCGCGGTCGTGCAGACGGATCAACTGCGCCAGATCGTCGGCCAGCGCGGCGAAAAGCTCACTTGCCATCGACGCGGCCCTTGCTGTGCGGGATGAAAGCGATCGACGGCTTGGTCAATTCCGGATTGGCCATGTTTTTCACCTGTTTGACCGGCACATCGTTGGGGCCGATGGCGGTGGTCTTGAGCGTACCCTTCCAGATTTCCTCGATCGGGCCGATATCCAGCACGCGCATCATGCAGGCCTGGACGCAGTAGGGCTTGCGCCCCGCCTCCAACTCATCGATGCACATGTTGCACTTCTTGACCACCAGCTCCTGCGGATCCCACTGCGGCGCGCCGTAGGGGCAGGCGGCCTCGCATTTGCGGCAGCCGATGCACAGCGTCGAGTCGATATCGACGACCCCGTTGTCAGCTCGCTTCCAGATCGCGCCGGTCGGGCAGGTCGGCAGGCAGGCCGGCTCGGCGCAATGGTTGCAGGCCATGTTGACCTTGTAAGCATGGACATCCGGAAAAGTCCCGCCCTCGACGTACATGACGCGGCGGAAGCGTGGTCCCGGCGGCAGGCCGTTCTTGTCCTTGCAGGCGATTTCGCATGCACGGCAGCCGATGCAATCGACGTTGTGATGGATGAAACCCAACTGCTTGGCGGGTTTCACCGGCTCATAGGTCTGCGCGACCTTGCGCTCGATGGCCGACTTGAGTTCCTGCTTGTCGATTTTCTTGACCATCACTTGTCCCTCCGGAAGACAACGGAGCGCGAAGTCGCCTGGGTATCCCAGCCCGGATGGTGATCGAGGGCGGTTTTCTTGAAGTCGACAAGGATGGTGTTATAGGCAAACGCCCCCGCCGGACTTGGCTCGTCCAGCGTCAGGAAGTCCGGGTTGCCGGAACGGTCGCTGCCATCCTTGGCCAGGTCCATCCAGGCGCCTTCGTACAGGACGACGACACCGGGCATGCAGCGCTCGGTGACATAGACCGGCACGACGCACTTGCCGCGGTCGTTCCAGACTTCGACGATGTCGCCGGTCACCAGGCCACGCGCCTTGGCGTCACGGGCGCTGATGGTCATTTCCTGCTGATAGGTCTCGCGCAACCACGGGATGTTGTGGAAGATCGAGTGCGTCCGCCAGCGCGGGTGCGGCGTGATCATATGGAAGGGGAATTTCTTCGCCTTCGGATGGTTCAGCGATTCGAAGGGTTCAATCCACTTCGGCAGGTAAGGAATTTCGTAACCGTACTGGGTCTTGGTCCAGTCCTTGATGTTCGCCAGCGTCGTCGACAGGATTTCGATCTTGCCGGACGGCGTCGGGAAGGGCACGCCCTTGCTGATCTGCTCCTCGAACGCGACGTGCGGCTTGTCGAAGACGAACTTGTAGACGCCGTGCTTCTTGAAGTCCTCCCACGACATCTTGACGCCCTGGTGCGCCTGCACCTTGTTCTTCCACCAGTCGGTGAGATAGGCCTCGTCGGTAACTTCGTTGTTCTGGAAGTAATCGCGCTGCGCCTTCGGGTTGTAGCGCTGGCCGAAATCCTTGACGCTCGGATCGATTTTTTCGATGCGATACGCCAGCTCGGTAAACACCTGCAGGTCGGTCTTCGATTCGCCGAGGGGCTCGATGACCTTCGGGCGGTGGATGTAGTAATGCCCCTTGTACCAGGGCAAGGCGACGTCGTGGCGTTCGAAGTGGGTGGCGATCGGGAACAGCACATCGGCCCACAGGCCGGACGGCGTGATCGTCGAATCCATGCAGACGACCAGCTCCAGCTTCTTGATCGCGGCAATTTCCTTGTTGATGTTGGTCAGCTGGTTGAACCAGTCCGAGCCATGCCAGAAGATCGCCTTGATGTTCGGAATCTTGCCGTCCAGCTCGTCATTGCGCGGCCAGCAACCGATTTCCTCTCTCTTGACGTTCGGGTAGTTAAGCACGCAATGCGCCCACCGGTCGGACTTCAGCGAGGCCCACCAGACATTGGCGTATTCATCGTAGGGATAGGCCACCGATTCGGCATGCCACCCCTTGCCGACGCCTTCGGCGCAACCGCCAAGAATGCCGATATTGCCGGTCATCGCCTGCACGGCAGCCGCCATCCGGTTGTACTGCTCGCCATAACTGGCGCGACCCGGCGACCAGCTGGCCTTTAGCGCCGCCGGCTTGGTGGTGGCATACATTTCGGCCAGCTTCTTGATGTCGGCTGCCGGCACGCCGCAGATTTTCTCCGCCCATTCCGGGGTCTTCGGCGTTTTGTCGTACTTCCCCAGAATGTAATCCTTGAAATTCTCCTTGTCGGCGAACTCCTTGGGCGTCGTGCCAGCATCCATGCCATGGCAAAACTTGTCGATGAACTTCTGGTCCTGCCAGTTATTGACGAAAATGTGGTGGGCCATGCCGGCGAGCATCGCGGCATCGGTATTGGGCTTGATCGGAATCCACCAGGCGTCGTAGCTCGCCGCCGAGTCGGTGTATTGCGGATCGACCACCACGAACTTGCAGCCGCGCTGCTTGGCCAGCCGCATGTAGTAGAAGGTGTTGCCACCGTGGAAGGTGTAGGCCGGATTCCAGCCCCACATGATGATCAGCTTGGAATGCGCAAAGGCGTCATCTTCGTTGCCGTCGGTGATGGTGCCGAAGGTCGTCCGCGAGCTGAAGGTCGTGCCCTGATAGCTGGGAACAGACCACGAATTGGTGCGGCAGCCGAACATGCCGAGAAAGCGGGCGAGCAGCCCTTCGATCTGGTCGGACTTGTGCAGCACGCCGTAGGAAGTGCCGGCGTAGGCCTGGTCGAGGATCGCGGTCGGGCCGTACTTCTGCTTCAGTTCGACCATCTTCTGCGCGACATGATCGAGCGCTTCGTCCCATGACACACGCTTGAACTTGCCTTCGCCGCGCTCACCGACGCGCATCATCGGGTAGAGCAGACGTTCCGGCGAATACAGGCGGCTGCGGTAGGAACGACCACGCAGGCAGGCGCGCAGTTGTGGCACCTGTTCGGTCTCGAAGCCGAACTTGCCGCCTTCCTGGTAGCGCCCGTCATCGGTCGACAGACGGACGATGACGTCGCCCTTCTTGTGCGCGACCAGCATGTGGCGCGAACCGCAGTTGTGGTCGCAGGAGGTGACGACGGTCGTCAGTTGGTCATCACGCGGATAGGGTTCATAGGCAAACGCCTTGGCCTCCTGATCGCCGTTGCCAAGTTCGATCAGGCCACTGGTCGTTGCCACAGCGGTGCCGGCACCGACGGTTTTCAGGAAGTTGCGGCGATTGGGGTTGAGGAGGTCGAGCCAGTTACGTTTCCGGTCCATGATTTTTGCCTTTATTTCGGGTTGACCGCAGCAGTCAGGCGAAACCGTGCTTCGCTCTCGGTCGGACGATCCTTGGCCCAGTCGGGCACGTCGGGGGCCATGCCATCCCAGGCGTGACGCGGATAAGGGTAGGCGATGCGGTACCAGGAGCGACCGCCATGACAGCCGTAGCAGGTATCCGCGTTTTTGGCACCGGCGGCCTCGATGGCTTCGGCCTTGAGGTAGTTGACCTGATGGCGCGTGGTACGGATCGCGGCATGGCAGGTCAGGCAACTGTTGCCGAACATCTCCTTGCTCTCGTGCCAGGGCGACGGCAGACCCATGACCTGGATGTTCATCTGGCCGTGGCACTTGAGGCAGGTGGTTTCCGGGTTCACCTGCTTGCGCAGCGTGAAGGCATCGGTCGATTGCGGCATCGCCGTCGCCGACGAGCCCGGCGCTTCTTCGCGCGGATCGTTGCCCTGATGGCAGGTGGTACAGCGCAGGTTCATCAGCTCTTTGGCCATCGGCGTCACCAGATGACGGCGGTGGAAAGTGTCCTGATCGCCGGCATATGTGCTCAGCTGCTGATACCAGGCCTTGCTGGCGGCAGCACTGATCCCGGCCGGCGAGCGCTCGCGCACCTGGTCGTCGAGCACTTCGCGGTGGCAGGCAAGGCATTGGGCGTCGGTGGCTGAGTCAATCGCCGGCTTGAAGTGAATCGGATCGTACGTCGCACGCAGATGGTCCTGTCCGGCCAGCTTGCCGTAGTCGGCAGCGGCAGGCACTGTCTGCGGCTGCTGGCGAATCTGCCAGCCGAGGAGGCCGCCGGCCGCTGCGGCAACGGCCAGCACGGCGAGAATCAGAATGCCGGTTTTCGGGCTTTCCATGGTCAGTCTTTCGCCTTGTTTTGTTCGTGGAGATGCCGGATATCGTAACGGCCGGGCATGTTCGGGCGGTTGAACGGCGTGTACCACGCCCCCTGATCCTTGAGGAATCCAACCCCGGTCTGCGGCTCGGCAATGCCCTTGAGCGCCTGCGCCTGCCAGGCGGCATCCGGCTCAAAACGCTCGATCACCGGCGCCCCGGCAGGACGCTGATCGGGTCGAAACCCGGCGACTTCGGCCGTCTGGGCGACTGCTGCGGTGAACAGCAAAAACTGGCCAAAAACGAGAGGAAGCAATTTTTCCAGAATATTCATGGTGCAAAACTCCGCACAAAAAACAATCCGAACGGCATCGAGGCACGTCGCTGGCAAGCTGGACCTGCCGTAGCTCCGTGCCGACAGCAAGCCGCTCGCGTTCTGTCGCGCTCAGCGAGCGACCGGCCGAGCAGCGTCAGCGCACCACTCGCTCCACGAGCCGGCATAGAGCCGGGAACCGCTCAAACCGGCAACGGCCATCGCCAGCTGGTTGTGACAGGCGGAAACACCCGAACCGCACTGATGCACCACCCGTTCCGGCGCGATGCCGGCCAGACGCGCCAGCCACTCGGCGCGCAACTGCGCCGGCGCCTTGAAACGGCCATCGGCTTCGAGATTGTCACGGAAGAAATGGTTGATCGCACCCGGGATGTGCCCACCCACCGGATCGAGGGTTTCGTTTTCGCCACGGAAGCGATCCGGGGCACGGGCGTCGACCACCTGCATCGTCGGCTGACCGAGGGCATCCTGCACCTCGCCGGCCGTAACCAAGCCGGTCAGCGGGTCGGCGGCGACAAAAGCAGCCGGCCGCTGCGGCGGAACGTCTGCGCTCATCGCCCCGCCCGCAGCCTGCCAGGCCTGCAGGCCGCCATCAAGGACAGCAACTGCCTCGTGCCCCAACCAACGCAACAGCCACCACAGGCGGCCGGCGATCATGCCCTGGGCGTCGTCATAGACTACGACCTGCGTCCGTGGGCCAATGCCGATCTCGCCCAGCCGGGCAATCAGCCTTTCCCGATCCGGCAGGGGATGTCGGCCGTTCCTGCCCGTCATCGGCCCGGAGAGATCACGGTCGCAATGCATGAAGACGGCACCGGGCAGATGCGCCTCGGCATAAGCCCGCTCGCCATAGCAGGTATCGGTCAACTGGTGGCGGACATCGACGATCCGCCAGTCCGGATTTTCAAGCTGCAACTGCAGCGTCGCGGCATCGATCAGGGTCGTGAAACTCACGCCTCGACGTCCTCAGCTTCCTCATCCAGCCATTGCCGGGCCTTGCCGGCATTATCGAAAACCTCGACATCCGCATTGACGAAGGTCTGCGACAGCCAGGCGCTCCAGGTCACCCACTGGCTGTCGGTCACGACCGCGACGCGACGGAAGTCGTCGGCATGCGCCCGCGAGAACTTGATTTCCTCAAGGGCAACGTCGAGCGTGAAGTCGGCCATCTGGCTGAGATCGAAAAACAGGTCAACCGGCCCTTCGAACTTGACCTTGTAATTGACGACCTCCTCGAATTCCTTGTAATCGGGCAAGGTGAACTCACCGAATACGGAAACGCTGACCCGGCTGGGTTGGTGGTCAATGACGATCATCTCTGGCTCCTTGTTCTGGTTGTAACGCGCTGCCAGCCCGCGAATGCGGCGCTTGCAGCGGCCTGTGGAGCTATCTTAATCCTGCTCGACCGGACTGGCACGCGAAAAGTGGGTCGCCGCGATGCCGGAGAGGATGATCAGGGCAATCGCTGCCCAGGCCGAGGCCGGCAGCACCTCGCCCCAGAAGAGCATGCCGAAGAGGCTGGAGAAGATCACTGTGCTGTACGCCAGCGCCGCCGACATCAGGGTCTTGCCGCGGGAATAGGCCCGCGTCATCGCCAGTTGCGCCAGCGTGGCAAAACTGGCGACGCCCAGTAGGAGCAAACCACTATCCCAATCGACCGGATGGATTTCGCTGAACGCGAGCCAGAGTGCCGCGCCGACCGAGGAAACCAGCGAAAAATAGAAGACGGTGCGCGTTTCCGGTTCGCCCCGTGCCCCGAGTTCTCGGACACTGAAATACGCCATGCCGGCCAGCACGCCGGAACCCAGTCCGATCAGACCACCAACCAGTTGATCGGCATGAAAGGTCGGACGGAGCAGCAACACCACGCCGAGCAGGCCAATGGCGAGCGCACCGAGCATGCCTTTGCGCATCTGCCATCCGGCCAGAGCCAGGTAGAGTGCAAGGAAAATCGCCGAGGTATAATTCAGCGTCACGGCTGTCGCCAGCGGCAGCAGCGTAATGGCGTAGAAATAGGAGAACAGCGCCGAAAACCCGACGATGCCCCGCGTCACCTGCCACCGCCAGTGCGGCGTCGCCAGCGGCACGCCGCGCAGGCGGACCAGCGCGTACATCATCAGCAGCGAGATGAAGCTGCGGTAAAAGGTGATTTCGACAGCAGAATGGGTCGCCGCCGCGAACTTGACGCAGACGCCCATGCAGGCAAACAGAAAGCTGGCGGCGATCATCCACAGGGATTGCATGCTGGGGTAGGTGCTCCGAAAAATAGGCCCCGGAAAAAACAAGGCGCCGGTTTGACTGCCGGCGCCTCTGCTGCGGTGGACCTGAAAAACAGGCCAAAATCGGCAGGCGGACGTTCGCGCTCAGCGCGCGGCGATGGCGTCCTGCATGACGCGACGATAGAACTCGTGGAAGTGCTGCATGCCGTCCTCCATCGGGCTCTGGTACGGCCCGACCTCACTGCGCCCCTGCGCCAGCAGCGCCTTGCGGCCGCGATCCATGCGCTCGCCGATATCGTCATCCTCAATCGCGGTTTCCATGTAGGCCGCACGCTCGGCCTCAATGAATTCGCGCTCGAAGTCGACAATCTCCTCCGGGTAGTAAAACTCGACGACGTTCATCGTCTTGTCCGGCCCCTGCGGGATCAAGGTCGACACGACCAGCACATGCGGATACCACTCGACCATGATGTTCGGGTAGTAGGTCAGCCAGATCGCGCCTTGCGGCGGCGTCTCGCCGCGGTCGCCGTAGTATTCGCGAACGACCTTCTGCCAGCGGTTGTAGGTGGCGGAGGTGGATTCCTTCATCAGCGAAGTAATACCGACCTTCTGCACCGAATACCAGTCGCCGAACTGCCAGGTCAGATCGTCACAGGTGACGAAATTCCCCAGCCCCGGGTGGTAGGGAACAACGTGGTAGTCCTCGAGATAAACCTCGATGAAGGTCTTCCAGTTGTAGTTGCAGGTATGCATCTCGACGTGGTCGAGCTTGTAGCCGGTGAAATCGAGGTCACGTGCAACCTTCATGCCGCCGAGATCGGCATTCGCCGAGCGCGGGCCCTTGAAGAGCAGGCCATTCCAGTTTTCCAGCTGCGCCTTGTTCAGGTTCAGGCAGGGATTCTGCGGAAAATGCGGTGCACCGATCAGATCGCCGCCCTGGTTGTAGGTCCAGCGGTGGATGGGGCAAACGATGGGACCATTGAGCTTGCCCGAACCCTGCAGCATGATCGCCTGACGGTGACGGCAGACATTGGACATCTGCCAGATACCGGCATTGGGGCCGTCACTGCCGCCATTGAGCAGCATCTGGCCGTGGTCTTTCCACTCCAGGGAACGCCAGTCACCCGCTTCCGGCACCATCAACTGATGACCGACATAGCCCGGACCGGCATCGAAGATGAGCTTTTTCTCCAGCTCATGAATCTTGTCATCGAAGTACCAGTCCACCGGCAGTTGGGAAACTGCGGGGGCCAAACGGGACAGGGTCGCCACGTCAGACATTCCACGCTCCAGCGGGTTGCAAAAGGGCGATTTTACCCCGCCCCGCATTTGACCAGAAGCCCCTTGATGGAGTATTTTCGCGTGTTTTCCGGAACTTGCACACAATGGACCTATCCCCCATCGCCGACATGAAATTCGAGACGGCCCTGGCCGAACTCGAGGACATCGTCTCCCGCATGGAGGAAGGCAAGCTCGAGCTGGATGCCTCGATTGCCGCCTATCAGCGCGGCATGGCTTTGATGCAGCATTGCCAGGGGCAGTTGAACGCTGCCGAATCCCAGATTCGGGTACTTGAGAATGGCGAACTGCGTGACTTCGAGCCAGCCGGCAAGGCGGGCGACGCATGAGCGCCCTCACCTTCTCCGACTGGATGGCCGGTACCCAGGCACGCACCGAAGCCGCCCTCGCCCGTTTCCTGCCCCCCGCCGATAGCCTGCCCCACCGTCTGCACGATGCCATGCGCTACGCGACGCTTGGCGGCGGCAAGCGGGTGCGCCCGCTGCTGGCTTTCGCCGCTGGCGAACTCACCGATGCCGCGCCGGAACACCTCGATGTGGTCGCCTGTGCCGTCGAGATGATCCACGCCTACTCGCTGGTCCATGACGACCTGCCGTGCATGGACGACGACGTGCTGCGCCGCGGCCGCCCGACCTGCCATGTCGAATACGACGAGCCGACTGCCCTGCTGGTCGGTGACAGCCTGCAGACACAGGCCTTCGAGCTGCTGGCCGCCCAGCCGCTTGGCGACGCCCACCAGCAACTGGAAATAATCGCCCTGCTCGCCCACGCCAGCGGTTCGCGCGGCATGGCCGGCGGCCAGGCCATCGACCTCGCCTCGGTCGGCACCGCGCTCAGCCAACCCGAACTGGAACTGATGCACGCGCTGAAGACCGGCGCCCTGATCCGCGCTGCCGTCATGCTCGGTGCGCTGTGCGGCCGCCCGCTCAGCGCCGACGAACGCAATGCACTCGACCGTTTTGCCAAACGCGCCGGCCTGCTTTTCCAGGTGGTTGACGACATTCTCGATTGCACCGCCAGCACCGCCACGCTCGGCAAAACCGCCGGCAAGGACGAAGCCGCCGACAAGCCCACCTACGTCGCCCTGCTCGGCCTCGATGCCGCCCGCACTTATGCCGAAGAACTGCGAACCGAAGCCCTGTCGGCGCTGTCCATGTTCGGCGAACGCGCCGGCCGGCTGATCCAGTTGGCCGACTTCATCTGCCACCGGCAATTCTGATCATGGGCCAAAGCCAGCACACTCCCCTGCTTGATACGATCACCAGCCCGGCCGACCTGCGCCGACTGGATCGCAAGCAACTGCCGCAACTCGCCAGCGAGCTGCGTGCCTTCCTGATCGAATCGGTCTCGCAGACGGGCGGCCATCTGTCGTCCAACCTCGGCACCGTCGAGCTGACCATCGCCCTGCATGCGGTGTTCAACACCCCGGAAGACCGCCTGGTCTGGGACGTGGGTCACCAGTGCTATCCGCACAAGGTCCTGACTGGTCGCCGCGAGGGAATGAACAAGCTGCGCATGCGCCACGGTGTCGCCGGCTTCCCGAAGCGTTGCGAAAGCCCCTACGACACCTTTGGCGTCGGTCATTCATCGACCTCAATTTCGGCAGCACTGGGAATGGCACTCGCCGCCAAACAGAAGGGCGAGGACCGTAAGGCCGTGGCCATCATCGGCGACGGCGCAATGTCCGCTGGCATGGCCTTCGAGGCACTGAACAACGCCGGTGTCGCCGACGCCGACATGCTGGTCATCCTCAACGACAACGAGATGTCGATCTCGCCGCCAGTCGGCGCGCTGAACAACATCCTGACCCGCCTGACCTCCAGCAAGACCTTCAACGCCGCCCGCGAAGCCGGCCGGCACATGCTCGGCTTTGCACCGCCGCTGCTCGAACTGGCGCGTCGCGCCGAGGAGCACGTCAAGGGCATGATCGCTCCGGGAACGCTGTTCGAGGAATTTGGCTTCCATTACTACGGCCCGATTGACGGCCACGATCTCGATGCCCTGATTCCGACACTGGAAAACCTAAAGTCGATCAAGGGTCCCAAGTTCCTGCACGTCATCACTAAGAAGGGCCAGGGCTACAAGCTGGCCGAGGCCGACCCCATCCTTTACCACGGCGTCGGCAAATTTGCTGCCAGCGACGGCATCCAGTCCGGCAAGGGCGGCGGCAAACTGACTTTTACGCAGGTCTTCGGCGACTGGCTGTGCGACATGGCCAAGGCCGACAGCCGTCTGGTCGGCATCACCCCGGCGATGCGCGAAGGCTCCGGCATGGTCCGCTTCGCCAATGAACATGCCGATCGCTACTACGATGTCGGGATTGCCGAGCAACACGCCGTCACCTTCGCTGCCGGCCTTGCCTGCGAAGGCTTGAAGCCGGTGGTCGCGATTTACTCGACTTTCCTGCAACGCGCTTACGATCAACTGGTGCACGACGTTGCCCTGCAGAACCTACCGGTGGTTTTCGCCGTTGACCGTGGCGGCCTGGTTGGCGCCGACGGTCCTACGCACCACGGCACCTTCGATATCTCCTACGTCACCTGCATTCCGAACATGGTGGTGATGACCCCGTCGGACGAAGCGGAATGCCGGCAGATGCTGTCGACGGCATTCGCCCATGACGGCCCGAGTCTGGTCCGCTACCCGCGCGGCAGTGGCTGTGGCGCGATCCCGTCAACGGAACTCGACACGCTGCCGCTGGGCAAGGCGGAAATCCGTCGCCAGGGCAAGGATGTCGCCCTGCTCGCCTTCGGTCCGCTGCTGGGCGCCGCACTGGCCGCCGGCGAGACGCTGGATGCCACCGTCGTCAACATGCGCTACGTCAAACCGATCGACGCGGCGATGATTCTTGAACTTGCCGGGAACCATTCGCTGCTGGTGAGCATCGAAGAAAACGCAGTCATCGGCGGCGCCGGCTCGGAAGTCGAGCGCGTGCTTGCTGAACAAGGCATCAATTTGCCGATGCTGCGCCTTGGTCTACCCGACCGCTTCATCGACCATGGCGAACAGGGGCAGTTGCTCGCCGAACTGGGCCTCGACAAGGACGGCATCGTGCAGGCCGTCACCGCCCGCCTCAACAGACAATAACCGATAGAACAGCTCATGACCTCCCCCAGCAATTCCGTTACGCCGATCCCAGACGTCCAGAACTCCGCCGACACCCGCCAGCTCGCCATCAACAAGGTGGGCATCAAGGCCATCCGCCACCCGATCAAGGTGCAGGACAAGACCGGCGGCATACAGCACACCATCGCTGTTTTCAACATGTACGTTGGCCTGCCGCATAACTTCAAGGGCACGCACATGTCGCGCTTCGTCGAGATCCTCAACGGTCACGAGCGCGAAATTTCGGTCGAGAATTTCCCGACCATGCTGCGCGAAATGCTGCACAAGCTGGAGGCCGAAACCGGTCACATCGAGATGAATTTTCCGTACTTCATCAACAAGGCCGCGCCGGTTTCCGGCGTGCAAAGCCTGATGGACTACGACGTCACCTTCATCGGTGATATCAGCGGCGACAAGATCAGTTTCTCGCTGAAGGTGGTCGTGCCGGTGACCAGCCTGTGCCCGTGCTCGAAGAAGATTTCCGAACGCGGTGCCCACAACCAGCGCTCGCACGTCACCATCACCGCCCGCACGACCGAGCGCGTCTGGATCGAGGAAATCGTCCAGCTCGTCGAATCCGAAGCGTCCTGCGAACTTTTCGGGCTGCTCAAGCGCCCGGATGAAAAATATGTCACCGAACGCGCCTACGACAATCCGAAATTCGTCGAGGATATGGTCCGTGACGTTGCCGCCCGTCTCAATGCCGAGGCGCGCATCGAAGCCTATGTCGTGGAGTCGGAAAACTTCGAATCCATCCACAACCACTCGGCCTACGCACTGATCGAGCGCGACAAGAAAATCGGCTGATTTTTCGGGTTCACCGCAGCAGACACCAAGGGTCTTGAGAGCCCCTTTTTCACGCCATCACTGGCACCTGCCGAAATGAAAAAGGGCGCCGAAGCGCCCTTGAATGCCAGCAGAACGATGCCAATCAGGCAGCGGTCTTCTTCGCCGGCAGCTTTTCCTTGATACGTGCGGACTTGCCGGAACGATCGCGGAGGTAGTACAGCTTGGCGCGACGAACATCACCACGGCGCTTCACTTCGATGGAAGCAACCAGCGGGGAATAGGTCTGGAAAGTACGCTCGACGCCTTCGCCAGACGAAATCTTGCGAACGGTGAAGCCGGAGTTCAGACCACGGTTACGCTTGGCAATGACGACGCCTTCGTAAGCCTGCAGACGCTCGCGGTTACCTTCCTTGACCTTCACTTGCACGACGACGGTGTCGCCGGGAGCGAATTCGGGAATGGTCTTGCCCAGGCGGGCGATTTCTTCTTGTTCCAGCTGTTGAATCAGGTTCATGTGAGATCCTTAAATATTAAAAACACTTACTCACCGCATTGCTCCTCTCCGGAAATCTCCGTGAGTAGTTGCGCTTCCTCCGCAGTCAGACTGCGGTGCGCCAGCAAATCCGGCCGGCGCTTCCGGGTCCGCGCCAGCGACTGCTTGAGCCGCCAGCGACGAATTCTTTTGTGGTCGCCGGACATCAACACCTCCGGCACTGCCTCACCCTCATAAACCTCCGGGCGTGTGTAGTGCGGGCAATCCAGCAAACCACCGACAAACGAATCTTCCACCGCCGAAGCGGCATCTCCGAGCACGCCCGGCAACTGGCGGACAATGGCGTCAATCAACACCATCGCCGGCAACTCGCCACCGGACAGCACAAAATCTCCGATCGACAGTTCTTCATCAACACAGCGCTCGATCAAACGCTCGTCAATCCCTTCATAACGACCGCTAAGAAGGATCAAGCCTTCATCGCCCGTCGCCAGTTGCATCACCCTTTCATGGGTGAGGCGTGCGCCCTGCGGCGAGAGGTAGATGACCCGGCTCGTCGCCTGGCCTGCCTCGCGTTGCTGCGCCTTGGCGGCAAGAATCGCCTTTTCCAGCGGCCCCGGCTGCATCAACATGCCCGGCCCCCCCCCAAAAGGGCGATCATCGACACGCCGCCAGGCATTTTCGGCGAAATCCCGCGGATTCCACGCCTGCCATGCCCAACGCCCTTCCTCCAGCGCCCGCCGCGTAATACCGCTCTCGGTCACCGCAGCGAACATCTCCGGAAACAGGGTAATGCAGTCAAAGCGGATCACTGACTGCCACCGTCGCGACTCACCAGTCGCTACCCCATTCCACACGGATCAACCCGCCCGCCTTGTCGACCGACAGGACAACCGCTGACACGAAAGGCAACAAACGCTCGACGCCTTCGCTATCCTGCACTCGCAAAACATCGTTGGCACCGGTCTCGATCAACCCGACAACCTTGCCGAGTGAATCATCGACCGTATTGACAACCTGCAGCCCGACCAGGTCACCCCAGTAAAACTCGTCCTCACCGGTGGCCGGCAGCGCCTCACGCGGGGCGCCCACCAGCACACCTTTCATTGCTTCTGCTGCGGTGCGGTCGGCAATGCCTTCCAGCGACACCACCACACCATCGCCGTGATTGCGCAAGCCCTTGAGTTGGCGTGCCTGCCACGGCTCCCCTTCGCGGGCAACCCACCAGACCGGCATCTCTGCCCACGCCAGCGGATCATCCCCAAAAGGATGCAACCTCAACCAGCCGCGGATGCCGTAGGGGTCGGCCAGGCGACCCAGAACAACGATCTCGCTACCGGTCAAGATGTGCTTGCTTTGCTCAGGCAGCCTGCTTGGCGGCGTTCTGCTTGACCAGGCGAGCAGCGGTCGGAGACAGCTGGGCACCGTTTTCCAGCCAGTAGGCCAGACGATCGGTAGAGATACGCAGCGCTTCGGCGTTGCCGGAGGCGACCGGGTTGTAGAAGCCGATGCGCTCGACAAAACGGCCGTCACGACGGTTACGGGAATCGGTCACAACCATGTTGTAGAACGGACGCTTCTTGGCGCCACCACGGGCAAGACGGATAACAACCATTGGAATACTTTCGTTAGCTGGGAAAAAGACGCAAGATTATATCGCTTTATCAAGGAAAAACAAGCCACTTAGAAGGACCCAAGGAATTCGCGCCAGTGGCGGCAGGCCTTTGCCGCCTGGCACGGCAGCAATCGCCGAAAGTTTGCTATCCTGCAGGCATCATGGCGACCCGACCCGATCCATCTCTAAACGCCGAGCTCGACAGCCGGATCAAAGGCATCCTTGAATGGCTGGCGCTGACACACGGCCGCACGCAGGGTGCCGACGATGCTGACCCGCTGCTGCGCCAACTGATGCTGTTGCGCGACTCGCCCGCGCCCGGACCGCAACGGATCAAGCTGCTCGATCTGCTTTACGGGCACTGCGAGCAGATTGTGCGCAGCGAACTACCCCGCCTGAAGGATATCGCCCTGCCGATTACCCGCCGGCAACGGCAGCGGGTACGCACGCTGCTCGACCTGCTGGAAGCAATCGCCCAGGATTATTTCAATACACTGGCCGAACTGTTCGACCCGCAAGGCAGCAACTCGCCCAGGCTGCCGCACCTCTCCCTGCGCCGGGCGATGGACGCGATCGCCTGGCAGATTCGCATCTATCACCTGATCGCCGCCCCCACCGGCCCCGGCCTTTGGCAACAGCTCCACGCGGCATTCCGCACCGCCCGCCGCCTGGACGTACACACCCAAGCCAGCGGCTCGTCGGCCAAATCGATCCAGGACATCTACACCGCCACCCTGCTTGCCGCGATTGCCCAGCCCGCCTCCTTTTCGTCCACCGAACTGCAGTTCATCGCCGATTACATCGCCGACTGCCTGCCGCCGCTCGCCGTTACCGACGAACCTCAGGGCGACAGTGATGCCCTGTTCTGGATCGACCCGGACAAGGATTTTCCGGCACACGCACTGGTCCGCCGTGCTCCCGCCGCCGAAAAGGGCGTGTTGTATTTTTCGTGCCGTGAAATCGCGGCAAGCGCACGCCAGCATCGGGATACCCTGAACAGCGGCGGCAGCGCCGAGCAACTTGGCGTCCCTGCCTTCGCAGCCACCCACGCCGGGCTCGGCGTCCTCAACCGGCTCGCGAAGCTGTGGGGCAAACCGGCGAAACGAAAATTCCCCCGGCGCCGCCAGAGTTACCGGGCGCTGCTTTGCGCCGGCATCGGCCAGCTCTGGCAACTGGCCAAAACCCCGGAACAACCGCCCGTCAGCAGCGAGTGGATGGTCACCAACGAAAGTCCTGACGGCTATTCGCTGATGCACATGTCCGGCGAAACCGATGAGTTGCGCGTTGGCGACATTGTCGCACTCCAGTCTCTGGGCGATCGTGCCGAGCCCGGCCATGCCTGGCATGTCTGCATCATCCGCTGGGCCATTTCCGAGAACCCCGAACACATCGAACTGGGCCTGCAGTTGCTCGCGGCCCGGGCCATCGCCGCTGAAATCTCACATCCCTATGAACTTGACGGCGGTAGCGTGAATGCACTGATCCTGCCGGAAACACCGCCACTACGCCCGTACCAGGCACTGGTCTTGCCTACCGGCCTGCTACGCGAGAATACCCGCCGCATCGTCGTGCTCGTCGAGCGCGACAATCTGGAGATTCGTCAGGTTCAGGCGACACATCTCGACGAGCAGACGAGCTCGATCGAGGTTTTCAGCGTTTTACCGGACGATTCGCCGTAGCCGCCACCAGCCCGCCCAGCAGGACAACTGCCCACGAAAAATGCAGCCAGACGAGGAAAATGGGGAAGGCGGCGAAGGCACCATAGATGTTCTTCAAGATCGATGAACTGACCAAAAAACTCTCGAACACTTTCTGCATCACGGCAAAACCGAGCATGGCAAAGATGCCACCTAAGGCTGCCGCCCGACGGCTAACCGAGGCATTGGGGACAGCGAAATACAGAAACGAAAAAAACAAACCCAGGAGGAGTAGCGCCAGAACCTTCAGCGTTGCCCGGCGAAACCACAGCGGTTCGTCAAACCACCCGAGCGAGGTCGTTACGGCGTAGGACATGACGCCCACCACGGCTCCCAGCACGAAGGGCCAGACCAGCATCACGAAGGCGTACAGGCGCAAGCGCGCCAACCAGGGGCGGGGCTTGACCTGCCACAGATGGTTGAATGTCCGCTCGATGGTATTGATCAACAGGAAGGCGGTTATCCCGAGGAACATGATGCCGACCGCGGTGAGGTTCTGCGCCCGCTTGCTGAAGCGGTCAATGCCGCCAAGGATGGTATTCGATGCCCCGGTCGGCAACAGCGCTTCGCGGAAGAGAAAATCCAGCCGGCTAAGCAACACATCGAGAAATGGCAGGGACTCGGCCAGCGCCAGCACGACCGTCACCAGCGGCACCAGCGCCATCAGCGTGGTAAACGCCAGTGCAGCACTGGTCTGAAACATGTTCTCTGTGCGGAAACGGCGGACGATGCCGAACCATCGCCCAGACCGCCCAGGCGCAGATCGATTGCGGGAAGGCGTCAGCATAGCCCCGTATAATAGCGGACCATGGAAGACATCCTCGTTCTCTATTACAGCCATCGTGGTTCGGTGCGTGCGCTGGCCGAGCGCATTGCGCGCGGCATCGAATCCGTGCCCGGCTGCCAGGCGCGGCTGCGTACCGTGCCGCGGGTATCCACGGTTTGCGAAACCTCGGCGCCAGCTGTCCCCGTCAGCGGCGCGCCGTATGTCGAACTGTCCGACCTCGACGAATGCATCGGTCTTGCCCTCGGCAGTCCGGTGCGCTTCGGCAATATGGCAGCGCCGATGAAATACTTCTGGGATGGCACCATCACCCACTGGCTGAATGGTGCGCTGGCCGGAAAGCCAGCCACGGTGTTCACCTCCAGCGGCAGCATGCATGGCGGCAATGAGAGCACGCTGCTGTCGATGATGCTGCCGCTGCTTCACCACGGCATGGTCGTTGCCGGCCTGCCCTATTCCGAATCCGCCCTCTCGTCGACAACCACCGGTGGCACGCCTTACGGCGCAAGCCATGTCTCGGGAAGCGACGGCAATCCCGTTCTCAGCGACAGCGAGGCACGCCTCGCTTTTGCCCAGGGACAACGACTGGCCATTTTGGCCAAAAAATTGAGTTTACCGTGACTGCCCGCCATTACCAGCTGATTGCCAGCACCAGCCTGATCGCGCTGATCGCCCTGTGTATTGCCTGGGAGGGCTGGCTGGCCCCGCTGCGTCCGGGCGGTTCCTGGATGACGCTCAAGGGGGCCCTATTGCTGCTGCCGCTGTTCGGCGTATTGCGCGGCAAGCGCTACACCTACAAATGGCTGTCGCTCTTCGTGCAGTTTTACCTGCTGGAGGGATTGACACGCGCGACCAGCGATACGGGCCTGTCGCAGTGGCTGGCGGCAGGTGAAACGGTTTTGGCAACCGTGCTGTTCGCCAGTTGCGTGCTTTACATACGGTCGACGCGAAATATCGTCAAAAACGCGGACGTCAGCCCCACCTGACAACCCAGCCCCGGCAACGACTGGCGTCGCCGAGAGACTGAAGGCTCAAACGTCGCCCTGGGCCCGCACCTTGTCTGCGCTGGAGTGCAGTTTGTTCAGCGCATTGAGGTAAGAACGCGCCGAGGCGATGACGATGTCGGTATCGGCGCCGTTGCCATTGACGATGCGTCCGCCCTTGGACAAACGGGTCGTGACCTCACCTTGGGCATCGGTACCGGTGGTGATGGCATTGACCGAATACAGCAGCAACTCGGCACCGCTGCCAGCGATCTGCTCAATGGCCTTGAAGGTCGCATCGACCGGTCCACCGCCGCCGGCTTCCGCCTTACGCTCGCTGCCACCGACGTTGAGAATCACCGAGGCACGCGGCATTTCGCCGGTTTCCGAAGTCACGCGCGAATAGACCAGCTTGTAATGCTCCTGCTCGGGGGTGACCACCTCGTCAGACACCAGCGCATGCAGGTCCTCGTCGAAGATCTCATGCTTGCGATCAGCCAATTCCTTGAACCGCGAGAACGCCGCATTCAGTGCCTCATCGCTGCCGAGTTCGATCCCCAACTCCTGCAGCCGGGTCTTGAACGCATTGCGTCCGGAATGCTTGCCGAGGACCAGCTTGTTCTGGGTCCAACCGACATCCTGGGCGCGCATGATTTCGTAGGTCTCGCGATGCTTCAGCACCCCATCCTGATGGATGCCGGACTCGTGGGCAAAAGCATTTGCACCGACCACCGCCTTGTTCGGCTGCACCGGATAACCGGTAATCTGCGAAATCAGCTTCGACGCCGGCACGATCTGCGTTGTGTCGATGCGTGTTTCGAGCTGGAAGATATCCGGACGCGTCCGGACAGCCATGACGATTTCTTCGAGCGCCGCATTGCCGGCCCGCTCGCCGAGGCCGTTGATGGTGCACTCGACCTGACGAGCACCCGCCAGCACCGCCGCCAGTGAATTGGAGACAGCCAGACCAAGATCGTTGTGACAATGTACCGACCAGACAACCTTGTCCGAATTCGGCACGCGCTCGATCAGCTGGCGCATGGTCTCGGCATACTGATAGGGGATGGCGTAGCCGACGGTGTCCGGGACATTGATCGTCCGCGCACCAGCCTTGATCACCGCCTCGAAAATACGGCACAGGAAATCAATGTCCGAGCGGCCGGCATCTTCCGCAGAAAACTCGATATCGTCCGTGTATTCCCTTGCCCAGCCAATCGCCTTGATCGCTTGCGCCACCACCTCGTCGGGCGACATGCGCAGCTTCTTTTCCATGTGGATCGGCGAAGTGGCGATAAAGGTATGGATGCGGCCGGAGTTTGCCGGGCGGATTGCTTCACCGGCACGCCGGATGTCGTTCTCGTTGGCGCGGGCGAGCGAACAGACCGTCGAATCCTTGATCGTTTGTGCGATTGCCTGAATGGCATCGAAGTCACCGGGGGATGCGGCCGCGAAACCGGCCTCGATGACATCGACGCGCATTTTTTCAAGCTGCCGCGCGACACGGATTTTTTCTTCCTTGGTCATCGACGCGCCCGGGCTTTGCTCGCCGTCGCGCAAAGTGGTATCAAAAATGACGAGATGGTCTTTCATGCGGAACTCCGGAAATACTCAGGGCTTGCGTTTAAGCAGGCCAATGGCCGCCATCACATAGCCCGACAGGCCGTAGACAACGAAGAAGCCGAACAGTGCAATTTCAGGACTATAGGCAACCAGCGCAAAACCGAGGGCAATCGCTGCAATCACGAAAAACGGGACGCTTTTCTTCAGATTGACGTCCTTGAAACTGTAAAAACGAATATTCGACACCATGGTGATGCCGGCGAAAATCGTCAGCCCGCAGGCAAATGCCCGGACATCGCTGCCAGGAATGCCGGAAACGATCATCACCCAGACCAGTCCGGCGACCAGCGCCGCGGCGGCCGGCGAAGGCAGGCCCTGGAAGTAACGCTTGTCGACCACTTCCAGCGTTGTATTGAAGCGTGCCAGTCGCAAAGCCGCGCCAGCGCAATAGATAAAGGCTGCAATCCAGCCTAGACGCCCGAGGTCACGCAGCGCCCACTCATACATCACCAGCGCCGGCGCCGCGCCGAAGCTGACCATGTCAGACAAGGAATCGTACTCGGCACCGAAGGCCGACTGGGTATTGGTCATGCGTGCGACGCGGCCATCAAGGCCATCGAGCACCATGGCGATGAAAATCGCCATCGCCGCCCGCTCGAAATCCCCCTGCATCGCCTGAACGATGGCAAAAAACCCGGCGAACAGCGCTGCCGTCGTAAACAGGTTGGGCAGCACGTAAATACCACGCCGCTTGAGTTCAGGATTGAACAAGGTCTTACGGGGCTTGAGTTCGGTCATGGGAAAAACCTGTTGAAACAACCAGCAAAGGATACACCGACACAAACAATAAGGGCGGTGCAGTCACCTACACCGCCCGAAGCGAAGGTAGCGCTAGACGCAACCGCGCAGACAGTACGTTAGTACGGCAAGCGGGTGCAACAACACGCTACCAAGCCTGCGACTACCCAATTAGTTCTTGGACTGGTCGACCAGCTTGTTCTTCTTGATCCAGGGCATCATGTCGCGCAGCTGGCCGCCGACGGTTTCGATTGGATGCACAGCGTTCAGACGACGACGGGCCGTCATGCTCGGGTAGTTGGTACGACCTTCGAGGATGAACATCTTGGCGTATTCGCCGGTCTGGATGCGCTTCAGGGCGTTGCGCATGGCTTCGCGGGACTGGGCGTTGATGACTTCCGGACCGGTCACGTACTCGCCGTACTCGGCGTTGTTCGAGATCGAGTAGTTCATGTTGGCAATGCCGCCTTCGTACATCAGATCGACGATCAGCTTCAGTTCGTGCAGGCACTCGAAGTAGGCCATTTCCGGAGCGTAGCCGGCTTCGACCAGGGTTTCGAAGCCCATCTTGACCAGTTCGACAGCACCGCCGCAGAGAACCGCCTGCTCACCGAACAGATCGGTTTCGGTTTCTTCGCGGAAGTTGGTTTCGATCACGCCACCCTTGGTGCCGCCGTTAGCAGCTGCGTAAGAGAGGGCGATGTCCTTGGCCTTGCCGGAAACGTCCTGGTAGATGGCGATCAGGGACGGCACGCCGCCCCCCTTGAGGAATTCGGAGCGAACGGTGTGGCCCGGACCCTTCGGGGCAACCATGATCACGTCGAGGTCAGCACGCGGCACGACCTGGTTGTAATGCACGTTAAAGCCGTGCGCGAAAGCCAGGGTGGCACCCTTCTTGATGTTCGGCTCGACGTCGTTCTTGTAAACCTCAGGGATGTTCTCGTCCGGCAGGAGAATCATGACCACATCAGCGGCGGCAACAGCATCCTTGACTTCGGCAACCTTGAGGCCGGCGCCTTCAGCCTTGGCCCAGGAAGCACCGCTCTTGCGCAGACCAACGGTGACGTTGACGCCAGAGTCACGCAGGTTCTGGGCGTGGGCGTGGCCTTGCGAGCCGTAACCCACGATGGTGACGTTCTTGCCCTTGATCAGGGAGAGGTCGGCGTCCTTGTCGTAATAAACTTTCATGAAATCCTCTTTAATTACAGATAGTTAAACTTTTAGAATACGATCACCGCGACCAATGCCACAGACACCGGTACGGACGGTTTCGAGAATCAGGCCGGCATCGAGCGCGGCAATGAAGGAGTCGAGCTTGGCGCTGGCGCCGGTCAACTCGATCACAAAGGTCGATTCCGTAACATCGATGATGCGGCCACGGAAAATATCGGCCATCCGCTTCATCTCTTCGCGATCCTTGCCGGTCGCACGAACCTTGATCAACATCAGTTCGCGCTCGACATGAGCCGCTTCGGAGAGATCAACCACCTTGACCACATCAACCAGCTTGTTGAGCTGCTTGGTGATTTGCTCGAGCACCTCGTCGGAACCGGAGGTCAGGATGGTCATCCGCGACAGCGAGGGATCTTCCGTCGGTGCCACGGTCAGGGATTCAATATTGTAGCCACGTGCCGAAAACAGCCCGGCCACACGGGAAAGCGCACCCGATTCGTTTTCGATCAGGATGGAAATGATATGACGCATTTTTATTCCTCCCCCGCTTACAGATCTTCAGCGAGGATCATTTCGGTCAGGCCCTTGCCGGCAGCGACCATCGGGAAAACGTTGGCGGCCGGATCAATGATGAAGTCCATGAAGACCAGATCATCCTTATGCTCGGTAAAGGCCTTGCGCAGCGCCGGCTCAACGTCTTCCGGCTTTTCGATCTTCATGCCAACGTGACCGTAAGACTCAGCCAGCTTGACGAAATCCGGCAGCGACGTGACGTAGGACTGCGAGTAACGCTTGGAATAGAACATCTCCTGCCACTGACGCACCATGCCCAGCATGCCGTTGTTCAGATTGATGATCTTCACCGGCAGGCCGTACTGCTTGCAGGTGGACATTTCCTGGATACACATCTGGATCGAGGCTTCACCGGTAATACAGGCCACCTGCGCATCCGGATTGGCCATCAGCACCCCCATGCCGTAGGGCAGGCCGACGCCCATGGTGCCCAGACCACCGGAATTGATCCAGCGACGCGGCTTGTCGAACTTGTAATACTGGGCAGCAAACATCTGGTGCTGACCGACGTCGGAAGTCACAAAGGCCTCGCCCTTGGTCACTTCATAAAGTTTTTCAACCACGTACTGCGGCATGATGTGGTTTTCCTGCTTGTAACGCAGAGATTCGCGACCACGCCACTCTTCGATCTGCTTCCACCAGTCCGCCACTTCCGGATCAGTCTTGAAGCCGCTGTCGAGCAATTTGAGCATCTCATCAACGACATCGTTGACGTTACCGACGATCGGCACATCGACCTTGACCCGCTTGGAGATCGACGACGGATCAATGTCGATGTGGATGACACGACGCTTCTCACCACCGAAGTGCTCGGGATTGCCGATGACGCGGTCGTCAAAGCGCGCACCAACCGCCAGGATCACATCGGCGTAGTGCATTGCGTTGTTGGCTTCGAAAGTACCGTGCATGCCGAGCATGCCAACAAACTGGCGGTCGGTGGCCGGATAGCCACCCAACCCCATCAGAGTGTTGGTCACCGGGAAATTCAGCTTGCGCGCCAGCTGCGTCAGCTTTTCAGCCGCATCAGAGAGAATCACACCACCGCCGGTGTAGATAATCGGACGCTTGGCTTCCTGCAGAATCTGCACGGCCTTCTTGATCTGACCGAGATGCCCCTTGACTACCGGATTGTACGAACGCATCTGGATCGTCTTCGGATAGTCGAACTCGCACATCTGCGCCGTGATGTCCTTCGGGATATCGACGACGACCGGACCCGGACGACCCGTGGCGGCAATGTGGAACGCCTTCTTGATGGTCAGCGCCAGATCCTTGACATCCTTGACCAGGAAATTGTGCTTGACGCAGGGGCGGGTAATACCGACGGTATCGCACTCCTGGAAAGCATCCTGACCGATGTACTGGGTCGGCACCTGACCGGTGATCACGACCATCGGAATCGAGTCCATGTAGGCGGTCGCAATGCCGGTCACGGTATTGGTGACGCCGGGACCGGAGGTCACCAGAGCAACACCCACGCGCTGCGATGAACGCGAATAGGCGTCTGCAGCATGAACGGCGGCCTGCTCGTGGCGAACCAGAATGTGCTTGACCTGATCCTGCTTGAAAAGTGCGTCATAAATGTGCAGAACGGAACCACCGGGGTAACCGAACACACAATCGACCTTTTCTTCTTGCAGGCACCTGATTACAATTTCTGCACCGCTGATCATCATTCTTGAGCCCAAAAAAGCTGTTGCCTAAAAGGGCGTAACCTTAATCGACCGCCCCTTATCGGTCAAGGTTTGCTGGCAAACCCAGGCCATTCAAGGCCATTCGGAAGAGACAATTCTGGCCACACCGTTTCAACTTTCCAACTTTCTCGAGTCCATCGAGCGACGCGCCTTCAAGCAGGCGATGTTCGCTGTGCACGAGGAAGAAGCGGCGCTCGACATCGTTCAGGACGCGATGATGAAACTCGCCGAAAAATATGGCGACCGCCCTGACGAAGAGTTTCCCATGCTCTTCCAGCGCATCCTGCAAAACACCATCCGTGATTACTACCGCCGGAGCAAGGTCCGCTCGATGTGGACCACGCTGCTATCCGCATTTTCTTCGGATGACGATGACGACCACGATCCGCTGGAAACGCTCGCCGCTGATGAGGACGATGCCGGCCCGCGAACCCCCGAAAGCGCCTTGCTGCAGACCCAGACGCTGGCGGCCATCGAGGATGAAATAAAAAAGCTACCAGCACGTCAACGGGAAGCCTTTCTCATGCGTTATTGGGAAGACATGGACGTCGCTGAGACCGCAGCGGCGATGGGCTGCTCAGAAGGCAGCGTAAAAACCCATTGCTCTCGCGCAACACACGCGTTGGCAGCCGCCCTGTCGGCAAAAGGAATCAAGCTATGAACGAAGATCGCATTGGATATCGCGTTCGGCAAGCGCTGAACCACGGACTGAAGGATGTGCCGCCCACCGCCTCCCGGCGCCTTGCGGCCGCCCGCCACCTCGCCCTGTCGCGTCAGAAACAGGCGGCAACGGTGCTCGCTCCTGCCACTGCAGGCGCAGGCAATCGTTTGGGCAAACTTGACCAGCAGACCCCCTACCTCCGCCAGACTCTGGCCGTGGTTGCGTTATTGCTGGGCATGTGGCTTTCCTTCTACTGGCACAGCGTGCAGTATGTAACCGAACTGGAAGAGGTCGATAGCGCGCTACTCGCTGATGACCTGCCTCCCGACGCATTCCTAGACGATGACTTCATTTCATGGCTCACAGACGACTCGCCCGACGAATAATTCTCTGCCTGGCGCTCGCCTCACCGGCATTCGCCGCACCGCCAACTTCGGTCGTCATTGGCACACCGCCTCAGCCGACGTGGGCGCAACTGACGCCTCAACAGAAATCAACGCTGGCGCCCCTGGTCAAGGATTGGGACGAGATGGAAAATGTCCGCCGCAAGAAGTGGCTGGGCATCGCCGAACGCTACCCGACAATGAGGCCGGAAGAGCAGGCGCGCATGCAGGAACGGATGCGGGAATGGGCACGACTGACACCTGAGCAACGGGCGAAGGTTCGTGATACCTACAAGGACTTCAACCAACTGCCTCCCGAGCAAAAACAGACGGTGAAGCAGAAGTGGGAAGCCTATTCCAGCCTGAGTGATGAAGAGAAGCAACGCGTCCGTGAAACGGGCAAGTCGTCACGCCTGCTGGCGCCCCCCCCGGTAGCCCCTATCGAAAACAGCCCCTCGTCAGCGAATACGGACGCTGCCCAACCGCAGCAATGACCGCGGTCGCCCCTAGTTTTCGCCGGCGATTCGTCTGCCTGCTCTACGAGAGCCTGGTGGTCTTTTCGATACTGCTGATCGGCTTCCTGATGCCGGAAATCGTACTTTCCGGCTTTGGCATGACGCTTTCCGGCAAGGCGATGTGGATCCACGTCGTCCTGCTGCTGATGGCCTATTTTGTCTGGTGCTGGCTCAATGGCGGCCAAACCTTGCCCATGAAGACTTGGAAATTACGCGTAACCAACGCCGACGGTCGTCCGCTACGCCCTCTTCAGGCCGTGTTTCGCTATTGTCTGGCGTGGCCGAGCGTACTGCTTTTCGGCATCGGCATCTTCTGGGCCTTTTTTGATCGCGACCGCCAGTTCCTGCACGATCGGATCGCCGGCACCCGCATCGTCAGCGCCGTCTGATCAGCGCCGCTCAACCCACCAGATCATCGCCACAGCAGCGAGCAGGAACATTCCCGACGGTGCCGTGGCACTGGCGAATGGCGGCCAGGCGTTGATCACCCCCAGGTTCGAGAACAATCCGTTCAGCGCGTAGAAGAGAATCCCCATCATCACGCCGGCAAAAATCTTCAGGCTGGCACCACCGACGCGATTGTGCGAATAGCCGAAGGGCAGCGCCAGCGCGACCATGACCAGGGTCGCCAGCGGATAGACCAGCTTCTTCCAGAGCGCGATTTCATAACGCTCGGTCTTTTGGCGATTCTCCGCCAGATGTTGCGTGTAATTTACCAGGCCAAGCAGCGACATGCGCTCCGGGGTGACCATTAAAACAGCCAATAAATCCGGGTTCACCGCAGATTGCCAGGTACCGGTATCACTCCGCTCGACGTACGCCCGACCCCCATCCAGCACCGTCCGTACAACGTTCTTCAACTGCCAATGCTCCGGCGGCTGAAAGCTTGCCTCATCGGCATCGGTCACGGATTCCAGCGCATTTTTGTCGTTGAAACGGTAGATGCGAATCCCCTCCAGACGTGCGTCGGGGGTCGCCCGGCGGATATTCACGAAGCTTCGCCCGTCCTTGACCCATAAGCCACTGTCGAACCCCTGCTGGGCAATCACCCGGCTGAGTGCCTTGGCACGTATTTCCTGGGCAAGACGCTCCGAGAAGGGCACCAACCCCTCACCGACAAAAAAGGTCAGGATCGCCAAGAGCCCGGCCACCCGGAACAGCGTCATCAACAGATCCCCGGTAGCCAGACCAGAAGCACGCAGCACCGTGATTTCGGAATGTCGCGCCAGCGTCGACAACGCGTACAGGGCGCCGATCAACGTGGCAATCGGGATCAGTTCGTAAACCAGGCCGGGCACGCTCAGCGTCACGAAAAGCAGCGCGTGGCCCAACTGATAACCTGCCTTGCCGACATTGCGCAGTTCGTTGATCAGATCAAAAAAGCTGAATAGCGCGAGAAAGGCCGCAAGCACCAGAAACACTGCCGCGAACACTTCGCGCATCAGGTAGCGTTCGTATAGCTTGATGGCAAACATCAGCCAGCCCTCCGCTGCCACGGGAAGCGAACGGCCATCCGCCGGTAGAACAGCCAGACCAGTGGCAGCAACATGAAGCCGTGCACCGCCCAGACACCAATCCAGAATGAGAGTTTGCCCTGTGCCACCCAGGCCTGACTGACTGACAGCAGGTTGCTGTAAATGGCGTAGATCAGGATCGCCACCAGCATGTTGGCCGAGCGTCCGGCACGGGGATTGACGAAAGACAAAGGAATCGCCAGACAGGCCAGCACCAGCGCCGACACCGGCACGCCGATCCGCCACAACAACTCGCCACGTGCCTGATTACTGGTATCAAGCACTAATTCGTGAATCGGCAGCCGATTCGGGGAACGCTCCGCCGGACGCGCCTCTCCATCTTCCATCTTGATCTTGTAGCGCTCGAATTCCATGATGCGGAAGGCCGGCGTCCCCGGCTCGACCTCATAACGCCGGCCGTGCTCAAGTACGACAAAGCGGTCGCCGTTCGCCGCCAATTCCTGGCGCCCGGCATCCGACATGACGACACCCAGCTTGCCCTCCTGCACCGAGGCAACGAAGACATTACCAACCGAACTCGCATCGTCGGCCAGCGCCTCGACGAAAAACACCCGCTGACCCTTCTTGACCTCGCGGAATGCACCCGGCGACACCTGCGACAACTCGCTGCGCGCCGACAGCTTCTGCCGGTATTCCGCCGTGCTGTAATTCGCCCAGGGCGAAAGAAAACCGGCCAAGACGGCGATGGCCACGATGATCGGCAGAGAAAACTTCAGTACCGGCCGCAAAAAAGCGGTCAAGGGCAGCCCGCAGGAAAACCAGACCACCATTTCTGAATCGCGATAGGCCCGCGACAGGCTGAGCAGGATGGCGACGAACAGTGTAAGCGACAATAACACCGGCATGAAATTGAGCGCGGCAAAGCCGAGCAGCGACGCCACCGCCTCCGGCGCAATGCGGCCGCCCGCAGCATCCTTGAGCAGGCGGATCAATTGCGTGGAGGTCAGGATAGCCAGCAAGGCGACACTGATGCCGGCTGCTGCCTGAGCAAACTCGCGCCGGGCGGCGCGCTCGAATATCATGCTTTGACGAAACCAAAAAAATGCGGGGATAATCCCGCGAATACTGATATTTCCCCGTTCAGGAGCAGCCTGTGGAATTTAGCATAAAAAGCGGTAGCCCGGAAAAACAGCGCAGTGCCTGCGTCGTCGTCGGTGTATTTGATTCCCGAAAGCTGACCCTGCCCGCCGAACTGATCGACAAGGCCGCCGACGGCTACCTCTCCGACATCGTTCGCCGTGGCGACATGGAAGGCAAGGCAGGCAGCACGCTGCTCCTTCACAACGTTCCCGGCACTCTTTGCGACCGCGTTCTGCTGGTTGGTCTGGGCAAGGAAAAGGATTTTCGCGAAAAGGAATTTGGCAGCGCTGTCCGCACGGCGGTCAAGACGCTGAACGAGACCGGTGCCTTCGACGCGTCGATTTTCCTTACCGAACTCGGTGTCCGTCGCCGCAGCATCGGCTGGCGGATCCGCCAGACGGCGATGATCGCGCTGGATGCGACTTACAAGTTCGATCAGTTCAAGAGCAAGAAGGACGATGTCCGGCGCCCCCTGCGCAAATTGACGCTGAGCGTCGAACGCCGCAATGAACTGGCCGCGGCCGAAGAAGCGCTCAACCAGGGAATCGCCATTGCCGACGGCATGGCGCTGTCCAAGACGCTGGGCAACCTGCCGCCCAACATCTGCCACCCGACTTATCTGGCCGAGCAGGCACAGGCGATGGCCACTGAATTCGGCTTGACCTGCGAGGTGCTTGAGCGCAGCGACATGGAAGCCTTGGGCATGAATGCACTGCTCGCGGTTGCCCGCGGCGCCCATCAACCGCCGAAGCTGATTGTGCTGCATTACAAGGGCGGTCGCACCAGCGAAAAGCCGGTGGTTCTGGTCGGCAAGGGCGTCACTTTTGACACCGGCGGCATTTCGCTGAAGCCGGCCGCCGAGATGGACGAGATGAAGTACGACATGTGCGGCGCCGCCAGCGTTCTCGGCACGATCAAGGCCGTCGCCCGCATGGCGCTGCCGATCAACCTGACGGTGATCGTCCCCGCCACCGAAAACATGCCCGGCGGCAATGCGACACGCCCCGGCGACATCGTCACTGCAATGTCCGGTCAGACCATCGAGATTCTCAATACCGATGCCGAAGGCCGCCTGATCCTCTGCGACGCCCTGACCTACGCCGAGCGTTTCAATCCCGAAACCATTATCGATGTCGCCACCCTGACCGGCGCCTGTGTGGTTGCGCTGGGAAATATCGCTACCGGACTCTTCGCCAACAAGGATGGCCTCGCCCGTGATCTTCTCGATGCCGGGGAAGAAGCCCACGACCGCGCCTGGCACATGCCGCTGTGGGACGACTACCAGGAACTGCTGAAGAGCCCCTTTGCCGACATGGGCAACATCGGCGGCCGCTGGGGTGGCGCGATTACCGCCGCCTGCTTCCTGTCGCGTTTCACCAAGAAGCATGACTGGGCGCACCTCGATATCGCCGGTACGGCCTGGAAGTCTGGCGCCGACAAAGGCGCTACTGGTCGCCCGGTACCCTTGCTGACGCACTATCTGTTGCAACGCACCGGCAAACTGAATTGACCGAAGTCTTTTTTTATCACGGCGCCTCGGATCGCATCGCTGCCGCAACAGCGCTGCTCAGTGGCGCCTATGCCAAACGCAAGCCGGTGACCGTATTTGCCCCCGACCACGAGGTTGCCGATGCGATTGACCGCAGCCTGTGGAGCAGCAGCCAACTCAGCTTCATTCCGCATTGCCGCGCCGACTCGCCACTGGCAGCCGAAACGCCGATCCTGATCGCGGACCGGCTTGAGAACGTCCCTCCCGGCGAGCGACTGATGAACCTCGGCCGGGAGATTCCGGCTGGATTCGAGCGCTTCCAGAGTCTGATCGAGGTCGTCGGACAAGCGACGGATGACCGCGAAGCGGCACGTGAGCGGGTTCGCCGCTACCGGGAACTCGGTCACGAAGTCCGCTATTTCGACCTCAGCAACCGATAAGGAGCACCCTGTGCCCAGCCCGATTCTTGCCCGCGCCGACGCCCTGATGCAACGCCGCCGCCAGTCGCCGGGCGAGATTGATGACATTCCGGTGCTGACTGACTTGGTCGCCCTGCCGGATGACGACATCCCGGTTCTGACCGACTGCGCGCCGCCTGACGAGTCCCCCTCCCCCGAACTCCTGGCGGTCGACGAAACGCCGCTTGCAACTCCGGATTTTTTGCCACCCGCATCCGATTTGCCGGACGATTCCCCCATGCCACCCGCCCCACGGGTGGAGGCATTGCCCGAGCAACTCCTCACCGAACTGGCCCGACGCGTCGAGCAACGTCTGACGGCCGAGTTACCCCGCCTGATCGAGTCGACGCTTCGCGACCTGTTGGCCGAAAAGGCGATGATCGACGCCCTGCCTCCGCAGGACTGAAGTAGATCACGCCTTACCGGACAGCGCCACGGCGCCGGGCTCCGGTATAATTTTGGGTTTTCCCCTTTTCTGCCAGACAGATGGAACTCGCCAAAGCCTTTGAGCCTGCGGATATTGAACGCCGCTGGTATCCCGAATGGGAAGCCAATAATTTCTTTGCTGCCGGCGTTGACCGCAGCAAGGCCGACAATTTCTGCATCCTGCTGCCGCCGCCCAACGTCACCGGCACGCTGCACATGGGTCACGGCTTCAACCAGACCATCATGGACGCCCTCACCCGTTATTACCGGATGAAGGGCCACAACACCCTGTGGCAGCCGGGCACCGACCACGCCGGTATCGCGACGCAGATCGTCGTCGAGCGCCAGCTGGACGCCCAGGGCATTTCGCGTCATGACCTCGGCCGCGAGAAATTCCTGGAAAAAGTCTGGGAATGGAAGGAATACTCCGGCGGCACGATCACCCGCCAGATGCGCCGCATGGGCACCAGCCCGGATTGGACGCGCGAGCGCTTCACGATGGATGCCGGCCTCAACAAGGTTGTCACCGAGACCTTCGTCCGCCTCTACAACGAAGGCCTGATCTACCGCGGCAAGCGCCTGGTGAACTGGGACCCGAAGCTGCACACTGCTGTGTCCGACCTTGAGGTCGTACAGGAAGAAGAAGACGGGTTCATGTGGCAGATCCGCTACCCGCTGGCCGACGGCTCGGGCAGCCTGGTCGTCGCCACGACCCGTCCGGAAACCATGCTCGGCGACACCGCCGTGATGGTCCATCCGGAAGACGAACGCTACAAGCACATGATCGGCAAGATGGTGAAGCTGCCGCTGACCGAACGCGAAATCCCGATCATCGCGGACAGTTACGTCGATCTCGAATTCGGCACCGGCTGCGTCAAGGTCACTCCGGCGCACGACTTCAACGACTACGCTGTCGGCCAGCGCCACAGCCTGCCGATGATCTCCATCCTGACGCTGGATGCCAAGATCAACGACCACGCACCGGAAAAATACCGTGGCCTGGACCGCTTCGATGCCCGCAAGGCCATCGTCGCCGACCTGGAAGCCGCCGGCCTGCTCGTCCAGATCGACAAGCACAAGCTCAAGGTACCGCGCGGCGACCGGACCGGCGTCGTCATCGAGCCGATGCTCACCGACCAGTGGTTCGTCGCCATGTCCAAGCCGGGCGCCGATGGCAAGTCGATCACCGAGAAGGCTCTGGAAGTCGTCCACTCCGGCGAGATCAAGTTCTATCCCGAAAACTGGGTCAACACCTACAACCAGTGGCTGAACAATATTCAGGACTGGTGTATTTCCCGCCAGCTGTGGTGGGGCCACCAGATTCCGGCCTGGTACGGCGTCAATGGTGAAGTGTTTGTCGCCCAGAATGAGGAAGAAGCCCGTCACCTGGCCGATCAGGCGGGTTATGCCGGCCAGCTCAACCGCGACGAGGATGTCCTCGACACCTGGTACTCGTCCGCCCTGTGGCCGTTCTCGACGCTGGACTGGACCGGCGACGAGGCCACCGACGCCGCCAATCCGGTTTTGCAGCAATATTTGCCGTCGACCGTGCTCGTCACCGGCTTCGACATCATCTTCTTCTGGGTCGCCCGCATGGTCATGATGACCAAGCACATCACCGGCAAGATCCCCTTCAAGCACGTTTATGTGCACGGCCTTATCCGCGACGGCGAAGGCCAGAAGATGTCGAAGTCCAAGGGCAATGTGCTTGACCCGATCGACCTGATCGACGGCATCGGCCTTGATGCGCTGATCGAAAAGCGCACCACCGGCCTGATGAATCCGAAGCAGGCAGAGAGCATCGCCAAGAAGACCAAGAAGGAATTCCCGGAAGGGATTCAGTCGTTTGGCACCGATGCGCTGCGCTTCACCTTCGCCAGCCTCGCCAGCCCCGGTCGCGACATCAAGTTCGACCTGAACCGCTGCGACGGCTACCGCAATTTCTGCAACAAGCTGTGGAACGCCACGCGCTTCGTGCTGATGAACGTCGAAGGCCACGACCTGGCCCTCGACCACCAGCAGATGCCGAACACGGGTGCCTGCAATGTGCCGGCGGCCGGCGAGCCGCGACTGAAATTCAGCTTTGCCGACCGCTGGATCGTCAGCCTGCTGCAAAAAGTCGAAAAGGAAGTCGAGCAGCATTTCGCCGACTACCGCTTCGATCTGGTCGCCCAGGCCGTTTACAAGTTCATCTGGGACGAGTTCTGCGACTGGTATCTGGAAATCGCCAAGGTCGAAATTCAGACCGGCGATGAGGCCCAGCAACGTGGCGCCCGCCGGACGCTGGTGCGGACGCTGGAAGCCGTGCTGCGTCTGGCGCATCCGCTGATTCCCTTCATTACCGAGGAACTGTGGCAGACCGTGGCGCCCATCGCCGGACGCAAAACGCACGCCTCGATCATGCTCGCCGCCTACCCGGCCGCCGACCTGTCGCGCGTCGATGAGGCATCGGAGGCCAAGGTCGAGCGACTCAAGGCCTTGGCCTACGCCTGCCGCAACCTGCGCGGCGAGATGAATCTCTCGCCTGCCCAGCGCATGCCGCTACTGGTCGCTGGCGGCGGCGCCGAAATCGCCGAATTCGCGCCCATCCTGCAGGCACTCGGCAAGCTCTCGGAAGTCCAGATCGTCGATGACATGCCGGCCGATACCATGGCGCCGGTCGCCGTGGTTGGCGAAACCCGCCTGATGCTGAAGGTCGAAATCGATGTCGCCGCCGAAAAAGAGCGCCTGAAGAAAGAGATCGAGAAGCTGGAGAAACAGATTGCCATCGCCCAGGGCAAGCTGTCGAACGAAGGCTTCGTTGCCCGTGCGCCGGCGGCAGTCGTCGAGCAGGAGAAAGCGCGCGTCGCCGAGTTTTCTGCCACCCTCGACAAGCTGAAGCCGCAGTTGGCAAAGCTGGGTTAAGACCAGGGAGACAACGATGAGCAACGGACCGCAACTCAGTAACCGTTTTGCCGCCATCTTTTCGGCCTTCATGGTCTTCTGCGTGCTGGTCTGGCTCTGGGGCCTGGGCCTGTTCATGCTCTGGCCGTGGAACAAGGGCGGCGAATGGCTGCCCGACTTCCCCATCGTCGCGGTTTGTGCCGACGACAGCATGTGCGCCGTGCCGCAGGGCAAGCTGCAGGAGGCCCGCGCCGCCGGCCGGATCAAGTCACTACTGCCGACCGAACCGGTAGGCGAGACCTTCCATGAAAAAATTGCCGTGCAGTGGAAACAGTTGCCAGGCAAGCTGGAGGTCAAGGCATCGGCCTGGAACTTTCAGACGACCGTGCGTTATCGCCTCGATAACGACACCCCGGTTCTGATCGAATACCAGGAAATTGGCGGCAAGGTCTTCCTGTACGCCATGGGCGGCGCTTTCGTCACCCTGCTGCTGCTTTACGCCCGGAAACTGGCGAAGTAAGCCTACCCGTCCGGCCGCTTTGGCGACCGGACGATCTGCGGTCAACCCGAAAAAGCATCGAAAATCAGGAATGCCCGCTGCGGGCATCGTGCATCAACTCGCTGCCGGTAACCCTTCGCGCAGCGTCACCCAAATCAGGCCGCGCAAGGCATTTCCCAACCAGAAGCCCTGTGCCAGATCGGCGGGCATCAGCACCTGTTCGACAGCCCGCCCTGCGTCAATCAGCTCCGCCCGCAAGACCCCGGGCAAGGCGCCACAGCGCAGCGGCGGCGTCAGCAGGTAGCCATCGCGCTCGACAAAAATCGTGCTGCGCGCGCCTTCGGCGAGTTCCCCCGCGGCGTTGAGAAAAACAACGTCGAAAATCTCTGGCGTGGCCGAGATACCGGCCAGCGCCCGATCGTAAGCCGGACGCACCGTCGTTTTCTGTGCTCGCAGCGGATCACTGGCGTCAATCGGTTCATCCGCCAGCAGCGCGTAGCGTGGCCCGGCAGGCTCGGCAGCGAGCGGAAAGGACTGCACATCAATCTGCCCGGCCTTGTCCAAAGTCATCCTGACCCGCCAAATCCCCTGTCGCGGCTGGCGATCCAGCGCAGCTTCAAACTGAGCGCGCTCGAACGCAAAGCCGAACCATGCAGCAGACCGCTGCAAGCGTTGCAGGTGCCATGCAAGCCGTGGATAACACGCGTCTTCAAGACGTAAGGTCTCGATCAACTGCAAACCGGGATCGCTGGCCGCCAGAAAGCGGGCTTTCAGCAGACACTCGGCCCATTCCGACGCCGGCTGCGAATCGGCGACGATGCCGCTGCCAACGCCCATTCGGCCACGATTGTCGGCAGCCAACTCAAGGGTTCGGATCGCGACATTGAGGCTGAAATCGCCCGATGGCGCCAACCAGCCCAGCGCTCCGGTGTATTGCCGACGCGGTGATGTCTCGAGTTCGCCGATGATCTGCATTGCCCGTACCTTGGGCGCCCCGGTAATCGACCCGCAAGGAAACATGGCCGCCAGAATTTCACCGAAGCTGCGGCCCGCAACATCGCCAGAAATTTCCGACACCATCTGCCAGACGGTCGGATACGCCTCGACTTCGAAAAGCTGATCAACCTTGATGCTACCGGATCGGGCGACCCGCCCCAGGTCATTGCGCAGCAGATCGACGATCATCAGGTTTTCGGCGCGATCCTTGGCCGACTGACGGAGCTGTTCCGGATCGAGGTCGCGGGCGATGGTGCCTTTCATCGGCCGGGTGCGCAACATGTCGCCCTGACGGGCGATGAACAGTTCCGGTGATAGTGAGACGATTCCCTGCAGGGCGTCGCCAACAAAGCCGCCGTGGCGCACCGGCTGGCAATCCCGCAATCGGCGATAAAGCGCCAGCGGGGTGCCAAACCAGTCAAACCTTAGCGGAAAGGTGAGATTGACCTGATAGCAGTCGCCTGCCGAAATCAGTGCTTTTATCCGGTCGACCGCAGACAGGTAAGCGGATGCCTCGATGGCGGGTGCCACACCGCCAACGCCGGCAGCGCCCGGGGCTTGCGACGCCAGCCAGGCATCGGCGGCATCTGCCGACATCGCTTCGCGCCCGGAAAACCGCCAGATCGTCGCCATTGGCCGCGAAAATTCCGGGCTCCAGTCCGCCGGTGCCGATTTCGGCTCGAAGAGATAACCGAGTTCGTAATCCAGCGACACGACCTGCCAGCCGTCATCAGACGCTGCCAGCCAGGCGAAAAGACTCTCGGGGCAGCGTACTTCAATCCGGCCTCGATAGCCGGTAAACAGCCAAGCGGCGGGTTCGCCTGCCGGCGCCCGCCTGTCCTCAAAAAAAGCGACGAAACCGGTGCTTATTTGCGCTTCAGGTAAAACTCGAAGACACGATTTTCTTCCTTCTGCTCGACCAGTTCGTTACCAGTCTGCTTGGCGAAGGCTGGAAAATCCTTCAGCGAACCCGGGTCGGTTGCCAGCACGCGCAACACCTGTCCGGAATCCATCTCGGCCAGCGTCTTCTTGGTGCGGAGGATGGGAAGTGGACAATTCAGCCCTTTAACGTCGAGATCGCGATCGAATTGCATGTTGGTTCAGCCTGAATTTCAGAGCCGAGAATTTTACTCTCAAAAGCGCTTTTCCTTGAGTTCCTCGAACTGGCGCTTCTTCATTTCCCGCAGCCTTGCGTCAATTTCAGAGCTTTCATAGAAATTCGCGTCACCCGCCTTCTGGGCAATCGTCAGCTGCTCGACCGCACCCGCGGTCTGCCCCTGCAACACGAATACCTCGGCCAGGGCACGATGCTGCATCGCCCGTTGCCCCAGCCCGGCAAAACTCTCGGCCCGCATTTTGTGCAGACGGACGTCTTCCGGCGTATTCAGCAACTGCAGTTCAGCAAAGCGCAAAGCGTCGGCAAAGCGCCGGGCCGCAATCAGCGCCATGCCGTTGCCGTAGATCATTCCCTGATTTTGCGGATAGCGCACCAAGCCCTCGCGATACAGCGCCAGAGCACCCGGCGCATCGCCCCTGGCAAGCGCTAGTTCCGCGCGCATCCGCTCAAGCATCGGCGCGGTGACCTTCAGCTCACGAATCGCGGCCATCTCGGCCTCGGCCGCTGCCCAGTCACGGGCGCGAAAATGTGCCGACGCCAATCCGAAACGGACGGCAGCCTCGGAAGCGTACTTGCGTTCCTCCAGCTCACTGCGGAACATCCGGATCGCCTCTGCCGGCGTACCCTGCATTGCCCGCAATCGGGCCCGGACCAGCTGGAAATCGACACTGTCCATCACCTGCCGATAAGGCTGCGATTGCTGGCGATTCTGCATGTCGGTCAGGCGTTCGCCGGTCAGCGGATGGGTGCGCAGATAGGCGGTGGCATTGTTCTCGTAGAGCCGAACCGATTTTTGCAGGCGCTCGAAAAAATCCGCCATGCCCCGCGTGTCCATGCCTGACTTACGCAGAATTTCGAAACCCAGACGATCCGACTCTCGCTCGAAATCCCGCGAAAACGCCAGTTGTGCGGAGATCGCGCCCGCCTGCGAGCCGGCCATCGCCGCACCTGCAACCTGGCTGTTCGATCGTGCAGCCAGCAAGGCGACGAGCATCGCCGCCATCGACGCCATGCTGATTTGCTTCGACTGAAATACCTGGCGGGCGATATGGCGTTGCGAGACGTGCGAAATTTCATGCGCCAGCACACCCGCCAGTTCAGACTCTGTCTGCGCCGAAATGATTAGCCCGGTATGGACGCCGATATAGCCGCCGGGCATCGCAAACGCGTTGATACTGGGATCGTTGATCGGGAAAAACACATAGCCGAAGCCAGGATCGCTACTGGCGGCGGCCAGACGACCGCCCAACTGATTCAGATAAGCCTCGATATCCGGATCATCAAGATAGGAGGGCTCACGCCAGCGAATCTCGTGCATGATTCGCTGGCCGATTTTCTTCTCGACATTGAGCGGCAGATCGTTGCTGGCCGCATCGCCGAGCTCCGGCAATTCGTTGGCCCGCAAAGGCTGAGCTGCCAAGGCAAAGGCCAGCAGCAGGGCGAGTAGGCGTGACGTTCGGGGCATGGTGCTATGATATCGCAGCCCAAAAATCCTGAACTGCCCCAACGGGTAACACTCTGTAAAAAGCTGTGACCACCGAAAACCTCACTCATTTTGATGCCGCCGGACAAGCGCACATGGTCGATGTCGGCGCCAAAGCCGAAACTGCCCGCAGCGCGACCGCCGGTGGCAGCATTTTCATGCAACCCGCAACGCTGGCGCTGATTGCGCAGGGACACGCCAAGAAAGGCGATGTCCTCGGCATCGCCCGCATTGCCGCCATTCAGTCCTCGAAACGGACCGGCGACCTCATTCCGCTTTGTCACCCGATTGCACTGACGCGGGTCACGGCCGACTTCACCATCGACGAGGCGGCAAACGCTGTTCATTGCACCGTGACCGCCGAGTGCTTTGGCCGCACCGGCGTCGAGATGGAAGCGCTGACGGCGACCTCGGTCGGCCTCCTGACCATTTACGACATGTGCAAAGCCGTCGATCGCGGCATGCGCATTGAAAACGTCCGCCTCCTAGAGAAAAAAGGCGGCAAATCCGGCCACTGGCTGGCGGACGAATAAGTCGCTGAGTTATTATTGTTTTTTAAATTCAAAAGGAATTTATCGGGCATCGTGCGTCTAACGAGGCTGGGCCCGAAACATCCCATCAATTGCTCGATCGAGGCATTTTAGCCCTCGTTTAGCCCACTCAGGAGCAACGATGGCATCTTTCCGTAAGCAAAGCGGCTCTCATCAGGCGCTATCAGTTTCTGCCTGGTGTCAGGGCTGAGGAGAGAATCCCGGAGGTGATTTTGCGCACATGCGGCAATGCGAGAATCACGGATGAAGTAAGGGGTAGTCGCGGCAAGGAGCAATGCTCAAACCCAGCAGAGCTGTGGAAGATGAACGCATCGACTCCCTAGCCGCGATTTACTACAAGACCGCCTCAAGCTGCCGCTTTATCGTTTGCGTGTCGCATGGATAAGGCATTGCCAAAGGGCCATACCCAAGCTCCTCGGCGATCATTTTGTATTCATCCTCGCCGCCACAACTGGCGCCGACCAATATGGCCACATCCGTTCCGCAGGCAAGGTGTTGGGCAGAAGCGAAAGCCACACCCGACAGAGTTTGAGTGTTCATCACGCATTCCTTCACAAAAGGAAGGGAGGGAGGACGCTCCCCCTCCCCTCTTGTCACGCTAGATTTGGCAAAAACCTTCGTTTCAGTAGTCCATGTCAGGCATGGCTGGCACGGCAGGCTTTTGCTCCTTGGGTGCCTCTGTCACCGTCGCATCAGTGGTAAGGATGAGGCCAGCAACGGAAGCTGCGTTCTGCAACGCCGTGCGAGTGACCTTGGTCGGATCGATGACCCCGATTTCGACCAAATCGCCGTATTCGCCGTTGGCGGCGTTGTAGCCATAATTGCCTTTACCCTCTTCCACCTTGGCAATGACCACGGACGGCTCGTCACCGGCATTGGCTGCAATGGCACGCAGGGGTTCTTCCAGTGCGCGAAGCACGATCTTGATGCCCGCATCCTGGTCGTGATTTTCGCCCTTGAGACTCTTGACCGAGGCACGGGCACGGAGCAGGGCCACGCCACCACCGGGAACAATGCCCTCCTCGACGGCGGCACGGGTGGCATGCAGCGCATCATCCACGCGGTCCTTCTTCTCTTTCATCTCAACTTCAGTTGCCGCGCCAATCTTGATAACGGCAACACCGCCAGCGAGCTTGGCGACACGCTCCTGGAGCTTCTCGCGGTCATAATCGGAGGTCGTTTCCTCGATCTGGCGCTGAATGGCGGCAACCCGATCCGTAATGACCTGCTGCTCGCCAGCCCCGTCGATGATGGTGGTTGTTTCCTTGCGGATCTCCACCCGCTTGGCCCGACCAAGATCCTTGACCGTCGCCTTTTCCAGCGACAGACCGACCTCCTCGGAAATCACCGTGCCGCCAGTCAGGATGGCAATATCTTCGAGCATTGCCTTGCGCCGATCACCAAAGCCAGGCGCCTTCACCGCAGCGACCTTCAGAACGCCGCGCATGCTGTTGACCACCAGAGTTGCCAGTGCCTCGCCATCCACGTCCTCGGCAACGATCAGGAGCGGCTTGCCTGCCTTGGCAACCTCCTCAAGCACGGGCAACAGATCGCGAATGCTGGAAATCTTCTTGTCGTGAAGCAGGATCATCGGATCTTCCAGCACGGCCATCTGTTTATCCGGCTGGTTGATGAAGTAGGGGCTGATGTAGCCGCGATCAAACTGCATGCCTTCCACGACATCCAGTTCGTTCTCCAGCGATTTACCCTCTTCGATGGTAATCACGCCCTCCTTGCCGGCCTTCTCCATCGCTTCGGCAATGATGTCGCCGATGGCGGCATCGCTATTGGCCGAGATGGTTGCCACCTGGGCGATTTCCTTGCTCGTGGCGCAGGGTTTGGAGAGCTTTTTCAGCTCATCAACCACCGTCGAAACTGCCTTGTCGATACCGCGCTTGAGATCCATCGGGTTCATCCCGGCGGCAACGTAACGCATCCCTTCGCGCACAATCGACTGGGCCAGGACAGTTGCCGTTGTCGTGCCGTCGCCAGCGACATCGGCAGTCTTGGAGGCGACCTGCTTCACCATCTGGGCACCCATGTTCTCCAGCTTGTCCTTCAGCTCCACTTCCTTGGCTACCGAAACACCATCCTTGGTGATCAGCGGTGCGCCATATCCGCGCTCCAAAACGACATTGCGTCCTTTGGGGCCGAGCGTAACCTTGACGGCATCGGCCAGCACATTCACGCCATGGACGATGCGGGCGCGAGCGTTGTCATGAAATTGAACGTCTTTTGCAGCCATATCTTTGCTCCTTTGTTAGCGAACGGAATTAGGCGGCCTTCTTTACGGAATCGGCCGAAGCAGTATCGATGACACCGAGGATATCCTCCTCGCGCATGACGAGGAATTCCTCACCGTCGAGCTTGACGGTCTGGCCGGCATACTTGCCGAACAGCACCCGTTCGCCAGTCTTGACCTGCAAAGGCCGCACGCTGCCATCCTGCAGCAAGCGACCGCTGCCGACTGCGACCACTTCGCCTTGTTCGGGCTTTTCCGCAGCGGTATCCGGAATCACAATACCGGCAGCAGTCGTGCGCTGCTGCTCAACGCGCTTGACGATAATCCGGTCGTAGAGGGGACGAATAAACATCATTGATCTCCTAAGCGATAACGAATTAAAGGGAAATCAGGCACCCCACGCCCGTAACAAGAGGCATTCGTTGGCTGGGAGTGCCGGTCGGCTTAAGCCGACAGGAAGCGATATAGTGGTAGGGGGAAAAATTTCAACCCTTACTCGTCGAGATGCTCCCCCCCTCTCCAACAACGGCTCACGGATCGTCTTGAATCGACTACTGAGTTCCGCTCAGATCCCTTGGAAGGTCGTAAAATGGCTGCGGGAGAAGGTAAATTCTTATCCCATTTTTATCCCACTCAACGGGCTAAAAGGCGTCAAAACCGAGAAAACTGAATTTTGAAACACCAAATAAATCAACACCTTAGATTCTGTCTGCTCACCATTTACGACATGTGCAAAGCCGTCGATCGCGGCATGCGCATTGAAAACGTCCGCCTGCTCGAGAAAAAGGGCGGCAAATCCGGCCACTGGCTGGCCGACTGACCGGAAGACCCCATGATTGAACTACGTAGAAAACTGCTCAAGGGCGGCAGCGCCGCGCTGATCGCCCCCTGGCTGGGCACTGGCCTGCTCCTGCCGGGCAAGGTTATCGCTGCCGAATGGAACCGCAATGCCTTCACCGCCCGGCAAGCCGCCGATGCGCTCAAGGCCTACGGTGTGACCAACGCCACCGAGTCCCGCGATATCGTGATCAACGCGCCTGAAATCGCCGAAAACGGTGCCAAGGTCGAGGTCGACATCAGCAGCAACATTCCCAACACCCGCAGCATTGCCGTTTTTGCCGACAAAAATCCGATGCCGCTGTGCGCTTCATTGGAGTTCAACGGCGGCGCCCTGCCCTATGCGCGGGTGCAACTCAAGCTGGCCGAGACGATGCGCATTCGCGCCGTTGCCAAGGCTGGCGATGGCAAATTCCATGTGGCCTATCGTGAAATCAAGGTCACAACCGGTGGCTGCGGAGGCTGACGATGAGCGACCAGATCAAGATCCGCGCACAAATTCAGGGCGAAATCACCGACCTGCGCATCCTTATGCAGCATCCAATGGAAACCGGACAGCGCAAGGATGAAAAAGGCCAGACCCTGCCGATGCATTTCATCCAGACTTTCAGCGTGTTGCACAACGGCAAACTGCTGATCGACGGGCAACTGAATACCTCGGTTTCGAAAAACCCGCTATTCGCCTTCAAGGCCCGAGGCATCAAGGCTGGCGACAAAATTTCGGTAAACTGGACCGACAACAACGGTGCAAAACGTCAGGATGAAATCACAATTGCCTGATTTTTAGCGTTCACCGCAGAAGCCGGCCACAAAAAAGCCCGTCTGATCCAGACGGGCTTTTTAATTAACGCTCCGCGGCTTACGCGCGCTGGATGTTGGAAGCTTGCTTGCCCTTGGGGCCTTGCACAACTTCGAAGGAGACTTTTTCACCTTCCTTCAGGGATTTGAACCCATTCATGTTGATCGCAGAGAAATGGGCGAAGAGATCTTCGCTGCCATCGTCCGGAGTAATGAAGCCAAAACCTTTTGCGTCATTGAACCATTTGACGGTACCGAGTGCCATGTATGCTACTTTCCTACAAAAAACGAACAAATTACGGGTCTCCCCGACTCCCTGTTTGAGCTCAGCGACCCGGTGCTCTCGGCAACCTTGATGCAACTTGAATCCAAACACAATTCGCTTTCTACGCTTGTTGAAATATGTCGTCAACAAGTTTCGATGCTGCAGCACAGCAACCGTCGGGCGCGCTTTTTGCTGGAAGTTACTTGCCTGATCACTGGAAATTCCGGGTCGTCGTCACCACGTTGAGTGTTGCAGAATGAGTCGGACTGTATAGAATCGAAAACATGGCTACGAAGATTCAGGAAGGCGGCAAGCTGGCTGCGGAACGCAGCAAGCTTCAACCGCCCAGGATGTACAAGGTGGTGTTGCTGAACGACGATTACACTCCGATGGATTTTGTCATCGACGTCCTGCAGCGTTTTTTTTCTCTCGACACTGAACAAGCGACGCGAATCATGCTCAAAGTTCATAACGAAGGTCGTGGCGCCTGCGGGATCTTCCCCCGCGACATCGCGGCGACCAAAGTAGAACAAGTGCTTGCCTACGCGCGCCAGCACCAACACCCGCTTGCTTGCATCATGGAGGAAAACTGATGATTGCCCAGGAACTCGAAGTCAGCCTGCACATGGCGTTTGTCGAGGCGCGTCAAAAACGCCACGAGTTCATCACCGTCGAACACCTCCTGCTTGCGCTGATCGACAATCCGTCGGCCGCGGATGCGCTGCGTGCCTGTGGTGCGAAACCCGACACCTTGCGCAAGGATCTGACAAATTTCATCAACGAGCACACGCCGACCGTCTCCGGTGAAGACGATATCGACACTCAGCCGACGCTCGGCTTCCAGCGCGTCATCCAGCGCGCGATTCTGCATGTCCAGTCTTCCGGAAAAAAGGAAGTCAATGGCGCCAACGTGCTGGTCGCCATCTATGGCGAGAAGGACTCGCACGCCGTGTATTTCCTGCAGAAGCAGGGCGTGACCCGACTGGATGTCGTGAATTACATTTCGCACGGCATCAGCAAGGTACCGCAGCCCAAACCGCAATCGGAAACCGAGACGGAAACCGAAGGCGAAAAGGCCGAAGCCGGTCCGCTCGAGCAATACACCATCAACCTCAACGCGCTGGCGCTGCAAGGCAAGATCGACCCGCTGATCGGGCGTGACAAGGAACTCGAGCGCGTCATCCAGACGCTCTGCCGTCGGCGCAAGAACAACCCGTTGCTGGTTGGCGAAGCCGGTGTCGGCAAGACCGCCATCGCCGAGGGCCTGGCACGCAAGGTGGTCGAGGGCGACGTGCCGGAAATCCTCGCCAAGGCGAATGTCTATGCGCTCGATATGGGCGCCCTGCTCGCCGGCACCAAGTATCGTGGCGATTTCGAACAGCGCCTGAAGGGTGTTCTCAAGGCACTGCAGGACAACCCGCATGCCATCCTGTTCATTGACGAAATCCACACGCTGATCGGCGCCGGCTCTGCCTCTGGCGGTACGCTGGATGCGTCGAATCTGCTCAAGCCGGCACTTTCCTCCGGCCAGATGAAGTGCATCGGCGCGACCACCTACACCGAGTTCCGCGGCATCTTCGAAAAGGACAGCGCGCTGTCGCGGCGCTTCCAGAAAATCGATGTCAATGAACCCTCGGTGGCTGAAACCGTCGAGATCCTCAAGGGTCTGAAGGCACGCTTCGAAGCGCACCACGGCATCAAGTACTCGGCAACGGCAATTTCCTCCGCCGTTGAGTTGTCGGCCCGTTACATCACGGACCGCCATCTGCCGGACAAGGCCATCGATGTGATCGACGAAGCCGGTGCCGCCCAGCGCATCCTGCCGAAGTCAAAACAGAAGAAGACCATCGGCAAGACCGACATCGAGGAAATCGTCGCCAAAATCGCCCGCATCCCTTCGCAGCATGTGTCGATGGATGACCGAGGTGCGCTCAAGAATCTCGACCGCGACCTTAAAGCCACCGTATTCGGTCAGGACAAGGCGATCGACGCACTGGCCAAGGCCATCAAGATGGCCCGCTCCGGCCTGGGCAATCCGGGTAAGCCGATCGGTTCCTTCCTGTTCTCCGGCCCGACCGGCGTCGGCAAGACCGAAGTTGCCAAGCAACTCGCCTACTGTCTTGGCGTCGAACTGCAACGTTTCGACATGTCGGAATACATGGAACGGCACGCCGTTTCGCGCCTGATCGGTGCGCCACCGGGCTACGTCGGATTCGACCAGGGCGGCCTGTTGACCGAAGCCATCACCAAGAAACCCTACTGTGTCCTGCTCCTCGACGAAATCGAGAAGGCGCATCCGGATATCTTCAATATCCTGTTGCAGGTGATGGACCACGGCACGCTGACGGACAACAACGGCCGCAAGGCGGATTTCCGCAACGTGGTGATCATCATGACCACCAACGCGGGCGCGGCTGACCTGCAGAAAACCAGCATGGGCTTCACCACCTCCAAGCAGACCGGTGACGAGATGGCTGAAATCAAGCGCCTGTTCACGCCGGAATTCCGCAACCGTCTCGATGCCACGATCTCGTTTGCACCGCTTGATCACGAAATCATCCTGCGCGTCGTCGACAAGTTCCTGATGCAGCTTGAAGAGCAGTTGCACGAGAAGAAAGTCGAGGCTCACTTCACGGATGCCGTGAAGGAAATGCTGGCCGAGAAGGGCTTCGACCCGCTGATGGGTGCACGGCCGATGGCGCGCCTGATTCAGGACACCATCCGCGCCGCGCTGGCCGACGAACTGCTGTTCGGCAAACTGGCCAACGGCGGCCACGTTACGGTCGACCTGGAAAAAGACGGAAAAATCCGACTCAATTTTGCCGAGGAGAATAGCGAAGCGGTTGTCTGACCGTTGCCTTTCCCCCCAAAAGCCGTGCAAGATTGCACGGCTTTTTTATTCCGGAGATGACAATGAGCTTCAAAACCCCCGACCTCTGCGACCAGTTCGAAGCCGAACTCGGCAAAACCGTCCGCGTCGTCGCGCCAATGTTCCAGCGTTATGGCGGCCGGACCGCCTTCTGTGGCGAGATCGTTACGCTCAAGATTTTTGAAGACAACACACTGGTCCGCGAGATCTTCAACGAAAACGGCCAAGGCAAGGTACTCGTTATCGACGGCGGCGGTTCGTTACGTTGCGCCCTGGTGGGCGACCAGCTGGCCATCCTCGCGCACAAGAATGGCTGGGAGGGTGTCGTCGTCTATGGCTGCATCCGCGATTCAGGCGATATCAACGGCATCGACATCGGCGTGCGCGCGCTCAACACCCACCCGCAGAAGACCGTCAAAAAGGGCATTGGCGACCGGGGGCTGGCACTGACCTTTGGCGGCGTCACCTTCAATCAGGGCGAATTCCTCTACGCCGATGAAGATGGCGTGCTGGTCAGTAACCGAGCATTGTGCTGACGCAAGAGAAAAACATTTCAAAAACCGCAGCATCATTCCACATCATGAAAAATTTCATGCTACATACTGTTTTAATTGATAAAAATATTGTCTTATGTCTTATATAAGACTGTTGCTGCCCTGCAAAAAACGCACTATACTTCTCCCATCGATGTGACAGCCAGAAGGCCCAGCGTCGTCAAACCCCAAACCATTTTCTCCTGAGGAATTCACATGAGCACTCGCGAACAGCAAATCGCCGCCCTCGAAAAAGACTGGGCTGAAAACCCCCGCTGGAAGCTCGTCAAGCGCGGTTACTCCGCTGCTGACGTTGTCCGTCTGCGCGGCTCCCTGCAGCCGGAATACACCCTGGCCCAGCGCGGCGCCAAGATCCTCTGGGACAAGGTCAACGGCGGCGCCAAGAAGGGCTACGTCAATGCCTTCGGCGCGATCACCGCTGGTCAAGCCATGCAACAGGCCAAGGCTGGTCTGGAAGCTGTTTATCTGTCCGGCTGGCAAGTTGCTGCCGACGGCAACACCTCTGAAACCATGTACCCGGATCAGTCGCTGTACGCCTACGACTCCGTGCCGACCATGGTTCGCCGCATCAACAACACCTTCAAGCGCGCTGACGAAATCCAGTGGTCGCGTGGCATCAACCCGGGCGACGAAGGCTTTATCGACTACTTCCTGCCGATCGTTGCTGACGCTGAAGCCGGTTTCGGTGGCGTTCTGAACGCTTTCGAACTGATGAAGAACATGATTGCTGCTGGCGCAGCCGGTGTTCACTTCGAAGACCAGCTGGCTGCTGCCAAGAAGTGCGGCCACATGGGTGGCAAGGTGCTCGTCCCGACCCGCGAAGCCATCGAAAAGCTGATCTCCGCTCGTTTCGCCGCTGACGTCATGGGCGTTCCGACCCTGATCCTGGCCCGTACCGATGCCGAAGCCGCTAACCTGATCACCTCCGACTACGACGACAACGACAAGCCGTTCCTGACCGGTGAGCGTACCCAGGAAGGCTTCTACCGCGTCAAGAATGGTCTGGAGCAATCCATCTCCCGCGGCGTTGCTTACGCTCCGTACGCCGACCTCGTCTGGTGCGAAACCGGCGTGCCGGATATCGGCTTCGCCCGTGAATTCGCTCAGGCCATCCAGGCAGCCTGCCCGGGCAAGCTGCTGTCCTACAACTGCTCGCCGTCCTTCAACTGGAAGAAGAACCTCAACGACTCGCAGATCGCTTCCTTCCAAGAAGAACTGTCGGCACTGGGCTACAAGTACCAGTTCATCACCCTGGCTGGTATCCACGTCAACTGGTACAACACCTTCCAGTTCGCCCACGCTTACGCTCGCGGCGAAGGCATGAAGCACTACGTCAATATGGTTCAGGAGCCGGAATTCGCTGCCCGCGAAAACGGTTACACCTTCGTTTCGCACCAGCAGGAAGTCGGTACCGGTTATTTCGACGAAGTCACCACCGTCATCCAGGGCGGCTCCTCCTCCGTCAAGGCCCTCACCGGCTCGACCGAAGAAGAACAGTTCCACTAAGCAAGCGCTTACGATTGCTGCCCCATCCGGCAGCATTCAAAAGGCCGATCCTCAAAAGGGATCGGCCTTTTTCGCATCTGGAAAACAGCTTCAGCAGATATACAAAATTTAAGATAAGCTGATACATCGTCAATCAAGAGGTGCGCATGTCGCGTCTGATCCCGCTACTCCTGCTGATCCTGGGCTTTGGCGTGCACGCCGGCGTAGACGAGCTCGCGATCGACTCTGATCTGCAAGGAAAATACATTCTCGCCATCGTCGTCCATGACCAGCGCCCCCAGGTTTTGCGAGGCGAGGCGACAGAAGCGACGATCGGCAGCTACGCCGGCAGCATTTTCTCCCCGGCCAGAAAACCGACCCTCACCAACTCGGAACAGGCACTCGCCGAGTCGCTTGCTGAAGGCTTGCGCAAATCCTTCATGAAGCACAAATGGCTGGGCGTCGCGGTCATTCCGACGAAGGCCAGCTACGGTGAACACGAAATTCTGGATCGAATCCGCCGCGGTGGCAGCAAGCGTTCGCTGCTGATCACGATCGACAAGCTGTGGGCCGAGTCGCAAAAGGATACGGAGGTCGATTATCGACTTCGCATCTCGGTCAGGAACCAGCGCGCTCAGGAATTGGCCAAGGCCGTACTGGAGATGAATCGTATCGTACGGGATTGGGGCGATGATGCAGTGGCCAACGTATTATCGACGCAACTGACTGCACTGCTGGCTCGCCCGGAATTTGTCGCGGCATTGAAAGACTGACTCGTCGAGTCAGTGGCGGGGGCTCAGGGATTCGAACCCTGGATGCCTTTCGGCATGCCGGTTTTCAAGACCGGTGCAATCGACCACTCTGCCAAACCCCCTGCGCATAGCCCCTAGCGGCTATCGAGGTATCACACGGGTGGCCCACTGATACCTCAGGAAGGCGCGCATCATAACATAAGCAAGCAAGGTGTTGCCGTGCCGCCAGAAGTTGAAACTTTCTGTAGTCTCCATTAGTCTTACTGACCGTCAAGACAGCAGAAAGGAGTTTCCCGCATGAACACCAACTTCGAGATGACCCGCAGCGGCAGTCCCGAGCTCGTATTGCAGCAGAACCGTGTGCTGCGGAATACCTACATGCTGCTCGGCCTTTCCATGGTGCCGACAGTGATCGGCGCCCTGATCGGCATCCAGATGAAGTTCAGCTTCTTCGCGGGCAGCCCCTTCATTGCCTTTCTGGTTTTCATGGGCGTCGCCTTTGGCTTCATGTGGGGCATCGAGCGCAACAAGAACAGTGGTCTGGGCGTTGCCCTGCTGCTGGGCTTCACCTTCTTCATGGGCCTGATGCTTTCCCGCATCCTTCAGGTTGCGCTCGGTTTCTCCAATGGCGGCTCGATGATTGCCATGGCGGCGGGCGGTACCGGTGCTGTGTTCTTCACCATGGCGACCATCGCCAGCGTCAGCAAGCGTGACTTCAGCGGCATGGGCAAGTTCCTGATGGCGGGTCTGATCCTGATCCTGCTGGCCATCGTGGCCAATATCTTCTTCCCGATGCCGGTGCTTTCGCTGACCATCGCAGTCGCCATGGTCGGTTTGTTCTCCGCCTACATCCTCTACGACATCAGCCGGATCATCCACGGTGGCGAAACCAACTACGTCAGCGCGACCTTGGCGGTGTATCTGGATATCTACAACGTCTTTGTCAGCCTGTTGCAGTTGATAATGGCCTTCACCGGCGATCGCGACTGATCACGGCCTGAATCAAGGTTCTCGGGGCGGCAATTGCCGCCCTTTTTCATGCTCGCTCGAAGACTGCGATCGACTCGACATGAGCTGTGTGCGGGAACATGTTGACCGCCCCCGCTGCGACAAAACGATATCCCTTCAACGTCACCAGCACCGCCGCATCGCGCGCCAGCGTGGCCGGATTGCAAGATACATACACCAGTCGCGACGGTGCATCTTCCCCGAGCGCCTTCACCAACTCGACCGCGCCTTCACGCGGCGGGTCAATGAGCATCTTGTCGAAGCGTCCAAGGCGGGCCAGTGATTCGGGCGTGCACTCAAAAAGATTGGCGACGCCGAATTCAACGCGATCAGCCAGCCCATTACTGCGGGCACTCTGGCGACCGCGCTCGACCAGTGCCGGACTGCCCTCGATACCGACCACCTGCGCACCGGAACGGGCAATCGGCAGGGTAAAGTTGCCCAGACCGCAGAACATGTCGGCAATTCGCTCGCCCGGTTGCGGGTCCAGCAGCCGCAGGGCGCGGCGAACCAGCACGCGATTCACCGCATGATTGACCTGGGTAAAGTCGGTCGGCCGGAACTCGAGGCTGACATCGAATTCCGGCAGGTCATAGGCCAGCTTCGGCCCGGGCTGCGGATAAAAGCGGTATGCGGAATCCGGCCCTTTGGGTTGCAGATAGAAAACAATTCCGTGGGTGTCAGCAAAGGTTCGCAACAGCGCCTCGTCCGCCTTGGATAACGGGGCCAGTACTCTCAGCACCAAAGCTGTACATTCCTCACCCACCGCCAACTCGATCTGGGGCAGACGATCGCCGATCGACAGGCGATCAACCAAAGTCCGCAGGGGCTCGATCAGGGCCGAAACGTGTGGCGGCAGAATGGCACAACTACGCAGATCGGCGATGTAGGAGCTGCGCCATTCATGAAAACCGATCAGTACACCCTTGGAGGGAATCTTGCGAACCCCCAGCCGCGCCCGGTGACGATAGCCCCATGGGATGGCATGAATCGGCGGCAGCATGGTCTGCGGACGCTGGCGGCCGATATGCCACAGACTATCCTCAAGCACCCGCTGCTTGGCCGCTACCTGCGCCGACGGATCCATGTGCTGCATCGCACAGCCACCGCAAACCCCATAGTGCGGACAGCGTGGCGTCACCCGTGCCGTCGACGCGTGCTCAACCTTGACCAGATGGGCAAGCTCATACTTGGGTTTGCGACGGAAACTGGCGTACTCGACCTTCTCCCCGGGCAAGGCGCCGTCGACAAAGATGGTCTTGCCGTCCTGCCGGGCGATGCCCCGCGCTTCATGGTCCAGCGACTCAATGATCCCGATCGGCACGGTCGACTCCGAAAAAGCGCGAATTTTAACAACGGGTTACACTAAGCGCCATGACTCGCGAACTGATCACCACCTGGGCTGACTATCAAATGGCGCTGGATCGCCTGCTGGCACTCGCTACCCGGCAGGTGATGATCTACGACGAAGACCTCAAACAACTCTCACTCGACGGTGCTCGACTCGCGCACCTGCAGCGCGTCCTCACTGCTGGCGGGGCAGATGCACTGCGGATCGCCCTGCGGAACTCTGCCCACCTGAACAGCCACTCGCCACTCCTGCTCAATTTGCTTGCCACCTGGAGCCACCGTGCTGCGGCACAACAGACACCCGAGCACCTGTCCCAGCTGCGCGACAGCATGATTCTGGTCGACGGCCGCCACGGGCTGATCCGCTTCGACCGCGAGCAGCCACGCGGCAAGCTGCTGATCGACGACACTGAGGCGATCCGTCCCTATTGGCAACGCTTCGATGCCTTCTGGAACGAGGGTGGTGAGCCGGTAAGCACTGTCACCCTCGGGCTTTGAGCCGGCGCATGGCAATCGGCCATGTTGCATTTTTCCCTACGCCATCTATCCAATCACCATGCTGCAAAGCAGCACAGAAATCCACGATGCAAAAAATATTGCTATAATGGCGTTCTGATTAGGTCGCTCCTGATCTTGAATTTTTGCCTCTTAATGGTTCTTATCGATAAGGAAATCCCATGAACAAGTCACTGCTGATCGCTTCCCTGGTTGCTGCCCTGTCCCTGTCCGCTTGCGGCAAGAAGGAAGAGCCGGCTGCTGCCGCTCCGGCCCCGGCTCCTGCCGCCGCTCCGGCTGCCGCTGCTCCTGCCGCTCCGGCTGGCATGGCTGGTATGGAAGCTGCCAAGCCGGCTGAACAAGCTGGTATGGCTGGTATGGAAGCTGCCAAGCCGGCCGAACAAGCTGGTATGGCTGGCATGGCCGGTATGGAAGCCAAGAAGTAATCTTCTTCGCTTGCCGAAAAACGGGGCTACGGCCCCGTTTTTTATTGCCTGCGGTTTTTGCCTGCCATATCCGAACTGACAGTATTGACTTTGACCGGCGTCCCGATTTTCGGCAGTTTTTCGGGTTGACCGTGGATGACCACCAGCAGCCAATCAAGAGAAATTCGGCGGGCTTAACGCAAAAGCCCGGTGATACAGCTTGCACCACCGGGCTTTTTACAGATACTGCGCTGTCTTACTGCAACTGCTGTTGCAACAGCGCGAGAATCTTCTTCGCCGTCTCCGACTTGTCGGCACCGCCCTCTGGCGTCAGCACCTGAATCGTGCTCTGCGGGCCGGCATCGGCAACGTAGATGCGGTATTGAACCTTGGAACTGACCGGCGGCGCACTCTTCCAGAAAGCCAGCTTGGAGAGAATACCGTCGTCCTTCTTCGACTTGTTGTCGATCTCCGGATCGACATATCGGACGAAATACAATCCGCGTGACCGATCGCGGTCTTCAACGGTAAAGCCGACCCGATCCAGTGCCAAGCCGACACGACGCCATGCGCGGTCGAAGCGCTCCATGACTTCCACCGTCCCGGCTCCATCGTCCGACTTCGCCAGCTTGGCACGCGGCTCAACCTTGGTGGTCGCCAGCGCGGCTTCGGCACGCTTGTCGTCGGAACCCAGCCGCACCATCAGACGCCGCAGCATCTCAGCTTCCAGTTCGGGGTCCGGCGGACGCGGCTGCCAGCGGGTGTCATCCTTGGCTGACGAGGTATAGACCTCTTCCATACCACGGTGGCTGACGAAAATATCGGTGGTACCCGGCTCGCTGCCCGGCTCGAAGCGGGTGCGGAACTTGTCGCGCTCGCCCGTCGAGTAGAGCGAATCCAGCAGCTTGCCGATGGTATTGCGGATGATATCGTCCGGAATTTTGGCCCGGTTCTCGGCCCAGTCGGTTTCCATCAAGCCGGCATCGGGACGCTCGACGTTGATGATGAAGCCGGTTTCCTGCCAGAAATCCTTGACCGAATCCCACAGCTTGTCGGCCGGCGCCGCCACCACTAGCCAGCGCTGGGTGCCGGAACGCTCGACACGAACCTTGTCCACCTGCGGCAGCACCACCGAGTTCTGCGCCTGCGCGGCCGGCGTGCGGTCGGCGGAGTAGGCGGAGAAGGTTGCGCTGCCCTTGCCGGCGGCATCGGGCACGAGGAAGCGCTCATCGCGGGCGACTTGCGACAGGTCAGGCGGCACTTCCAGCGTCGGCACCTTGCCGGCGGATTTGTATTCGATCTTGCGGGAATCGGGAAGCATGCTGCAACCGGCCAGTGAAACCGCCAGCAGCGAAAGGGTGAGGCCGGAAATCCGACGATTCATCTTGAACAAACTCCCTTAGGCGACCAGACCGGCCTGGCGCAGGGCGGCGAGAACGCGCCCCTGATTGCCTTCGGACAGCGTCGTCAGCGGCAGACGGATGCCGTTGGGCATCAGTCCCAGCTGATGCACCGCCCACTTGACCGGAATCGGATTGGCTTCGCAGAACAGGTCGCGATGCAGACCGAGCAGCTTGAAGTGGATTTCACGGGCCTTGGCAACGTCGCCGGCGGCCGCTGCGACGCACATTTCGTGCATCAGGCGTGGCGCGACGTTGGCGGTCACCGAGATGTTGCCGTGGAAGCCCATCATGATGGTCGAGACACAGGTCATGTCATCGCCGCTGTACAGGGCAAAATCCTTCGGCGCACGGGCGATCAGGTCGCAGGCGCGATCGAAGTTGCCGGTCGCGTCCTTGACGCCGACGATACCCGGCACCTGCGCCAGACGCAGGATGGTGTCGTTGGACATATCAGCGACGGTGCGCCCCGGCACGTTGTAGAGCAGCACCGGCAGTTCGACGGCTTCGGCGATCGCCTTGAAATGACGATAGAGACCTTCCTGCGTCGGCTTGTTGTAATAGGGAACGACCGACAGGGCCATGTCGGCGCCGGCCTTCTTGGCAAACTCGGTCAGTTCGATGGCCTCGGCCGTCGAGTTGGCACCGGTACCGGCGATCACCGGAATGCGACCGGCCGCGTGGTCGACCGTGACCTTGATCAGTTCGCAATGCTCCTCGACATTGACCGTCGGCGATTCGCCGGTGGTGCCGACAATCACGATGGCGTCGGTGCCCTCGCGCACGTGGAAATCCACGAGATTGCGCAAGGAATTCAGGTCGAGGCTGCCGTCCTCATGCATGGGCGTGACGATGGCGACAATGGATCCAGTAATCATGGCCTTGATTTCAAGAAAATAATCTTAAGATTGTAACTGATGCCCCGCCTGCGGCGATAGGCAACGGGTAACAGATTGTTACGCTGCAGGGAACCAATGGAGATGGCGACCGGCCACCCGCATCTGCCCATCCGGCAGATTCAGCGACGGATGTCGGTCCGGCGCCGCCGTGAGCAACTGGTGTGCGAACTCGTCGAGACGGGCGGCGGCAGGCGAACGCCAGCCCAGCACGCGCAGCCGCCAGCGCAGGAGATTCTTCAGCCGTGGCAAGGGCAGCGTGCGCAAGGCCTTCACAGGGGCGCTATCACCATCGCTGGCCACGGCTTGCCAGTCGATCTCAGCCAGATCGCCGAGCAGCACATCCGCCTCGGCAAAGTGGCCGGCCGCCTGCGCCAGCATCGCCTCGGCCGCCGGAAAACGCTGCCTGAGGACCGGTAGCGCAGTGTGGCGCAGATAGTTGCGGCTGTGACGCTGATCGGTGTTGCTTTCGTCATCGATCCAGCGCCAGCCCTGCGCCAGCGCATGGGCCTCGATTTGATCACGCGAGAGGTCGAGCAAGGGGCGCAAAAGCGTCAGACCGGAGGCAACCCGCACTTGAGGAATACCCGCCGCGCCGGTAACGCCCGAACCGCGCAGCAGATTGAACAACACCGTCTCGGCCTGGTCGCCACGATGATGCGCCAGCAAGAGCACATCGGCGCCGCAACCGGCCAACGCTGCATGACGCGCTGAACGCGCGGCGGCCTCAAGCCCGTCCGGGGTTCGGTTCGGCACAGTCACCCGAGCGATTTTGAGCGGAATTTCAAGTTCACCGCAGACGTCGGCGCAGAATTTGGCCCAGTCATCGGCATTCGGCGACAGCCCGTGATGCACGTGCATCGCCGAGAGCTGCCCGGCCCACGGGCTGCCGGCGAGCAGGCGCAAGAGAACGATGGAGTCGCAGCCGCCGGAGAGCCCGACACACAGCCGGGCATGGGCAGACAGGCGGGCAGCGAGAAAGGCGCCGACCCGCGCCGGCAGATCAGGAAGCGGCTTGTTCCTTGAAGCGGCCATAGCTCATCAGCCGCTCGTAGCGCTGTTCCAGCAATTCGCTGGTCGACAGCCCGGACACCTGCTTCAGGGCATCCTGCAGGGCCTTCTTGAGGTTTTGTGCCATCGCGGCGTGGTCGCGGTGGGCGCCACCCAGCGGCTCGTTGACCACCTTGTCAACCAACCCCAGCGTCTTCAGGCGCTGCGCGGTAATGCCCATGGTTTCGGCAGCGTCGGGGGCGCGTTCGGCACTCTTCCAGAGAATGGACGCACAGCCCTCGGGCGAAATCACCGAATAGGTCGAGTATTGCAGCATCTGCAGCACGTCGCCGACGGCAATCGCCAGCGCACCGCCGGAACCGCCCTCGCCGATGATGGTGACGATGACCGGCACCTTGAGTTCGGCCATCACATAAAGATTGCGACCAATAGCTTCGGACTGGCCACGTTCCTCGGCATCGATGCCGGGATAGGCACCCGGGGTGTCGACAAAGGTCATCACCGGCAGGCCGAATTTCTCGGCCAGCTTCATCAGGCGCAAGGCCTTGCGATAGCCTTCCGGACGCGGCATGCCGAAGTTGCGGAAGATCTTTTCCTTGGTATCCCGGCCCTTCTGGTGGCCGATGACGACCACCGGCTGGCCGTTGAAGCGGGCCAGGCCGCCGACAATGGCGTGGTCGTCGGCAAAGGCGCGGTCGCCATGCAGCTCTTCAAAATCGGTAAAGATGTGCTGGATGTAGTCCAGCGTGTAGGGGCGCTGCGGATGACGGGCGACCTGCGCAACCTGCCAGGGTGTCAGTTTGGCGTAGATTTCCTTGGTCAGCTGCGCGCCCTTGGTTTCGAGGCGCTCGATCTCTTCGGAGATGTCGACGGCGGAATCATCCTGCACGAAGCGGAGTTCTTCGATCTTTGCTTCGAGGTCGGCGATGGATTGCTCGAAGTCGAGGAAACTGGTTTTCATGGACAGCTCGGTTACATTGGTTGGCCCGCATTTTACCTGAAAGGCAAAAGCGCCGGCGGATCAGTACGCCACCGGCACCGGATCGAGGCTGCGCCAGAGGTACCAGGTGGCCACCGAACGCCACGGTCGCCAGCGTTCGCCGAAGGCCGCCAAGACCGATCGCGTCTGCTTTTCGCCGCCAAAGTAGTGGATGAACACGGCCCGTTGCAGGCCGATATCGTCGAGCGGATAAACATCGGGCCGCAACTGGTTGAAGATCAGGAACATCTCCGCCGTCCACCGGCCAATACCACGCACCGCCGACAATTCCCGGATCAGCGTTTCGTCATCCTGCTGGTTCCAGTCACTCGGATCCAGCCGTCCGGACTCGAAATGCTGCGCCAGATCGAGCAGATACTCCACCTTGCGCCGTGACAGGCCGCAGGCGGCAAGCTCTTCCGCGGAACGGGCCAGCACGCCGAGCGGCGACAAAACCGGCAAACAGGCCATCACCCGGGCCCAGACCGAATCGGCGGCCTTGACGGAAATTTGCTGGCCGACAATCGAGCGCGCCAAAGTGGCAAAGGCATCGCCACGCGAGACCAGCGTCAGTCCCGCATACTGCCGGACCAGCGCTGCCATCACCGGATCGTTGGCGGAAAGCTCGGCAGCCGCCTGCTGCCAGTAGTCGGGAACCATGCAATCAGTGTAGCCGATGGCTGCGGTGAACCTGAAAAACCCGCTGAAATCGCCGTTGGCTGCGACACACTCTCGCGAAGTTTGCTAACATCATCCGAAATTGTCGAAAAAGACGCTCATGGCCCAGAACGGATATCTTTTTGTACAACCGCTGCTTAGCGCGGACGATGCTTGGGCGGGCTACCGCGCCGAGTTTGCGCCGGGTTGCCAGGACAACGAAATTGTTGGCCAGCTGCTAACCGGCGATTGCCTGACCGAATTCGACCAGCGCCACCCCTGGCTATTTCCGGCGGCCGAAGGCTTGGGCGGCGATTCCCGCCATGTCTGGCTGTTTCCGGCGCATCCGGAGCCACCGCATGCGGCGCTGGAAGCCGCACTTCGGCAACAACGTACCCGCGTCGGTCTGGTCGCCGCGGCCGATGCCAAACTGCCAGCCACCGGCACCTGGGATTTCCTGCTCATCGCCGCCAGTCATGCGCGATCGCTGCCGCCTTACACGCTGATCGGCCAGGCCAGCCGGACCGCCATTATCGGCACCAGTGTTCAGAGCCAGAACGACAGGCACTGGCTGATCGAGAATGGCGCGACACTGACCTCTGCCGAATATCTGCTGACACGGGCCACCGACGGAGAGAAGGCCGACACGACGCGCGTCAAGCTGCTGCGTCTGCTCGCCCTGATCAGCGAAGATGCCGACACGCCAGCTTTGGAAGCCGTATTCAAGGAAGAGCCCAAGCTCTCCTACAGCCTGCTGCGTCTGGTCAATTCGGCGGCCGTCGCGCCGCGCAGCCCGATTTCCAGTTTCGCCCAGGCCATCAATCTCTTGGGGCGTCGCCAGTTGCAGCGCTGGCTGCAATTGCTGGTTTATGCCGACCCCAACAACGGTGCCCACCCCAATCCCTTGTTGCAGTTTGCCGCGGCCCGCGGGCGCCTGCTCGAGTTGCTGATCGGCCGGGTGCCGCAAGCGGCAACGCTCGACAATGCTGTCGATGCCGCTTTCATGACCGGCACCTTCTCACTGCTCGACGTCCTGCTCAAAATGCCGCTGCCGGGCATCCTGCAGCAACTCCCGCTGGCCCCCGCCGTCAATGCTGCCTTGTCGGATCACGCCGACGACCTCGGCAGCCTGCTGCAGGCCATCAAGCAAGCCGCTGAAGGGCGGCTGGATAAGGCGGCGCAGAAACTCGGTGACCTCGGCATCAGTCCTGCCGACTTCCTGCAAGCGCGGTGCAAGGCACTGGCCTGGGCAGCGCGCATCCACGTCGGTAGTTGATCAGCCGAAACGTCCGCTGAGGAAGGGGTTGTAGCGGCGCTCCTCGCCGAAATCAGACATCGGCCCATGGCCGGGGATGAAGTCGACATCGTCGCCGAGCGGAAACAGTGTTTCCTTGATCGAACGGATCAGCGTGTCGTGATCGCCACGCGGGAAATCGGTACGCCCGATCGAACCCTGGAAGAGCACATCGCCCACCTGCGCCAGCTTGCTCGGCGCATGGAAGAAGACCACATGGCCCGGCGTATGCCCGGGGCAATGCAAGACATCCAGTTCGACCTCGCCAAAACTGACCTTGTCGCCGGCCTGCAGCCAGCGATCCGGGGTAAAGCCCTGGACGTTCGGAAAACCGAACATCTTGCTCTGTTGGGTCATGCCATCGATCCAGAAACGATCGTCCTCATGCGGCCCTTCGATCGGCACTCCGGTCTTGGCGGCCAGCGCGCCGACGGCGCCGGCGTGGTCGATATGACCATGCGTGACGAGAATCTTGGCTAGCGTCAGCCCTTCGGCGGCGAGCTTGCGTTCGATACGGTCGATATCGCCACCGGGGTCGATCACCGCCGCCTGACGGGTGGTTTCGCACCAGAAAATGGTGCAGTTCTGCTCGAAAGGAGTGACCGGAACGATGGCGTAGCGCATGGCAATAGCGGGTAATTGAGAATGGCGGCGATTATCGCACGCCCTCGCCCTTGCCTGCGTGCAGACGCCCACCTACACTGCCAGACAACGCCGGCAACAAAAAAGGACAACAACATGCTCGATCACCCGCTGCCCGACCTGGATGCCTGGGTGTTGCTATTCACCAGCAATTCCTTGCCGGTGCTGCGCATTACCAAGCGCAGTCTCGACGAGTTGCGGGGCGACCTTGAACAGGTCGAGGCCCGCGAACTCAGTCGCCTGATCCTGCACGATCCGGTGATGACCGCCCGCGTACTTGCCTATACCCAGCCGCTACGCAGCCGCAACCTGCAACGCGATATCACGACCGTTGGCAGCGCCATCATGATGGCGGGTATCGAGCCCTTCTTTGCCCAGTTCGCCGAACTGTTCACCATCGAAGACCAACTGCGCGATGCCGGCCCACAGGCGCTGCTCGGTGTGCTGCACATCATCCGTCGCGCCCAGCGGGCGGCCGACTACGCGCTGGAGTGGGCAACCTGGCGGCATGACCTGCATCTCGAAGAAATCCGCATCGCCGCCCTGCTTCACGATCTGGCGGAGATTCTGGTGTGGTGCTCGGCGCCGGCGCTGGGTATGGAGATCGCGGTGCGCCTGCATGCCGAGCCCGGTTTACGCAGCGCCGATGCCCAGCGTGCAGTACTCGGCTTCACATACAACGAGCTGCAACGTGAACTCTGTCGCATCTGGCACCTGCCGCCATTGCTCCAGGCACTGGTCGATGACGATGAGGCCGAGGCCAGCAGCAACCCGCGGGTGCAGAACGTCAGCCTGGCCGTTCGCCTGGCCCGCCACTCATCGCACGGCTGGGATGACCCGGCGCTGCCCGACGACTACGCGGCCATTGCCGCCCTGCTCCACGTCAGCGTCGACACCGTCTGCCAGCGCCTCGGCCTGCTGCCTGTACCCGCCCGCGAAGCCGACGGTCAGGAACTGCTCGTCTGAATTACCAGCCCAGGCAGCTTCAGCCCGCCCCCCCCTGACGCGACTCCAGCGCCTCCCAGCGCTCCAGCAGTTCCAGCAATTCGTCGTCGATGGCTGCCAGACGCTCGGCGGCCTGTTGTGCGGCCTGCGGATCGGTCTGGTAAAGCGCCGGATCCTCAAGACGAGCAGTTAGCGTGGCCTGCTCGGCCTCGAGGCCTGCGATCTTCTCCGGCAGCGCTTCCAGTTCCCGCTGCTCCTTCCATGACAGCTTGTCGGCTTTGGGCTTGCTCGTCTCGACTGGTTTGGCCGCCTTGCTGACGGGCGGCGTGGCCGCCTTCGCCTTCTCGGCCGCTTTGACCAGCGTCGCCTGATAGCTCGCCCAATCGCTGTAGCCACCGGCATATTCCTTCCATGCACCCGCACCTTCCGCAGCGATGGTCTGGGTCACGACGTTGTCGAGGAAAGTCCGGTCGTGGCTGACGAGGAACAAGGTGCCCTCGTAGTCCTGCAGCAGCTGTTCGAGTAGCTCCAGCGTCTCGATATCGAGGTCATTGGTCGGCTCGTCGAGCACCAGTACGTTGGCGGGCTTGGCAAACAAGCGTGCCAGCAACAGCCGGTTGCGTTCACCACCGGACAGCGAACTGACCGGCGAACGCGCCCGCTCCGGGGCAAACAGGAAGTCTTCGAGATAGCCGATCACGTGCTTGCGTGCGCCGCCGATCTCGACCCAGTCCGAGCCGGGGGAGATGATGTCGGCGAGCGACGAATCGGGATTGAGCTGGGTACGGAACTGGTCGAAATAAGCGATTTCCATTTTCGTGCCCTGTCGCACCGTGCCAGCGTCCGGCTGCAGCTCACCGAGGATCAGCCGCAACAAGGTCGTCTTGCCGGCACCGTTGGGACCGATCAGCCCGATCTTGTCGCCGCGCTGGATGCGACTGCTGAAATTGGCAACAATTTGGCGTTCACCGTAGGATTTACTGACGTTCTCCAGTTCGGCCACCAGCTTGCCGCTCTTATCGCCGGCGTCCAGCTGTAGATTGACCTTCCCCATACGTTCGCGCCGCGCCTGCCGCTCGGCACGCAGCCGGTCCAGCCGCTGCACGCGGAACACCGCCCGCGTCCGCCGCGCCTCGACGCCCTTGCGAATCCAGACCTCCTCCTCCTTCAGCAACTTGTCAGCACGGGCGTTTGCCAGCGATTCCTCGTGCAGTTGCGCCTCCCTGCGCTGCTGATACTGCGTAAAACTGCCGGGATAGCTGGCCAGCTTGCCGCGGTCCAGCTCGACAATGCGCGTGCAGACACGATCGAGGAAGGAACGGTCATGGGTGATGAAGAGCAGGGTCACGCCCGACTCGATCAGCATCGTCTCCAGCCATTCGATGGCGGCGATGTCGAGGTGGTTGGTCGGCTCGTCGAGCAGCAGCACCTCGGGGGCAACAGCGAGCGCCTGCGCCAGCGCCAGCCGCTTCTTCTGTCCGCCGGACAGGCTACCAACGCGGGCTTCCGGGTCCAGGCTGAAGCGGGCAATCACCCGCTCGGCCTGCGCCTCGTAGGCCCAGGCACCACGCGCCTCAAGTTCGTGCTGCAGGGTGTCCATGCGCACCAGCAGGGCATCGTGGTCGCCTGCCCCCTCGCCCAGACGGTGCGAAATATCGTGGTACTCCGCCAGCATTGCAGAGGTTTCACCCATGCCGGAAACCACCGCCTGAAAGACGCTCATCTCCGGATCGAAGGGCGGCTCCTGCGGCACGTACCCCACACGAATGCCCGGCTGCACCCAGACCTCGCCGTCGTCCAGCCGGCCCTTGCCGGTGCCGGCGGCCATCGCTGCCAGCAGCGAAGATTTGCCGGTACCGTTGCGGCCGATCAGCGCCACCCGTTCGCCCGGGTCGAGCTGAAAATCGGCGTGATCGAGTAGCGGCACGTGGCCGTAGGCCAGGCAGGCGTCGTTGAGTTTGAGATAAGGCATGATCGGGCAATGAAAAACGGCGCCCGACGGGCGCCGCGTTTGAGATGCGATGATTTTACCGCGGAAGCGCGGTCAGGTCTGGAAGCGCGACAACTGCGACTGTAATTCGGCGGCCAGCCGCTGCAGGTTCTGCGCCCGCTCGCTGTTGGCCTGGGCGCGGTGGTTGCTGCCCTCGGCGGCCTGCGCGATCTGCTCGACCAGGCGGGCAATTTCCTGACTGGCCGCGCTCTGCTCGCGGGTGCTGTCAGCGATGCCATGCACCACATCGACCGTCGCCTGCGCCCCGCGATCCACGCTCTGCAGCGCGTCACCGGCTTCGCGCGCCAGCGTCACACTGCCGCTCATGTTGGCGCTGACCGCCTGCATCCGCTCGACGGCACGGGCGGTTTCTTCCAGGATGGCCGTGACCGTCGTCGAGATTTCCTGCGTCGACATCGAGGTCCGCTCGGCCAGCTTGCGCACCTCGTCGGCGACCACGGCAAAACCGCGGCCCTGCTCACCGGCGCGCGCGGCCTCGATGGCCGCATTGAGCGCCAGCAGGTTGGTCTGATCGGCGATCTCGCGAATCACGCCCACCACATTCGAAATCTGCTTCGAGCGCTCGCCGAGAGACTCGATCAGCACGGCCGAGGCACCCACATCTTCAGCCACCCGCTCCAGTTCGTTCATCGTCCGGTGCACCACCGTGCGCCCGTCGGCGGTGACCGACTTGGCGTCGTTGGCAATGCCGGCGGCCTGATTGGCATTATCGGCCACCTGCGTGATGCTGACCGACAATTCCTCGACCGAAGCGGCAATTCCCGATGCCGACTGCGCCGCGTTCTGCGCACTATCCATGGCCTGACGGGCGGCGTTCTGCAGTTCGTTGGCCGCCACATCGACTTTTCCGGAGGTACTGGCCACACCACGCACCAGATTGCGCATGCCCTCCGCCATCAGGTTGAAGGCGTGGGCGATGGCATGCACTTCGTTCCGGCTCTGCGGGTCGGCGTCCTGAACCTGTACGCGCAGATCGCCCTGGCTCAAACGCGAAACCTCACCGACCAGCTGCACCAGGCCGCGCAGGCGGTAATGCACCAGCACATAACTGAGTGCCGCCAGCAATAGCGCCGAAACAATGCTGATCACCACCACCAGGTTACGCAGGGCGTGGCTTTCCTCAAGATACTCATCGAGCCAGCTGCCCGTCGCCACCGTCCAGCCCCAGGCGGCCGAGGTGGCGGCAAAGGTCAATTTCTCGCGCTCGCGGCCATCGGCATCCAGCAGCGAATAGCGGAACAGCCCATTCTTGCGGGTGATGAGATCACTGACCACTGTCCGCGCGTTGGCCGGGAGATCGGCCTCCACCATGGTCTTTTCCTGGAATTTCGGATGCAGGACAAATTCGCCGATGGTCTTTTCATCGGTCGGCCGAACGATGTAGACATAGCCGGTCTTACCCGCGACCAGGCCGCCAAACTGGTCACGGATCCGTTTCAGTTCGCCATCCAGCGCGATACGGATCGAATACGCCCCCCAGGCCTTGCCATCAGCGCCGCGCAGCAGCTTGACGGTGCTGAAGTTGTACTTGCCGCCACGGATCGCCAGCCCCTGATAATCCTGGCCAGCCAACAGCGCCTTGGCCACCGGATCGCCATCGGCAATCGGCACACCGTGCATGGCATTGCCGTTCTTGTCCTTGAGCAGGGTCGACAGGCGGTAAACCTTGTTGTCCTTGATGAACAGCAGCGCTGCTTCCTCACCGGTCAGATCGCGGAAGGCCTTGAGCACGCGCTCATTGCCGTTGAGCACCTCGCCATTGAGCGTCACGGCCGGCAACTCGACATCGCCCGTCCGCACCAGCGCCTGACCCGGCACCGGCGACCCGCCAATCTGCTTGAGGAAAAACTGCGATGAACGGTTACCGCGCTCCTTGACCGCCTCATACATCGTATCCAGCGTACCAGCCATCAGCCGGGCCTCGTGCTCGAGGTTACCGGAAGCGACCGCCAGCGCCGCCTTGTCCGCCTGATGCTGGATGACCAGCGTCATCACTGTGAATACGAAAATCAGCGCCAGGAGGGTCGCTGCGATCAGTTGCTGGGCTATCGGGCGCCTGGCCATGGCGGCAAACATCGTGGAAGTCCCCTTTGTTATATTAGTGTCTGGCAATTTATCACAAGGGGCCTGCCAGCCGTTACAATGCGCGCCTGCCGTCACACGCCTCCATAGTTAAATGGATATAACACGCCCCTCCTAAGGGCGAATTGGTGGTTCGATTCCACCTGGGGGCGCCAACGAATCTACCGAAGAAGTCCAAGGAAGTCCGACAGGAATTTTTTAACCCAGCGTAAATGCTGGGTTTTTTGTTTAATTACCTTCCAAAGACATCCAATCGACCGCCACGATATTCCAAGCAGTTCCTATCGTTTTGTTGGTATATTTGTTGGTATCTAAAAGCCCATCCGCATACACCACAGCTAGATACCAACAAAGGCGACGTAACATGCTGACAGATAAAGAGATTTCCAGCTTAAAAGGCAGGGAAAAACCCTACCGAGTATCCGATGGGGAAGGCCTTTACCTTGAGGTCAAGACGGATGGCTCTAAGTACTGGCGTTTAGCGTACCGATACGCAGGCAAGCAGAAGACATTGGCTCTTGGCGTCTACCCGAAGGTAGGCGCTAAGAAAGCCCGTCAAGAAAAGGTAAACGCCAAGGCACTCCTCGAAAACAACATCGATCCCGGAATGCAACGTAAGGTCGAGAGACTGACCGCACACCTATCAGCAGCCAACACCTTCGAGGCAATCGCACGTGAGTGGCACGAAAAACGAGAGGATGGCTTGGCTGAAACCACTGCCAACAAAACCATCACGGCACTGGAGACACACGCCTTTCCACTGATCGGGGCTCTTCCAGTCAATAGCATCGAGCCTGCTCACATCCTCGCCGTCGTCACCAGCATCGACGCAAAAGGAAAAGGAGAAACCGCTCGCCGAGTTAGAGCCTGGATCGAAGCGGTTTTCCGCTACGCCATTGTGACTCAGCGCCTGAAAACCAATCCTGCATCCGAAATTCGTAGCGGAGAAGTACTCAAACCCAGCAAGGAAAAGCACCTTGAGAGCTTACCGATTGCACAGCTTCCAGTGTTTCTGCGCTCCCTTGATGACCCAGCCAAACGCGTCGACTACCGAACCCGCCTAGCGCTACGACTCCTCGCACTGACTTTCGTACGCCCTGGCGAACTGAACTGGGCAATGTGGAACGAATTCAACCTCAGCTCGAAAGAATGGCGGATTCCACCCGAGCGGGTTGAAGGTAAAGGTCGAGGCATGAAAATGCGAGAAGAACACATTGTTCCCCTTTCAGAACAAGCTGTCGCCACACTTGAAAAGCTTCGTCCTCTGACGGGCAGTTATCGTTTTTTATTTCCGTGCAAAGGCGATCCCACAAAAGGGATGAGCGAAAACACCCTTCGCATGGCGATCCAGAAAGGCCTCGGATTTCCTGTAACAGCCCATGGCTTCCGCGCCACTGCCACATCGGCCTTACTTGAACTGGGCTGGGATGCTCACATTATCGACAGGCAACTTGCGCATCGTGAACGGAAAAAAGTATTTGGTGCCTACTCCCACCAAGCTGAGTACATGGTTGAACGCCGAAACATGATGCAGGCTTGGGCAAACCACCTCGACAAGCTGGAGAAAGGCGCAGAGATCATTTCGTTTCAAGCTGCCTAGCCTAGCCCCATCACCAATAAACAGAGGAAACACGAGGACACCCACGTCAATACATGATCCAGGGAGAAAAGGTCTCCGTCCAACGAAAGAAGCATTCATCTGGTGATTTTTTACAGCCAGTTCACATGGTCTGAAGAACACACCACCTTTCACTCTGGAGACTGATCATGAATACCGCCTTTTCCCCGATTGCCAATCGCCACAACCCGAAAGCAGCCTACACCAAGATTCATGAGTGGGTGCTACGCTTTGGGTCACCCACATTGCTGTCATCGAGTTGCGAAAACCCAATCCTGATGAACTATCAACGCCTGGCGCAAAGCAATTGCTGGGTAACGATTAGCTACAACCGATCATTTGACTCGTTCTTCCTGAGTGCATCGAATGGGATTGCGACACCAGCCGCCAAGTTGTCGGAGATCAAGCAGTTCATGGATGCTGTGACGCTTCGCCGATTGCCACAACTGGAGCTAGATCCTTCAGACAATGCGCTCTGGACGATGGCGCAGATCGAGCTAACCGATACAGAACTACAAGAATCGGAGATCGCGGCGGCTTTCAATCGTGTTTGCAAGGCGATTGACGATAGCAGCGTGCCGATACTCTCGATGATTTACGGAGGCCTTACAGTAGAAGAGGCAATTGCTGCCTACGAGAAGGCCCGGGCAGTTTCATTGGCTGATTGGCGTAGCTCAATATCACCTTGGCCAAACCAAGACATTGAGCAGGTAATCTGCCACTGATTTCCCGTGCCAAACAGGAGGGCATTGGCTGCCCTCCTTGTTCATTTGACAGTCGGAGTATCGGCCAAAGCGGCCTGTGATGTATCTAAAGAAAATGGCCGGTCTGTAACTAGGACCGGCCATTGGCAGTTTGGGAATAGATCGTCAGTTTTCTTCGCTGCTATCCACTTCGGAACCAGAAACGAATGGAAACAAGCCATATCGTCCGTTGTGCGGATTCTTGCTGAACATCTCGACTTGCTCAAGAGCCTTGATAGCGTCAGGAGGGTCTGTGTTCTCTACGACAATAATCTGCCAGTCCTCAGGGAGACCTTGCAAATAGCTGTAGAACTGTTCCTTCAGATCAGTGCCGCGCAAGTCATCTTCTTTCCCATCTGGCTCACGATAGGCAAGCAACGGTGAATCAAGAATGACAAAACCCGGATGCGGTGTGCGACTGGCTCGACAATGAGCAAGCAAGCCCAGGGTGAAGGCGGCATGCGTAATCGCCCGTAGCCCTTTTCCGCGAGCACCTCTCGGCTTTCCGGCAATGACTAGGTCGCGAGTATTGGGGTCAAAATGAACGCGACCAGCCTCTGGGAAGTGCCAATCGGCGAGAATAGATTCCACACTTTGCGCAAATGCATCAGCCGCCGCTGTCGGGACAGCGCTCGTTACGGCCTGTGGCTTAGCGGTAACATCTTGAGCCTTTTCAAGATCAGCACGTCTGCGCTCCATGTCCTGAACCGTCGCATAGAGTCCCAATGCTTCACGCACCTGTGCCCGCTTATCGTTAAGTTCCGAGTACGAAGCTCTCAACTTGGTAAGTTTTGGCACAATCAGGCTATCAACCGAGCCAGACAACTCCTCTAGCTCTTCCACTACCGATGGCATCCGACGATCGAAGCTTGCACCCTCGCGGGTCAGTTCGCGAACCGTCACTGCAAGCTCACTACGGAGTATTTCGATCTTGCCGATTTCCTTCCTGGCCGCTTCAACAACAGCATCGGTATTTCCTTCGCAAACATCGCCATTTTGATGATGCGCCGGATCTGACCCACATAAGGGGCACGCGGCCTTACCAAGGACGCCGAACAATGTTCCGCCTTCTTCAATGGCTCGCAATCTCTCAATATCGGAGGCGTAATGCTGATCCAGAAGGCTGAACCTTTCGATCAAGCCAGCAATGTCGCTTCGGCGGTCTCGACCTTCTTCTAGCTTTTTGCGCAATTCGCGACGCCGCGCTGCCTTTTCCTGGAACGTTTTTTCGGTAGCATTCAATTGCGCCGCATGCTGATTGAGTGAGGCTTCAATCTTTTCAAGTTGCGCTTCAAGTTCATTCGGATGCTTGGCTATTTCCTTGAGTCGGTCCTTGTAGTCATCTAACAGCTGATCTAGAAGTTGAAGCTGCGCCTCCCGGGATAGCTCTTCAGGTTCGCGGGCGGCAGTACTCACCAGCGCTGAATCGTCAATACCTGTCAGAAGGAGCTTGAACGTCGAGGTATTCGCTGTATCCGCTGTGTAATTCCCGTCCAACAAAGGCGACCGCTGCTGGGTAATCTCAGTTTCAGTGACGATCAGCAGGCGTGCAATATTTCGAAAGCTTAGGCTGTTGGTTTCACCACGAGCGTTCTTCCGAACCCGTTTTCCAGAGAGACCTGACAGCTCAAGCAGGAACGATGAAAGGTTCGCCTCGTTACGGTCGCTATGGATTTCTGAGAGGTTTTTAGCCTCTACGTCTCCCTCGGGCGGCTGCTCGTGCAAACCCTCGTACAGCATGAAACTGCCACCGTCCGTGCTGCGATGAATGGTGAATAGCTCTCCCGCTAGGGTCTCAATCCCTAGAAGAATCCTGTCATATCCAAGACGCTCTGTGATTTCACGCAAAGGCGGTTTTCCACCCAACATGAAGTCGACGGTTTCTACAATAAAGGATTTACCGGTATCCGATGCGCCATAGAGAACATTCAAGCCTGGGCCAAACTTAACCGTGGCAGGTTTTTTCTGTGGGCCGAAATAGCCGAGAAAGCGTAATCGAAAACCCTTGATTGGCGTGGTCATCAGTCGCCTCCCATGCTGCGTTCAATGCTTTGAAACTCTTCAACCCAGTCATCGAAGAATTGGCGAAGCACCGCCCGAAACTCTTGATCTGAATGATGACCGAAGGTCTCGACAAGCCAGGATGCGCGCTCTTTCATTGCCAAAAAATAGTTCGTAGATAATGAAGCCAAGAACGTTGCAGCGTTTTCTCCAGCGCCATACTTGAAGCCATCTGGGGTGACCTCCCGTTGGACAAGGTCACGCGTCATCATCAATAGCAGCGCGTCCTCCACCAGCTTTCGCCGCACTAGCAGCTCTGCCGGCCGATACGGTGTAGGTGGATGAAGGCTATCGGGCCCACCAACATCCCCGGTGTGAACGAGAAGGAAGTCGAACGTCACTAGTCGTTGTAAGTCGTAGGTTTGCGGAAACGATGCCCCCAGTAGTGCCACTGCTCGCATACCGGCCTCGAGAGGGCTATTGAAGGTCGCGGGCTGCCCAAGTTGCTTCATGATTGGGTCCAGTTCAGGCGATCCTCATTTGCGAGCTGATGGCATATGCCGTCGCGGTCCTTTGGCTTGACGCAGGAAATTAGGGCATTTGCGGTGATTTGAAGATCACGTGCTGCCTTGGTCACAGCGCAGACTCGGACATATCCATCAGGATGCCCAGCATCGTGCACATCAACCACGCCATCATAAATATCTTCCTGAAGTGATTCGAAGACACCCACCGGTACCGAATCACGAGCAAACAATCGCAGCGCTTCTGCGTGGTAAAACGCTTCTCGCTGGCGATGAAAGTGATCTTTCAATCTCGTGGTCGCAGCCAAATCATCTGGGCTGCCAACAGGTTTTTTGAGATGGTCCGCATAGGCACCAAGCAGCTGGGTGACGTATCTGCTTTCTTCAGTGGCAATCGCCGCAGGCGGTTTGGCCACTTCTGGACGCGGCTTTAAGCCTCCACCAAAGCGCGCCGCATGAGCGGGTGAAGTTCGATGATCCGCCACTAACTGCATTGATGTTTTTGCATCGAAAATCGAGAAGTCAAAAGCGTTCACGTATGCAAGAAGTGGCTCGTCTAAGGGGATCTCTTGCGATTTAGTGATCGCCGTCTGAACATACTTCTCCCAATTGGCAATCAACTCTTCGCGTAGCTTCGCCGCATCAGCCAAAAGAGCTGTCAAGGACGTGCCGGTGCCCTTGGGTGCGACAAAGTAGTAGCGTCGAGGTGGTGTGTACTCTTTCTGGTACGAGTACCAAATCATCTTGCCGATTTCGACCCAGACATTAGTCGGGCGTAGCGCGTTATCGTAGTGCTTGCACTGATAGTTGTCCCAAACTCCTTGCAGCTTCTTGTCGTCTGTGAAGCCGGCGATATCGATACCGCGATCGCCAGATCCGGTAAAGCGCTGAACTTGGCAGTATTGTTTCTTCAGGCAGTAGTGAGCCCACTCCTGAACGAAGTCTTCCCATTGATCAGGCGAGTACAGGAGCAGCTGTTGTTGTGGTGGAATAACTGGTCCTTGTGCAACGACCGCTGCGGTGACGGACGTCGATGCCGTTGGCACAGCGATTTCGCTCCAATCCGCAGTCATGCAAAAATATCTGCCATCTCAACCCTCCCCTTATTGCCCACTCAGATGGCCGCCCATCATGGTAGTGACCCGCTTGGTCCGAATGTGAACTTGAATTGACGCGGTAATTATGCCTTAGGGATCGACGGCGTAGTATTGAACCCACCTTCTTGAGGTCCGAAAATACTCCAACAAGCCAGGGGCCGGAACACTGCTTTAAAGGCCCGTTAACCGGCGTATTGCTGACCAAGATGCTCGGTTTCTTGAATGTCGGTATTGGCCGAAATCCCGCCTCATGCCAGTAACAACAGACAGTTGATCGGCCACTGCTGCCGTTGGCCTGGTGGGCGGTGTCGGGCGGCAATGCGACGGATATCGGCTGTTCAGCCGCCTAGGTGGGGCAATGACCGCTCACCACCTCGGGCTACTGCCGGACCCGATCCTCAACCTTTGTCGCTCGGGCGCAGCGACGGCAGCTTACTGAGTGGAGCAGACGTTCATGGCGCTCGTTGAACGTGAACTCCTCGGCCATAGCGGCCGTTGATCAGGGGGCGAATCGGGCAGCAATGCACCATATCTTCGTTTCTCCGTCCGGCGTGCGCTCCATCTGGCTGCGTAACGACCTGGCCTCCTCCAAACAGCGCCTAGCCGCCCTGGAGAAACTGGTCGCCGAGCAAGGCATCCTGCTGACTGATTCCCAGGTAGCGGCGCTAGAGCGCAAGCAGGACGATGATCTGGCCCATGGCGAAATCGAAACCGCCCATCCTGGCTATCTCGGATCGCAGGATACCTTCTACGTTGGCACCATCAAGGGGGTTGGCCGGATCTACCAGCAGACCTTTGTCGATACCTACAGCAAGGTCGCCATGGCCAAGCTCTATACGACCAATACACCCATCACGGCCGCCGACCTACTCAATGATCGCGTCTTGCCCTTCTTTGAGGAACAAGGCATGGGCATCATCCGCATGCTGACCGACCGCGGCACTGAGTATTGCGGCAAGCCGGAAACCCATGACTACCAGCTCTATCTGGCCCTCAACGATATCGAGCACACCAAGACCAAGGAGCGACATCCGCAGACGAACGGCATCTGCGAACGTTTCCACAAAACCATCTTGCAGGAGTTTTATCAGGTGGCGTTCTGCCGCAAGCTCTATCCAACAAATGCGTTTGTACCAAATTGAGTTACTGCTCGACGCAGAACTGCGCGCCGGCTTGCTCTCACAGATTCCGCTTGCAGAATAGAATGGTTCGCTCAACCTGGCTATCAGGTGGCGTGTCATTTATTTTGCGGAGAGATATCGACTGTGCGAAGTGATAAAACCAACCTGATTCCGGAAGACTTCGATCTTCGCTTTCAGCGCGCCTTCGGCCTGCTCGCCTTTTCGGTCAATCGACATATTGTCGACCACATGCGCCGGCTTTGTATCGAATTGTCGTTGGACCCGGAAACCGCCCAAATATGGGGTTCCCTCGCGCACTTGAACGTCTTGCCCAACCTGCCCTTGGGCGCTGATCCCATGGTCTTGCTCAATGAAATGGGGCGTAAAAAGGAGCAGGCGCTGGAGCCGATTCGGCTTGCAGAACTATCCCAAATCACTGGGCTACCCAGGGAGACGGTTCGCCGAAAACTTGAAAATCTGCGCAAACTCGGAAAGGTCGAGCGTACAGCAGATGGGCGGTGGATTTATTGCGCTACCGGCGTTGGGCCGGAAGTAGAAGAGTTTACGCGCAACACAGTACTTAAATTTCTCAGGACGGCACAAACACTGGTTACCATTCTTGGCATGGTCGATACCACGCAGTTGCAAGCGGATGCAAAAGAAGAACCTGGCAAATAGCCAATATCAGGTGATCGGCAGCAGCAGGAATAGCTTGATCACCAATGCGTTGGCGAGATCGATGAAGAAAGCACCAACGATGGGAACGATCAAAAAGCCCAATTGCGACATGCCAAAGCGATCGGTCACCGCCTGCATGTTGGCGATGGCTGTTGGCGTCGCACCCAATCCGAAGCCGCAATGGCCGGCTGCAATCACCGCCGCATCGTAATTCCGGCCCATGGCCGGAAAGGTGACGAAGATGGCATAGGTCGCCATCAGGATCGCCTGGCCAAGGAGGATGCCGAACATCGGCAAAGCCAGGCTGGCCAGTTCCCACAGACGCAGCGACATCAGGGCCAAGGCGAGAAAGAGCGCCAGCGATACATTGCCCATGACCGATACGGCACGCTCGAACACGGCATACCAGCCGAGCAGACTCAAACCATTGCGCAGCAGGACGCCAACAAACAGCACACAGACAAAAGACGGCAGTTCAAGCCAGCTTCCGGCCAGCGCCCGGGCAATCGCCTGCCCACCCAGGAGACAAACCGAGATGAGCGCCAACGTTTCGATCATGGCAGGGGCGGTAATCAGGCGCACAGCAGTCGGTTGCTCGAACTGCGTCGGATCACTCCCACCGACCTGCCGAATCGTTTGTGCCGGCAGGCGCGACAACAAGAATCTGGCCACAGGCCCGCCGAGCAGTCCCCCGAGAACCAGCCCAAAGGTGGCTGACGCCATGGCAATTTCGCTGGCTGCCGGCAAAGCGTATTTTTCGGAAAAAATTTTACCCCACGCGATCCCTGTGCCATGCCCGCCGGAAAGGGTGATAGACCCGGCGAGCAGGCCAAGCAGGGGCGGCTGCCCCTGGAGCGACGCCAACAGGAGGCCGGTCGCATTCTGAACAACCAGAAATCCGACGACGACAAACAGAAACCGCACCATCGGCTTGCCGCCACGCATCAAGCTGGCAATATCCGCATTCAGTCCGATGCAGGCGAAGAAACTCAGCATCAGCGGCATGCCCAGCGAACTGTCGAAGCGCACCTGGGCATCGGCCAGACCGTTGACCAGCCAGGCCGCCAGCGCCACCAGCAGCCCGCCGACAACGGGTTCGGGGATGCTGTAGATCCGCAGGAAGGCAATGCGCAGCACCAATTGGCGCCCCAGCAGAAGGACAAGGGAAGCAGCGACCAGCGTCCCGTAGGTGTCGAGGTTCATCGTTGCCTAACCTTTGTCCCGTTTATTTCAACGACCGGCGGTACGCTCGGACTCGAGATCGCTAGCCAGTCGTTCGGCTGCGTTGTCGATGATTTTTTCGGCGACGGCCCAGCGGCTGAAGGCCACGCTGGCGTCCACACCCGGTCGACTGCGGGTGGCAACAAAGGCAACACTCGGTTCCTTGGCGCTGCCTTCGTACAGTTCCCCGGCCAGGGTAATCGAACCCAGGAAAAGGCCCTTGGGCGATAGCATGTTGATCATCGCGAAAGGCGGCACCATCATGGCAATTTGCGCCTTGCTGGTCGGTTGGAGATCGGTAATCCGGAAACGAACGCTGAGCACATCAGCGCCAGGTTGCTTAACTATCGTCAGGTGTTTCGACAAATTCTCCTTCAGGCGATTCTCAGCATAGCGAGCCAGCTTCTTCGACTCGTCGTCGGAAACGTCCAGAACACCATGATCATTTCCAATCTGCACCAGCACTGGCGCGATATAGGCCTTGCTGTATTGACCCAAGCGCAGATCGGGCTTGGCGAAGACCAGCGTGTTCGATTCATCGGCCTTGACCGACAGTTTTGGGTAATCAGCAGGTGCCTTGAGGGTAGTGGTTGAACAGCCGACCAGCACCAGAGCGAAGGACAGGGCAATGACATTTGCTTTCATGGTTTTCCCTTGAGATGGACTCGATAAAGAAAAATTGGGTAAATGTGGGGCTATACAAACGAGTCACCAGGTTCACTCGATGCTCAAAAGTTCATTCACGTAGGCCGATACTTCATCGGACTTCAGAATGGTCAGGTGGTCTTCATCGAAACCGCGTTGTGTCACGGCCTGTGCTTGTGCTTCCTTGCGTAGCTGGCTGGCCAGCGTAATCGTGCCGTCGCCGCTCGTTTTGCCGACCAGTACGTTGTTGCGATAGCCAAAGATCAGGTGGTGGTGAACCTGCCTAGGCAAAGGAGTGGCAAAAAGCGTGTTCATGAACGAACTGCCAGGGGCCATGCTGCGCCATACCGGCATTACAACCGGTGCGTAGTCGACGCCGCTCTGGGCTGCCTGATGCCCGCCGAATGGCGACGATATGGAGGTGAATGAACGCAGATAATTGCAATTCCTGGCCTTGGCGCAAGCGGACAGATAGGAGCGCACCACCACTCCGCCCATGCTGTGGGCCACGATATGCAGGCGCTTGAAGGGGTAACGGTGGCGCAATTCACTAAGCATGCCGAGTACGCCATCTCCCAGAGAGGCCAGATCGATGCCTGTGGGGTAGTAAAGCACCCATGGCTGAAACCTGCTCCGATCCAGTGTGGCGATCATCGCGGCAAAATCACGTGGGCTGCCGTTGATGCCGTGAACAAACAGCACAGGGCTCTTGCCTGCGTCGTAGGGGCCGAGAAAATAGATTCCGGCGTAACTGTCCTTCATGAAACGCAGGGGCTGCCACATGCCCAGATTCGCGATGTCCGGATCGAAGCGGGCATCGGCAAGATCAGCCAGTTTGCCCAGTTCGACGTCGATGGTACCCAGGGTCATGCCGCGCAGGTCGAACAGGTTGCCAAACGCCGGAACGTTTCCCGGCGTTCGCGACAAGCTCAGTTCGATGTGTTCGACACGTGTCCCGGCTGTGAATTTTTCGGGCAAACGTACCCAGCCGCTGGGCTCGCCCTGCTCATACTGGAAATCGTTATTCAGGTCGTTAAAGCCGAACAGATAGCGCGATCCGCCAAAAGTCACCATCTGGAACGCTCCCGGTCGTTCATAGACCCTGTAGGTATGGACAACCCTGCCTTCAAGGTCATCCAGGGCAACGAGAATGGTCGGGCAATCGGCACAGGATGGCGAAACGACCGTCCCGGCAATGCGTCCTAGCTGGGTTTTCGATTCCTGCAGTTCCTGGCGCAACTCCATGAAATTCGTGCAGCCGGCCAGTAGTAGCGCACAGCACAATGCGAGCAGGCGATGAATCATTTGGCAGCTTCCTGCCAACGGCGCACCTGATCAGCGATCTCGGCCGCGATAACGGCCAGGGCACGGCGTTGCGCCGCAATCAAGGCACTGGGCTCGGCAGAGCGCTCGGTTTCGTGCAGGACACTGCGCCCGAGGACGACCTTGCCGTGGCGCGACTCCAGTCGCCACACAATATCGGCATCGGCACCACGTCCCTCGACCACTTCCAGGCGTTGGACCTCCAGAGACAGGCGGAAATCGGCGTCAATACGCTGGGCATCAATAGGAACAGAGACAATCCTGCCGGTATCGAGCTTGCGGCCCAGTTCCATTGCCAGCACCCGAGGAATAGCCCGCCGCAAGGGTTCGCCCCAGCGTTGCTGTTCGTTGATCCGGACCTGGTTGTTGGCCATGCGGGTCACCAGTTGCGGGCGATCGATCAATTCAGGCAGATTGGTCTGGGTGATCACGATACTGGGCGCTACCCCTTGCGGGCCGGGTTGTTCGATGCCGTTGTCCAGCGTGTAGAAAACTGGAGCCGGAGTACTCGCACAGCCCCCCAGCAGAAAAACCACACCCAAACAGGCAAGCCACTTTTTATGAGCCATGTTCATTCCCCTTTCTTGCCGGACAACAAGGCTTCTGGCTGGCGTTCGAGCAGGTCAGCCAGGTTGCGTACGGCCGTTGCGGCCTTGCCAACTTCCCGCAAGGTATCGCGCATCTCAAGCTGCAATGGCGCATCGCTGACCAGCGCCTTGTCGGCCGAGCTGAGCATCCGTTCGGCGCTATCCAGCGTCTTGCGCGCATCTTTCAGGGTGGCCGTCAGTTCGGGCACCACCTCCTTGTCGAGGCGAACCACCAGTTGGTCGACGTGCTGCATCGTGTGGCGCAGGGATTCGACAATAGCCAACAGTTGGTCCCGCAGCGAATCGAGTGTGCCAGGCTGGACCGGCAACTCGGGCCGACGCCGAGACCAGTCGATCTTGCCGGCCTTGGCATTGGCAAAGAAATCGAGGGCTATGTAGCGTTGGCCGCTCAGCACATTACCTGTGCGCAACTGGGCCCGGAAACCTTTGCCAACCATCTTGTCGAGGATATCCCGAGATGCCTTCGCCGATACCTCGTCGCCGCTTTGGTTTCGCGTGCGCTTGGCAAAGCGGTCGGGGTAGAGGCTGATCTCGACCAGCATCGTGAAATCCGTCTTTTCTTTTTCGAAATTCAGGTCGATCCGCGAGACCTCACCCGCCACCAGGCCACGAAAATCGACAGGGGCGCCGACAGCCAGACCGCGCAGGGATTCGCGGAAGGTGAGAACATATTTTTCAACCCGTGTTTCGGGTATCCGGTTGGCTGCCGCCTGGTCGGAATGCAACACGAAGGAGGAGTCTGCCTCGGCTTTTTGCACCGGCTCTTCGTCGCTGCCATTCGGCGACGAGAAGGCAATACCTCCTAGCGCCAGGCTGACCAGGGATTGCATGTCGAGCTTAACCCCGTCGGCGTTGAGCGATACGTCGATCCCACTTGCATGCCAGAATCGTGACGCCTGGGTTACGAAGGCATCGTAAGGTGCGTCGACGAATACGCGGACGGAAACCCCGGAGCCGTCTTTCTGCATGCCGTAGCCCACAACACGTCCGACCTGAATGCGCCGGAAATAGACCGGCGCACCAATATCCAGAGATCCAAGGTCATCAGCCCGCAACACAAATTGGCGCCCTGGCGTATTGGAAGTAACCAGCGGGGGCTCTTCCAGGCCGACGAACTCTTGGCGCGAAGTCTCTGACTTGCCGGGATCGAGCGCAATATAGGCACCGGACAACAAGGTCGCCAGCCCTGAAACGCCACCGGCGGCAACACGAGGCCGCACCACCCAGAAACGGGTGTCCTCGACCAGCAAGCCTTCAGCCTGCTTATCCATCTGTACGCTGACCCGCACCGATTTCCGATCCGGATTCAAGGCAATGCTCTTGACTGTACCGATCTCGACATCCTTGAATTTGACGCGCGTCTTGTTGGCTTCCAGCCCCTCGGCAGCAACGAATTGCAGGGATATTTCCGGTCCGCGGGCGCGAATGGCCTGGACGGCAAGACCGATGCCCACCAGGATGGCTAGCGCCGGGACGATCCAGATCATGGTCATTCTCTTGCGTGGCCGAACGATGCGTCCGGAAGGCAGGTTGTCAGACAGGGGCTGTTCGTTCTCGCTCACGACGCTCTTTCTCGGATTTGGAATTGGTTTTGATATCCCACAGCAGGCGCGGGTCGAAAGCCATCGTCGCCAGCATGCTGAGGACGACTACAGCGCCAAAGGCCAGGACGCCAGGCCCCGGTGCCATGGTGGCCAGGGATTGGGCTTGTACCAGGGCCACCAAGATGGCTACGACATAGACATCGAGCATCGACCATCGTCCGACCAATTCCAGCAGGCGATACAGGCGGGCATGCTGGAGCGGCTCACCCTGGCTGCGCCGCTGTACAGCCAGCAATAACGCGGTCAGTGACAGCAGCTTGAGCAGGGGAACGGCAACGCTGGCGACAAAAACGATCAGGGCCAGCATCCAAGAACCGGAATTCCACAGGAAAGCAACGCCACTCATGATGGTGTCGCGCTGCACGCCGAACAGGGAGCGGGTTTCCATGATTGGTAGCAGGTTGGCCGGCAAATAAAGCACGTAGGCAGCAATCAACAAGGCCCAACTGCGTTCCAGACTATGAGGCTTGCGTCGATGCAGCGGGGCATTGCAACGCGGGCAACGCGCATGTTCGGCCATTTTGCCCAGGCGACCACATACCTCGCACAAGGCGAAGCCCTGCTCGGCTGCCGTGATCGCCCTCATGCTTCGGTTGCCTCCCAGGTTTGCCACAGTTCGCGGTAATCGACGATGGAACTCAATACCGACAAGACCAGCATCAGCGCGCCGAAACACCAGATCGCTGGCCCCGGCAGGACATCGGCCAAATGCGACAGCTTGACCAGAGAGACCAGGACACCAAGGATGAAAACCTCGACCATCGCCCATGGGTGCGCCAGTTGAAGCGCACGGAAGACGCGGGAGAAGCCGGCCGGGCGATACCCCAGATGCAGCGGTAGCAGCAGCCAGCCGAGGGCGCACAGTTCGATCAGGGGGATTAGAACCGTCGTCGCCAGCAGCAGGACGGCCACGCCCGGCATATCGTCGCGCCACAGTTGGCGTGCGGCGCCAAAGACGGTCGTTTCAATCTCATGCCCCTGGATATTCAGGCCAACGATGGGAAAGGTGGTGGCAATCACGAGCAAGACCAGGGCCGCACAAGTCAGGGCCAGCGAGCGCTCCAGGCTGTTGCGGCCCACACGGTACAACTCGGCATCGCAGCGCGGGCAGGCAACGGTCCCCTTTTCAGCTGACAGGTCGATCTCGCGGAGCAGCAGATCGCACTCGTGGCAAGCCGTCAGATGAGGGGGCCGAGTCACGACGCACCATCCATCATGATGACAGGAACCGGACGCGCCCAATCGAGATGCACGTCGCGCTGCGGGAACGGGATGGCGATTCCAGCCTCGGTGAGACGTCGATAGATCGTATGGCGCAAATCGCTATCGACGCGGCGGGCCACCGTGCCCGGGCCCAGTTCGACCCAGTAAATCAGCACCATTAACAAGGCGCTGTCGGCGAAATCCTCGAAATACACTTCCGGGGCCGGCGTCTTCAGCACCTTTTGATGATCGCAGGCTGCCTTGATCAGCAATTGGGTGGTTGCCTCGGAATCGGAGCCGTAGGCCACCCCGACCTTTAATTCACGCCGTAACTGTTGATTTGAATAGGTCCAGTTGACGACCTGGTTTTCGAGAAAGCTGGAATTGGGCACCAGTGCTTCCACGCCGTTGAAGCCCCGGACAGTGGTCGCCCGCAAATCCACCGCAGTGACATGCCCGGTCATGCCGCCGAGCTCGATGATGTCGCCGACCCGAATCTTGCGCTCGAACAGGATGATGATGCCGCTGATGAAGTTCTTGATGATCGTCTGCGTGCCAAAGCCGACGCCAATGGCCAGCGCACCACCCATGAAGGCAAAAACGGTCAGTGGAATGCGTGCCAGATTGAGAATGAAAACGATCAGCCCCAGCGCGAGAAGAATCATCATCCAGCGGCGTATCACCGAAGCCAGCTGGTTGCTGATCCCGAAACGGCTGACCAGAATCTTCGACAGCAGATGGGACAGGCGCGAAAACAGCCAGTAGCCGACAACGAACAGCAGTAGCGCGCCGACGCTTTTACCGACGGTGATGCCGTAAAACACGCTGACTTTCCGTCCATCGACATCGGACACGTCCTCAACGGCAAACAGTTCGTATTGCCAGAAAGCGCGCCAGGTTTCGTGGAGTTGGTCGCCCAATGCCCCGGCCCTGCCAGTCAGGCTGCCATCGGCGTTCTGATTGAAATCAGCCAGCCAGCGGGATAACTGGCGTTCCAGGCGGCTGGCCGCCGATTCCAGGCGTTCATGAACGCTAATCTGTTCCTGGAGTAGGGCCCACTCTTCGCGGGCCAGCTGTTGCTCGGTACTGCCCGGGGGTAAATTGGCCACCTTGGTTTCCAGATCCCGGATAGCAACCGCCGATGCCTCACGCTGTTCAAGTGAGAGGCGCTTGCGGCTGACCAGGCCTTGATGGATTTTGTTGAACGAGAGCAACATCTGGCGCTGTTGCAGCATATCGTTGGATGCCTGCCCGAGGTAACGCTTTTCCCATATGTCGGTCCTTAATTGGGCCAGCAACTGCAGGCCGTTCAAGCCCTCAAGGATGTTGCCTTCGATGATCAGTGCCTGCTTGAGGAAATTCACGCGTTGCAGGCGCTCGCCGTCGGTTGGTGGCCCGCTTGCCGACAGTTCTTTTTGCTCTTTTTCATGGGCAGACTGGCGCCGGCGGACCTTATCGGTTTCCTCGCGCAGCTTTTCCTCTGCGGCAGTAGTGCGCTCCTTCAGCGTCTTCAGGTCCTGTTCGGAAATCCGTTGTGCCGGCAAGACCTTGGCCACCAGTGCCTGCATTTCCTGAGCCTGGACGACGAAGGCACTTTTTTGCAGCTTGAGTTTATCGATATCGATGGCCAGCAGCGCCAGTTCCGCCTCGGCCGTCCGTCGCCGCAATTCAACCTGCTCATGCTCCCAGCGTGCGACAAGCCCATTGCCGTCGTTGCCGGTCAGCGCTAGTCGATCAGCTGCCAGGCGAAGTGCCTCATCGGCCCGCCGCAATTGTTCGACCAAGATCTGCTTTTCCGATTCGCGAGCCGAGAGCCCGGAATCCAGTGCCTGAACCTTGTCCTGCACGCCGGCCAGTTCATCGCGCAGGGCGTCGACGGCGAGCGCCGAATAAGGTGGCGTCGCCCCTATCGCGTGCACCACCGGCAGGCTGGCCAATGTAAATGGAGGAGCCTTCTGCAATGCACCCAGTTCGTCCAGGCGCTTGATTCGCTCACCTTGCAGAAAAGCCAGATGGTCCAGCAGTCGCTGTCTGTCGGCGGCACGCACCGAGTCGGCACTGGCTGTCTCCCTGGCACCGGGCAGTTCCGCTTCGCGCTGGCGCAAGGTCTCGCCAAGCTGGGTCTCCAGCTTGGCGCGCTCTTCAGCAACATCAACGGTCGCCGCTACTGCCGGCTTGCCCCCCAAAGCGCTGCGCAAAGCTGGCTGTTGCGCATGGGAGGTCCCCATGAGCACAATCAACAGCAGGGTAATCGCAATCCGCATGCTTATCTCAGGGCTGTCTGCAATGCTTTCGGCACACTCAGTGCAACAGCAAGCGGGCATTGATCATGTGCCCGTCGTGCCAGTAGTCGGTGACGCGTGAAGTGAGCTGGAATGCCTGCACGTCACTGATGTCCATCTCGACAATGACGAGCGGTGCGCTGGCATCGCCATCCTTGATGATGGAAACCGTATGCACCGGCCCGACTTTTTCCAGTGATTTCCTGACTGCTTCTTCAGTCACGTCGGGTAAAAGGCCGGAAAACATGATTTTCTTCATTGCCTTATCCTTATATAGAAGGAATGTAAGCCCCCAATATTACCGGCTGGGGAATACAGGGAAATTTCACTCCGCCCAAAATGGGCGGCCTCGCTCGGAAGGTGACACCAAAGATGATTAGGATGTAAGGTTAATCGATTGCCAACCACATATTAACGCCAGGAGCCGGAGCCCATGTCAGGTCAGTCAAAGTTTTCCTCCCTTACCTGTCCGCTGCTGCTCGGGGCTCTTTTGGCAACCGGCGGCTGCAAGGAAACATCAAAGCCCGCCCCTCCGCCACCACCCGAGGTGATCGTTCAAACGCTCGCTGGCCAGACCACCCCGCTGATGGTTGATCTGGTGGCTGAGGTCAAAGCCTATCGCGAGGTCGACATCTATCCACGTATCTCCGGCCAGTTGATCAGGCAAAGCTTCAAGCCGGGACAGAAGGTCAAAGAAGGCGAGTTGCTGTTTAGCATCGACCCGCGCGCTTACGACGAAGCGATCATCGATGCCCAGGCCAAGCTGGCCGAGGCCGAGTCGGTACTTGCCCGGGCCCGCCAGGACGTCGCTCGCTACAAGCCACTTCTGCCCGACAACGCCATTCCACGCCAGACCTACGATCAGGCAGTCGCTTACGAACAGCAGAACACAGCAGTTGCCCAGGCGCGCCGCGCCGGTTTGGAGAAGGCCAGACTGGATCGCTCGTATGCCGATGTCCGCTCACCGATTTCCGGCCAGATCGGATTACAGAAAATTGAAGTCGGTGCCTTGGCCACCGCCGGCCAGACGGTGCTCGCCACGGTGTCGACACTGGACCCCGTCGTTGCCTATTTCAGCATTCCCGAAGTCGACTACATCAATTTCGCCAAGCGATTCCAGGCCCAGAAACGCGAAAGCAAGGCGCCGATCGAGCTGATCCTGGCTGACGGCAGTACCTATGCCCAGTCGGGCCAACTTGACTTTACCGATCGCGCCTTGAACCCGGCGACCGGTACGCTGACCTTGCGGGCGGTCTTCCCGAACCCGGATGGTCTGCTCCGGCCGGGCATGAACACCCGTGTTCGCATCGTTCACGAGGTCGCGCAGAACGCCTTGTTGGTTCCTCAAAAGGCGGTCACCGAACTACTTGGCAAGCAGTTCGCCAGCGTCGTGCTGGCCGGCGACAAGATCGAACAGCGCCCGATTCGCACCGGTGCCCGTATTGGTGAGCTATGGCTGGTCGAAGAGGGCCTCAAGGCTGGCGAGCGCATTGTCGTCGAAGGTTTGCAGAAAGCGCGCCCCGGCACCGTCGTCAAGCCGCTCGATGCGGCGACGGCCGGCAAGCCTTAAGGAGCGGACATGGCCAAGTTTTTCATCTACCGGCCGGTGTTCGCCATCGTCACCGCCATCGTCCTGACGCTGTGCGGCATCATCGCCGGCATCAGTCTGCCAATTGCCCAGTACCCGCAGATCACGCTGCCAACCATCCGGGTCAGCGCCGTCTACCCTGGTGCCAGTGCCGAGGTGGTCGAACAGGCCATCGCCCAGCCCATCGAGGAGCAGGTGAACGGCGTCGAAGGCATGCTTTACATGAGTTCGAGTTCCTCCGGCAACGGTGGCTACAACCTCGACATCACCTTCGGTCTGGAAAACAACGCCGACATCGCCGCAGTACAAGTCCAGAACCGCTCATCCCAGGCCAACGCCCGCCTGCCTTCGGAGGCGATTAGCGCCGGCATCACCACCAAGAAGCAGACACCTGACGTGCTGATGTACCTGGCGCTGGTGTCGCCGAACGGTACCTACGACGAACTGTTCCTGGCCAATTACGCAACGATCAATGTCGTCGAGGCCATCAAGCGGATCAAGGGCGTCGGCAACGTCAGCCTGTTCGGTGCCGAATTCGGCATGCGTCTGTGGCTGAGGCCGGATCGTATGGCCAGCCTGGGCGTGACGCCATCCGATATCTATCGTGCCATTCAGGAACAGAATGCACAGGCTCCGGCTGGGCAGGTCGGCCAGATGCCGGCCCCGAAAACGCAACAATTCCAGTACGGGGTCGAAGTACGCGGCCGCCTGTCGGAAGTCAGTGAATTCGAGGAAATCATCGTTCGCGCGAAGCCTGATGGTTCCTTCGTCCGCGTCCGAGACGTGGCACGCGTCGAACTGGGCGCCAAGGATTACGTTTTTCAGTCGCGTCTGAATGGCCAACCGGCCGCCGCCTTTTCCATCAACCTGACGCCCGACGCCAGTGCGCTGGAAACTGCCGGGCTGATCAATGCCGAACTGAAGTCGCTAGCCACCTCCTTCCCGGCTGACCTGAGCTACGACGTGGTGCTCGACAACACCGTATTCGTCAAGGCCTCGCTGAACGAGGTGGTGCATACCTTCTTCGAGGCGCTGCTGCTCGTACTCGTGGTTGTTTTCCTCTTCCTGCAGAACTGGCGGGCGACCGTCATTCCCATGCTCGCCGTGCCAGTCTCGCTGGTCGGCACCTTTGCCGCCTTCACGCTGCTCGGCTTCACGATCAACACCTTGACCCTGTTCGGCATGGTGCTGGCCATCGGCATCGTGGTCGATGACGCAATCGTTGTCGTCGAAGCGGTTGAACACCACATGGAGCACAGCGGCCTGAATGCCCGGGATGCAACCCTGCGCGCCATGGAAGAAGTCTCTGGGCCGGTAGTCGCCATTGCCCTGATTCTGGCCGCCGTCTTCGTACCCGTGGCTTTCCTGGGCGGGATTTCGGGGGTCATGTACAAGCAGTTCGCCATCACCGTCGCCGTCTCGACTGTCTTGTCGGCTTTCGTCGCCCTGTCGCTGACCCCGGCGCTCTGTGCCTTGATGCTCAAACCAAAGGACAAAAACCAACGGCCAGGCCTTGCCGGGCGCTTCTTTGGCGGCTTCAACCGGGTTTTCGAACGCCTGACCGACAGCTATGGCCGCAAGGTACAGACCCTGATCCGTCGCAGCCTGCTATCGCTGCTAATGCTCGGCATTCTGATCTTCGCGGCATTCGGCTTGATGAATAAAGTACCGGGCGGCTTCGTCCCGTCCGAAGACCAAGGTTATTTTCTGGGCAGCGTTCAGTTGCCTGCAGCCGCTTCGCTGAACCGGACGGAAATCGTCACCACCAAGGTGGACGCCATCCTGAAGAGCCATGAAGCAGTCGATAAGCGCCTGATCATCAATGGCTACAACATCCTTAACGGGGCACCGCAATCCGATAGTGCGCTGTTCGTTGCGACCCTGAAACCTTGGGCGGAGCGCAGCACCGATTCGCTGAAGACGGTGATCATGGGCACCTACCTGCAGGCAGCCAAATTACCGGAGGCCATCATCCTTGCCTTCAACCCGCCACCCATTCCCGGCCTGGGTTCTACCGGTGGCTTCTCGTTCAAGCTGCAGGACCGCTCCGGCGGCACACCACAGGAACTCGCCAAGGTGGCCGACGATTTCATGGCTGCTGCCCGCCAGCGCCCGGAAATCGGCAGCATCTATTCCAAGTTCAATCCGCGCACGCCGGCTTATCGTCTTGCGGTCGACCGGGAAAAAGCCAAGAAACTGGGTGTGCCGATTTCCGATGTGACCAATGCCCTGCAAACCTTCCTGGGCGGCCTGAACGTCAATGACTTCAGCCGCTTCGGGCGTACCTACAAGGTCACTATGCAGGCTGAACCCGAATATCGCAGCGACATTCAGGGTATTGGGCTGTTCCACGTCCGCAACGGCGACAACCAGATGATTCCGCTGTCGACGCTGGTTACACCCATGCCGACCAGCGCACCGACGGTTCTGGAACGCTACAACCTCTACCGTACTGCAGAATTGGGCGGCAACCCCGGCGCTGGCTACAGCTCGGGCGATGCCATTGCCGCCATGGAAGATGTTGCGGCTACGACCTTGCCAGCCGGCTACGGCTTTGAATGGTCGGGAATCAGCCGTCAGGAGAAAGAATCGGCCGGCAAGGCACCCATCGTTTTCGGGCTCGCCATCGTCTTTGTCTTCCTCTTCCTTGCCGCCTTGTACGAAAGCTGGGCAGTGCCTTTCGCCGTGCTGTTCGCCGTACCGCTCGGGGTGTTCGGCGCCATGCTCGGCCTGTGGCTGACGGGCCTGACCAACAATATCTACGCGCAAATCGGCCTGATCCTGCTGATCGGCCTGGCTGCCAAGAATGCCATCCTGATTGTCGAATTCGCCAAGATGAAGCGGGAAGAAGGCGAGGATGCCGTGAGTGCAGCCATCGCTGCTGCCAAGCTGCGTCTGCGCCCGATCATCATGACCTCCTTCGCTTTCATCCTCGGTGTCGTGCCGCTGATCATCGCTTCCGGGGCCGGTGCGGCAGCGCGGGTGTCGATGGGCATTACGGTTTTTGCCGGCATGCTGGCAGCAACGCTACTCGCCATTTTCATGGTGCCGGTCCTGTTCGTTGCGGTCGACCGCGTCGTCGCCCGTTTTTCCAAAAAAACAGCCGACCAGCCGGAGGTCCAGGCATGATCCGCCGTCTTCCCCTCACAGTGTTGATCGCCAGCCTGTTCGTTGCCGGTTGCGCCGTTGGCCCGGATTACCAGCGTCCGGAAATCAATCTTCCGGAAAGCCATCGCGGTGCTAGCCCGGAAAATACCAAGGCCCCTTCGCTGGCTGACAGCAACTGGCGCGAGGTATTTACCGATCCTCCCCTGCAAAGCCTGATCGAAGAAGCTTTGAGTGCCGGCCCGGATGCCTTGCTCGCTGCGGCCCGCCTGCGCGAAGCCGAAGCACTGGCCGGTGTCAGTCGGGCACCGCTCTGGCCGCAGGCTTCTATATCGCTCAATACTTCGCCCACCATCCGCCAACCCGGCGAACGCTTCACGGCCAGCTACCTCGGTGGCGCCGGCATCTCATGGGAAATCGACCTCTGGGGACGCTACCGCCGCGCCAGCGAAGCCGCCCAGGCTGAACTGCTGGCCAGCGAGGAAGCCCTGCACGGCATGCAGGCTTCGCTGGTTGCCACCGTCGCACGCTACTATTTTCAGTTGTCCACGCTGCATGACACCCTGGCCATTACCGAGCGCAGTGCGCGCAACCAGGCTGAAGTGCTACGCCTGATCAAGCGCCTCTCGGCGGCCGGCATTTCTTCCGCGGCCGAGGAGCGTCAGCAGGAAAGTGCGCTGGCGGCGACCGAAGCCAGCCTGCCGACGTTGCGCCGCCAGATTGCCGAAACGGAAAACGCCTTATCCTTGTTGCTCGGTCGCAATCCGGGAGCCTTCCGTCTGGATGTGCCACCCAAACTGGCGCTGCCCGGATTGATTCCACCGGGATTGCCATCCAGGCTGCTTGAACAGCGGCCGGATATTCGTCAGGCCGAAGCTCGCCTGATGGCTGCGAATGCTCGTGTCGGCGAAGCCAAGGCAATGTTTTTCCCCAGCCTTTCGCTCACCGCGATCTTCGGTGGCGTGAGTACCAGCCTGGCCGATGTCGTGCACGGGCGAGCGCCAGCCGTTGCCAGTATCGGCCCGAACCTGCTGCAACCACTGTTTGCCGGCGGTCAGATCTACTTCAACCGCGAAGCAGCACAAGCCCGGCTTGATCAGGCAGTCATCAACTATCGGAAAACCATTCTCAATGCCTTGGGCGAAGTTGCCAATGGCCTGGTTGCCTATGAAACCAGCGATGCGCTGATGGAAACCCAGGCTCGCCGCGTTGCTGCTTCCCGAGAAGCGATGCGCCTCGCCGATTTGCGCTTCCGGGCCGGCACGACGAATTTCCTCGAAGTGCTCGATACCCAGCGCCAGTTATTGGCGGCCGAAACGCAGGAGGCGCAGGCCTTGCTGGAGCGACGCCAAGCCTTGATCAGCATCTATCTCGCCTTGGGGGGAGGCTGGCAGGCGACCGGTAGATAGCCATGCCTGCCATCCACACGATCAATTCGATTCACTGGATGCTGCTGCGCCGCTTGCTGGCAGTCTGGCTGCTGGTCGCGCTGGCGGTAACCGGCATCGGCTACTACATCGAGGTTAATAAATTTGAAGAAGGCCTGGCGGCGATTGCCGCGTCGGAAATGCGCACACTGTCAGCCAAGGTGGCTCCGGACGGGGATAAGGAGCAGCAAGTGCTGGCAGAAGAAACCAAGGATTTCATCCGTAAGCACTATCTGTGGATCAGGGTTTATAACCACCACGGCAGACTGGTCAGGGAACTGTACAACCCAAAATACACGAATCTCACCGAAGCACTGAAAGCAACAATGTCGCCGATGCCACACGATGGCAGGCGGCATTTCGAGACACGGGACATCAACGGCCAGAAGGTCATTCATATCCTCGTTACGCTCTCTACGCCCGAGTCGCCTAGCCCATTGTATTTTGAGGGGGCATTCCTGCTTGATCAGCAAACCCAAGACCAACAGCAAGAAAAAATCTGGCGCATGCTGGCTTTTATCCTGTTTGCCAGCCTGGCTACCGTGATCGCCGTCTACCCCATCGTTCTGCTGCTCTACCGCTCCCTGCTCAAGGCTTCGAAGGATATTCTGCGCGGCAACCTGGAAATTGCTTCTGTTCTTGGAACAGCCATTGCGAAACGTGACTCGGACACCGGTGAACACAACTATCGCGTCACCCTATACGCCATCCGACTGGCCGAAGCAGTTAACCTGCCGATGGCGGAGATGCGTAGCCTAATTCTCGGCGCCTTTCTGCACGATGTCGGAAAAATTGGCATCCCGGACGCCATTCTGCTCAAACCAGGCCGCCTGAGCGAAACTGAATTCGCAGCCATGCGGAAGCATGTTGAACTAGGATTAGACATCGTGGCGCCTTCCCACTGGCTGCTCATCGCTCGCGATATCATTGGAAAACATCATGAGAAATACGATGGCAGCGGCTACCCTCTGGGGCTGTGCGGCGAGGCAATTCCACTTACGGCAAGAATTTTCGCCATCGTCGACGTCTTCGATGCGCTGACCTCGCACCGCCCCTACAAGGTGCCAATGCCAGTCGAAGACGCCGTCTCAATTCTTCTAAAACACTCCGGACAGCATTTCGACCCTGCACTAGTAGGGCAATTCACCCGAATCGTTGCAGATATCCACGCAGAAATTTGTGCCAAATCCGAAGCGGAACTCGCTGAAAAATTGGGCCAATTGTTGCCGGATTATTTCTTGCATGAAACTTAGCTAAATATTCGCGAACAATGAATTTTCAGTGATACCTGAATTGTCATACAACGTCGACTCTCAGTTCGACGAAGAAAGGTTGTGCGATGCCTGGTGGCCAGGATGAACGACTATATTTCCAAACCGTTCAATCCTGAGAGATTGTTTGAGAAGCTGTTGCAGTGGCTTCAGCGGCGCAAAGGCAACTGACCGCCACATTGCTGCCCGACACCGATCAGGAGACCAACGTCCGTTCAGGCCGATGAACTGCCTGTTGCTGCTGGCATGAGGTCGGCTTCAACAAGCTGCATTTCGATACGCCTGTTTGATAGACGTCGATTGAATAGCTCAAACCAAAAAAGAAACACATCGATCGACAGGGGACCGAAGTCCCCTGTTGAATTCGTGTTAGTTACAGTTCCTCAAGTCCTGCATTTGAAGATCAGACTTTTTCACCCAACCCACAAATTTGCCAGCCCCGGCATCCGGATTCGGTTTGGAATAATCCGGGACCGTGGCCAGCCCGACATATTTCCCGCCATTGGCCTGGGTAACGGAATAGGCCTGGTTTTCATTCAAGCCTGCGGCTTTGTTGCTGGCGCTTTGGTCGACGTAGGCAACTACACCTGACTTCGCAGCGATGACGCACTGACCTGACCATTTATCCTGAACGGGTGCTGGCGCTGGTGCAGGGGCTACAGCCGGCTTGTTGGCGATGCCGTAATTCAGCGTCAGCTGGGCCACATACGTGTTGAACTCGGACATGGTGTCGTTCGAGCATTTCCAGTTCGAACACGATGCCGTCTTGCGATCAATGTACTGCGCCTTGGCTTGCAGCTCCGCAAATTTCTCCTGCATGAATTTTGGGTTCTGCTTCAGATTGGCGATCTGACGTTGAATGTTGTTCAGCATCTCAAACGTGCAGTTCTCGGCATTCCAGTTACAGGCTTGAGCAGCCGTGACAGACAGCAGGCCACACAGGGCCGCAAATAGCTTTTTCATGTGCGCTCCTTCATTCCGAATGCACTGCAATCGGGCTTACTTCATGTATTTGACGGTGACCGTGCCAGCCAACTTGTTCTTGGCAATTTCGTAGTCAGGGTTGAAGGTGGCGAGATTGTGCAACCCGATGCCGACCGCCGCACCCAGCCCGACCACAGCAGCCGGACTGAAGGTCGCAGCCATCGCCGCCGAACGGTATTCGGAATAGACACGGCATTTGAGGTTCTGCTTCTCCAGTCGCCCTTCGATTTTTTCGACGACGGCACTGATGTTGGAAACCGCGACAACCTGGAACGACTCGTGGCGCATAGCGAGCGTATCGAGCTTTTCCAGGGTGAGTTCGTCGGCGGTGAATTTCTGAATATCAATCGACATGCTGATCCTTTGGGTGTTTGGCGAGTAGCTCGCCGGTTGCGAATTACGGGGAAACGACTGGGCCTGCGGTGCGGCCCTGATGCTTCATCCATTTCCCATAGGCGGAAACAGCGATCACCGAGAGAGCGCCCGCAACAAACGTGATCGCATAACTCGCAAGTGTTTCGAGGGGTGATTGGTTGTACATACAAACGGCTCCTTAAATGGGTCGTAAATGCCGTGGTCGTGAATGCATCATATCGTCACGATTCACGGCATGGCAAGGGTTTCCGCAAAGCTCGATCTCGACCAGGACCTCGTGAAACTGGGTAGCGCCATCCGCGCACGGCGGATGGCTTTAGCCCTTTCCCAGGAGGCCCTGGCCGACTATGCCGAGATCGATCGCTCCCATATGGGCAAGATCGAACGGGGCGAACGGAATGTGACCTTCTTGAACATCTTGCGGATTGCCAAGGCCATTCAGTGCCAGCCGTCCGATCTGCTGATCGACGCGGGGCTTTGAAGGATCAAGCGGAAGTGAGGGCTTCTGCCTTGGCTTCCAGTTTCTGACCCAGTGTGGCGTGCGGTGGCATTGCTGGAACACGTGACGTTGCCGGCGAATCGGTCTCCGGTGATGTTGAGAAGAACTCCTCAACCACTGCACCGCCATCTTCCTCCCCATCCTCAAACGCCCCATTCCCCAGCCCTTGCTTGGCCGTCTGATCCAAGGCCTCCTGATCAAATCCTGCCTGCCGACGCGCTTCATCCAGTTGCCTGGCCTGCGCCAGCATCTCTTCCGTCGACAACCCTGACCGAGGGGTGATATCCACGTAGTAGATCGGCGTCCCCAAGCTCTGCCGCGTCGATTTCCCACGCAAGCGCAGTTCCAGTGCCAAGCAGGACAGCCTATTTCCCGAGATTGCCTGAAAGTACTGCAGTCGCGCACTCAGCGTCCGGATACTGTTGAATCCGGTCGTCCGGAACACAAAGCTCCCGAGCGGATCATCATCACCCAGTGCGATATTCAAACGGCCATACGGCTTGCAGGCGTTGCCCTTGGCCAGCGGACAGGCATCCGGTGATGGGCACGGAAACGATTTGATGCCCTCTTCCGTCTGCCGCTTGCAGTTCTGCCCATCGCCGACACAGAGTGGCCGGCCAGTGGTTCGGTCAAACAAGCTGTACTCGGCCCGGAAGTTGAGATCGGGATCATTGAACAGCAAGCGGATCGGGATATTGCGAATCTTGCCGCCCTGTTCCTTGCGCAGGGTTTCATCGAGCGGATGCGGCAACCAACCCTCCTTGTTCTGCACCTGGCTGGTGATGGTGAATTGATCGTCCTTCTCTGGCAGACGTTTGCCGTTCTTCTCCACCACCTTGCCGATGGAGATTCGTCCCAGTACGGGCGGTGTAATGGCGAGACCTTTCAACATATCGGTGACTCCTGTAAAAAATGCCTTCCGCCTGCACCGCTGGGGTGGCAGGTCGGGAAGGCTGATTGCGTTGTGATGGGTGTAGGTGGAAATCAGGCAACCAGAAAGCGCCGGCTGCCTGGCTTGCTTAGGGCGTAGCGTTGCTGGAACTCAGGGTGATCCTTGAGCAGACCCGTGATATCGAGCACGACACTGTCCTTGGCTTTCTTCCAGGTGACGCTGCCGGTTTCGAAGTTCGCTCTCGTGGCACTGCCCATGGCTTGCTGCAGGCTTTGCTTGAGTTGTGCCTCCAGCTTCTCGGCCTCGGCAATGCTTTGCCGCACCGAGAGCCAATCGGCGAAGGTGGCCGACAGGTTGCGTTCCTCGGTGAAATCGAGGGTCTGGCCATCGTCGGCCGGATAGAGGCAACGTAGCGCCAGGTCGGCGGATTCACTGCCATCGGCCAGTGGCGGCGTATCGTTCTCGACGTAGTGCCAGAAGTGCCGTTCCAATTCGATCAAGCGGGCAATCAAGCGCTCATCGCGTTCGATACGGTGGATTTCGAGATGCTGACCACCGAGCAGAACGGCGACATCCGCCGCTTGCTTGCCGGTGACGGCGAGCTGGTGCATGACCTGGAGCTGAACGTATTCGGGTACGCCTTCCTTCCAGAGCTTTGCGCCGTTGATACCGGCGGTCTTGCATTCGAGGATCTGTACTTCACTCGACCCACTGACTTCACGGTCGATGTTGGCCAGCATCCAGGGAAGAGTCGGATCGGAATGTTGCAACACAGCGTTGATACGCCGTACCCGATTGCCTGTACGCCGGGTGTAGTGGGCAGCCACAATCGGCTCTAAGATATTTCCCCAGTACATCGGGGACTCTTCATCGTGCGGGTCGGCCTTGGGCAGGTTGCCATCACGACCGGTCTTCTCCATCCACAGTTCGAGTTGGCTCTTGTAAGGGTTCAAGCCAACCGCTGTTGCGGCATCCGAACTGCCGATGCCTTGTTTGCGAACGGTCAGCCAATCATCACGAGGCAAGTCCTTGGTCTTGACCAGTTTGAGTGCTGGACGATGCTTGAGCGGACTGGCACTAGGTAAGGTGTGTGGTTGCATGTTTGATTCCTTCCAGAAAGCAAAATGCCCAGTCCGCTAATAAGCGGAACTGGGCATGTGCGCGGGATGAATGATGAAACGCGGATTCAGGTGATGATCAGGCGACGAGTTGCAGGGCCGTATCGAGGGCGCGTTGTTTGAGGACAGCCCCCTGGCCGAACCAGGCGGAGTCCATGCGGTACTCGGTGCTGCGGGCACGCCGTTCATGATCGACGTACTCGGTGACGGCATTGAGCAGCCCCCAAGCAGTGCCCTTGGCTGCTTCCAACTCAGCCCCCTTACCTTGGCCGTCGTAGAGGGCTTGCACCCGCTTCAGGGCACGTTCGTTGGCGAGACCTGCCGGATCGATCGCGCCAGGCTGGACATCGCACATCACGCGCAGGAAGTAGTTCATGGCCTCGTGCGATTTCACCTTGCGCTCGGCCAGTGTCTTCATTCGGTACATGAACCCATCCCATTGCGAGACAGCGATACCGAGTTGCTGCTTGACGGCTTGCGGATCGAAGCGGGTGCTGTGCGGTACCTTGATCGCCTGGCTGGCACCATTCACGGCGATGGTCAGGGTGTTGTTGCAGACAACACGGACAGTCGTCGGAGTTGCCGTGGTGGCGAGGGTGCCGTCACATGACGTAGCTAACAATAGGTAGCCCTCTACTTGGTCGTTGCCCTTCAAGGCGGTTGTTTGACCGGTCTTGGCCAATGCCCAGAACTTCTTGCCGCCTTTCAATACACCAGCCGTCTCCAGCTGGTAGCCGGAAACATCAGTGAGATCGCGATAGAACTCGAGAACTTCTTTGGGTTGAACGACCTGATAGCGCTGCGAAACGACCGACAGGGCTTCTTTGGTATCGGAGCGGTAGAGCACCTTCTGATCTTCGAAGGAATGGATGGTGCCGAGTGTGCCGATGCTGTCGGCCATGAAGCGAACCGGGGATTCCTGGATGGTCCAGTCCATGCCTGCGGATTTGGCCCAGACTTCAATGGGTTGTTTGGCCGGAAGACGATTGCCGAGACCGTGCCAGGGTTCTGCGCCGATATAAGCCATTTGTTGGACGAGGTGTGCCATGAGATTTCCTTTCGGGAATGAATGAGCGCAACCGCTCCGCCGGGTGAACGGCAGAGACGGGAAGCTTTGAATCAGTGGGAGAGAAAGACGAGAACTGCGATGCCGTCCGTTGCAGACGGCTGAGATCAAACCAGGCGATCAGTAGGTGGTCGGCTCGGGTGCGGTGAGACTAAAGCAGTGGCCGCAAGCAAGGCAGCGGTAGTTATCGAGGATACGACGATCGACGAGTTCGCCTAATCGGGCACCGGACAGGCCGCCGGCCGTGCCGCCAACCACGGCACCGAAGAGCGCACCGAGGACACCGCCGAAGACCATGCCAGGCGGACCGGCGACGATGCCGACGGTCATGCCGATTTCGATTCCGGACAGACTACCGGTGGCACCACCAACACAGCCGCCGACCGTGCCGATCAGGCCGGCAGTCTTGCGCGCTCGATTACGGGTAGTAACCCGCGTGGAATTGCAGTTAGGACAGGTTGGATTCATAGATTTCCCCTGAGTGAATGAAACGTGAACAGGGAAATCGCCTGATCTTGGCCTTAGATGACGCGTTTAGACCATACTTTCCCCATTGCAGAGGGGTGATATGTGACTGAAGAAATCTGGAATCCAGCCCAGACCAGATAAAATTTCCGAATGCCTAAAGTCTTGCCAACTCCGACCCCGACGCTCAATCGCTTGCGTGCAGCCGCAGGCTTGATACCCATCATTGAAACAGGATTAGCAGACGGCAAACTCACCCATGAACGTGCCGCGCTCATGGCATCGTTCTGCGAATGGGCTATTCAAGATCCGATTCGTAATGAGGATGAAAGCCGATTGGCTGAATCGATCCATCAGGGGCTGGAGCGTCTGAAGCTGCAACTATCGAAGAGCACAGAGCGCATTTAGGATTTCCTTGGTGCAACCAGCCCTCACCAAACAGCAAGGCAGGCGAGTCATTTGGGATACCATAGCAATAATTCCAAACACATACTCTGCTTGATGAAACGCCTGACTGTCGCACTCTTTGGCCTGCTGCTCTCTTCTTTTGCCCTGGCGCAGTACCGCTGTGTGGAAAACGGAAAAACACTTTTCACCGATAAACCCTGTGCCAATCTAGATGCACCAGCGCTTCCCAACGGCAATAGCCCCAAGGTGATCGGCGACTCAGCCAATAGCGCCTACTCAACTGGCTATGGCGACTGGCGCGGACAAGTTCAATATCAAGCAACCTTCAAAGGTCAACCCGTTTCCGAAGCCCATGCTGTAGTTCAGACGACGCTCTCCATTGACCCCCAAGGGAAGATTCTGGGCTCATCTCCCGAGAATGGCTGCAAGATGAAAGGGATTTCGAGCCCAGGCATCGGACAGACCATACTGAATTTGGACATCACGCTCACTGGCTGTAATTTTTCCAAGCTCAATCGCCGATTGACGGGGACATTGGCGCTCTACCCTGCTGAAAAACGCACCCAATTCTGGATCTACGCCCATCCAGTTGATCTTCTCAACCCTGGCTGGAATTACGACATCAAGGGCACACTGCGACGGTGAGTATGTTGCCTACCTCGCACAGCCGTTCACTCCTTTTTGCCATGCCAGCGGAAGTAATATGTCCCTAAGATCGTTCATCAAAGGTTGGGTTGGCGAAACTGTGGGTGCTGTCGCCCAAAAGCTGCTGCTCGATCCCAAGATTTATTTCTCGCTGAACAACATCACCCTGCAGACAGAGCACGGTACAACGCAGATCGACCACATCATCGTCTCGAAATTTGGCATTTTTGTCATCGAAGCCAAGAACATGGATGGCTGGATCTTCGGTGATGCGAAGAGTGCCCAATGGACGCAAAGCCTGTTCGGCAAGAAGTACCGCTTTCAGAACCCGCTACACCAGAACTATCGGCACACCAAAGCGCTAGAGGAATTCCTGGGCATCAATGAATCGAAATTTATTTCGCTGGTCATGTTTTGGGGGGAATGCGAATTCAAAACCCCGATGCCTGAGAACGTACGATCCACGGGTTACACAAGCTTCATCAAGAAACACTCCGACATTCTCCTCACGGATGCCGAGGTACAACAATACGTTGATGCCATCCAGTCAGGAAAAATGCCCAAAGGCATCGTCAAGTCGTTTGAAACGCGAAGTACGCACCTGGCCTCTCTGAAAGAGAGGCATAGCAGTACAAGCATTTGTCCAAAATGCGCCAGTGAATTGGTTTTGAGAACGGTAAAGTCGGGCGATAAGGCTGGATCGCAATTTTACGGATGTACTAGCTTTCCGAAATGCCGTTATACGAGACCCGTCGAATGAAGTGCCTATGGCTGTTGCTGTTGGCCTTTGGTGTGGCCCATGTCGACGCTGACGGGACACGTGGTCGGAATCTAGGACAGAGATACGATCACCGTTCTTGATACTCATAGATTGCCCAGTAAGCTACAAGAAAGCTATTCTCTTAGCATTAGAGAGTTTTTTTACTGATCTCCATGGCTACACCAGCATTACCAGGCGAATCGCGTATTGCGGTCCTTGTTGATTGCGACAACACCTCACCAGAGATTCTGGAGTTTGCGCTTAGGGTCGTCGCTCAGTTTGGACGTGTCGTTCTTCGGCGCGGATACGGCAACCACACGACCCTTGCAAACAAGTGGCAAGAAGCCCTAGTTCGCTTGGCTTTCACCCCATGCCTACAGTATCAGTATGCATCGGGAAAGAATACTGCCGACATTGCTCTGGCTCTTGATGCGATGGAGGCGATGTTTGATCACCGTGCCGACAGTTTCTGCCTGGTTACCAGCGATTCGGATTTCGCCTACTTGTGTCGCAAGCTCAGGGAGCGAGGTGCAACCGTTTGTATCGTTGGTGAAGCCAAGACACCGGATGCCCTTCGGAATGCCAGCGATCAATTTTTCGAGTGGCAACCGGCAGCCGTTACCGATGTTGCAGATCAGAGTGGCACCAAAGCAGCACCGGCCAAAGCTGATCCAGCAAAATCGGCAGCTAAGGCGGCCGTGAAACGGAGACCGAAGTTCATTATCGAAGCGGTCTCATTAATGACCAGCGACACCTCTGAAGGCAAGGTTGGGCTGGGTGCACTTGGCCAGTATTTGAAACGAACCGACCCGGGCTTTTCACCCATGACCTATGGACATTCTGGTTTGCTCGACATGCTGAAGACCTACGATCTGTTAGCACTAAAAAAGGAAGATGGCGGTCATTACACCGTCAGCCTCAACAAGCAGGCTTTAGCGGATTCCTGATGAACTCCTTGCCCTTAAATGTTTGTGCGCATGAGCCCCGCAAACCAACTGGTAGATCAGTTGCACCCTGAAAACCGCTACGGCCGACCCGTCTCCTATCACCACTGGCTGGGGATCGGCCAAAGCGGTAATTTCGCTTATGGGGAATGATTGGCAGCAACGTTACCTAAACCTCCCGCACGGAACTCAAGCAAATATTCTAAGTGTGCGCAGTCTCGGTCGAGTACATTCATACAAGACCTGCCCCTGTTGCTTGGATCTATAATGGATTGTTCCCTGTAAGATGACATAGATATAAGTCGAGGGCGAACTGAATGGCGACATCGAAGCGCAGCGGATCCTCCCGTTCGAAAAGTCGAAGAACTGAGGTACCGGGTCAAGCATTGGGCTATGCTCTCCAGTACACGCGGATAACGCAACTCCTTTTGGAAGCGCCCGTCGGAAGCTTTTGCAGTATGGAGTACCTCGACGATGTGGCTCAGCAGCACGCAGACAAGGGTACGCGCCTGATCCAGAGCAAGAGTGCACTGACGGCCAATCCAGTCGCCGATCGCGCCAAGTCGCTGTGGAAAACACTGTCCAATTGGACGTCGTTGGCGACAGATTCCGATTACGACCTAGAGAAAACGGTCTTCGAGATCTATGTCTCCCGTCCGGTCAGCGGCCAACTCGTTGAGGCATTCGCCAATGCCCGTACGCCTGAGGAAGCGCGGGTAGCCATTGCGCAAGCGCGCGATACGTTGTGGGGACAGTCGCCGGACTTCGCGTTAAAAAGCACTGTGGCTGACGAGATCGCTCCGTATCTGGAGCGCGTGTTCAATGCAGACCCAGCCTGCCTGGAGCGGATCATCTGCAACTTCCAGCTGACCCATGGCAGCGGGAGTCCCCAGGCCGACATCGAGGCAGTGATTCGTACCCATCCGGTTTCCGCCACCAAGGTCGCCGACATCGCCGATCACATGTGCGGCGTCGTGAAGCGGCGGGTGGATGAGTTGTTGGAGGCCGGGCGGCCAGCCGTCATTGCCCGCGACGCGTTTCATGACTGGTATACCTCCTACCTGCGCAAGGTCGATCGAGACACCGTTCTACTGAGCCGTGCCAAGCCGCCGAGCGAGGAAGAATCCCGCGGCCAATTGCCGAAAATCTTTGTTCAGCAATTGGACCTCATCGGGCTTCCCTACGAGGACAAGCTGGAGGCTGTGAGCGACTATCTCATGGCCGCCGCCGACCGTACCACTTGGGCCCTCAGCGGGGAAGTCGATGCGTCCTCGTTCGATGATCTGGACGCCGCGTTGAAGCGGAGTTGGAAGAACAAGCGACGCTCCTGCGGCATTGAGCATGGCAGCAAGCCAGGCGATCTGCAGGGACAGGTGTTGTACTCTAATTGCATGGATCTCACCGTGCCCCTACAAGCCATGCAGCCGCCGGACCACTTCATTCCAGGGTGCTTTCATTGGCTGGCCGACGACATGTCAATTGGGTGGCATCCGGATTACGAGCAGCAACTCAAGATCAAGAAGGCCGCGTAACGATGCTGGCTCGGGAAGCGCAGAATATCCAGAACCCGGCGCTCGGCGCTGCTATCCTTTGGCGCTTTTGCTGCGGGTATGTCGGAGCCCATCCCGAGGGCGACTTGCCGCGCTTGCCGCTGTTGTTCCTTGTGCTACCCATAGTGTTGCACCAGGCGACTGCTGAGCTTCTACGGCGCACCCGGCCCAGCTCGGGACTTCGGGCCTTCGCTGCAAAATTCGGGGACTCGCAGATCTCGAAGCAGGACCTGCTCCTCCAGGTCCACGAGCGTGCGGCCCGCTGGCGTGCGCTCAGCCTCCTATCGATCGAACTAGCCGCGGCCGGGCACTTGATTCAGCTGTCCGATGGCGGCGAAGTGATTCCCTTGTCGCGCACCAAGGCGCGCGGTCTTCCGGATGAAGTGAAGCAACTCCTGGCCGATGCAGAAAAGCTCGGCGGGTGGTGCGGCCGATTGACGCTGCACGAGGTGACGACAACGCTGAAGGTAAAGCTCTAATGTATCTGCAGATTCGAGAAATTGTGCTCTGGCCGCGCAACCCGAGCTTCGAGCCGCGCCGGCTCCAGTTCCAACTGGGGAAGGTGAACGTCATCAGCGGCGCGTCGAGAACCGGCAAGTCGGCGGTCATTCCGATCATCGACTACTGCCTGGGCGCAGGGACATGCTCAATTCCGGTCAAGACCATCCGTAAGTATTGCGAGTGGTTTGGTGTCGTGGTCGCGACCGCGCAGGGCGACAAGCTGCTGGCCCGGCGGGAGCCCGGTGCGCAGCGCAGTACCGATGACATGTACCTGCTGGAAGCGGAGCGGATCACGGATATCCCGCATCGCATTGCCAAGAACATCAATGCGGACGCAGTGAAGCGACTGCTCGACGAACTCGCGGGTCTGTCCAAGCTCGACTTCTCAGGCGGCGACGAGTCGACGGGGTTCGATGGTCGCCCCAGCTTCCGCGATCTGGCGGCTTTCACATTTCAGCCGCAAAACGTTGTCGCCAATCCGGATGTGCTGTTCTTCAAGGCCAATACCTACGAGCACCGGGAGAAGCTCCGGAAAATTTTCCCGTATGTGCTCGGGGCCGTGACGCCAGCGCTGATGGCTAAGCAGTTCGAGCTCGGACGCACGCGCCAGGAACTGCGCCGCAAGGAGCGGGAGCTTAGGGACGCCCAGGAAGTGTCGGCGCGTTGGCTGGCCAACTTGAAGGCGAAATTCAGCGAGGCCCAAGAGCTGGGCCTGATCCCCAAGCCGGAGCAGGAACTGTCGCGTGGCCAGATGATCGAGCTGCTGGAAGAAGTCGTCGCGCGCACGGATCTTATGTTGTCGGTGAGCTCCTCGACCATCTCGGACGCGTTGCGCGAACTCTGCGATCTTGAGGTCGAGGAGCGCGAAGTGTCGCGTGAACTGACGACCTTGCGCCATCGTCTTGGCGAGATGAACCGTATGCGTGGCGGCGTCGACCAATACCAGGCTGCTCTCGTGCTGCAGCGAGGACGCCTGCAGTTGTCGAGCTGGCTGGTATCGCACACCGACGACGAGGCCGATTGCCCCATGTGCGGCAGCCACACCGACTCGGCTAGGCGCAAGCTGGCGGTGCTGTCAGAGCGCTTGCAGGAAGTCGAGGCTGAGGCCGGTGTTGACAAGGAGTTGCCAGCGGCCTTCGACCGCGAGCTGCAGCGCGTGACCGCAGAGGTCGGACAGGCGGCAGAGCGACTGCGCTCCGTCCAGATTCGTAAGCGGGCCTTGTCGGGGCGTTCGGACGAAGCGCGCCAGCGGCAGTTTGCAGCGCAACGGGCCGAGCGGTTCGTCGGCAACCTCGAGTCCGCCCTGGACCTGCATCGGCGGCTTGGCAGCAACAGTGAACTCGTCGAGGAGGTCGTGCGCCTGAGGGAACTGGTGCAGCGACTGGACGCCGAACTGCGCGAGCAGGATGTCGAAGCGCGCAAGCGCCGGGCCCTGCACGCCATCAGCAACAACGCGGGCCGGCTCCTGCCGCACCTTGATGTCGAAAGCCCACATGATCCGATCTCCCTAGAAATCAACGATCTGACGATCAAGGTGCATGGACAGGAACGTGACGACTACCTGTCTGAGATTGGCAGTGGCTCTAACTGGCTCTCCTACCACTTGGCGGTACTTCTGGCACTCCACCAGTTCTTCCTGACGCAGCATAGGGGGCCGATCCCTGCGTTCCTCGTGCTTGACCAGCCGAGCCAAGTGTACTTTCCGAAACGCATCGTAGCGTTACCAGAGGATGAGGACGACGAAGAGGTCGAGGAGCTCCAACTGCGGGACGAGGATGTGAACGCCGTTCGACAGGCATTCGAAGTAATGGGGCGTGTGACGCGGGATGCCACGGGCGGCTTGCAACTCATTGTCCTTGACCATGCATCGCACGACGTCTGGGGCGACATCGAGGGGGTGGTTGGGCTTCCCGAGTGGCGCAACGGTGACAAGCTCGTCCCTATGGCATGGCTGACTGATGTCTGACCTCGGAAATCCGCGCTGATTGGGCGAGGATGCAACGAGATCGCGCAAAGCCTTAACCGATCATTGTTCGCTGGAAAGGCGACTCACCATGCCAGAACTGGACGCAGAAAAACTAAAGGATAATGCACTGACCTCGATTCGCCTCGGCATCGAGGATTTCCAGCGTAGCAAGCTGGCAAAGGATCAAGGAGGCGATCCGGCTCGCGCCCTCTCGGCCGTGCGCAATCTATTCGCAGGCATTCTGCTCCTGTTCAAGTACAAGATCGCTGTTTCGGTCGATGACCCCGATGATGCCTCGGTGCTGATCTTCAATCCTCCCGAGGTTCTCCCTCAAGCTGACGGAAATGGCGGCATCGAATGGAAGCCAGTCGGCAAGTTCAAACGGACCACAATCGATGTCGCCACCATCAAGAAGCGATTTGAAGGATTTGGCATTGACGTCGACTGGCCGACCATCGACAAGCTACAGGAGTGTCGCAACCACCTGGAGCATTTGCACCCGGCTAACACGCTGGGCGAAGTGGCAGATTTTGTTGCAGAACTGTTCCCCGTATTGCGCGAATTTATTCTGACGCAGTTGAACGAGCAGCCGGCTGACCTACTCGATACAGCTTGGCCTGTCATGCTCGCACACCATAATTTCTTCACGGATACCATCGCTACGTGTAAGGCCGCGTGGGCGGATGCTGGTGTCCCGGAGATGATGCAGCCTTGGCTTGAGCGGTGCCAATGTGAGGAGTGCGGCTCATCCCTGCTACGACCGAGCCAGGAGGATATCGAGGAAGGTGCCAGCGTTGAAAACCAGGACGACACTTTCAAATACGTTTGTGTCGCCTGTGGCTATTCCGACCTAATCGGCCCTCTGGTGGTCAAGGAACTCAACGACACCTACGACTATGACCCCCGCGATGGCGGCGAAGCCGATGTCGAGGAGTGCAATGAATGTAAGCGCTCAACTTTTGTAATTAGCGAGCAACATTGCTTGTGGTGCGGAGCAGAACTTGATTACCCCGTATGCACGCTTTGTGAAGAGCCACTGCGCCAAGAGGACCAGTTCAACGGGGGGCTTTGCGGGTATCACTTGCACGTCTACGAGAAGGTGATGCGTGATGATTAAGCACGTCCAATCATCCCCTGCCGTCAATCGATGAGTCTGTCCGCATCGCTATACATCATTGGCAACGGCTTCGATCGCCACCACGACATTCCTTCCGACTATCGTGATTTTGGTCGCTACCTGGCAGCGGTCGACCGCGACACCTATCGCGAAGTTGAGGCCTACTTCAACGTTGATGATGAATTCTGGTGGCAGTTTGAGCAACAACTAGCCAACTTCGATACTGATGCAGCCATAGACTATGCGTCTCAATTCTTGATGTCCTACGGCGCCAATGATTGGAGCGACTCGGGTCACCACGACTATCAGTACGAATTAGAGCGTGTCGTTGAGGCGATTTCCAAGACACTTCAGGAGCGTTTCGCTCAGTGGGTGAGGCAACTCCCTATCCCGTCGCTCTCAAGCGGTTATACTGGACTTCTGCCACTCGATCCGAATGCGTTTTATCTCAGTTTCAACTACACGCAGACCTTGCAGCGGACATATGGCATTCCCGACGGCCAGATCCTTCACATCCATGGTAACGCTAGCGATCCGAGCGATAGACTTATCCTCGGACATGGCTGGGAAAGACCCGCATCCGAATCGCTTAACCACGGCGTCGATATGTCCGAAGCCGATATCCGCGTCATAGAAGGTAACGAGATCGTTGATGGCTATTTCTCAGCGACTTTCAAACCGACGGCCCAAATCATTGCGGACAACCAGACCTTCTTCTCCAATTTGAATGCGATTCGGCTGATATATGTGATGGGGCACTCTCTGTCTGAGGTAGATGCTCCCTATTTCGCTGCGATCATTAAGGACATCGACTCCTCCTCTGTGAGATGGATGATTAGCTACCACCGCAACCCGACGGATGCCCAGGCAAAGTTCTCCAAATTTGGAATCGACATGTCTCTGGCAAGCTTTGCTACGCTAGACGACGCCCATCGGTGGGCTCCGCAATTATTGCTACAGCACTGCCGATAAAGACTACGTCGACGTCCGCAGCCTACCCTGCACTGGCCACTCAACAGAGCTGACGCCAACGGCTGCAATGGCCGAATTGTCGTCTGCTAACAATTAACACTACCCGTTAGCTGCTTGGCAGCCAAACTCACACACTCGACAAACGGCCACCACTAAAAAGCTCGACAGAGCCCTTCGATCCTGTCGACAGCTCCTTTCCATCCATCTTCAAAATGCTTATCCAGACTCTCCTGATCCGTTTTGTCCCAGTACGAAACGCTCAGTGAAATCCGAGTTCCTGTCGGAACCGACTCAAGCTTTATCTCTGTGACCTTGGTCGCTTTGCTACTCGGCTTCCATGCCCGATCGAATGCATCGGTAAAAACCAGTTTATCTCCCGAGATCACCTCAAGAAAGACATCTGTAGTTGAGAGTCTTTTGCCATCAGGTCCAGAGACCGTGATGACTTGCCTAACACCAGGACGGATATCCATGTCTGCTTCAACGACTTGGTATGGAGGCTGTGAATACCACTGCTTCACCAGGCTACTGTTGGTAAAACACTGCCAGACTTTCTCCTTCGGCACTGCCAAGCTCATGACTATCTGATGGGCTTGGTTGTTTCGATCATGAACAGCCATCTCATTCTCATCCAAATGAAAAGTCTGATGTTACCGAACAGTACCGGTCATTGATTCTGATTTGTCGATGGCTGTTGGCCATCTCATCTCTTCATGGCTGTATTTTTTTACTGCACTACGTATGGTATGGAAGCAGAGGAATACGTAGCTAGCTCAATACATTCATTGACTTAGAGAACACATAGCTAATGGATGCGCACTTTAAGTTTCTATCTATGAGTGCTGCATTCAGCCATTCCATGCTCCCAATTCGCAACCAGCAAGGCTATCAACTTGGGCCTTACCATTCAGTGGAGCATACGATGGCAACCTATCATCTCTCGATCAAGAGCAGTAAAAAGGGAAACGCAGCAACTCACGCTAACTACATCGCCCGGCAAGGAAGGTTTGCCAAGGATTTGGAAGAAGCGGACTTGGTTGAACAAGGGCATGGCAATCTGCCGACTTGGGCTAATGACGATCCTCTCCTATTTTGGCGCCAGGCTGACAAGCATGAACGCGCCAATGCGGCGGTCTATCGCGAACTCGAAGTCAGCTTACCCAATGAGCTTTCTACTTCGCAGCATATGGAAATGATTTCGTCGTTTGTTGAGCAGCACATCGGTGGCAAACCTTATCAATTTGCTATCCATGAGCCCTTGTCTTCATTGGCAGGCATAAGTCAGCCTCACGCCCACATCATGGTGTGTGATCGAATGCCCGATGGGATTGAACGATCACCCGAACAGTTCTTCAAACGATTCAATCCGACAAATCCTGAATCGGGAGGTTGTAAGAAGCTCAATGGCGCATGCAGCCTGACGGAACTGAAGCACAACACGCAAAGCATCCGAAAGCTTTGGGCCGATATCAACAACGCAGCGCTTGAACAAGCAGGCATTGAGGAACGGGTCGATCATCGTAGCCACAAGGACCGAGGTATCGAGCGCCAGCCCGAACGCCATCGCGGAAGGCTGGGAATTCTACGGATGAGTGAAGGCGATAAAGCTCAGCTACTTCATAACCGCACGCTTCACAGCACCAGTAGCTAGGCCTATAGCATTGTTCACGTTGGTAAAAATCTACCCATGAATAACCAAGGCGGCGTGCTGGGCTAGCGCCCAGTACGCAAACCTTATATTGGCGGTTGCCAAATCAGACTTGTCCGCCGCATTAAATAACAGCAGTGGAAATCACTAATTTGCACTAACCATCAGGCGCCAAGTTAATGTGACCTAAGAACAATCGAAGCACTGTAGCCGGCACAATCATACAAACATATAACTAACTAAACATTAAATAACACATATAGCAAACCTTTGATGCGACTAGAACCGCAAATATTCATGCTATTTTTATTGACCCTTTAGTTATATAGTTAATTATCAGCTCACCGCCAGATGCCGAATGAAGAAGCACTACAAGCCGTTTCAAACGACCAACTCGCAACGCCCAAGCGACCCCGAACTTTCCTCGTCCATAAACAGATGGAACGATCAGAATTACATTGGCAAGCTAGATGCAGCTGAGCGGCAGAGGGAGGCGGCCAAGCTGCCCATGAGAACAGCGGACTCTGTCAGATCGAGGCCAAAGCGTTGGCTCTTCAAGGACTGGATAGAGCTGAGGCAATTAACGCTGATTGCTGGCTTGCCCGATGCAGGCAAGTCAACATATACCTGCGCTTTGGCCGCCGCAGTGACACGGGGCAAAGACCACCCACTATTTACCGGCTTTGGGCCCACAGGAGACGGGCACGTCATCTTTATTTGCCGAGAAGACGACATTGAAAGCAGTTTAAAGGCCAGGCTTTACGCGGCAGGCGCCGACATGAGCAAAATCGCCATTATCAGCGACGACTTTGGGGAACACGGTGAGACGCCATTCAACATCAATAGCGAGCGTGATCGCGCCCGACTGATTGGCTATTCCGAGTCAATCGATCACAACCTTGGCATGATTGTATTAGACCCGGTTTATCAGGCAGTCGATGGCGACTTCAACAATGATTACAAGGCACGAGCCGCATACGAAGGCCTTGTCGCCTTAGCAAAACAACTAGAGTGCGCCATCGTTGGTGTTTGCCATACCGTCAAGAACCCCCGTGACAAAGACCCGCTGGCCAGAGTCGCCGGCCCGCAAGCGCTACGACTCGTCCCCCGTTCTATCATTTTGCTTTCCGAGATCACAGGACAAGCAACTGAAAAAGCTGGAACCCACGTCATGCTTCATGCGAAGCACAACAATGGAAAAATGAATGACGGTTACGAGTACGCTCTAAGACCGTGCTGTACTGTTGCCGACAGTCTCAAAGACGAATCGATTGTTTTCGAGATTACCGGAGAGGTGTTTGGAAAACCTCAAGACATACTCGAATGGACTGACGCCAAACCGGAGAAGATTAAAAAGCGTCAAACTCCAACGGAAAATAAGACGCAAATTGCCAAAGAGTTCCTGCTCAACGTCCTTGCCGAAGGAGAAATGCTCGGAAAAGACATCATTGCATTAGCAAAAGAGGCCGGCATCACCAAGGGAACTTTAATGCTTGCAAAATCCACTCTCCCCATCAAAGCTGAAAAACGCACGGGGGACGGATTATTTAGTTGGCGCCTAGTTGCAGAGACCTCTGACAATGAAGAGTGACGACAAGAATCTGAACTTCCCTATGCGACATCAGATGCCTTTCGTTTTGCCAACCACCTGTCGAGAAGCAACCCACGCATCAACTTCTGACTCTAGCCATCCCACCGCACTCGTTCCCAGACTGACCCGCTTGGGAAATGTGGCGTCATACCTTGGCGACTCTGGATCAAGCTTATCGTAGATAGTGGAGCGCTTCAGCCCTGTTCGCGCTTCCACGTCCGTTCTTCTCAGGATTGTTTGTGTAGCCATCAGGACGGGGGCATTGCTGGGTTGCGCAGTCGAGCCGACATCTCCATCGGGAATCGTTTCGCTCACACTCTCTTGCCCAGTGGAGGCCTGCACTTGAACCACCCGCGTTGCATCCTCTCCCTGCGATAGCTCTGACGCCTGCTTTGTGGCTTTTTCTTCTCGTTTCTTCGGCTTTGCTTTGACCTGAGACTTAGTCTGTGCCTCCAATAATCTCCGCACATCGTCACCAACGACGAATAAGCGCTCCGGAATCAGCTCAATCTCTTTGACGTAAGGGCCTTTGCAGGTTCGCCAAAATGCCCAGGCATGTTCCAAGCGGCCGGCTTTGCCATAGCTAGGTTTGAGTAGTTGCAACGATCCACTTGGAGCGATCAGATAGCCCTGTCGGAAATCGCTCTGTTCTGTTCGCCCATTGAGCTGAATTTTCTGGCACTGCGTGGCAGAGAGCCTTAAAAGCTGAGGTTCAAGAAGCGCAGGAGCTTCGGTACGGTTCGCGTCTGCATCGAAGACCTGAAAACGAATACCGTCTGGCACTCCTATCAGAAAAGCGATCTCCTCGCTGGCCGCTAGGTGGATTAGGTCGGCAATCGTGTATCCAAGGAGAGTTGCTGATTCGCTAAGTGCGTAGAATGGTTTTTCCATTGGCAGAAAGCATAGGGGAATGGTTTATGAATGACTATATCTCCCTCCTGCCTCATTGTCTTGGCGCATAGCAACCCACAGTGCCAAAATACGGTACCCCTCAAAACAGACCTATTATGACTACTTGGAAGTAGCCTCTCAATTTGTTGGTACTTTTGTTGGTACCACCCAAAACAACACAACACAGAACCATTAAAATACGCTGCAAACTGCCTCTAATGTGATTCCACCTGGGGCGCCATCCGGCGCCCCGCGAGTGCGTCAGCCAATGACCCCCACGACGTGCAGGAAGATCAGCGTGATCGCCAGTGGCGACAGGTAACGCAGGACGTTTTTCCAGAGCGCCAGCCCGGTGCCGCGCAGGCCGATTTCTTCGGCCACATGCTGCGATTTCATCACCCAGCCGACGAATACCGCAATCAGCAAACCGGCCAGCGGCATCATGATTTTGGTGGTCAGCGTATCCAGCAGATCGAAGATGTTGAGCCCGAAAACCTTGAACTCACTCCACAGATTAAAGGACAGCGCGACGGCAACCCCAAGCAGCCAGATGAGCAGCGAAATGCCCCAAACGGCGGTCGCCCGCGAGATGCCGGTACGCTCGATGAGGAAGGCGGCGAAGGGCTCGATCAGCGAGATCGACGAGGTCCAGGCGGCAAAGGTGACGAGCAGGAAGAAGAGCGGCCCGATGATATTGCCGCCGGGCATTTGCGAGAAGGCCAGCGGCAAGGTCTGCAGGATCAGCCCCGGTCCGCCGGCGGGCGCGAGCCCCTGGGCAAAGACGATGGCGAAGATCGCCAGGCCCGCCATCAGGGCGATGCCGGTATCGGCGAGCGCAACGTAGAAGGCCGTGCGGGCAATCGAGGTACCGCGATCCAGGTAGGAGCCATAGGCCATGATGGCGCCCATGCCGAGGCTGAGCGTAAAGAAAGAATGGCCCATGGCCGAGAGGACGACCTCACGCTTCACTTCAGAAAAATCGAAATGGAACATGAAGCGGAAGGCAGCAGGCATGTCGGCGGCGACGATCCCGTACCCCAGCAGGCCGAGCATGATCAGGAACAAGGCGGGCATCATGATTTTGTTGGCCTGCTCGATGCCAGAGGTGACACCACGGGCGACGACAAAGGCGGTCATCGCCATGAAGGCGGTATGCCAAAGGACGAGGCGTAGCGGGTCGGCCAGCAGCGCTGCGAAGTCAGCACCGGCGCGCTCGCGGCTGATACCCGCGAAGCCGTTCAGCGAACGCAGCAGGTATTCGAGAATCCAGCCGGCAACAACGCTGTAAAAAGCCAGAATCAGCACCGCACCGGTAATGCCGATATAGCCGATGATCGCCCACAGGCGGCTGGCACCAGCCTCGGCAATGACTGCCCGCATAGCGCCGACCGGGTTGGCCTGCCCCCGCCGGCCGAGCAGGGTTTCTGCCATCAGCAGCGGAACGCCGATAGCGGCGATGCAGGCCAGATAGATCAGGACGAAAGCGCTGCCGCCGTTGGTCCCGGTCATGTAGGGAAATTTCCAGATATTGCCGAGACCGATGGCTGAACCGGCGGTGACCAGAATAAAGGCCCAGCGGCTGGACCAGTGGCTGCGAGAGGATGTTTCGGGTGTCATGATGAATCCGAATAAATTGGCCGGACCAATTTACCGAAAATTGAAAACTGCAGATTATAGCCTGAACCGCAGCTTAAAGCCTCTGTTTTTAATCGGTTTTGTCAGTTTTCGGCGCCCGATCGATGCGAGACACCTGCCTATTTCGGGCACTTTTTTGCGTTCACCGCAGCAGCCTCCGTGAACGGCACAAGAGCAGGTTGCCCTGCCCTTGTCGTGACGCCTTGGACGATGGTACGCGCTTATTCCTCGTCTTCCGGCTCTTCGTATTCCTTCGGCAGCTTGTGGGCGATGCCCTTGTGGCAATCGATACAGGTCTTGCCTTCCGCCTTGGCCGCCATGTGCTTCTTGTACGGCGTACCGCGCTGCTTTTCCTTGCTCATCGCATCGAAGCTGTGGCAGTTGCGGCATTCGCGGGAATCGCTGGCCTTCATGCGGTTCCATTCGTTCTGCGCCAGTTGCATGCGGTGGGCTTCGAACTTTTCGGGCGTATCGATGACACCGGTGATCTTGCCCCAGACTTCCTTGCTCGCCTGGACCTTGCGGATCATCTTGTGCGTCCAGTCCTTCGGCACGTGGCAATCGGAACAGACGGCCTTGACGCCGGTGCGGTTGGAATAGTGGATGGTTTCCTTGTATTCCTTGTAGACGTTGTCACGCATCTCGTGGCAACCGATACAGAACTCAAGTTGATTGGTCGCTTCCATCGCGGTGTTGAAACCACCCCAGAACAGAATCCCGGCGATGAAGCCCGTCGACAGCAAACCGATCAGCGAATACTTGACGCTCGGCTTTCTAAGTTTTTCCCACATGTGGCGCAGACCCCCGACTACCGACTACAAATTTGATGATGAATGAAACAGCGGCCCCGGACAGCCGGGGCCGTCAATGCAAATTACAGCGACAGGATGTACTTCACCAGATTGCTCACCTGCGCCTTGTCGTTCGGCGGCGTGGTCTTCACCACCTTGTGCTCTTCTTCGCTGCCGTCAGCCAGCTTGACCTTGGGCGAACTGGTCAGGTGCTTGACCAGGGTTGCCTCGGCATCGGCCTTGCCTTTGTACTTGGCCGCGGTCTTCTTGAACGACGGGCCGTCCTTGTCCTTGTCCATGCCGTGGCACTGGGTGCACTTGTTCTGCTTCATCAGATCCTTGGCGGCATCCACTTCCTGGGCCATGACGCCGGAAGCAAAAGAAGCGGCGGCAACACCGGCCACCAGGGCAGAAACGAGGGACTTCGAGAATTTCATTTTGATCTCCGTTTGGTTTGAACTGACTACGGTTTTGCCGGCTTCTTCAACCCCGGAAGAGGTATCCGATGCGTTGGCTTGATACTAAGTCGCCGCCGGCCGATTTTCCTTGATCTGCGTCGTTCGTGAGCCGAACGACGCACTAGATCCTTCTGCCGAGGCGATCTTGGGCACTACTACTTTTTGGTTACACCGACGAAAGCGTTTTCGACCAGCGGCTTGGCATCGACCTGCGGTACGTGACAGGTATCGCACTGATAACGCGACATTTCCACGGCCGGGCTACCGTCTTCCGCCTTGACCGTCTTCGAGAAATGGCTGGCGCCCATCTTCGGCAGTTTCTTGCCGCGAAGCTCGTCCGTGATGTGGCACTCAAGACAGCCGTTGTCCTCGAAGGTGATCGGCACATACTTTTCGATCGAATGCGGCACCAGCGGCGGCTGTGTCAGGAAAGTCCGGGTGATCAACTTCTGCTCGCCCACCCCCGGCGTTTTTTCGGAGTAGGTCTTTACCTCCGGCGCCCGGTCGGCACTGTCGATCGCGTCGCCGCGCATCGAGACAGGCGTCGATGTTGCGGCGCAACCGATGACTGTTGCGAAGAGGGTTGCCAGCGTCAAGCCAACTACGGTTTTTTTCATGATGATCTCCTGCCACAGGATAAAAGTAAGCTCACTTCGGCGTGGCACCTGCCACGCCACCAAGGTTTGAATCGCTTCCGCCTGTACGCAGGCCGAAACGGAATACATCTTTCGAACAGACATCGATACAGCGACCGCAATTGGTGCAGTTGGATTCCAGAATCACCGGTCCCGTACCATTGATGGCCTTGAGCGCCGGGCGGATCACCTGCTGCTCCGGACAGACGGCAAAGCAGTCCATGCAGTCGTTGCATGCCTCGCGATTCGGCAAACGGATCCGGGTCAGCGAAAGCTTGCCGATCAGGCTGTAAAAGGCGCCGACCGGGCAGAAATGCCCACACCAGCCCTGACGCATGACGAACAGGTCAAAAAGGAAAATCGCCAGAATCACCGCCCAGGCCAGCCCCATGCCGAAAATCAACCCGCGATGGAGCATAGACACCGGATTGAGCATCTCCCAGGCAATTGTGCCGGTCACAGCGCCGACGACAAAGGTCGCGGCCAGAATCCAGTAACGCACCTGACGCGACACATGCGGCCCGCCCTTGATGCCCAGCCGCGCCCGCAACCAGCCGGCCAGATCGGTCACCAGATTGACCGGACAGACCCAGGCGCAGAAGCTGCGACCGCCGAACAGAAGATAAAAACCGATGACGATGGCCACACCGATGAATGCCAGCTTGTGCGGCACCTGGCCGGCGACCAGCGATTGCAGCAGCACATAGGGGTCAGTCAGCGGCAGGACACCCAGCGTGTAGCTGTAAGCCAGGTTGCCCTTGACGATCCACCAGCCGAACCAGGGGCCGACCAGGAAGAGCAGCAGGATGCCAATCTGGCTCGTACGCCGCATCAACAACCATTTATGCGCACCCAGCCAACCCTTCTCGAGCACCGCCTCGGCACCCGGACGCAGTTCAGACTTGCTCATAGCTTGTCTCCCTGCAATGCCTTCGGCAGGCCGGGCTGCGTGCCTGACGGCTCCGGTGGCGGCACCTTGCTCAAGCCCTTGTCAAACTCGTACTTCATGCCCTCCGGCATGTTGTACTTGTGTTCAACATCCGGCGCCACCAGGCTGGAGCCAGCTTTCTCCTTTTCCACCCAGCCCAGGCGATAGTGCTCGGACAACTGCCCCTTGGCCATGTAACGCGGGAACACCTTGATCGAGGCGACCTCGGTCGGACAGGCTTTCTCGCATTTGCCACAGCCGGTGCAGTGGTCGGAGTGAACGACTGGAATGAACAGGGTATGACGACCGGTCCGCTCGTTCGATTGCGGTTCGAGCGTGATCGCCTTGTCGATGACCGGGCAGACGCGATAACAGATGTCACAACGCAGCCCGAGGTAATTCAGACAGGTTTCGTGGTCGACCAGCACCGCGACACCCATCTTCGATTTGTTGATATCGGTCAGCGAGTGGTCCAGCGCGCCAGTCGGGCAGGCTTTCACACAGGGGATGTCCTCGCACATTTCGCACGGGGCCTGACGGGCAACAAAATACGGCGTACCCGTAGACATCGGTTCTTCCGGCTTGGCCAGATGCAGGATGTCGTACGGGCAGTCGCGCACGCACAGGCCGCAGCGAATGCAGGCCGCTGAAAAATCGCTCTCTGGGAGCGCGCCGGGGGGGCGGATGGCTGCCGGCGGCAATGCTTTCGCATGGCGCGCGTAGAAGCCCATACCCAAACCGAACAGGCTGACACCGCAGGCCATTCTTGCCGAATCGACAAGAAACTGGCGACGGCTGCCGGTTCTGGATTTTGCAGTACTCATGATCTTTCAGTGCCTGGCTCCCCCCGGGTGCACCAGGCACGATCCTCCATTCAGTTGATCAGGCCTTGAACACCTTCGCGGCACACTTCTTGTAGTCCGTTTCTTTCGAAATCGGGCAAGTCGCATCCAGCGTCAGCTTGTTAACCAGACGGTGCTCATCGAAGAAGGGCACGAAGATCAAGCCCTCGGGCGGCTTATTGCGGCCCTTGGTTTCGAGGCGCAGTTCGATCTCGCCGCGACGGCTGGCGACCTTCACCACATCGCCCCGCTTCAGGTTGCGCTTCTCGGCATCCTTGGGGTGCATGAAGACCACGGCATCCGGGAAAGCCTTGTACAACTCGGGCACCCGACGGGTCATCGAACCGCTGTGCCAATGCTCAAGCACGCGGCCGGTGCACAACCAGAGGTCGTAATCCTTGTCCGGCATTTCGGCCGCCGGCTGATAGGGCAACGCGAAGATCTTGGCCTTGCCGTCCGGGTAGCCGTAGAACTTCACGCCTTCGCCAGCCTTGACGTACGGGTCGTAGCCTTCACGGAAGCGCCACAGGGTTTCCTTGCCATTCACCACCGGCCAGCGGAAGCCGCGCGCCTTGTGGTATTCGTCGAAGTTATTGAGATCGTGCGCCTTGCCGCGACCGAAGATGGCGTATTCCTCGAACAGACCCTTCTGGACGTAGAAACCGAAAGCCTCGGATTCATCGTTGGTGTAGCCGGCCCAGGCGTGGGCATTGACCTTGGCGCAGTCTTCCTTCGGGAACTTGTTGCACTGGCCGTTGGCGTAGAGAACGTCATACAGGGTCTTGCCGGCAAGTTCCGGCTTCTTGGCAATCAGTTCAGCCGGCCAGACTTCCTCGACCTTGAAGCGCTTCGAGAACTCGATGTACTGCCACAGATCGGACTTGGCCTGCCCCGGTGCCTTGACCTGCTGGCGCCACATCTGGCCGCGACGTTCGGCGTTGCCGAACATGCCTTCTTTTTCCATCCACATGGCCGACGGCAGGATCAGGTCAGCCGCCATCGCCGACACGGTCGGATAGACATCGGAGACAACGACGAAGGCCTTGGGATTGCGCCAGCCCGGGAAGATTTCACCGTTGATGTTGGGGCCGGCCTGCATGTTGTTGTTGGACGACTGCCAGTAGAAGCCAACCTTGCCATCCTTCATCATGCGCGGCTGCAGCACGGCGTGATAGCCGACCCAGTCCGGAATGGTGCCGGCCGGCAGCTTCCAGATGTTTTCCGACATTTCGCGGTGCTTCGGGTTGGTCACAACCATGTCGGCCGGCAGGCGATGGGCAAAGGTGCCGACTTCACGCGCCGTACCGCAGGCGGACGGCTGACCGGTCAGCGAGAACGGGCTGTTGCCCGGCTCGGAAATCTTGCCGACCAGCAGGTGCACGTTGTAGATCATGTTATTGACCCAGGTCCCGCGCGTGTGCTGGTTGAAGCCCATAGTCCAGAAGGAAGTGACCTTGACCTTGGGATCGGCGTAAGCTTTGGCCAGCGCTTCCAGCTTGTCCTTGGGCACGCCGGAAATCTCGTGCGCCTTGTCCAGCGTGTATTCGGAAACGAACTTGGCAAAATCGTCGAAGCTGATCGGCTCGTGCTTGCCCGGATCGCCCTTCGGCTTGCCATCGGGGCCGGGGTAGCCGTTGTTCATCGCCACCTGTTCCAGCGGGTGGTTCGGACGCAGGCCGTAGCCGATGTCGGTGACGCCCTTGAAGAAGTTCACGTTCTTCTTCACGAAGGCTTCATTCACCGCCTTGTTCTGGATGATGTAGTTGCTGATGTAGTTGAGGATGGCCAGATCGGACTGTGGCTTGAAGATCAGTTCGTTGTCTGCCAGTTCGCATGAACGATGGCTGAAGGTCGACAACACGTGGATCTTGACGTGCTTGGCGGTCAGGCGACGGTTGGTGATGCGCGACCAGAGGATCGGGTGCATCTCGGCCATGTTCGAGCCCCACAGCGCGAACACGTCGGCAGCCTCAATGTCGTCGTAGCAACCCATCGGCTCGTCGATACCGAAAGTGCGCATGAAACCGGCCACAGCAGAGGCCATGCAGTGACGGGCATTCGGGTCCAGGCTGTTGGTGCGCAGGCCTGCCTTCCACAGTTTGGCGGCGGCATAGCCTTCCCACACCGTCCACTGACCGGAACCGAACATCGCCACGCCGCGCGGGCCCTGGTTCGGGTCTTTCAAGGTTGCCTTGACCTTTTCGGCCATGATGTCGAAGGCCTTGTCCCAGGAAATCGGCGTGAACTCGCCGTTCTTGTCGAACTGACCGTCTTTCATCCGCAGCATCGGCTGGGTCAGGCGGTCCTTGCCATACTGGATCTTGGCCAGGAAGTAGCCCTTGACGCAGTTCAGGCCCTTGTTGACCGGCGCATCCGGGTCACCCTGGGTGGCGACAATACGGCCATCCTTGGTGCCGACCAGCACACCGCAACCGGTACCGCAGTAACGGCAGGCGCCCTTGTCCCAGCGGATGCCGTCGCCGGCACGATCCTGGGCGAGAAGCGTACCCGGTGCGGCCACGCCGGCGGACACTGCGGCTGCGGCAACCGCGTTGCTCTTGATGAACTCACGCCGCGTCAGTTTGATTTCAGACATTTTCAGACCTCCTAAAGGTTGCGGATTCCGCCCGACGGCTAGGCCGCCACAGTGATTTCGACTTCTGGTTCGGTTTCGTTCTGGTGATAGACCATCGACGCGGACATGACGCCGTCGATCTTGCTGATGATTTCGTAGCAACGGACCGTCTCGGCATCGCCGTCGGTCTCGATGGTGGCGATGATCTTGCCTTCGGGCGAGACGATGGCCACCTCAACGCCGGGCAGCTCGCCAAGCGCGGCGCTCACGGCGGCAACATGCTCGGGATGGGGAATGACGATCACGCTGGAAATATTCATGCGGCACCTCGGTTGGCTGTGGCCCAATTGCAAACGACAAAATCTCCGCCACTTCCGCGGGGGGCGGAAACCGACTGGAGAGGGAAAACTGCTTGCACGTTTCGGGCTGGGGACGGATTAGACTGCAGGCATGGTAGTCACCTGAAGACCCCATGCACAGGGAGGTTTCTGATGACCGACCTACCCCGACTACCACCAAAGAGGTAGTCACCTAACCGCACCGAAACAGATTTTTTCAATAGAATCATAATGATGCAAAACTGCTCCTACGACCGGGCAAATCCCGGTACTACACCCAATTACCCCCGGACTACACCCTAATACTCCCCCATGCGACGCCTGTATCCGACCCTCGCTCACGGCCTGCGCAATTCGGTGCTGTTGCGCATTGGCCTGCTGATGAGTTTTCTCGCGCTGCTGTCGATTGTCTCGATCCTGATTTCGACCATGATTGCCGAGGACATCAGCGGCCGCGCCAGCGCGGTCAACGTCTCGGGATCGCTACGCATGCTCAGCTTCCGGACGCTCAGCGAACTGCAGCAAGCGGATAAGCGCGAGCAGGCGATGGAAACCATTCGCAAATTCGAACGCCGCCTGCAATGGCTGGAACGTTTCGCCGCCAACAAATCAGCGCCCGACGCGCCGTCCATCCTCGCACTGCGCGGCGTACTCCAGCGTTGGGAGGCGGGCATCCTGCCGCTGGAAACCGCCGCCGCCCAGGGCAACCCGGCGGCACTGATGCAGGCGGCCAAGGACATCCCCGATTTTGTCGACGAGATCGACCACGTTGTGCGACTGATCGAGGAAGAGCTGGAGAGCAAGGCCAAGCTGTTGCGGGCCATACAGCTCGGCCTGCTGGCAGCGATCATCCTGATCAGCCTGTTCACCGTCTGGATGCTGCGCCACCGGCTGGTACAGCCGCTGGCACAATTGCTGGTCGCTGCCAATACCGTTTCCCGCGGCTCCTTCAGCGTCCGGGTGCAGCACGTCGCCAAGGACGAACTGGGACAGTTGGGCGCCGCCTTCAACACCATGGTGGCAGAAATCGCCAGCATGTATGCCCATCTGGAAGAAAAGGTGGACGACAAGACCCGCGAACTGACCCGCACCAATCAGTCGCTGGAACTGCTTTACCGGGTCAGCCAGCAACTGTCGGCCAGCGACCTGACGCTGGACAAGCTCCAGTCCATCCTGCGCGAAGTCGAGGATGCGCTCGACATCGGCCACACCATGGTCTGCGTCAGCGACCATGGACACTTTCCGGCGCGAACAATCGTCGGCGACCTGACCGCTGACGAGGTTGCCCAGTTTTGTGGCAAGACCGACTGCCGCCAATGCTTCAAGGGCTCTCTGCGGCCGCTGACCGAGCAGGCAGCGCAACAGCCGGTGGTGGTGGTGCCGATCGGCGACGGCAGCGAACAACTGGGTACACTGCCGGTAGTTCTGCGCACCGGCAGCGGCCTGCCACCGGAAAAGGCCCGCATCGTCGAAACAGTCGGCCACCACGTCTCGAACGCCCTGCTCAGCATGCGGCGAACCGAAGAAAAGCACCGGCTGGCGGTGCTTGAAGAGCGCAGCGTCATCGCCCGCGAGTTGCACGACTCGATCGCCCAGTCGCTGAGTTACCTGAAGATCCAGGTCACCCGGCTGGAGAAATGTATCGAGCAGGAGCGTGACCCGCACGGCATCGTGCTCGAACTGAAAACCGGACTCAACGGCGCCTATCGCGAACTGCGCGAGCTGATTACCACCTTCCGCCTGCGTATCGACGAACGCGGTTTCAATGTCGCCCTCGAAGAGACGATTGCCGAGTTCTCGGAAAAAATCGGCAGTCCGGTCGCACTGCACAACGCGTTGCCGGCGATCAGCCTGTCCGCCAATGAGGAGATGCACGTAATCCGCATCATCCGCGAAGCGCTCTCCAACATCGAGCGCCATGCGCACGCCAGCGAGGCCGGCGTCGAGATCGCGATTGACGAGGAACGGCGGGTTAAAATCCGGATTTCTGATAACGGCAGCGGTTTCGACCCGCAGGCCATTCCGGAAAACCACTTCGGCACCGCGATCATGCATGACCGCGCCCAGATTCTTGGCGGCGACTTTTCGGTCGACTCAGCGCCGGGCAAGGGAACGCGCATCTCGCTCAGTTTCGTGCCGCAACATTACCGCCAGGCTGAGCCTGAAACAGCACAATGACCGACAAGACCCGCGTACTCATCATCGACGACCATCCACTGTTCCGCCGCGGCGTCAGCCAGCTGCTTGAGCTCAATCAGGGCTTCGAACTGGTCGGTGAAGCGGCCAGCGGCCAGGAAGGCATCGACCTCGCCAAGCAACTCGACCCGGACCTGATCCTGCTTGACCTGAACATGAAGGGCATGAGCGGCCTCGAAACACTGAGTACGATGCGCGATCTGGAAATCGACGCCCGCATTATCCTGATCACCGTTTCCAATGCTCCGGAAGACCTCGTCGCCGCCATCCGCGCCGGTTCCGACGGCTACATTCTCAAGGACAACGACCCCGACGACATCCTCAAGCTGATCGATGCCGCCATGCACGGACAAACCGCAATCAGCCCCGAGCTGACCAGCCTGCTGGCGACGGCGCTGCGTGAGGAAAGGGTGCTGGAACAGCGCAACCACGCCAGCCTGACCGAGCGCGAGAACGCCATCCTCAAATGTCTGGCCGCCGGCAAGTCGAACAAGCTGATTGCACGTGAACTCGACATCATGGAAAGCACGGTCAAGGTGCACATCCGCAACCTGCTGAAAAAGCTCAAGTTCCGCTCGCGGGTCGAAGCAGCCGTCTGGGCTGTCGCCCACGGTCTGGGTTGATCGCCATGGCCCGCAGCTCAGCGCCCCGCCACGCCATCGACATCAGCGAGGAAGACGGCGTCCGCTACCTGCATTTCGGTTCGGACTGGATACAGGGCGCGATGCGTATCGCGCGGCCCTGGTCGCTGGAACTGGACTACACCCGCGAGATGATGGCCGGCCTGCTCTTCGAGCCCGATCCGCAGTGGCCTAAGGAAATCCTGCTGATCGGCCTCGGTGCCGGTTCGCTGGCCAAATTCATCTACCGCAATCTGCCAGCCAGCCGGATCACTGTTGTCGAAATCAACCCGCAGGTCGAATTTGCCGCCCGGCAGTTCTTCAAGCTGCCGGATGACCCGCAACGCCTGCAGGTCGAAATCGCCTGCGGGGCCGATTTCATGCTCGGCGGCCGCAAGCAGTACGACATGATTCTGGTCGATGGCTTCGACCCCAAGGCGCGCATGGGTGCGCTCGTCACCGAGCCCTTCTTTCTCGCCAGCCGCGCCCGCCTGCGCGACAGTGGCCTCTTCGGCATCAATCTGCTCGGCCGCGAAAAGGGTTTCAAAAACGCGGTCGACCGCCTGCGCGCTGCCTTCGATGGCCGGCTGGCGGTCTTTCCGTCCTGCGACAGCGGCAACACCATCGCCTTTGCCAGTGGCGGCGCCCCCCGCTCGGTGTCGCTCGATGAATTGCGGGCGCGGGCCGAGGGGGTACGCAAAACCATGCGCCTCGACCTGCGGCCGACAATCAGCCGCCTGCAGCTTGCCCACCCGCTGCCGGATGGTCGCCTGACGCTGTGATCTGCTGCACTGCAGCTTGCCTTGCTGGTCGCCGAAGCCTATAAATAAGGAAGCCCGCCACCGATAACGACAACCAAGGCGGACAGAATAACGACAACGAGCGAGTCGCACCCCTGCAACCCACGGTTGGCCAAAGGAGGCTCCGATGCTGTCAATTCAGGACGTTATCGATTATTGCGATCTCGAGCGCGGCGAGATCGAGGCCATCGCCGAGCATGAACACATTCCGATGTGCATCGCCGCCGAACTCAGCGAGGCGCTGCTGGCGACGCCGGAAGGTGTTTACCGCCTGCACGCGATGATTATCGAGAACATGCAGCAAGCGCTCGACGCCGGGCATTACGAGCATGTCCGCGATCTGGCCAAGACCTACGAACACCTGCAGCGCACGCATCCATTGCCCAGACACTGAGTTCATTCATGATGGCGGTCGGGCTTTTTGCAAGCCCGATTTTGGCCTGATTTTCGGGTTCACCGCAGACGCTTTCGCGCCATCTCCGAAGCGTTAGCGCGCTTGGCTGTAACCGTGTTCCACCGCGTACAGCGCCACCTGGACGCGGCTGGACATGTTCAGCTTCTTGAAGATGTTCTGCACATGAATTTTCACCGTACTCTCCGCCAGATCGAGGTTGCGGGCAATTTCCTTGTTGCTGGCCCCTTGCGCCAGACAACTCAGGATGTCGCGCTCGCGCGGTGAAAAACGGTCACGCTCGACCACCGGATCGACCCGCGGCGGGGTTCGCACCCCCTGGATCAGCTTCGCCGTCATCTGCTGCGAAACCACCGAATCGCCCTGCGCGGTGCGGCGGATGGCATCGACCAGCACGTCGGTCTCGATGTTCTTCAGAAGATAGCCGCTGGCGCCCGAGCGCAGCGCCTCCATCAGGTCCTCAGCATCCTCGGAGACGGTCAGCATCAGGATGCGCACCGCCGGCATTTCCTCGGCAATGACCTTCACCGCCTCCAGGCCGCTGACGCCCGGCATGTGCAGATCTAGCAGCACGACATCCGGCGCCAGCGAGCGCGCGCGCTTGATGCCCTCCAGCCCATCACCGGCCTCGCCGACGACCTCGAAATCCTCGTTGCGTTGCAGCAGCGACTTGATGCCGCTGCGGAACAGGGTGTGGTCATCGACCAGCAGAACACGGATTTTTTCGCTCATTCGGACTGTCTCCCTTGCTTAAGCGGCCAGCGTCAGCGACACCTGCGTACCCCCGCCCGGCCGTGATGTTATCTGGCACTCCGCGCCCACGCGGTGCGCCCGTTCCCGCATGATCTTGAGGCCGACGTGGCGGTCTGACAAGACGTTGGGATTGGTTTCCGGATCGAAGCCGACACCGTTGTCGCAGACGCTCACCTGTGTCTGGGCACCGGTACGACGTACGGTGACGGTGACATCGCTCGCCTTCGCATGCTTGCGGATATTGGACAGCGACTCCTGGACGATATGCATGATCTGGATCTCGTCAGTCGCAGCCAGCGGCAGACCATTGCCAATGGCCTCGAAGCGCGTTGCGATCCCGGTTTGACCCTCGAATTTTTCCAGTGCAGCGCCGATCGCGGTATCGAGATCCGACTGATGCACCCGGGTCCGGAAATGGACCAGCAATTCACGTACGTCATCGTAGCTCTCCTGAACCCCTTCGCGCAACTGGCCGGCAACCTCCTGCGCCTCGCTCACCGCGCCCTTGCGCAGCGAATCCTGCAGCATCTGCACCTGAATGTTCAGGAAGGCCAGACCTTGGGCGATTGAATCATGCAGTTCCTGCGCCAGAAGGTTGCGCTCTTCCGAAACGGCCAGTTCCTTCTCACGTGCCCGGAAACGGGTGTTTTCAACGGCCACGCCCAGGTGTTGCCCCAGCGTTTCGAGCAGGTGCTTGCCTTGCGTCGAGACCAGATGGCTCTTGAGGAAATACAGGTTATAAACGCCCAGCCGGTGCTTGCCGTGCATGATGCTGAAAGCGGTCGCGGTAGCGAATCCCTCGCGGATGCAACTCCCCAGCTTCATGCCCGGTGGTGGATTCACCGTGTTGAACACCGCCGGATAGCCGTTCTGGATGACATCGCCGCAGAGACATTCGCCGCAGTTCAGCTCCCGCTCGCGCTTGAGAAAATCCTCGGACAAGCCTTCATGCGTCACCAGATAGAGCTTGTGCGAATCGGGCATGTACAGCCGTACCGCGCCGGCATCGGCGCCAAGCGCCCTTTTCACCCGCTCGAGAAAACCCTCGCACAGCGACTCCAGTGGCATCGGCTCGCTGAAGAAAGCGGTGATCTCGTAGAGCAGCGCCAATTCGTGATTGCGCTCCTCCAGACTGCGCGTCTCGGCAGCAACGCGCTCCTCAAGGGTGCTGTAAACCCCTTGCAACTGCTCGCCCATCTGGTTGAAACCGCGCGCCAGCCCGCCTAACTCGTCATCGGTTTCCACCTGCAGGCGATAAGACAATTCTCGGCTGGTCATACGCCGCAGACCCTCGTGCAGGCGTGTCACCGGCCGGATCACCAACTGGAAGAAAAAGCGGACGAGGATGATGGTGCCGATCACCGCCATCAGGACCAGCAAGCCCTGGACCGTCCGCAACAGCGTGGTGTCGCGGGCATAGCTGCCCTCCATCGTCAGCACCAGATCGTTGATGCGGCTGACGAAAGGCTCCAGCGCCGCATCGTAGCGCGCCAGCAAGTCGAGGCGCTGTCCGGGCTCCGCCTGCAGGTAGGCGAGGACCAGCGGCCGCATTTGCTCGGCCCAGGTCGCGGCCACTGCATCCAGGCTACGGCGGACCTCCGGGTTGCGCGGTGGTGACAGCGGTCGTTTCGGATCACCGTTACCGAGGTCGGCGAGCACATCGTCGAAGCGACCGACCTCCTCCGCGAGGCGACTGCTCACCGCAGGCTTGCTTAGCTCCTGCGCCATCAGGTGCGCCAGGATATAGCTGCGCATACGCTGGCTGCCGGCATCATTGATCGCTGCCGCGACACCTTCGAGCTGCCAGGAGAGCATCAGCGTCAGACCGATGGCGACGGCTGCCACGGCAAAAAAGCCGAACAGCATGCGCAGGATCTTGGCGGAAAGTTTGCCGGGTACGGTGAACATGAAAAAACCGCGAAAGTCAGGCCGCTTACCTTAGCCCTTACGGGTAGCCCGTGGCAAGAATCTGGATCAAAAGAAAAAATGCCCACCGGCGAACCGGCGGGCAAAAAGTCGCTATGGAGAGAGCGCAGCGACGATGGAGGTAAAACCCGGTCAGGCGGCTTCTTTTTCGACGTGCACCTGTTTTTCGTAGAGGAACTCGATGACCGCGGCACGGTAACTGATGTAGGCCGGATCATGCGCCATGGTCAGACGCTCACGCGGCCGTGGCAGATCGACGTGCAGGACTTCACCGATGGTCGCCGCCGGGCCGTTGGTCATCATCACGATCTTGTCGGAAAGCAGCACGGCCTCGTCGACATCGTGCGTGACCATGACGACGGTGGCCTTGGTCTTCTCGCAGATCTTCATCAGCTCGTCCTGCAGCTTGGCGCGGGTCAGCGCATCCAGCGCACCGAAGGGCTCGTCCATCAGCAGCACCTTCGGTTCCATCGACAGGGCGCGGGCGATGCCGACGCGCTGCTTCATGCCGCCGGATATTTCATGCGGATACTTGTGTGCCGCATGCGCCAGACCAACCAGTTCGATCGCCGCCTGCGTGCGGGCCTTGAGCTTCGGCTTGCCTTCCTTGCTGCCGAAGACGCGCTCGACAGCGAGGTAGATGTTTTCGAAGCAGGTCAGCCAGGGCAGCAGGCTGTGGTTCTGGAAAACCACCGCCCGCTCCGGGCCGGGGCCGGCGATTTCGCGGCCTTCAAGCAGCAGCACACCATCGGTCGGCTTGGTCAGGCCGGCAATCAGGTTGAGCAGTGTCGACTTGCCGCAACCCGAGTGGCCGATCAGCGCGATGAATTCACCTTTGGCGATGTTGAGATTGATGTCGCGCAGGGCGACGAACTTGCCTTTCTTGGTGTCGAAGGTCTGGCCGACACGCTCGATCTGTACGAACTTTTCCATGATGTGGGCTCCTTACGACGATTCTTTGGTCAGTTTCTTGGCCAGCAGGATCAGCATCTGCTCGAGGATCAGGCCGACGATGCCGATGACGAAGATGGCGATGATGATGTGCTCGACCTTCAGGTTGTTCCACTCATCCCACACCCAGAAGCCGATGCCGACGCCGCCAGTGAGCATTTCTGCGGCGACGATGACCAGCCAGGCGGTACCGATGGACAGGCGGATACCCGTCAGCATGTAGGGCAGCACGGCCGGGAAGAGGATCTTGGTAACGATCTTCCATTCCGACAACGCCAGCACGCGGGCGACGTTGAGGTAGTCCTGCGGTACGCGCTGTACGCCCTGGGCGGTGTTCATGATCATCGGCCAGATCGAGCAGATGAAGATGGTGTAGGTCGCGGCCGGGTCGGCCTTCTTGAAGACCAGCAGGCCGATCGGCAGCCAGGCCAGCGGCGAGACCGGACGCAGCAGGCTGATGATCGGATTGACCATCGACGACAGGAAGGTGAAGCGGCCGAGGATGAAGCCGAGCGGAATACCGACCAGCGCCGCAAAGCCGAAACCGATACCGACGCGCTGCAGCGAGGACAGGACGTTCCAGCCAATGCCCTGGTCGTTCGGCCCGTTGCTGTAGAACGGATCGGAGAACAGCGCGACCGCGGCGTTCCAGACCTGAGCCGGACCGGGAATGCTGCCGCCCTTGTGTGTGGCAACGTGCCAGATGCCGATCAGGAGCAGCATGCCGAGGACCGGCGGCAGGATGGCCCGGCCGAAGCCGGCGAGCTTTTCGCTGAACGGCGTACCGGCAGCGGCGGGGGTGGCGACAGAAGTCATTTTCGTTTCCTTGACGGGCTCGGCAACGGGGGTTGCGGCCGGTTTGCTTGTTTTCTCACGGTCAACCGGCTTTTCTGCCGAAAATTCACCGTTCATCGTCAGTGCGCTCATGGGATTCTCCTTGGCGACCGGTCATTCCCGCCCAGGCGGGAATGACCTCGCGGGTTGTTAGGCCTTCACTTTGAAGCCGTCGGCGTACTTGGCCGGATCCTTGCCGTCCCAGACCACGCCGTCGATCAGCTTGTGGCTGCGCATCTCGCTCTTCGGCAGCGCGACGCCAGCGGCGGCCGCACCCTGCTTGTAGACGTCGATGCGATTGACCTTCTTCGCCACTTCCAGATAGTTCGGGTGATCCTTGAGCAGGCCCCAACGCTTGTGCTGGGTCATGAACCACATGCCGTCGCTGAGGTAGGGGAAGTTCACCGCACCGTCGTTGAAGAACTTCATGTGGTTCTTGTCATCCCAGCTCTTGCCCAGGCCATTCTGGTAACGGCCGAGCATGCGGGCAACGATGACCTCGGTGTCCGTATTGACGTAAGCCTTCTGGGCGATGGTTTCAGCGGTCTTCTGCTTGTTGGCCAGCGAGGCGTCGATCCACTTGCCGGCTTCAAGGATGGCGGCGACCACGGCACGGGCAGTGTTCGGATTCTTCTGCACCCATTCGGCGCTGGTGCCGAGCACCTTTTCCGGATGGTCGGTCCAGATGTCCTGCGTCGTGACCGCAGTAAAGCCGATGTTGTCCATGATGGCGCGGTTGTTCCACGGCTCGCCAACGCAGAAGCCGTCCATGTTACCGACACGCATGTTGGCAACCATCTGCGGGGGCGGCACGGTGATGGTCTTGACGTCCTTCAGCGGGTTGATGCCCTGCGCCGCCAGCCAGTAGTAAAGCCACATGGCGTGGGTGCCGGTCGGGAAGGTCTGGGCGAAGGTGTATTCCTTCTCCTTCTTGGCCACCAGCTTGGCCAGGCTGGCGCCATCGGTCGCGCCCTTGTCCTTGAGCTGATTGGACAGGGTGATCGCCTGGCCATTGTTGTTCAGCGCCATGAGTGTCGCCATGTCCTTCTTCGGACCGCCGATGCCCATCTGCACGCCGTAGATCAGGCCATACAACACGTGCGCGGCGTCGATCTCGCCATTGACCAGCTTGTCGCGGACGGCCGCCCAGGAGGCTTCCTTGGTCGGGATGATCTTGATGCCGTACTTCTCATCGAATTTCATGACCGAGGCCATCACAACGGAGGCGCAGTCGGTCAGCGGAATGAAGCCAATCTTGACTTCCTTTTTCTCGGGGGCATCGGAGCCGGCTGCCCAGGCAGCGCTGCGGACGCCAGGGGGGACCATGCTCATCAGTGAAGCTCCCAAAGCGGCTGAAACGAAATCACGACGTGAAAAAGACGGCTTGTTTTCGACGGGGGCCGGCGAAACCAGTTTTTTGTCTTCCATTGCTTGCTCCTTGATTACACGAATCGAAAAAACAAAACGGGCGTCTCATCCTGGCAGCCAGTTTGGCAGCTGGGATGGACGCCCTTGTCCTGTGCGCTCACTTTCGTTTTGCGCTGCCCGGTCGCCATTGACCGGGCGTTTGAAAGGACTATTGCAATGGCCGTGCCAGGGGTAGTTATTTGGTACTAGTTCTTTATAACTACTTATTTTTCAACTACTTGGATAGCCTGTTTCAGCGAGGACCGCTGCCTGCGGCATGCACTATTGCAGTGCAACATGCGGCCCAACCGCACAGCTTTAGAGCAGCACGCGGGCCATGTCGATGACGTCGCGCGCGACCTTGGCCATGGTCTGGCCGCGTTCCATCGCCAGCTTGCGCAGGGCGTGGTAGGCCGCATCCTCGTCCAGGCCGCGCGCCTTCATCAGCACACCCTTGGCCTGGTCGACCAGCTTGCGATCGGAAAGCTTGCGTGAAACCTCGTCGAGCTCCCGACGCAGCGCCTGGGTATCCTCAAATCGCGCACGCGCCACTTCGACGATGGGTTTGATCCGTTTCGGGTCCAGACCATCGACGACATAGGCCGAAACACCGGCTTTGACGGCATCGCGGATGACTTCCTGGCCGTCGTCGTGCGTGAACATCACCACCGGGCGGGGCATGTCCTTGTGCATGGTTGCCAGATTTTCGAGGGTGTCACGGCTCGGGCTGTCGCTGTCGATCAGGATCACATCGGGCTGAAGCTTCTCCACTTCAGCGGTGAGATTGTCCGCGCCAGCCAGAATGGCAGCGACCTGGTAGCCCGCAAGCGCCAGCCCGGCGCAGATTTCGCCGGCACGGGAGCGGGATTCATCGATAACGAGTACGGTAAGCATGCAGCCTACCCAGCAATTAGCAGGCCAGCTGCTTAGAGACCGGTAATTTCACGGGCGCTGTCGGCCATCGCCTGAATCACCCGTTCCTGCTCGCCAATCACCGGCGCCAGCGAGAAGTCGATTTCGGGGTGGGCCAACCGCAACTGCCCGATCATTTCCGGCAGCTCGCGCTTGAGGTGCCCGCCGCGGGCAATGAACATCGGCAGGATGACGATGCGGTCGGCACCGCCGGCGGCCAGTTCGCTGACTGCCTCGCCCAGGGTCGGGCTCATGAATTCGAGAAAGGCCAGGCGGACATCAACCGCCCCGGCCTGTTCGGCCACCCGCGCCTGCACGGCACGCATCGGGTTGGCCCATTCCGGGTCGCGGGCGCCATGGGCAAAAAGTATCAGAGCGGTCGTCACGTGTTGATTCCGTTGTCGGTCAGGGTTGAGGCGGCCGGGCCATCTGCAGTAAACCCGGAAAATAGCCCAATTTTTCGATTAGTTGCCGGCTAGGAGTTTGATCAACAGCAAGAGGTTCCCCAATAGCGAGACGCCGGCGACGATTTTCCAGAATTGCAGCGGATAACGTTCGACCAGCGCCCGCCGTGCCGGCGCCGCCAACTGGCGCGACGGGCCACGCTCCAGCGCCAGAAGAAATTCTTCGGCAGTCTCGAAACGCTGTGCAGCCGTCGGCGCCACGGCCTTGAGCAAGACGTTCTCCAGCCAGCCGGGAATCTCCGGCCGCCAGCGGGTGGGTTTCTCGGGCTCGCCGAATTTCGGGTGTTGAAAGGGCTCGATCTCGCCGTAGGGATACTTGCGGGTCAGCAGGTAGTAGAGCGTCACGCCGGCCGCGTAGAGATCGTGGTTCGCCTGTGGCGTCGCGTCGTCAAAAGCTTCCGGCGCCATGTAGGAGGGCGTGCCGGCGCTACCGACCGCCCCCTGCCCCAGCGGCTCGCCGATGCTGACGGCCACACCGAGATCGAGAATGCGCAGCACGCCGTCCTGACCGAGATGGACATTGTCCGGCTTGATGTCACGGTGCACGATGTCCAGCCGGTGCAGCGTGGCAATGGCCTTGAGCAGCGCAATCCCGAGGCGAACGGCGTCGCCGACCGGGAAATGCTGGTCGGCATCCAGCCGCGCCTGCAGCGTTGCGCCGGCATGCCAGGTCATCAGGTAATACAGGCAGCTCTTGTCCTCGGCCGGAACGATCTGCGGAAAATGCGGCGACACGACCCGGCGGGCTCGCCAGGCTTCCATCAACAGCGCCGTGCTCGCAGCCGCATCGCCTTCGAGTAACGGCTGCAGCGTCTTGAGCACCAGCTGCTGGCCGTTACGCTCGTGGCGCACCCGGTAGAGGAGCGTTTCGCGCGAATCGTGCAGGACCGCCTCGACCTGCAGCCCGTCGAGCTGATGGCCAATCTTGAGCCGCGGCGGCAAGGGCAGCCGGACGTCGCTTTCCAGACTGTCGATCAGGTTCGCTGGCGGCAAGGCCAGTACGTCGATGACCACGGCCGTCGCATTGTCGTGCCCGCCCTGGGCCAGTGCCAGGCTGGTCAGCGCCGCCGCAGCCGCCTGCGGTTCGGGATGGTCGAGCAAGACCTCGGCCATCAGCGCATCCGGCAGCACGCCCCAGACACCGTCGGAAACGAGCAGGAAACGGTCGTCGCCGACCAGTTCGCCATCGCTGAAATCGAGCAGCACGCGCGGATCGAGGCCGATGGCGCGCGACAGCACGTTGTTCAGCTCCGGGTGTTCCCAGGTGTGATCAACCGTCAGCGGCAGCAACTGCCCGCCCAGCAGACGGTAGATTCGGCTGTCGCCGATATGCGCCGTATAGAAGCGGCGACCGCGCAGCACCAGCGCCGACAGCGTCGTCGCCATGCCCGCCAGCTCTGCATTGCGGCTGCCTTCGGCAATTACCCAGCGATTCAAGGCCGTGGTCACCGTCTCCACGGCGCGCGGCACGCCCCAGGTGTCGGGCGTCGCAAAATAATCGGCGAGCAGGCCGCGCACCGTGTATTCCGCGGCCTCGCGCCCGCCCCGATGCCCGCCGATGCCATCGGCCACGGCGGCAATGACGCCCTTGCTCTCCAGATCCTGCCCGGTCGGTGTCGCGACGCCGCAAAAATCCTCGTTCCGCTCGCGCGGCCCGGTCAGGGAGGCATGTCCGACGGCAACTTGCAGGGGCATGGCGTGTTCCGATGACGCCGGGCGGAAGCGCCTTGCCCCCGCCCGTACGGATGATTAAAGGGATGCTACGTCAGATCTTGGCGGTCGTCAGGTGGCTGGCACCCCAGGTCGTGCGCCAGCGGGTCTTGACGCCGGTCAGGCCAACCAGCGCCAGCACCGCCAGCGCCGCGAAGATCAGGAAGCCGGCCTGATAGCTGCCCGTCATCTGCTTCGAGTAGCCGAGGCTGGAGGCCAGGTAGAAGCCGCCGACACCACCGGCCATGCCGACCAGCCCGGTCATGACGCCGATTTCCTTCTTGAAGCGCTGCGGCACCAGCTGGAAGACGGCACCGTTGCCCATCCCCAGCGCCAGCATCGCGCAGACGAAGGCAGCCAGCGCCATCCAGGCTTCCGGCAGGCCGAAGCTGACGATGGCGAGGAAGATGGCGGCGAAGACGTACATCACGGTCAGCGACTTGACACCGCCGATGCGGTCGGCGACGTTGCCGCCAATCGGGCGGACTAGCGAACCGGCGAAGACACAGCCGGCGGTGAAGAAACCAGCCATTTTCGGATCCAGCCCGTACTGGGTGTTGAAGTAGATGACCAGCGACGAGGCCAGACCGACGAAACCACCGAAGGTTACCGAATAGAAGAACATGAACCACCAGGCGTCCTTATCCTTCAGCACCTTCAGGTACTCGGCCAGCGTCTTCGGCGGCGGCGCATCCGGGGCGTCCTTGGCCATGAAGATGAAGGCGATCAGCACCAGTACCAGCGGGATCAGCACGATGCCGAAGACGTTGGTCCAGCCGAAGGCGGCCGCCAGACCCGGTGCGAACAGCGCCGCCAGCGCCGTACCGGAGTTGCCAGCACCGGCGATGCCCATCGCCGTGCCCTGATGCTCGGCCGGATACCACCGCGAGGCCAGCGGTAGCGCAGCGGCGAAGGACGACCCGGCGACGCCGAGGAAAACGCCGAGTACCAGCACTTCGGTGTAACTATGAACACCGACCAGCCAGGCATAGGCCATCGCGGCGATGACCACCACCTGACCGATGATGGCCGCCTTCTTCGGCGACAGACGATCAACCAGAATCCCCATGACGATACGCAGCAGCGCGCCGGCCAGTACCGGCGTCGCGACCATCAGGCCTTTTTCGGCATGGGAAAGCCCCAGATCCTTGGCGATGCCGATGCCCAGCGGGCCGAGCAGCACCCAGACCATGAAGGCGAGATCGAAGTAGAGAAAGGCGGCCAGCAAGGTGGGGGTGTGGCCGGCCTGCAGGAAGGATTTTTTGTCCATGGCATTGACTCGTAAGGGCTGAAAAATCGGGAGACGGCCGAAGCCATCCAATTGGGGTGCGCACGTGAAACCGTTATCACCGCCCGACGCCCTTGCCGGGTAATGCGCGATATGTCCTGCTATCAGCAACCCGCGTGCCAACTTTTATAACATTGATTTAAAAGAATTTTGTTAAAAATAACTAGTTATTTCGAACTATGCCGCCACGCACCAATGTCGCGCACGGGGTCCAGAGCGGTGCGTTTTTTTGGTTGCCACGCTCTGCCCCGCGATCGATCCCGGACGGATCATTGCGGTTAAGGCCACGTCCAGGAAGGCAGTTCGGCACCGATCCCCTCCCTTCGCAGGAATCCGCACAGTATTTGGTACTAGTGCCGCACCGCAACGGCCATTCCAAGCCAGAATCGGCGACCTCGCCTTTGATGGTTTCTACCCATTGCCGTCGCCTGCCGTTACCGGACAGGTGTGTCCCGCCTTTCGTCACTGTTACCAAATGCCCCTTCCCGCCACCTTCATTGGCCGCCTGCGCCACTGGCTCGGCTGGCCGAACAGCCACTACCGCACCCACGAGAAACTGGTCGCCGCCGTCGGCGGTCTGCTTGGCATCGTCATCGTCTGGAATGCCAGCCTGGCGCTGCTCGGCCCGGAGTTCACACCGCTCGTAGTGTCCTCGCTCGGCGCCACGGCCGTCCTCGTCTTCGCCGTCCCGCACAGTCCGCTGACGCAACCCTGGGCCGTCGTCGGCGGACATGTGATCTCGGCGGTGATCGGCGTCGCCTGCCAGTTGGCGATCCCGAATACCGCGCTCGCCGGCGGTGCAGCGGTGGGACTGGCGCTATTCGCGATGCACGCCCTGCGCTGCATCCATCCTCCTGGCGGCGCCACAGCACTGACGGCGGTGATTGGCGGCTCGGCTGTCCATGCCCTCGGGTTCCGCTATGCACTGACGCCGGTGGCAGTCAATGGCTTGCTGATCGTCGCCCTCGGCGTGCTCTACAACTACGCCTTTCCGTGGCGCCGCTACCCGCTAGCCTTGATGCCGAGCACCATGCCGCTGGCCCGGCCGACACCCGGGTTTTCGCGCATCACGCAGGCGCAGATCGAAGCGGCAATGGAAGAACAACAGGTCGTACTCGATGTCAGCCCCGAGGAACTGATGCGGGTGTTCGAAGCGACGCTAGCCCGTGCCGCCGCCGAAAAGCCAACGCCGATCATCGCCCTACACTTGGGTGGCATCTACGGCAACAACCAGCCTGGTCCGGCGTGGTCGGTACGTCGTCTGGTCGATGAACGCTCGTCACCGACGCCCGAGTTCGATCTGGTGGTTTACGAAATTCTCGAAGGCCCCGGGCGCGGCCGCACCGACAGTTGCCGGCGCGACGAATTCATGGCCTGGGCGGCCAGTGAAATCCGCCCGAGTGGCATCGCCTGATCAGGCGATTTTCGATTTTGGCAGATATTTCAGGTTGACCGCAGCCTGCAGAAAGCGGCGCCGGCATGGATGCTCCATGCGACACCCGGCGATAACTGGCGCCCCGAAAACGTCCTCGCCTTGATCGCTCCCTTGATCGCTCCCTTGATCGCGTGCCATGGAAGCGTTGGCGTCCTTTATTGCCTGCGCCAGCATCTCCATCGTCACGGTATCAATAGGGGGTTGATACAGATCAACACAGCACAACCCCATCGGCATACGATGGGGTTCAGGCTAGCTGCTGGTTTCGAAGATCACGAAAGCGGTCAAGGCGCAGGCGGCGGACGCTGGGCCTGACTATCAAAAGCACCATGCACCTGAGTACCCGCATCCACCTGAAGACGTGCGTTAGAAAAATCCTGCCAAGGGCACACGCCATTCGGCTACGCCCTCTTTTTTTGGAGTGAAAACATGCATAAGTTACTCGTCGCGTTCACGCTGGGTATCGCCAGCTTTTCAACTGTTCAAGCGCAGTCCAATTCTGAACTGCTTGTCAGCCTCAATTCGGGCATCCCTCAAACACAAGGCGTGGCGATGGTGCTCGCCAATCAGGCCTTGGCACAAAAAACGACCGTTCGCGTTCTTTTGTGTAGCGACGCCGGAAAGTTGGCGTTGAAAGCTGGTGAATCCACGCCGCTCAAGCCATCGAACAAAACGCCGAAAGAAATGTTGCAGGGCCTGATAAAGGCCGGTGCCAAAGTCGAGGTTTGTGCGCTTTTCCTGCCGAATGCCGACATGAGCCCCAGTGATCTTGCTGAAGGTATTGGCGTTGCCAAGCCTGCTGAGATTGCCGGCTATCTCCTGCAAGCAAACGTCAAGACCATCTCCTTCTGACCCTGCCTGCGCAAGCGTTCCGGAGACAACTGAGGGCACCGTTGAGGCCGGTGCCGTCAGTCCAATTTGGCTTAATTTTCAAGTTGACCGCAGCTAGCGCATCGATCCGGTTTGCTTTGGCCTTACTGCCTCAGACTGCCAGCATCACCATGCCATTTTCGACCTTGACCTCAAATTTTCCGCAACTGCCGACATCCGGCGCAACGGCGTGACCATCCTCGAGGCCGATGTTCCAGCCATGCAGTGGGCAGGTCACTCGCTTGCCGTGTACGATCCCTTGCGACAGCGGGCCGTTCTTGTGCGGGCACTTGTCGTGCAGCGCAAAGACTTCGTCGCTGGCATTGCGGAAGATGGCGATGTCGCCGCCGGTGGCGCGCTGCACGACGCGCGAGCCGAGTTGCGGGATGTCTTCCAGCGGGCAGATCAGTTTCCAGTTGCTCATGTTGGTTCTCTCGTAATCGTTGAAATCAGGCTTCGAGCTTGATCGGGATGAATTGCTTGACCGGTTGCGCTTCGCGCGAGGTGGCCCACGGATCCTTGGCATCCTTCAGCGAGTCCAGCAGGCGCTGGTAATAGGCCTGGCGCCCTTCTTCGTCTTCCAGAATCTTGCTCTTAATGTAGTCGAGGCCGACGCGCTCCAAGTAGTGGCAGGTGCGCTCCAGATACCAGCCCTCTTCGCGATAAAGCTGCAGGAAGGCGCCTGAGTACTCCATGACCTCCTCGTCGGTCTTGACCTTGCACAGGAACTGCGCCACTTCGGTCTTGATGCCGCCGTTGCCGCCGATGTACAGCTCGTAGCCGGAATCCACCCCGATCACGCCGACATCCTTGATGCCGGCTTCGGCGCAGTTGCGCGGGCAGCCGGAAACCGCCAGCTTGACCTTGTGCGGCGAGTACATGTCGAAGAGCATCTTCTCCAGCTTGACGCCCATGTCCATGGCGAGCTGGGTACCAAAGCGGCAGTGCTCGGCGCCAACGCAGGTCTTCACCGTGCGGATTGACTTGCCGTAGGCGTGGCCGGAGACCATGCCGGCGGCGTTGAGGTCGGCCCACATCGCCGGCAGGTCTTCCTTCTTGACGCCCAGGAGGTCAATCCGCTGGCCGCCGGTGACTTTCACGGTCGGTACGTTGTATTTCTCGGCGGCATCGGCGATGGCGCGCAGTTCAGCAGGCGTCGTCAAGCCACCCCACATGCGCGGCACGACGGAGTAGGTGCCGTCCTTCTGGATGTTGGCGTGGGCGCGCTCGTTAATGAAGCGCGACTGCGGATCGTCCTTGGCCTCGTGCGGATGCGACGAGATCAGGTAGTAGTTGATGGCCGGACGGCACTTGTCGCAGCCGTTCGGCGTCTTCCACTGCATCTCGGCAAAGACGGCTTCCTTGGTCGTCAGGTGACGGGAAACGATGGCCTCGCGCACCGTCTTGTGCGAATGGTCGGTACAGCCGCAGATCGGCTTGCTGTCGAGCGCCGCCGGGGTGTAGGCACCGCCGATGGTTGAGGCGAGAATCTGCTCGACCAGACCGGCGCAGGAGCCGCAGGAAGACGCCGCCTTGGTGTGCTTCTTCACCTCGTCGAGTGTAAAGAGGCCCTTTTCCTTGATCGCCTTGACGATGGTGCCCTTGGTCACACCATTGCAGCCGCAGACTTCGGCGCTGTCAGCCATTTCGGCGGCCTTGCTGTTGCCGGCATGGCCGACGTCACCGACCAGGCTCTGGCCGAAGATCAGCGCGTCGCGCATGTCGTGGATGTCGCGCTTGTCCTTGAGCAGCTGGAAATACCACGGGCCATCGGCCGTATCGCCGTACATGACGCCGCCGACCAGCTTGTTTTCCTTGATCACCAGCTTCTTGTACACGCCGCCATAGGGGTCGTTAAGGATGATTTCCTCATAGCCCTCGCCGCCCATGAATTCGCCGGCCGAGAAGAGGTCGATGCCGGTGACCTTGAGCTTCGTGGATGTCACCGAGCCGGTGTAGCGACCGATGCCGTAGCCGGCCAGGTGGTTGGCGGCAACCTTGGCCTGCTCGAAGAGCGGCGCGACCAGACCATAGGCGATGCCGCGGTGGCTGACGCATTCGCCGACCGCGTAGATCTTCGGGTCGTAAGTCTGCATCGTGTCATTCACGACGATGCCGCGGTTGCAGTAGATGCCGGACTTTTCGGCGAGCGCGTAGTTCGGGCGGATACCGGCGGCCATGACCACCAGATCCGCCGGGATCTGCAGGCCATCCTTGAAGCGGATCGCCGCCACGCGGCCGGATTCACCCTGAATCAGCGCCTCGGTCTGCGTTTGCAGCAGGAACTTGAGTCCTTTGTCCTCCAGCGACTTCTGCAGCATCTTGCCGGCCACTTCGTCGAGCTGGCGCTCCAGCAGCCAGGGGCCGAGATGCACCACGGTCACGTCCATGCCACGTAGCTTGAGGCCGTTGGCTGCCTCCAGGCCGAGCAGGCCGCCGCCGATGACCACCGCGTACTTGTGCTTGGTCGCGGCATCGATCATCTCGTCGGTGTCCTTGATGTCGCGGTAACCGATGACGCCGGGCAGGTCGTTGCCGGGGATCGGCAGCATGAAGGGCGTCGAGCCGGTGGCGATCAGCAGGCGGTCGTATTCTTCTTCGGTGCCATCCTCGGCGATGACCTTGCGCTTGACGCGGTCGATGGTCTTGATCTGCTTGCCGGTGTGCAGCTTGATATTGTTCTCGGCGTACCAGTCGAGCTCGTTGAGGATGATGTCCTTGACCTGCATTTCGCCGGCCAGCACCGGCGAGAGCAGGATGCGGTTGTAATTGGGGTGCGGTTCGGCGCCGAAGATGGTGATGTCGTAGTGATCCGGCTTGATCTTCAACAGCTCTTCGACGGTGCGGACACCGGCCATGCCGTTGCCAATCAGTACGAGACGGGGTTTGCTCATGATGGACTCCAAGGTTGCGCGCACCGGCGGGTGCAAAATCTGTTATCAGCGCATGACCTCGTTGCCATCAAACCGCCCCCGTTGGCGGTTGAATCGCTGTGATGACCGGCATAAAGCAAACCCTGTGCCCAAGCCTGATACCACTGTTTTTAAATGGATTTTTTGCGGATTTTTCAGGTTCACCGCAGACGTAATGCACCAAGCCTGTGCGCTTGCCGCCAGGACGGTGCAAACCTCAGTGCCGTCAGCCTTCCCGATGCAGCTTGAGCAGATCGTCGAGAAAGGCCCGTGCCGGCACCGAAAGCAGCTTCTTGTCGAGATGCACGACATTCCACGCTTGCTGTAACGGAAAGCCCTCGACATCGAGGATCGCGATGCCGTCGCGTGCCGGCTCGCTGTCCAGTGCATGGCGCGACAGCACGCCAAGGCCCATGCCGGAAGCGGCCAGATCGCGGATCGCCTCATTGCTGGCGAGTGACAGACGCACATTCAGCCGCATGCCGACGGCGGCCAGGTGACGGTCAACCGCATGGCGCGAGCCGGAACCCTGCTCGCGCAGCAGAAAATGCTCGCCGGCGAGTTCGGCCAGCGTCACCCGCCGACCCACCGCCCAATGATCGGGTGCTGCAACGATGACCAGCGCGTTTTCGAGGAAGGGCCGGGCGACGATATCAAGATCGGCCGGCGGGTAGGACATGATGTAGAGATCATCCTGGTTATTGCGCAGGCGCTCGACGATGCGCTCGCGATTGGCGATCTCCAGTTCGATCTCGATGTGCGGATAGCGCTGGCAGAAAGCACCAAGCATCCGCGGCAGGAAATACTTGGCGGTCGTCACCAGCGCCACCCGCAGCTTGCCGCGCTTGAGCCCCTTGAGATCGTCTATCGACGATTCGAAACGGTTCCAGACATCATCGAGTTCCCGCGTTGCCTGCAACAGCAATTCGCCGGCCGGTGTCAGCGATATGTCGCGACCGATCTGCTCGAACAGCGGCAGGCCGAGCGTATCGGCGATCTGACGGATCTGGATCGAGATTGCCGGCTGCGTCAGATGCAGGGCATCGGCCGCCCGGGTGAAGCTGCCCAGGCGGGCGACATGGGCAAAGGTCTCGAGCTGGCGAAAGGTAATCCGGCGTCGCGGCATAGATAAAATTCCGTAAATAAAAACCCGAAAACAATTAATTGGATTTTATCTCTTAACTCACAGAAAGTAAGGCCATCGCAAGCCACTTGCGATACCCCAACCACAGAGAAAAGGAGAACTCCATGCGCCACTACCCTGCCGACAGCCCGGAAGCCATGGCCCGGATCATCGCCCACACCCTGATGGTCGACGGCGCCGTCGACAGCAGCGAACTGAAGTTGCTGGCCCATCGCGACGTCATCGCCCGGATCGGGCTTGAAGACGAAGCCTTCGACAAGGTCTTCTACCAGTACTGCGAAGACCTGCTGGGCAGCGCCCAGCGCAAGCAAAACGGCAAGTTGGAACTTGATGCCAATACGGTCGAACACCTGCTGGCCGAAATTCAGCATCCCGCATTGCAGGAGGTTCTGGTAAGCACCATGCTGGACATCGTCAATGCCGACCGTCGTCTGACCAGCAGCGAGGCGGGGTTGATCGCTCAGGCCTTGAAGCAGTGGCAACTGGACATCCTTGAGATTTCCGGCCGGCATGGCAGCGAACTTCCAGCCCGGCCGCGGCCAACGCATTGAACCCATGCGCCGTACCGGATGAACTTTGCGGCCATGTGACAATCTGAGACACTACGCGGCGATTCAAGGCCATCGCTGACCTGAAAGATCCGGTCTGACAGCCGGATCTTTTTTGCCCCCGCTCACGGACGCGTCAATGAATACAGATTGCCAGCAACTTGTGCTCAAGCTCCACGAAGATCACGCCTACCTGCAGGCGCTGATGGCACAGATCAGTGCGCTCTGCGATCGCGGCGACCTGACGACCGGCTGCAATGGCTGTGCGTCACAGCAACGAACCAGTTGCACCAGCGACATCGAAAACCTGATCCGGACCTTCATCGAGGCAACGCTGCATCACAACATGCTGGAATCCGCCTGCATGCAGGACAAAGCTCCCCGCGAGCACCGTCATGCCCACAACCAGGCGCATCTGATGATCGCCGAGCGCCTCAAGGCGGTGCGACTCGATTTCCGTCAAACCGGCAACGGCGTCGCAGCGATCCGTGACATCGGCGACATCATGACCCTGCTCACCGAGCACATCAACAGCTACGACGAGCAACTGGAGGCCTACCTGCTGGCCGCATGAGGCAAAGCGAAGCGCAGCGTGCAAATAGCATCACCAATGCTTTAAAATTGCTGAAATTCGCATTTTCTGGTGTCGCTCATGTTTGCACGTCTGTTGTTGATTGCCGTCATGTCGATCTGCTCTCTGGCGCATGCACAGGGCACAACATATCGCTTCTCTCCGGTGAATCAGTGGGACATCGCCAAGACCGCCGCCTACTGGAACCCGATTATCAAGTACGTCAGCGAGCGCAGCGGCGTCAAGCTTGAACTGAAGATCGGCAGAACTTCCGCCGACACCACGGCCTACGTGCTGACACGAGAAGTCGAGTTCATTTTCTCCAATCACCTGTTCAGCCCGGAGCGCGAGCAACTGGGCTGGAAGGTTTTTGGCCGCCGCTGGACGCCACCGCTGCAAGGCCAAATTGCGGTGCCTGCCGATTCGCCGATCACGCGCCTCGAAGAGTTGAAAGGGCAGGAAGTCGTATTTGCCGGCCCCGAGGCCTTTGTCGGCTACAAGCTAACCTATGGTCAACTGCTCGCACGAGGCATCGACGTCAAGGTGGTTTTTGCCGGCAACCAGAATGCGGCTTTCAGCCAGCTCTTTGCCGGCAAGGCCAAGGCGGTCGGCAGCAACTCAGCACTGATCGACGGTTACGCCCGAAAGGAAGGAAAACGCTTCCGGGTGCTCTGGACCTCCGAGGACTTTCACGACCTGGCCTTGATGGCCTCGGGAAAAGTCCCAGAAAAGGACGTCAAGGCCGTCGCCTCGGCATTCATCAACATGCATCGCGACCCAGAAGGTCTGGCGATTCTTCAACGCTCATCGAATGAAGTCGGACTCGACCCGAAGGCCTACTTCCTGCCAGCCACCGACGCTGACTATGCCGCCTACCGCCGCTTCTATCAGTCCGCACCCGCATCACTGCGCTGACTGTGAACCTCTTTGACCGGTTACTACCCAAATCACTACTACAGCGCGTTTTCGCGCTGTACCTTGTCACCCTGCTCGTCCTAGTCGGCGGCAGTCTCGCACTCTTCCTGAACTACCAACATCAAGAGTTGGTCGAGGAAGCACAAAATGCCGCCACCATGCTGGTTGAAGTCGTTGCCCAGACCGTGGCCGAGAGCGCGGTTATTGGGGATTACGACACCATCAAGCGGACGCTGGACAAGTCGATCCTGCGTTCGCAATTTGCTTCCGCCAGTTTCTTCGACCTCAGCGGCGGCCTTGTGCAGAGCGAGAACAGTGATCGCCCCCGGTCGCATGCGCCCGCATGGCTGACGGATAACATTGCCGCTCAGCTATATGATGTCAATCGAACCATCAGTGCGGGCGGCACCGACTACGGTGTGCTGCGCCTGAGATTCGCGCATGAGGAAATCGCGGATCATTTCTGGCACCTGATCGTCACCGCCCTCTGGATGGCACTAGCCAGCTTGATTCTTGGCCTGACCCTGATCTGGTTTCCGCTGCGCAAGGCACTGGGAACGCTGGACCGCGTGCATGCCCTGGATGCAGGCAAGGCTGCGACGGATCGCGAACCTGACATCGAAGACGTGCCACTCGAATTCAGGCCGGCTTTTGCCATTATCCAGCGCAACGCCAGCAGTCTGCGCCGTGAACTGGAAAGTCGCGAAAAAGCATTGGCCGCACTGCGCGAGCTGCTGGCCAGCATGCTCCATGTCAGCGACCTCAAAACCGTCGACCAACCCGACGACCTCGCAGCGCTTTCCGATCTGATTGCCCGCCTAGTGGCCGAACGCGAAGCGAGCCGCTTGGAACTCGAGCATGCAAGAGATGCTGCCGAAGCGGCAAACCGTGCCAAGAGCCAGTTTCTTGCCAACATGAGTCACGAAATTCGCACGCCGATGAATGGCATCCTCGGCATGACCGAATTGGTGCTGGATTCCGAGTTGACCGTGGAACAACGTGAGTTTGTCGGCATCGTCAAGAATTCGGCGGAAGCCTTGCTCGGCATCATCAACGACATTCTCGATTTCTCGAAAATCGAAGCCGGCATGCTCTCCATCGAGCAGATTCCCTGCAAGCTAGAGCAATTGCTGGCGGATACCACGCAACCACTCGCTCTGCTGGCAACCGGAAAACAACTCGCGTTCAACGTGGCGATAGCTCCTGATCTGCCAGAACAAATACTTTGCGACCCGGTGCGTCTGCGACAGGTTCTGACCAATCTGATCGGGAATGCAATCAAGTTTACAGCGCATGGCACCATCGACCTGGTGGTCACTACCGTCGCTTCAAATGGCACCGCACCCATGCTTCGTTTTGCCGTTCGCGATACCGGCATCGGGATTCCCCCTGACCGTATCAATCAGATTTTTGAAGCATTTACACAGGCCGACAACTCCACTACCCGCCAATTCGGTGGCACAGGCCTGGGGCTTTCGATTACCCGGCGACTGGTCGAACTGCAAGGCGGTCAGATCGGTGTGAATAGCCAGCCGGGCGCAGGCAGCGAGTTTTACTTCACCCTGCCGCTGCGAAGCACCGAACCCGCGACTCAGCCATTGCCAGCAGACAAGGTCTCGCCAAGCGAGAGCGGCAATAACGACCAGCGGATCCTGCTGGCGGAAGACAACCCGGTGAATCAGAAACTCGCCCTGGTACTTCTTCAGCGACGCGGCTATCAGGTCGAGGTAGCCAACAATGGTGCGGAAGCAGTTGCGGCCTGGCGACGAGGTGGCTATGCGCTCATTCTCATGGACATGCAAATGCCGGAAATGAGCGGCATTGAAGCCACCGAAATCATTCGCGCTAGCGAGGCCGACTCAAGCATGCCGCGAATACCCATCATCGCGATGACGGCCAATGCCATGGACGAGGATCGCGAACGCTGCCTCGCCGCGGGCATGGACGACTACCTGTCGAAACCGATCAACGCCGAAAAACTGTTCCGCTGCCTTGCCCAATGGCTCGCGCCGCAGGAAACGACGCGTTAACACTCCAGCTCAGGAACCGCAGCTGCCACCGCCCGACTTGAAGCCAAGGCGTGTCAGCAGTTTTTCGGGCGGGCAAAAGCCGGTAAAACCGCTCTGGAAGAGGTTGAAGCCGACGAAGGCGGTAAAGGCGAGGAACCATTCCGAGACGAAGATCGGGCTGCCCTGCCAGCCGAGCGCCAGCGAGAGCATGACGAAAAAGCCGGCCATGATGCGGATGATGCGTTCGATGGTCATGATCAAGCCTCCTGCAGGGCGGCCTCAAGGGAGGCAGCGCCCCCTCGGGGGGCAGCGAATGGAATGAGCGTGGGGGTCATTTTTCTTCCTTTCTGAAGGCGGCGTAATAAAGCACCGGAATGACAACCAGCGTCAGCAGGGTCGACACCAGGATGCCGAAGATCAGCGCCAGCGCCAGGCCGTTGAAGATCGGGTCGTCGAGGATGAACATGGCGCCGAGCATGGCGGCCAGCGCGGTCAGCGCAATCGGCTTGGCACGCACGGCGGCGGACTGGATCACGGCGTCGTGGAAATCCATGCCGGCGGCGACCTGCTGCCGGATGAAATCGACGAGCAGGATGGAGTTGCGGACGATGATGCCGGCCAGCGCGATCATGCCGATCATCGAGGTGGCGGTGAATTGCGCGCCGAACAAGGCATGACCGGGCATGACGCCAATGATGGTCAGCGGAATCGGCGCCATGATGATCAGCGGCACCAGATAGCTGCCGAAATGCGCCACCACCAGCAGGTAGATCAGGATCAGGCCAACGGCGTAGGCGGCGCCCATGTCGCGGAAGGTTTCGTAGGTCACCTTCCATTCGCCGTCCCATTTCACGCTGTAGCCGGCGTAGGGGTCGTCCGGCTGGCGGATGAACCATTCGCCGAGCGTGCCGCCCTGCTTGAGTTCCATGCCGTTTATCTTCGAGCGGATGTCGAACATGCCGTAGAGCGGTGAATCGAGCTTGCCGCCCATATCGCCGACGACATAGACCACCGGCAGCAGGTCCTTGTGGTAGATCGCCTTTTCGCGCACCGACTCGCGCACCTCGACCAGTTCCGACACCGGCACCAGTTGCCCCTCGCGGGAACGCACCCGGAGCTTGAGCAGCGCATCAAGCGAAGACTGTTTTTCGGCCGGCAGCACGATGCGCACCGGAATCTCGAACTTGGAATCGGTATTGCGCGCCGGCGTCACGTCCATCCCCGCCAGCCCCATGCCCACCACCTCGACGATGTCGCTCTGCGCCACGCCGAGCAGCGCCGCCTTGCTCTGCTGCACATGCAGCACCAGCTTTTTGGCGTCGGCGTCGATGTAGTCGTCGATGGCAACGATATCCGGCGTCGCCGCAAAGGTCTCGCGCACCTGCTTGCCGACCGCCATCTGGCCGGCGTAATCCGGGCCGTAGATTTCGGCGATGATGGGCGACATCACCGGCGGCCCCGGTGGCACTTCGACAACTTTGGCGACGCCGCCGTTACGCTTGCCAATGGCTTCGATGCGCTCACGCACCGAAACCGCGATCTCGTGGCTCTTCTTTGAACGATGCTGCTTGTCCGCCAGATTGATCTGAATATCGCCCTTTTCCGGCGCTGCGCGCAGATAGTACTGGCGCACCAGACCGTTGAAGTTGATCGGGCTGGCCGTTCCGGCATAGGCCTGGTAATTGACCACGTCCGGCACAGTCGCCAGTTCGGCGCCGATTTCGTGCAGCACGCGCGCAGTTTCCTCAACCGGCGTGCCAACCGGCATGTCGAGCACGACCTGGAATTCGCTCTTGTTGTCGAAAGGCAGCATCTTGAGGACGACGAGCTGGACATAGGCCAGCGCCACCGAACCGAAGATGAGCACAAGCACGGCAATCGCCAGTTTGATGCGGGCGGCACCGCCCTTGACCGGATCGAGGAAGGGCGTCAGCAGTTTGCGGAAGGTGCTGTCGAGCCTGGCGTCCAGCTTTGACACCGCGGGTGCGCCATGCCCGCCGCCATGCGCCTTCATCAGCTTCGCCGCCAGCCAGGGGGTGACAACAAAGGCGACGGCCAGCGAAATCGCCATGCCCATCGACGAGTTGATCGGAATCGGACTCATGTACGGCCCCATCAGGCCGGTGACAAAGGCCATCGGCAGCAAGGCCGCAATGACGGTCAGCGTCGCCAGGATGGTCGGCCCGCCAACTTCGTCCACGGCCCCGGGGATGATCTCCAGCAGCGTCTTTTCCGGATACAGCCCCTGCCAGCGGTGGATGTTTTCGACCACGACGATAGCGTCATCGACCAGAATGCCGATGGAGAAAATCAGCGCGAACAGCGACACACGGTTGAGCGTGAAGCCCCAGGCCCAGGAGGCAAACAAGGTCGCGGCCAGTGTCAGGGTCACGGCGATGCCGACGATCACCGCCTCTCGCCGGCCGAGCGCGAAGAAGACCAGCGCGACAACGAAGGCGGTGGCGAAGATCAACTTGCCGATCAGCTTCTGCGCCTTTTCCGTCGCCGTTTCGCCGTAGTTGCGCGTCACGGTCACTTCCATACCGTCGGGAATCACGGTGTTTTTCAGGGCATTTATCCGGTTCACCGCAGCGGTCGCCACGTCGGCGGCATTCACCCCCGGCTGCTTCGAGAGCTGGATGGTCACGGCCGGGTATTCGCCGCCGGCATCGCCAAACCAGGCATAACGCTTCGGCTGGTCCGGGCCGTCCTCGACCCTCGCCACATCGCCGATGAACACCGGCCGCCGCTGCCCGGCCTCGCCGCGCACGGCGACGACCAGCCGGCGCACATCGGCCGCGGATTCGAGATAGGTGCCGGTCTGCACCAGCAGTTCGCGGTTGCCGGCGGTCAGGCTGCCGGACGACTGCAGCGCGTTCGACAACTTCAACGTCGCCGCCACATCCTGCGGCGTGACGCCGTAGGCATTCATCTTTTCAGCGTCGAGCAGCACGCGGATGGCGTGATCGGGGCCGCCAAGCGTGGAGATGTCGCGCGTGCCCTTGATGCGCTTGAGTTCGATCTCGACCGCCCGTGCCACCTGCTGCAGATCGTAGGCCGAGCGCGCCGGGTCTTTAGTCCAGAAGGTCAGCGAAACGATGGGTACGTCGTCGATGCCGCGCGGCTTGACCAGCGGCGGCTGGACGCCGAGGTTGGGCGGCAGCCAGTCGGCGTGCGACTGGATGGTGTCGTGCAGACGCAGAACGGCGTCGTTGTACTTCACCCCGACATCGAACTGCACGGTAATCACCGCCATGCCCGGCCGCGACATCGAATAGACATGCTCGACGCCATGCATCCGCGACAGCACCTGCTCGCCGGGGCGGGCGACCAGATTTTCGACATCGCGCGCCGAGGCGCCGGGGAAAGCGACCAGCACATCGGCCATGGTCACGTCGATCTGCGGCTCTTCCTCGCGCGGCGTCACCAGCGTCGCGAACAGGCCGAGCAGGAAGGCGACCAGCGCCAGCAGCGGGGTCATCCGCGAATCCTGGAAGGCCGCGGCGATGCGCCCGGAAACGCCGAGCGGTGCGCTGCTATTGGCGCCCTCGCCGGCTGCCTGTTGCGATTCGGTCGCCATGGCTTACTTGCCCGCCGGAGCTGCGGATTTGAGCGCGATGCCGGCCTTGACCGGATCGGTAACCACCTTGTCACCCGCGGCCAGCCCGGCCAGCACCTCGATCTCGCCTCGCCCCACGGCATCGCCCAGACGCAACTGGCGCAGGCTGAGGCGGTTGTCGGCAGACTGCACATACACCGCCGCCACCTCGCCGCGACGCAGCACGGCAGCCGCCGGCACGGTCAGCTTCTCGGCCTCGCCGGTGACGAAGTGTACGCGGGCGAACATGCCCGGCGTCGCCTCGGTCTGCGCCGGCAGGTTCACCCGCACCTGCGCGGAATGGGTCGCCGGATCGACCGTCGGCAGCAATTGCACCGACGTCGCATCAACCCACTTGCCCAGTTCCGGAAACTCGACCCGCGCCGTCTTGACGCCACGCATTTCCTTGAGGCGGTATTGCGGCACATTGGCAGTGACGCGCAGGGCGCCCGGCTCGTAGAGGGTGAACAAGGGCTTGCCCGGTGTCGCCAGATCGCCCAGTTCGGCATGGCGACGGGCAATCACACCGGCAATCGGCGCGACGATGGTCGCATGGCTCTGGCTGGCGCCGGCGGCCGAGCGGTTGGCGGCGGCCGCGTCGTAGTCGGCCTTCGCCCTGTCCACCGCCGCCTGGCTGACGAATTTCTGGTCCTTGAGCTGCTTCTGGCGCTCGTAATTCAGTTTGGCATTGGCGAACTGCGCCTCGGCCGCACGGGCGGCTTCCGCCGCCTCGCGACCGTCGATGCGCATCAGCACATCGCCCTTCGCCACCCACTGCCCGGCATCGGCACGCACTTCCAGCACGCGGCCGGCAATCTGCGTCGCCACCGTCGTCTGCTGCACCGCCTCGACCAGCGATTCGGCCGGAAAGGCAATATCGACACGATGCGGCTGGACGACCAGCGTCGGCAGCGGGTCGGCCGCGTGAGCTGCGGTGAACCCGAAAAACAGGGCAAAAACGAGACGTGATTTGATGTGTGCGCGCATGTAAATTAGCATACTCTAATTAACATTATGGGGCAATCACCAGCCTCTTGAGGGACATGCCGAGCGAGGCCCTCCCGCACACCCAGTCCAGCTAAGTCGCGGAATCGCGCTGTGCCAGCACCCGTAACAACAGTTCGTACAAAGCCTCCGGATCCACCGGTTTGGCGATGAAATCATTCATCCCTGCCGCCATGCAGCGCGCACGATCCTCAACGAAAGCATTGGCGGTCATCGCAATGATCGGCACGCTAACGCCGGCAGGCAGGGCGCGGATGGCCTGCGTCGCTGCCAGGCCATCCATGCGCGGCATTTGCATGTCCATCAGGACCAAAGCGAAGGGTTCGTTGGCAAATTTCTCCACTGCCACCTGCCCGTCCTCGGCCAGTTCGACGACAAAACCGGCATCCGTCAGCAGCATCTCGCCAATTTCGCGATTGATCGGTTCGTCCTCGACCAGCAGCACGCGGGTGCCGGCATAGCGCTCACGCAACTGCTGCTCGGCCCCCGGCACTTGGCCCTGCAAACTCCCGCCTGCGGGCGCTGTGGCTTTCGCGAGGCGGACTGTGAACCAGAAATAGCTGCCCTGCCCCGGCACGCTCTCGGCGCCGGCATCGCCCCCCATGGCCATGGCCAGCCGCCGGGTGATCGCCAGCCCAAGCCCTGTCCCGCCGTACTTGCGGGTAATCGAGTTGTCCGCCTGCTCGAAGGCCGAGAACAGACGCGCCAACGTCGCTGCATCAATCCCGATACCGGTGTCGCGCACCTCGAAGCGCAGCTCAACGCTGTCGGCGTCTTCATCAAGCACCGTCAGGCCGAGACTCACGCGCCCCTGCTCGGTAAACTTGATCGCATTGCCAGCGTAGTTGAGCAGCGCCTGCTGCAGCCGCGTCGGATCACCGGACAACTGCGGCAAGGGCGGCAGCGGCTCGCAGATAAGTTGCAAGCCCTTGGCTTCGGCCTTGGCCAGCAGCATGGAATGGACGTTTGCAAACAGACTGGCCGGCGCAAAATCAACGGCATCCAGAACAAACTTGCCGGCCTCGATCTTCGACAGGTCGAGCACGGCATTGATGACCTCCAGCAGATGGGTGCCTGCGGCTTCCAGCTTGTCGAGACGCACCTTCTGCTCGGCGCTGAGCCCGCTGCGGCGCAGCAGGTGCGCCATGCCCGATATGGCGTTGAGCGGCGTGCGGATTTCGTGGCTCATATTGGCGAGGAAGGCACTCTTTGCCCGACTGGCTGCCTCGGCCGCCTCCTTGGCCACCGACAGCGCCTCGGTACGGCGGGCGACCAGTTCCTCGAGGTGGTCACGATGTTCGCGCAATTCATCTTCGATGCGCTTGCGCTCGGTAATGTCATGTCCAATGCCAAGCACGCCGATCGGAACACCACTGCCGTCGAGCAGCGGCACCCGGGTCATTTCCAGCAATTCCTGATGTCCGTCGGCGAAAGTTATCCAATCCTCGGTGACGATCTCGCCGGGCGCCGTCAATGCCAGGCGATGCGCCGAGCGCAAATGCTCAGCCACTTCCGGCGGCATGAAATCGGCATCGGTATGGCCGATCAGCTCCGCCTCGCTCCGGCCGGCGAAACGCTCAAAACGCGGGTTACACGCCAGGTAAACGCCTTCGGCATTTTTCATCCACACCAGATCGGGCAGATTCTTGACCAGGCCGCGCAACTGGGCGTGCGTGTTTTCCAGCTCCGCCGCATAGCGCGCGACGTTGGCCTGACTGTCACGCAGCTCGACTTCGCGGGCGACCATGGACTGGATCAGGCGATTGAACGCCGTCAGCAGTTCGGCAATTTCGTCATTGCCCTTCACCGGCAAGGCGGCTGGCAGCTCGCTCGATTCGGACAGTGATGTCAGCCGCGCGGTTGTCTCCAGCATGGGCGCCAGATGCCAGCGCAGCAAGCGCGACAGGGTGAGCCAGACCAGCAGCCCGGCCAGCAACGAAAGCACTGCGGCAGCGATCATCAGGTTGCGCTGCATTTCCAGCAATGGCGCGAACGCCACAGAGGTCGGCAGCACGCTGGCCAGGAACCAGCCGGCAGAGGGAATGCGCGCGGCGGCCGACAATTCCTCGATGCCGCGCGAATTCACCGCGACACCGTATCCTTCATAACCGGTCATGTAGCGGTCGTGCATGGGGTTCACGCCGGGCGCCGGCAGCGGGGCCATGACCCGGGATTTGTCGCTGGCCGTAACGAACACGCCATGCTGCGGCGCGATCACCAGATAACTTGCGCCCAGCCCTTTCTGCGCGTCGGTCACGGTATCGAAAAAATTGTCTGCCCCAAGCCGGATGACCCCGAACAAGACGCCAATGACCTCACCTTCGGCACCGCGGATTGGTGCAGCAATCGATACGATCGGCACCTTTTGGGCGACCGCAATCACCGGCGCCCCGATCGAACTTCGCCCCTCCTGCAAGGCCGCACGAATGTAATCCCGAGCGCTGACATCAACACCAATCAGGCTGGGCAACATGGGGGCTGCAGCGAGCACCCTTCCATCCTTTGCGGCAATACGGATTCCGCCGTTAAAGATCTTGAGCAAGGTTGCCCGGTATTCCAGAAACGCCTGCAGCGCCTCTGGATCGCTCATCGTCTCTGGCTTGATCAGCGCGGAAACCGCCTCCAACGATTTGATGCGACTGGAGAGCTCACCATCCAGCTGCGCGGCGATGATGCGCGTCGTTGAAAACTGCTGCTCGCCAAGCACTTGCGACATCTCCCGCTGCAACATCCGGCTGGCGTAGAAGGCCAGCGACCAGACGCCCAGCAGGAACAGCACCAGCGTCAGCAGCGTGACGCGGGTCTTCAGTGACTGCCAGCGAGGAAGGAAAACTGATGTCAAAACTCAATCCGGCGAATTGAGTTGCTAGACTACACCAAAGCAGCGTCAGGCAGCGGCTTTCAGCGGGTGCGCGCCTGCAGATCCGCCCAGATGTTGCGGCAACGGGTCTCGACGATCCACCAGCTGCAGAAGGCCCCGGCCACCGCGCAGGCGACGATCACCGACAGCGCGCCACGCCAGGCAGCCAGATCGTAGATGCGCGCGCCACCGACCATCTCGCCATGCCAGCCCTGATCCATCACCCAGCCGACCAGCGGCTGCAATAACGCTGCCGCGGCAAAACTGCCCATGTTGGTGACGCTGGTGGACATCCCGGACAACATCGGCGGATTGACCTCCTTGGCGCAGGCCCAGGTCAAGCTGAAACCGGCTGTTGCCAGGCCGAGCAGCGCAAACAGGGCATACGAGGCTTCGCGCGACATGGTGACGCCGGTGAATAGCAACAACCAGATAACGGCAAAAACATGCGTGGCGCCGATGATCACCGGTTTGCGGCGACCAAGCCGATCAGAGAGCGTGCCAAGCAGCAGGCAGCCGACGGCAAAACCGCCGAACCACAAAGACAGGTGCGAGGCCGCCGCGCTGCGCTCCATGCCATGCACCTGCATCAGGTAAGGCACCGTCCATAGGCCGGCAAAGGTGAAGAAGGCGCCGCAGGTGCCGGTATTGACCAGAATCGCCGGCCAGGTAGCGCGGTTGCGCACGACCGAGAGCAGGCTGTTGAACAGTACCGTGCGGTCGAATTTCGGCGCCGCCGTGGCGCTGCCGTCCGGCTGATCGGGCCGGTCGCGGACGACCAGCCAGCACAGCGCAGCCAGCACCAGCGAAACGACGCCAACGCCGATGAACACGCCGCGCCAGCCGGTGGCCTGCGCCAGAGCGGACAACGGCGCACCGGCCAGCACCGAACCGAGGTTGCCGATCAGCATGCAGACGCCGACCAGCGTCGCGAAGCGGTTTTCCTCGAACCAGACGGCAATCAGCTTGAGCATGGCAATGAAGGTCACCGACACCCCCAGCCCGATCAGCGTGCGGCCGACCAAGGCCATGTCGAGCGAGGTCGCCATGCCGAACAGGAAACTGCCGATGCCGCCGATGACACCACCAAGCACGAGAATGCGCCGCGGCCCGAGGGTGTCGGCGAGCATGCCGGTCGGCACCTGCATGACGGTGTAGACATAGAAATAGGTCGCAGCCAGTACCCCCAGCGACGCCGCCGAGGTCTGGAAGGATGCCGCGAGATCCTGCGCGATGCCGGCCGGGGCAAAGCGCTGGAAGAAGGACAGGACGTAGGCCAGCGCGACAATGCCAAGGGCAAGCCAACGCCGGCGCATTTGCGCCGCGTTCAGGTTGTGCATGTTCTCTCTCCGGGGATTTGTGTTGTTTTTTCGGGTTGACCGCAGCCGCCCCCGGCAGCGGCAGTCACCGGTTTACTGCAGGCTGCTTACTTCAGGCTCAGTACCCACTTGGCCAGCGTCGCCGCTTCCGCATCGCTGACGTTGTTCGGCGGCATCGGCACCGCACCCCATTCGCCCTTGCTGCCATTTTTGATCTTGGCCGCCAGCGAGGCCTCCGCGCCCTTTTCACCGGCGCGTTTGGCGACAATGTCCTTGTAGCTCGGTCCGACAATCTTGTTGGCAATGCCGTGGCAGGTGGTGCAATTCTTGGCCTTGGCCAGTTCCTCCGACGCCAGCGCGGGGCTGGCTATCGCAGCAGAGAGCGCGATCAGGGCAATGGTCTGGTACATACTTTCCTCCGGTAACGTTTTCGGCCAGTCGAAGCGCCAGCCTGCAGGCGCAGTCTAACCCGAGAATCAGCAGGCGTGATCACCCGCTCAGGCGGCGGTGTCGATCAGCAACTGTTCGATTTCCTGCCGCCCGACCGGGCCGGCCATCGCAATCAGGAAAAAGCCCGGCTTGAGCAGAAAATCCTGGTCCGGGTTGAACTGCCAGCCGCCATTGCGCTCGCGCACGGCCAGCAGCACATAGTTGGCACTGCGCAGCTTGAGGCGGCCGAGCGGCTTGGGAATAAAACCAGCGGGCACCGGAATCTCCTCGATGCGCAGGTTCTTCTCCGATTTGAGCATTTCGTCGAGGAAGGAGACGACGTTCGGGCGGATCATCGCCGAGGCGATGCGCATGCCACCGGTGAAGTCGGGCGAGACGATGGCGTCGGCACCGGCCTTGCGCATCTTTTCGATATTGCGTTTCTCGTGACAACGGGCGACAACGCGCACTTCGGGCTTCAGCTGTTTGGCGGTAATGACGATCATCAGGTTGCGCGAATCGTCGCCGGTCACGGCAAAAACGCCCTTGGCATGCTCGATGTCCGCCGCGATCAGCACGTCGTCGTCGCTGGCATCGCCGTTCAGGTAGAGCAGGCCCGGATTCTTCTCCTTGAAATCCAGCAGTTTGTCTTCCATTTCATCGATGGCCACAAAATGGCGGTGAGTTGCCTCCAGTTCGTGGGCGATGTTGCGGCCGACGCGGCCAAAACCGCAGAGCACGTAATGCCCCTTCAGCTTTCTGATTTGTTTTTCCATGCGTTTTCTCCGCAGATTGCCGTTGAGGTCGGTTTCCAGCAGTGCAACCGTGACCACCGAGAACAGTAATGACAGATTGCCGGCGCCGAGTATGCCGATGACCACCGTCAGCACACGCGCCGGCTCGTTGCTCGACATGTCGATGATCTCGCCGAAGCCGATGGTGGCGACGGTGATGAAGGTCATGTAGAAGCAGTCGAACCAGGAGTACTTGCCCTCGGTCAGGATGTAGTAGCCGACCGTCCCGAAGATGTGAACGGCTACCAGCGCCCCGATCGCGACATAAACCAGCCGGACGATGTAGCCGGTCTGGAAGGTATTGACGCCTGCCATCTGACCCTAGTCCGCGAGGGGCACGGACTGGGTCATGAAGATTACTGCCTTGCCGCCATCCATGTTGGCGTGCAGGGACTCGACCAGCGGCGGGTTGATCGCCTGATCGGCCGCCCACTTGATGATGAAATTCGCCCCCGAACCGCCCGAGGCATCATTCAGTTCGACGAACAGCTCCAGCGTGCCCAGCGGCGGAATGATCACCGGCGACGGCGCCCGCTCCCCGAGCAACTTGCCATTGGTGTCGAAGTAGCGCGCCGAGAGCACACGCAGGGGCCGGGAAGGATCGGTGTTACGGATGCTGACCAAGGCCGACAGCAGCACCGACGACGCCACGCCGCGCTTGCCGAGGTTGCCATAGAGCATGTGTGAGTAAATCGGCAGATAAACCGTCTGCCCCTTGCTCAACGGCCGCGCCTCCTGCGCGATTGCTGCGGTCGACACGAAAAATGCCGCAAAAATGGCAAGCAGCGCCCGCCCGTACCGGAATCCTGATTTCATTGTCTCCCCTTCACCAGTCCGCGGCGTCCAGCGGCATCATCGGATGTCCGCGCAGCACCGTCTCCGAGAAGATCATACCCGCGCCCTGCTCGCCCAGGCCAGCAGCAGCGTACAACCCGGCGAACACGGCATCGGCATGATCCGCCTCGACCAGCACGATCAGCACATCCTGTTCGGTGAAGAAGCGCTTACCCCGCTGTGACCAGCTGCTGCCGGTGCCCCGCGCGTGGTGATGCGACATCGACAGCACTCCCGGCGCTTCGGCAAACTGCTCGAGCAGCCGTCGCCCCTTGCCGGGCCGGATGATCGCCGTCAGCAGCTTTTTCTCAATGCCACGCCCAATGTGCGCCAGCGCGGTCATTTCCGACCCTCGCCCTTGCCTTCGTTACGGCTGTCGAAGTGCAGACCGAAGCGGGCGGCAATTTCGTGCGGCACGTAGGTCGCCATCTTCTCCAGCGGCGTCATCCACAGGATGCCCATGCCCGGCGTATCCATCTTGGCGCAGACGAAAATACGCTCGAAAATGGTATCGCCCTGCTCGGCCGGCGCAACAATGTAGACGACCTCCTTCTCGGCATTGATGGTCAGACCGAGCAGGCCCATGCGCTTCTGGCGCACCCCGGTACCGTGGGCATGGAAAATCGTCGCCCCCTGCGCTCCTGCCTCCTGCGCCGCCTGCACCACCTGATCCGCCGTACCGCGCTGCACGATGGCGGTAATCAGCACGACATCGGTCAGCACGATCATGTCACTCTGGCTCACTTCACTCTCCTCGAAACCTTGCGCCCGCGTCGATCCACCCACAGGCCGAAACCCAGCACACTGATGATCGGCCCGACCGAACAGAGGGCCAGAATGCCGAATCCCTCTGCCGCACCCACCGCCTCGGCCAGCCCCACGCCGAGTGCCAGCAGCAGGGGCACGGTCACCGGTCCGGTCGTGACACCGGCACTGTCCCAGGCCACATTGACAATCTCTTCCCGCGAAAACGCCGTCAGCGCCAGCGCCGCCCCGTAACCGACGAAGAGCAGCGTCGCCAGCGGCAGATCGAACAGGATCTTGGCGACGCCGGCCGCCGCGCCAATACCCACCCCGGCGGCCACGACGTGTACCAGCATGCGCTTGCGGAAGGCGCCGTCGGAGAGGTTCTCGACGGTCATCCCCATCGCGTTCAGTGCCGGCTCGGCCACCGTCGCGCCGTAGCCGATGCAGAAGGCGAACACCAGCGTCATCGTCAGCCCGAGCAGCCGGGGATAAAGCGGTGCCGCGCCGGTCGTCTTGTGCGGCGAAAACGCCCAGGGAACATTCGTCCCGGCCTGATTGCCGAGCTCGACCAGCCCCGCCGTCAGACCGAGGTTGAACACCGCCATGCCGGCCAGCGCCGTCGCCACGCCATAGGCAAAAATATCGCGCCGCGGGATACCCTGGCGGAGTACGAAACGCTGCACCAGCATGAGCAGCAGGATCAAGGGCAAGACTGCCCGCAGGGCACCGATCAACTCGGCCCAGGGCGATTTTTGATACCAATCCGGGTTCACCGCAGCAGATGCTGGCAGGCTCAACTGCCCCTGGCCAAAGAGGTAAATGCTCACCGCCAGCACGCAGATCACCGGAAACAGCGAGGCCAGCGTGACGATGCCGAAGCCGGAGAGCGGGTTGTCCGCCCGGCCGGCCGAGGCGGCGACGCCGATGCCCACCGCCAGCACCAGCGGCACGGTGACCGGGCCGGTAGTGATCGCGCCGCAGTCCCAGGCCAGCCCGATCACCCGGGCCAATGCCTCCTGGCTGGCAACATAAGCCGTCAAGCCGAGGCACAGCGGCAGCACCAGCATTACCAGCCATTTCATCCGCCAGCCGAACATGAAACGCAGCAAACCGACAATCACGGCCAGCCCGACACCAACCGCCACCGCCAGCACCAGCCAGTCTACCGCTGGCCCGAGCAGTGCCTTGAGCGTCCTGGCCCGCGGATCATTGAGCGACGCACCGGCCGCCTGCAGCGCACCGATTGCCGGTTCGGCGAAGGTGGCGGCGATACCGAGCAGGCCGCCGAAACCGAGCAGCAGCGCGACGTGGCTACGCTCCGGCATCAGGAAGCCGATGCTTTCGGCAAAGGGCATCAGGCCGTTCTTGACGCCCTCCATAAACAGCATCAGGCCGAGGACGACGGCGCAGATCCCCAGCGCCATCATTTCCGCCTCATCCGGCGACGAGCGCAGCGCCAGCGCCTGGAAGCCGACCAGCATCAGTGCCAGCGGCAGCACCGCCCGGACCTGATCGACAAAGCGGACCGACACATAGGGCGTGACCAGCCGGTGGATATCGACAAGGCGCAAGCGGGCCGCCGCCGTCGGCATCGCCCGCTCCATATTGACCACCTCGTTGTAGCTGATCTGCCGGTGATGGCGGCCGATGGCATTGAGATATTGGGAGTAGCGCAGTTTCTTCTGTGGCATTTGTGTCTTCTGTCAGCTTTGACTTTGATTCTGCCACAAGGCTTCGTCCGCGCCCCACCGCGAAAAGCAGTAATATCGTTTGAAAAACCAAAACGGGGCGAGACATGATTCAGGGGCTCTTCGGCAAGGAACGCTACATCACCGGCGATTTCTGGGGCGGGCTGGCGGCGATGCTGGTCGCGCTGCCGGCGGCGATTGCCTTCGGTGTCACCATCTACTCGGCCATCGGCCCCAGCCACGCCGCACTTGGCGCGCTGGCCGGCATCATCGGCGCCACGGTCATCGGCCTGATCGCCTCGGTGCTGGGCGGCACCGACCGCCTGATCAGCGCCCCCTGCGCCCCCGCTGCCGCCGTCCTCTCCGCCTTCGCCATCGAACTGGTGCGCGATGGCATGCCGGCCGGCAACATTGTGCTCATGCTGCTGATGCTCGGCATCCTCGCCGGGCTTTTCCAGGTGCTGTTCGGTTTCGTCGGCATCGGCCGCCTGATCAAATACATCCCCTACCCCGTGGTCAGCGGCTATCTCACCGGCGTCGGCCTGATCATCATCGGCAGCCAGATCGGCAAGCTGGTCGGCGCGGAAGGCGGCCACGCCTGGCATCGCGTGCTGGTCTCGCTCTGGCTGTGGGACTGGCGGGCGCTGGCGATTGGCGGCGCAACCATCGCCGCCATGCTCATCGGCCCGACGCTGACCAAGCGCGTCCCCGGCACCATCCTCGGCATCGCTGCCGGACTCGCAACCTATTTCGCGCTGGCGATGCAGGACCCGGCCATGCTGCAGGTTGCCGACAATCCGCTGATCATTGGTGAACTGGGGGCTACCGGCGATGGCTACTTCGCTTCGATCACCGGCCGCTGGCACGAGATCGGCGACATGCGCCTGGCGCAGGTCGCATCGCTGCTCGGCAGCGCCCTGACGCTGGCGGTGCTGCTGTCGGTCGACACCCTGAAAACCTGCGTCGTCCTCGACCAGATGACGCGCAGCCGCCACGACCCCAACCGCGAACTGATCGCCCAGGGCATCGCCAACGTCGCCTCGTCTTCGGTCGGCGGCATTCCCGGTGCCGGCACCATGGGCGCGACGCTGGTCAATCTCTCCAGCGGCGCCGAGACCCGTGCCTCCGGCCTGATCGAGGGCATTTCGGCGCTGATTTTTGCGCTCATCCTGAGCGGCTTCATCGCCTGGATTCCAGTGCCGGCGCTGGCCGGCATACTCATCGTCGTCGGCTTGCGGATGATCGACCGCCAACCGCTGCGCTTCATCCAGTCCTCGGCCACCGTCTTCGATTTCGGTGTGGTCGTCGCCGTCGTCGTCGTCGCCATCACCATCGGCCTCATCGCCGCCTCGGCCGTCGGCGTCGCGCTGGCCATCATGCTCTTCCTGCGCGAACAGATCGGCGGCTCGGTGGTGCGTCACAAGTTCTACGTCAATCAGATGTCGTCGAACTGGCACCGCCCCGAAGCAGAAACCCGCATCCTCGAACAAAAAGGCGACCAGGCGGTGATTTTCGAACTGCAGGGCAGTCTCTTCTTCGGCACCACCCAGCAGCTTTACACGGATCTCGACAGCGAGCTGAAAACCCGCAATTTCGTCATTCTCGATTTCAAGCGCGTGCAGTCGGTCGATGTCACCGCCGCCCACCTGCTGACCTTGATCCGCGATGCTCTGCATGAGCGCGGCGCCTTGCTGATACTCTCCAACGTCCGCGAAAGCCTGCCCAATGGTCGCAACCTGCGGGCTTTCCTGGAACAGACCGGCGTCACCGAAAACCCGGACAGCGTGCGCCAGTTCGCTGAACTCGACAGCGCCATTGAATGGGTCGAGGATCGCCTGCTCGGCGAGGAAGAACGGGAAACGCCGGTCGCCGAAACCGCGCTGCAGCTCAACGAAATGGAGATGTTCAAGAACCGCAAGGACGAAACCCTGGCCGACCTCGAATCACGTCTGGAAAAACGCACTTACGCCGCCGGCGAGGCCGTTTATTCACGCGGCGAGCCGGGCGATGCGATCTACCTGATCCGGCGCGGCTCGGTGAAAATTTTCGCACCACTCGGTGCGGGCCGCAGCCGGCATATCGCCACCTTCGGCCGCGGTGACTTTTTCGGCGGCCTCGCCTTCCTCGACAACCGCCCACGCGGCAACGACGCCATTACCGCCAGCGAAACCGAGTTCTACGTTCTGTCGCTGGAACAGTTCAACAAGCTGGCAGAGGAACACAAGAAACTCGCCTTCACGCTGCTGACTGCGATTTCGCGCTCACTGGCCATCCGCCTGCGCCACGCCGACACCGAAATCGCCATGCTGCAGGAGTACTGATCAGCGCTGCAACAACCGCTGCACCAGCGCCGCGAGGCTGCCCCAATCAACCGGCTTGGCGATGTGATCGGCGGCCAGTTCGTCGGCACGGGCATGAAACTCCGAATCATTGCGCCCGGTGACCAGCAGCACGGGCACCGAACGCCCACTGCGGCGGCGGATTTCCCGGCACACCTCGAAGCCATCGCGACCGGGCATTTCGACATCGAGCAAAACGAGGTCGAAGGGCTGCTGCCCGAATACGTCCAGTGCTGAATCACCGCTGGCGACGACCGTTGTCGAATAATCCGGCGGCGGCAAGGCCACCTGCATCAACAGGGCGACCGTCGGATCATCGTCGGCCACCAGAACGCGGCAGGGTTTGGGGCTCAGGCTCACGGTCATGCCTCCTCCAGCGTATTCAGGATGGCCGCTTCAACGCGCTGCCATTCGTCTTTCAATTGGTCACATAGCGCACCCAGCGCATCGTCGCCGGTTCGTGCCAGCAACTCCAGTTGCCGGCAGCACTGCGCCAGCCGGCTGGCGCCGACATTGAAACTGCTCGACTTCAGGGCGTGGCCAATGCCTGCGAGGGCAGCAGCATCGCCGGCGGCCTGCGCCTCAGCCAGTTGCGCCAGCAGTGGGCGGGCACCACGCAGGTAGGCTTCAAACAACTGCCGGATCAACTGTTCGGCCCCCTGGGGGGACAAGGCCCGCAGCTTGTCCAGCGCCGCCGGGTCCAACGGGCCGTTTGCAGACGCGGTAGCGCCATTACCGGCGGCGGCTGGCGCCGGCATGGCCGTCCGGCCCGGTGCCGGCTTGCGCCGTTCCTCGGGCAGCCAGCGGCGCATGACCGCCAGCAACTGCTCGCCGGTAAAGGGTTTGGCGAGATAGTCATCCATCCCGGCCTCGAGGCAACGCTCGCGGTCGCCGGCCATGGCGTTGGCGGTCAGCGCGACGATCGTCAGCCGCGCGCCCTGCTCCTGCTCGCGCCAGCGACGGGTGGCGGCAAAACCGTCGAGGCCGGGCATCTGGCAATCCATCAGCACCAGGTCAAAACGACTGGCTGCCATCGCTGCCAGCGCCTGCTCGCCATCGGCAACCATCTCGACCGTCGCCCCCAGCTTTTCGAGGTGGGTGCGAATGACGATGCCGTTGCTTTCATTGTCCTCGGCAACCAGCACGCGGCCTCGGAAGCGGCCGGAGCTCGCTGGTACCGGCTCAGCCGTCGGCAGGCGGCGCAAAATCGGATCGCCGACCGGCAAATTAAGGCTGACGGTAAAACAGGCCCCCTGCCCCGGCGAGCTCTCCATCGTCAGCCGGCCGCCCATCAGCTCGACCAGCCGGCGGGAAATCGCCAGCCCGAGGCCGGTGCCGCCGTATTTGCGGGCGGTCGAGCCATCGGCCTGTGAAAACTGCTCGAATATTTTTTCATGCAATTCCGGCGCGATCCCGATGCCGGTGTCGCGGACGCTGATCGTCAACGCCCGCCGCCCTTCGATCTCCGGCGCAGCGGTCATCGACAGCGAAATTTCACCCTTGGCCGTGAATTTGAGGGCATTGGACAACAGGTTGATCACCACCTGACGCAGGCGCAAGGCATCCACCCGCAGCGGCAGCGGCATCTCCGGCAGGTTCAGGTGCCAGCCCAGGCCCTTGTCAGCCGCCTGCACCGCCGGCACAGCGGCCAGCTCACGCAGCAGATCACCGAGCTCTATATCCACCGCCTCCAGCTCAAGATGGCCGGATTCGATCTTCGAGAAATCCAGGATGTCGTTGATGATCGCCAGCAGGTGCCGGCCGGAGCGGTCGACGCCCTGCACGTATTGCCGTTGCTCATCGCGCAGGGGAGTCGCCTGCAGCAATTCGGTCATGCCGAGCACGCCGTTCATCGGGGTCCGGATTTCGTGGCTCATCATCGCCAGAAACTCGCTCTTGGCGCGGCTGCCGGCCTCCGCCTCCTCCTTGGCCTGACGAAGTTCGCGGGTGCGCAGTTCAACGCTCTGTTCGAGGTTGGAAAGATGACTGGTGAGCCAGTGGTCACGCTCGCGGATCTGGCTGACCATGTCGTTGAATCCCGCTGCCAGTTGGTCGAGTTCGTGAATGCCGCCACCGAAGGCCTGCACGTCATGTCGCCCGACCGAGACTTCGGCCATGTGGCCGGTCAGTGCCTGTAGCGGCTCGACCAGCCTTGCCACCAGCCGACGTTGCAGGTGCAGGCCGAGCATCACCGCCAGCGCGACGCCGGCACCGATCAGCCCGACAAAGAGCAGACCACGCTGGTGCAGCGGCGCGAGATCAAGCGACAGCGCCAGCCAGCCGACCGGTGCCGACGCTAGCGTCACTGGCGCAACGATGTCGAGCGTACGCCAGGACCAGCGATGCCCTGCGTCAAGCGGCGCGAGCGCCGGCATGGCGCCAACGCCGCCGCTGACCAGCTTGCCGTCCGCACCGTAAACCGCCAGACGGATGACGTCGTCGGCGGCAGCGATCAGGTTCAATGCTGCGGCTGTCGCCTGCGCATCACCGGCTTGCAGCGACGGACCGACGGTACGGGCTGCCAGGGCCAGCCGCAACTGGCCTTCCTCGAGTTTCGCCGACGCCATCATCCACGCCGACACCGGCAGGACAACCAGCAAGACCAGCGTACAGGCCAGCGCCAGCACCGCCAGGGTCATCGCCCGCAGCCGGGCGGTCAAGGTGGGCGTCAGCGGGGTGTTCAATGCGCCATCACCTGCCGGGTTGCCAGCGCCTGACGTACGCCGTCCCGCGCCAGATCGAATTCATGCTGCAATTGACGGCGCAGGCCCTGCGCTGTTGGCGTTGCCGCTGCCTCAGGATTCGCCAGAAGGAAGGTCTCCAGCACCTCGGCATCCAGCGCCAGACGCACAGCGCCGATATTGGCGGCGGCGCTGCGCAGCGAATGCACCCTGCGCCGTTCCAGCGCGATGTCACCCTGCGCTGCCCGCCAGTCGCTGTCCCAATTCCCAAAATGCGTATCGAACAGGGCCAGCGCCTGCCACCACAATTCCGGCTCACCCAGCATGCGGGCAACCGCCGCTTTGACGTCAAATCCATCGATGCCTGCCAACTTGCTCATGGTCTGTGTCATCCGTGTTTCGAGACGTGTATTTTGGCCTGAGTCAAATCGTGAAAGTTTAGAAATTGGTAAAACACGCGAGGCTTTCACAATGCTTTACAATTCCTACCCATCATCCCAGAAAAGCACGAATCATGCGCCAGACAGCGCTCATCGTTGAAGACGATCCGGTCACCCGCCACATTCTGACGACAACGCTGGCGACGGCCGGCATCGACTGCATCATTGCCGAAACCGGCGCTGCGATGTGGTCGTCGCTCGAGAAAAAGCCGGACGTCATCGTGCTCGACCTGAGCCTGCCTGACGCCGACGGCATGGAACTGCTGCGTCAGCTGCGGCAAAAATCCGAAATCCCGGTCATCATCCATTCCAATCGTTCCGACGAGATCGAGCGCATCATCGGCATCGAAATCGGCGCCGACGACTACCTGCCCAAACCCTGCAACATGCGCGAACTGCTCGCCCGCGTTCGTGCCCTGCTGCGTCGCAGCACCCCCAAGGCAGTCAGCCCAACGACAAGCGGCAAGGCGCGTCGCCTGCGCTTCGGCCAGTGGACACTGGACACCGCCTCGCGTGAGCTGATCGACAGTGAGAGCAAGCCGGCCGCCATTGGCGTTTCCGGCTACGCCTTGCTGCTCGCCTTTGTCGAGCACCCCTTCGAGCCGATGTCGCGGGAAGTGCTGTCACGCGTACTCAAGCGCGAATACGTCGCTTACGACCGGATCATCGACGTTCATGTCAGCCAGATCCGCCGCATCCTCGGCAGCCAGCCCGACGGCAACGCCTACATCAAGACCCTGCGTTCGCAGGGCTACGTCTTCGTCGCCTCGGTCGAAGCCGCCTGAACGGCGCGTCGGGGTTTGACCCCGATGACCGCCTCCGTCGTACCCTGGTTTTGGCCGGTTTTTGGCGTTGACCGCAGACGACTGAATCGCTGGCGGAATTTGCACGGCAAACGGCAGCCCCTGCAATGCCACTGATCCGCGTGTGGCGCTAACATCGGTATACAAAACCCCAAACAGGAGACACCGATGTCCGCCTTCCAGGACTTTTACCCCGATAACGTCGCCCATTGTTACGGCTGTGGCCGGCTCAATGCGCAGGGCCATCAAATTCGCACCATCTGGGATGGCGACGAAACCGTCACCCGTTACACCCCGCGCCCGGAACACACGGCCATTCCCGGCTTCGTTTATGGCGGCCTGCTCGCCTCGCTGATCGACTGCCACTGCACCGGCACCGCCGCAGCGGCGATGTACCGCGCCGAAAACCGCGAGATGGACAGCGAACCCGCCTTCCGCTTCGTCACCGGTTCATTGCACGTCGACTACCTCAAACCGACACCGCTCGGCCCAGAGCTCGAGATTCGTGGCAAGGTCAAGGAAATCCGCGGTCGCAAGGTCATTGTCGAAGCCACGGTCTACGCCGATGGCATCGCTACCGCACGCGGCGAAGTCGTCGCCGTGCAGATGCCGGACAGCTTCGTACGTTGAGCACCCCAGCGACAACCCTGATTCTGGCCATTTTTTCGGGTTGACCGCGGCAATCTGGGGAAACCCGGGCATGCGAATTCGGCAGAGGTAACGGCAATCCACCCTTCGGCACATTTCCTGCTGCCGGGCGGAGCAAGGGCTGTTTATTGATTGGAAAAACCACACAAAGCAGCCAGCCTTCCAAAATGGCATTTGAATAGCCTGTTCATACAGCCAATGGGGCGTATGATGAGAAAGCTACCCTCATCTCTTCCTTAGTCCAGCGGCATGACATCTCGATCCCTTGTCCGCCATTCGCTGAAAACCCGCATTACGCTCACCATGCTGGGCCTCTTTGTCGCGAGCATCTGGGCGATGTCTTTCTACGCCAGCCGGATGCTGCGCGAGGATGTCAAGGATCTGCTGGGACAACAGCAACGCATCGCGGTAACGAATTATGCCGATGAGGCTGAGCAGGAACTGAACGAACGCCTGCAATGGCTGGAGACGATTGCGGCAAGAATTTCGCCGGAAATACTGGCCAGCCCGAAGGCGATGCAGGAGTTTCTCGCCCAGCGCCTGATCCTGCCCCGCTTGTTCAACGGTGGCGGCATCATCTATGGTCTCGACGGTACGGCGCTGGCCGATAGCCAGCCAGACAGCGGACGGATTGGCGTCAACTACATGGATGTCGATTCCATCGCAACCGCGCTCAAGGAGGGAAAGGCCAACATCAGCAAGCCAGTCCTGGGCAAGAAGCTCAATGCACCTGTCTTTGGCATGACCGTGCCGATTCGGGATGCCAGCGGCCAGGTCATCGGCGCTTTTGCCGGGGTTACCAATCTGGGCAAGCCCAACTTTCTCGACAGGATCCAGCAAGGGCGCTTCGGCAATACCGGTGGCTATCTTCTGGTGTCGCGAAACGACCGGATGATCATTACCGCCACCGACAAATCGCGGATGATGGAAGCGTTGCCCGCTCCCGGCGTGAGCCCAAAGCTGGATTATTTCCTGGGCGGCGGAGAGGGCAGCGATATTCTCGTTAATCCACTGGGCATTGAGGTGCTGGTGTCGGTCAAGACGATTCCTGTGGCCAACTGGTATCTCGCAGCCATATTGCCTACCACCGAAGCCTTCGCCCCCGTCGAGGTGTTACACAATCGCATGCTGCTGGCCACTGTGATCCTGACCCTGCTGGTGGGCGGAATTACATGGTGGATGCTGCGCCGCCAGCTGGCTCCGATGGTCGAGGCAGCAAACGCCTTGAGCCTGCAGGCCGAATCCGATCAACCGCCACAACGGCTGCCGATCCTGCGCCAGGATGAAATCGGGATACTGGTCGCGGCCTTCAACCGCCTGCTCGAACGCATTGCCGAACGGGACATGAGGCTGCAACAGCGCGACGAAATTTTGCGCAACATCCTTGAGACCTCGCTCGATGGTTTCTGGCGCGTCGATGACCAGGGTCGCCTGATCGATGTCAACCCGACCTATTGCCAGCAATCGGGGTATTCGCGTGAAGAACTGATCGGTCGGCATATCAGCGAGCTTGATGCCGAAGAAGCTTCTGAGCAGACCGCGGCACGCATCCGGCGCCTGATGGAAACCGGCCACGATCAGTTCGAGGCGCGCCATCGCCGCAAGGACGGCTCGTACTGGGATGTTGAAGTCAGCGCGACCTATCGGAATACCTCAGATGGATTGTTATGTGGGTTCATCCGCGACATCACGCAACGCAAGCAGGACGAGAGGGAGATCCGCCAGCTCAACGAAGACCTCGAGCAACGTGTGCGAGAGCGAACGGCTGCGCTGGAGACCTCCAACCAGTTGCTCTCCGAGGCAAAAATCCGGGCCGAGACCGCCAACATCGCCAAGAGTGCATTCCTGGCAAACATGAGCCATGAGATCCGCACCCCGCTCAATGCCATTACCGGTATGGCGTACATCCTGCGGGGATCCGGCCTGACGGCGCAGCAAACGGACAAGCTCGACAAGATCGAGGCGGCTGGCAAGCACCTTCTCGAAATCATCAATGCCATTCTCGACCTCTCCAAGATCGAAGCCGGCAGATTCCAACTGGAAGAAGACATTGTCCGCATCGATCAAATCATCGATACCGTGGCCAACATGGTCGGCAATGCAGTCAAGGCCAAGGGACTCCACCTCCTGATCGACCGCCCATCGATGCCGGCTGGCCTGCTGGGCGATCACACCCGGCTGCAACAGGCCCTGCTCAATTACCTTGGCAATGCCGTCAAATTCACCGAAACAGGCAGCATCAAGATCAGCGCTCAGATCGAGGAGGAAACCCTGAGCAACGCCCTGATCCGCTTCGCCGTAACCGACACCGGCATCGGCATTTCAGCGGAGGCGCTGCCCAGACTGTTCTCGGCCTTCGAGCAGGCCGACAACACCACCACGCGAAAATACGGCGGCACGGGCCTCGGCTTGGCGATCACTCGCAAGATTGCCCAAATCATGGGAGGCGACGCCGGCGCCACCAGCGTGCCCGGCAAGGGGAGCACGTTCTGGTTCACCGTTCGATTACGGAAAAGCGGGCACGAAAGCAGTGCGGTGGCTTTAAACAATCTGGAAGATGCCGAGAATGCCCTCAAGACGGGCCACGCCGGCACAAGAATCCTGCTGGCCGAGGATGAGCCGATCAATCGTGAAATCGCCACCCTGCTGCTCGACGACGTCGGGCTCGTGGTAGATACCGCCGAGGACGGGGCCGAGGCGCTGAAACTGGCCGGCAAAAGCAACTATGCCCTGATCCTCATGGACATGCAGATGCCGAACATGGACGGATTGGAAGCCACCCGGGAGATCCGGCAACTTCCGGGCGGCAAGGACATCCCGATCCTGGCCATGACGGCCAATGCCTTTGCCGAGGACAAGGCGCACTGTTTCGACGCTGGCATGAATGACTTCATCGCCAAGCCAGTCACGCCGGAACTGCTGTACAAGGCATTGCTGAAGTGGCTGACCAAGAAATGACGGGCTGCCTGCCGATTTTCGCCTGAATTTCAGGTTCACCGCAGACAGCCAAAATCAGCAAGACTCACCCCGTACGACCCGCCTGCAAGCGGCGGTAAAGGGTCCGGGGGCTCATGCCGAGCTGCCGGGCAAGTTGCGGAACGTTGCCGTCGCAACGACTGAGCGCCCAGTTCAGGTAGCGTTGTTCGAGGTCTTCCATCGGCACCGGCTGTTCGACACAGAAGGCATGACCGCCGGCAGCGGAGGGTGCGGCCGCGACAAGGTCGTCTGCCATTTCCGTCAGGTGTTCGCGCTCGATGACTTCGCCATCAGCGAGCAGTGTGGCGCGCTCTATCAGGTTGCGCAGTTCGCGGATATTGCCGGAGAAACGCTGGCGACTGAGCCACTGCTGCGCATCGGCAGAAAGGCGGCGGTTGGTCTTGCGGTCCACACGGCCGAGCAGGGATTCGGCAAGCAGCGGGATGTCACTCGCACGTTCATGCAATGCCGGCGTGCGGATCGGGAAGGTGTTGATGCGAAAGTAAAGGTCACGACGGAAGGTTTCAGCCTGCACCATCGCCGGCAGATCGCGGTGGGTGGCCGTGATCAGCCGGAAATCGGCAGGCAGCCAGTCGAGTCCGCCGACACGACGGTAGGTGCCGGTTTCGAGCAAGCGCAGCAGCTTGACCTGCAGCGATAGCGGCAGCTCGCCAATTTCGTCGAGGAACAGGGTGCCGCCGCTGGCGGCTTCGACCAGCCCCTGCTTGCGGTGCGTGGCGCCGGTGAAGGCACCTTTTTCGTAGCCGAAGAGTTCGCTTTCGAACAGCGTTTCCGTCATGCCGGCGCAATCGACAGCAACAAACGGCCCATCTTCTCGGGCACTGGCCTCGTGGATGGCGTGGGCGACCAGTTCCTTGCCGGTGCCGGTCTCGCCGAGCAGGAGGACCGCGGCGTCGGAATTGGCAACGCGCAGAATCTTCTCCAGCATGCCGATAAATGCCGGTGAGCGGCCGACCAGCCCCTGCGCCGCCGGCCGGCTGCTGGCCTGGCGAACGACGCGCATGGTTTCGACAAAGTAGGCAATCCGCCCCTGATCATCGCGAATCGGCGTCGTCTCGACATCGACATGCTCCTCGCCGCGCGGCGTGTGATGCAGGTGCAGCACGCGCTGCTGGGTGCCGGCATCAAGGCTCTGGCGCAGCGGACAGGATTCACCAGCCTGATCGCAGGGCACGTCGAAGTGATGCGATACCTCGTAGCAGAAGCGCCCGGTCACGTTTTGCCCACCGGAAAACTCGCGCAGGTAGGCCGCGTTGGCGGCGACGATGCGGTAGTCGGCATTCATCACGATGCGCGGCTCGTGCAGGCCGTCGAGAAACGAAATCAGCTCGCTGAGAAAGTGCGACGTCATCGCTGTGTCACCACTGGCAATTTGATGCGTCAATTATGACACAGCGAGAGGAACCCATTACCAGCCGGGCCATTCATTTCTTCATATCCATATGTTTTATCAATGATTTATCAAATCAATCGGCGCAGGCACGCATCTTGATATAAGCAAGCTGGAAACCGGCGACCGCCTGCTCCGTGTGCTTTCCTCCCCCCGATTCGGGGCAGGTGCCGGTCGCGCTTCCGGGATGACGGGCATACCCCCTTTAGTTCGCCCCGCAGGCTTGCTTGATGCCTGTCAGCCCGTGCCGATGGCCGTCGCCGGATTCCACTTTCTCGATGTCGACCAAGAGTTTCAATGAGCCAGCCCAATCCAGTCCCCGGCAACAACGCCCCAGCCCCATCCCCCGTTTCCTTCTACGAAAAGCGGAAGAAAATCTACGCCAAAGGCATCCATGGTTATTTCGACAACTGGCGCATCGCGCTGGTGTTGTTTACCCAGGTGCTGTTCTACGGCGGCCTGTGGCTGGAGTGGAACGGCCGTCAGGCGCTGCTGCTGCACCTCGTTGAACGCAAGTTCTACATTTTCGGGATGGTGTTCTGGCCGCAGGATGTCATCTACCTTGCCGCGCTGCTGATCATCTCGGCCTACGCCCTCTTCCTTGTCACTGCCGTCGCCGGCCGGCTGTTCTGCGGCTACGCCTGCCCGCAAACGGTCTACACGCAGATCTTCATGTGGATCGAAAACTGGGTGGAAGGCGACCGCAATGCCCGGATGAAGCTCGACAAAGGACCGCTCGATGCCCGCAAGCTGCGCATCAAGGGCACCAAATTCCTGCTCTGGGGCCTGCTCTCGCTGTGGACCGGCTTCACGTTGGTTGGCTATTTCACGCCGGTCGACGAGTTGATCAACAACGTGCTGACCAACAATCTCGGCTCCTGGGAAATCTTCTGGATCTTCTTCTACGGCGGCTTCACCTTCCTCTTCGCCGGTTTCATGCGCGAACAGGTGTGCAAGTACATGTGCCCGTATGCCCGCTTCCAGAGCGTGATGTTCGACCCCGATACGCTGATCATCACCTACGACCCGGAGCGCGGCGAAACGCGCGGCGTGCGCAAGAAGGGCGTTGACCCGAAAGCGGCCGGACTGGGCGATTGTGTCGACTGCGGCCAGTGCGTCACCGTCTGCCCGACCGGCATCGACATCCGAAACGGCCTGCAATACGAGTGCATCGGCTGCGCCGCCTGTATCGACGTCTGCGATCAGGTGATGGACAAGGTCGGTCTGCCACGCGGCCTGATCCGGTACTCCACCGAAAACGCGATGGCGCAGCATCTGGGCAAGAAGGAAATCCTCGGCCACATTGTCCGCCCGCGCATCCTGCTCTACACCGCCATCCTCATCCTTATCTGCGGCATGGCGGCCTGGTTCCTCGCCCACCGCATCCCGCTCAAGGTCGACATCATCCGCGACCGCTCGGTACTGGCACGGGAAGCCGACGACGGACGGATCGAGAATGTCTACATGCTGCAAATCATGAACACCGAGGAGCGCGATCACCGTTACCGGATCAGCGTCGATGGCCTGCCCGGCGCCGAAATCGCCGGTGAAGCGGAAGTCGATGCAACGGCCGCCGGCCTGACATCGTTCAACACCGTCGTTCGCGTGCCGCCGGAAGCCGGCAAGAGCGGCTCCAACACCATTCATTTCGACATCGTCGCCGTCGAAAACCCGGACATCAAGGTTCGCGAGAAAGCGTCTTTCCTTCTGCCCTGAGGCCAATCAGGCAGACTCCCTTGGGGCGGGATTTTCCCGCCCTTTTTTTGTTCACCGCAGCTGCTGCGCGGTGTATTCCAGACACATGCGGCGGACGACTTGATATAGTTATGTCATTTCCCTCCACGCTCGGGATCTGCCTTGCCTCAAGCCTTTCGCGCCAGCCGACGCCGCTGGCTCCTTGCCTGTGCTGCCGCGCCGCTGGCTGCAGCCTTGCCGGGCTGCGCCCAGGCTGAACCACTCAACGTCGCCTGTCACGTCTGGCCCGGCTATGAGCTGATGTTCCTGGCGCGCAGCCTGGGCTGGCTGACTTCCGACAGCGTCCGCCTGATCGAAACCACGTCAGCGACCCGCTCAATGGCGGCACTGGCCGATGGCCGCGTCGACGCCGCGGCGCTGACGCTGGACGAAATGCTACTTCTCCGCAGCCAGGGCATCGCGCTTGAGGCAGTGCTCGTCTTCAACACGTCTGCCGGCGCGGATGCCGTCATCAGCCGTCCGGACATCCGCGATCCGGCGCAGTTGCGCGGGAAACGCATCGGCGCGGAAACGACGGCACTTGGCGCCCTGATGCTTGACCGGCTGCTCGCCCGCGGCGGGCTGACCCGACAGGATGTCATCGTCGAGAGCCTGACACCGGACGCCCATCTGACCATCTGGCGCACTGGCACGCTCGATGCCGTCGTTACCTACGAGCCGCAGGTCAGCCACTTGCTGCAACTGGGTGCCCATCGCCTGCTCGACAGCCGGCAACTGCCGGAGAGCATTTTTGATGTACTGGCCGTGCGCAGCAGTGTCGCATCCGGCTACGGCCAGGCCTTGCGGGCGCTGATTGCCGCCCATTTCCGCGCTCTCGACCATCTGCGCCACAATCCGCAGGATGCCGCCTACCGCATGGCAACGCGGCTCACCCTGCCCGGCGAGGCCGCGCTGCAGGCCTTCCGCGGCCTGCATCTGCCGGGCATCGTGCAGAACCGCCACCTGCTGGCGCCGGATGGCCGCCTGCAATCGGTTGCCGGAGAACTGTCGGCACTGATGCTGAAAAGCGGTCTGCTGCCCGCTGCCGACCCGCTGACCGGACTATGCACCGACACCTATTTGCCGGAAGGGGCGCGCACGTGATCCGCTGCCTTGTCCATGCCATGGCGCTGCTCGCACTGGCCCTTGCCACCCTGCGGCCTGCCATTGCCGATACCCTGTATCTGGGCATTCCGGCCAATCAGCCGGTCGCCGAAATGCAGCAGCAATGGCAACCGTTGGCCGATTACCTGACCCGTGCGGTACCCGGGCATCGCATCGAGTTACAGATTCTCGACCAGGATCAGATGCGCAAGGCACTGAACAGCAACGGCCTCGATTTTCTGCTTGGCGGCCCGGTCGACCTGATCAAGCAGCGGGAAAACAGCGTCATGACTGGCGTACTGGCGACCCTGGTACGCAGCGAAAATGGCGCCCCGGTACCGGTATTCGGCGGCGCCATCATCCGCCGCAAGGAACGCGCCGATATCCGTCAACTCAGCGACCTGCAGGGCAAGCAGATCGTCGCCACCGGACCGGAATACATCGGCAGCTACGCCGCCTCGCTGCGCGAACTCAAGGATGCCGGCATCAAGCTCGACACGCTGCGTATCCGCCACCTCGGCCAGCCCTTCTCCCGTGTCGTCGAGGCCGTGCTTAACGGTGAAGCCGATGCCGGCTTCGTCCGTACCGGCCTGATCGAAACCATGGAGCGCGGCGGCCAGTTGCCGCTCGACCGGATCGAGGTCATCAACCGCCAGGGCTTCACCGGCTTCCCGTATCTCGCCTCGACGCGCCTCTACCCCGAATACCCCTTCGTCGCGCTGACCCACACCGAGCCCGACATCGTCCGCCAGATCACCATCGCCCTGCTCTCACTCAAGCCGACCGATGCCGCTGCCCGCGCCGCCGGCATCCACGGCTTCAACCCGCCCGCCGATTACCTGCCCGCAGAACAGGCACTGCGCGAGCTACGCCTGCCGCCCTACGAGACCTTGCCCAAGCTACGCTGGGAGGATGTCTGGCATCGTTACCAGAATCTGATCCTGCTCGCCGGACTCGCCGGCGGTGCCATCCTGGTGCTCCTGTTCAACCTCAGCCTGCGCAACGGCCAGTTGCTGGCCGCCCGCCGCGACAGTGAGGCCGCGAATCAGGAACTTGCCCGCGAGCGCGGCATGCTCAAGACACTGGTGCAGACGCTGCCCGATCTGGTCTGGCTGAAGGATCCCGATGGCGTGTATCTGGCCTGCAACCCGGCTTTCGAATATTTCTTCGGTGCCCGGGAAGCGGAAATCATTGGCAAGACCGACTACGACTTTGTCAGTCGCGAGCTGGCGGACTTTTTCCGGGCGAACGATCAGGAGGCCATCGCCGCCAACGCACCCCGAAAGAACGAGGAATGGGTGACCTACGCCCGCGATGGCCGGCGCGTCCTGCTCGAAACGGTCAAGGTACCGATGTACACCGGCGATGGCCGCCTGCTGGGCGTACTCGGTGTCAGTCGCGACATCACCGAGCGGCGGCGCACGCAGGAAGAGCTGGAGCGTCATCGCTATCATCTTGAGGAACTGATCGACAATCGCACGCGCGAACTGGAGATCGCCCGCGACGAGGCCCAGGCGGCCAATCGGGCCAAGAGCGCCTTCCTCGCCAACATGTCACACGAGATCCGCACGCCGCTCAACGCCATCACCGGCATGGCGCATATGATGCGACGCTACGGGCTGCCGAGTGAGCAGCTGCAACGTCTGGACAAGATAGACCGCGCCGGCCAGCATCTGCTCGGCGTCATCAACAACGTCCTCGACCTGTCGAAAATCGAAGCCGACAAGCTGGCCCTGGATGAGGTCGAATTCCCGCTGGCCAGCCTGTTTGCCAACATCAGCTCCATGCTCAGCGACCGCGCCGCAGCCAAAGGCTTGAGCCTGCGTATCGCCGGTGACCTGCCGCCGCTGCGCGTCAGCGGCGACCTGACCCGACTGCAGCAAGGCCTGCTCAACTACACCGCCAATGCCATCAAATTCACCGAGACTGGCGACGTCACGCTCGGCTGCAGCATCGTCGAGGAGGATGGACCGTCGCTGCTGATGCGTTTCGAGGTTCGCGACACCGGCATCGGCATCGATCCGGCGCAGGTCGAGCGGCTGTTCAGCGCCTTCGAGCAGGCCGACACCTCGACCACGCGCAAGTACGGCGGCACCGGCCTCGGACTGGCGATCACCCGCAAACTGGCCGAGTTGATGGGGGGCACGGCCGGCGCTGACGGCCAACCCGGTACCGGCAGCCGGTTCTGGTTCACCGCCCGCCTGCGCCGCTGCCAAACCGTAGACGACGGCCAGCGCAGCACCGAACTGGCCGGCAGTGATGGCCTGTCCACCTTGATCGCCCGGCACCTCGGGCGGCGCGTCCTGCTCGTCGAGGATGAGCCGATCAATCGCGAAATTGCCCTGGAACTGCTGCATGACGCCGGCCTCGTCGTCGACACCGCAGAAAACGGCAAAATCGCCGTCGACCGCAGCCAGGCGAACGATTACGCCCTGATCCTGATGGACATGCAGATGCCGGTGATGGACGGCATCACCGCCACCCAGCGCATCCGTGAATTGCCGGAACGGCAACAGGTGCCGATCATCGCCATGACCGCCAACACCTTCGCCGAGGATCGCCAGCTCTGCCTCGCCGCCGGCATGAACGACTTTCTCGGCAAGCCGGTCGAGCCGCCGCTGCTGTACGCCACCCTGCTCAGGTGGCTGCCGGTGGAGCGCTGAACGCGGCGGCCAGAAACGTCGTCAGCGCCGGCAGGTTGCGGTCGATATCACCGTAATCGTCGTGGCTGCCGGGAACGCGCAGCAGTTGCACCCGGCCCCGCGCACCGGCCGCAAGGATCGCCTCGGCATCGGACAAGGGCACGGTATCATCTTCCAGTCCATGCACCAGCAGCACCGGGCACGCCACCCGGGCAATGGTATTGACCGGCGCGATGGCGTCGAAACGATGACCGATCACCCGTTGCACATAGGCCAGGATGTAGGCGCCCAGCGGCCAGTACAGTATGCGCTTGCTCGCCAGCCAGCGTCGCATCATCACCTGCGGATGCGCAAAGGCGGCAAGGCTGACGACTGCCCGCAGCGTCGGGCGGCGGCTGGCCGCCAGCAGGGCCGCGCCGGCACCGACCGAATGGCCGATGACGCCCAGTCTGGCCGGATCAACGTCGGGTTGCCCCGCCAGCCAGTCGAGCGCGGCCTCGATGTCTTCGGCAAAGCGCGGCAGCGAGGCAAAGCTGTCGTCATCGCTACGCCCGTGACAACGGGCATCGACCAGCAACAGCGCATAGCCGGCGCGATGCAGCGGCCCGGCCAGCGGCAGCATCATCTCGGCATTGCCGCCCCAGCCGTGCATCACCACCAGCGCCGGCGCTCCGGCCACCGTCGGGATCCACCAAGCGTGCAAACGCCTGCCATTGCGCGTCGGGATCACTGCTGCCTGCCAGTGGAGGTCCGACGGCTCCTGCGTCTCGACCACCCGCGGCGCCGCAAGGCCGCGACGAATGGCACGATGCAGACCCACTGGCAGCAGGGCGAGCAGCGCCAGCGCCCCGAACACCCAAGGCATGCTGTCGCTCAGCACCCGAAGGCTCCGGCGGCGAGACCCCGGCGTGCTGCGCGGGCATTAGGAAAAAGAAACATCGGTATGGCCAGACCTGGATAATCAGAATTCGCTTATTTTACGCGTTCACCGCAGCCGATCCGAAGCCGGTTGCGGCTTCAGCGCTATACTCAATCCATAAAAACAAGGGGACAACACCGATGCGTAATGCCCGCCTGCCGGTGCATCCGGCCATCTGACCCGGAACGCGGCATGGAGACACTCTTCCTGCTGGCCGTGGCCACGGTCGTCATCGTCCTGATTTTCGACTACACCAACGGCTTTCACGATGCCGCCAACATCGTCGCCACCGTCATTGCCTCGCGGGCGATGACCCCGGCGCAGGCAGTGATCATCGTCGGCGTCTTCGAGTTTCTCGGGCCGTTGCTCGGTGGCACGGCGGTCGCCAACACCATCGGCAAGTTCATCACCCTCGACGGCGTGGCGCCGGTGCTGGCGCTCTCCATCCTGCTCTGCGGGTTGATCGGCGCCATCGTCTGGAATCTGGCGACCTGGTATTTCGGCATCCCCTCGTCGTCGTCGCACGCGCTGGTCGGCGGGCTGATCGGTGCGGTCGTGGTGGCCGTCGGTCCCGATCACGTCGCCTGGGGCTTTGCCGAACTGAGCGAAGGCCGACTCACCGGGATCACCAAGGTGCTGGCGGCGCTGGTCTTGTCACCGCTGATCGGCTTCTGGGTCGGCTTCATCATTCACCGGCTGATGAGCGCCCTGCTCCGTGCCGCCAGTCCGGCGGCCAATGCCCGTCTGCGTGGCGCGCAATTCGTCACCGCTGCCGGCCTCGCCTTCTCGCACGGCGCCAACGACGCACAAAAGAGCATGGGCATCCTGACGCTGGTGCTGCTGCTCGGCGGCTTCATCCCTACTTTTGAAGTGCCGTTCTGGGTGATGCTCGCCTGCGCCTCGGCGATCACCCTCGGCATCCTCTCCGGCGGCTGGCGCATCGTCCGCACTCTGGGCTTCGCCATCTACCGCGTCCGCCCCATCCACGCCCTCGGCTCGCAACTGACCTCGGCCGGCGTCATTCTGGCCGCGTCGATCGGTGGCGCGCCGGTCTCGACCACTCACGTCGTCGCCACGTCGATCATGGGCATCGGTGCCTCGGAGCGTCCGCGCGCCGTGCGCTGGGCCAAGGCCAAGGACATCGCAACGACCTGGATCATCACTATCCCCGGCGCTGCCCTGGTCGCCATTCAGGCCTACGCGCTGGTCAATCTTTTCATCGGAGCCCGAGCATGAGTGACGATGCGCCCACCCCGTCGGTATTTCGCCGTCTCTTCGACCGCGTCTTTCCGAAGATGCCTGATTTCTTTACGCTGCTCACCGACCAGTGCCAGCAGGTCGCCCGTACCGCCGGGCTGCTGGTCGAGTTCATGGAGAGCGGCGACCCGGCCACCGGCCAGATGATCCGCCGCGACGAGCACGAAGCCGACAAGATCAAGGTCCATAACCTGCACACGCTGAACGAGGCCTTCTCGACACCGATCGACCGTGAAGACCTGTATCGCGCCATCATCGACCTCGACGAAGTGGTCAATTACTGCAAGACCACCGTCAGTGAAATGGACGTCCTGGCGCTGACGCCGGACAAGCACTGTCTGGAAATGGCGATGCATATCAAGCTCGGCAGTGATGCGCTGGCGCTGGGCTTCTCGCGACTGGCCAAGACCCCGCGCGAGGCCGCTGCCGATGCCGACGCCGCCCGCAAGGCGGAGCGCAAGGTCGAAAAGGCCTACCGCCGCGCCATCGCTGAGTTGTTCCAGGGCGACGATTACATCCACATGTTCAAGCGCCGCGAAATCTACCGCCACCTCTCGAATGCCGCCGACCGCATGGCCAACTGCGCCAATACCCTGCACGACATCGTCGTCAAGATGACCTGAGACCGACCATGCAATTCCTCGCCCGCAGTCTGCTCAAACTCCTCGGCTGGACCCTGATCGAAGCACCGCACCGGCCCACCAAGGCGGTACTGATCGCCTACCCGCACACCTCGAACTGGGATGGCTTCTACGCGCTGCTTATCAAGTGGGCGCTCCGCCTCGACACCCACTGGGTGGGCAAGGACGCGCTCTTTCGGCCGCCCTTCGGCGGCCTGCTACGCTGGCTGGGCGGCGTGCCGGTGAATCGCCGGCAGCGGACCGGCTTTGTCGAGCAGATGGTCGGCGAGTTCGCCCGCCGTCAGAACTTCATGCTGGTGATGGCGCCGGAAGGCACACGCAGCCTGACCGGCGGCTGGAAGAGCGGCTTCTACCGCATCGCGCTTGCCGCCCAAGTGCCAGTCGGACTGGCCTTTATCGATTACCGGCGGCGCGAGGCCGGGGTGCTGACCTATCTGGCGCTGAGCGGGGATCCGCAGACCGACATCAACGCCATCGCCAGGCACTACCACGACCGCCCGGGCAAGCGGCCGGAACTGGCCTCGCCGGTGCGCTGGCTGGAGTGACCGGAGCACTGCTGCGGTGAACCCGAAAAAATGGCTGAAATCGGGGGTTACCGCCAGCACCTATTCAGCGACCAACTCGATCTCTTCACCGGCGAAACTCACCCGCTGACCGGGGCGCAATTTGGCGCGTTTTCTGGTGTCGACCGCAGCATCGACCTTGACCATCCCGTCGGCAATCGCGGCGTGCGCTGCGCCGCCGGATTCGCACAGCCCGGTGGCCTTGAGCAGCTGGTCAAGCTGAATGTATTCGCCGCGAATGGCAAACTGGATGCTCACGATGTTTCTCCGATCAGGATCAGATGTACCCGGCACGGCCCGTGGGCGCCAAGGACGATGGTTTGTTCGATATCGCCGGTGCGCGACGGCCCGGAGATCAAATTCAACGCTCGCGGCATGCCGCCGAGTTCGGAACGCACCATGGCAAAAGCGTCTTCCATGGTCGCCACCAGCCGCGCCACCGGCACCAGCGCGATGTGCGTTTCCGGCAGCAGGCTGACCGTCGCCGGCGTCCCGGCGCCGCTGCAGAGCAGCAAGGTTCCGGTTTCGGCGACAGCGCAGAAGCAACCGGAAACTCCAACCATATCGGCATCAACCGCGGCACGCACGGCGACCGAAATGCCTGCCGATGTCCAGTCCAGCGCCCCGACGTCCGCCGTCGCCACCGCCTGCGTCGCCAGACTGTGACTTTCCAGATAACGCGCCACCGCCACCGGCACCTCGGCCAGCGTCGCTACCGATTCAACGCTGCTCGCCAGGGCGGTGGCCTTCTCGGCAAAGCGGGCCCGCAGCGCCGCGGTGTCCGCCGCCATGTGCGGTTGCGGGCCGCGTGAGGGGGCTGCCAACGCGGCCTCGGCCGCAGCCCGGCGGGCGGCAAAATCAGGCCGCACCACACCACGACGGACGCGGTCGAGAATCTCGTCGCGAGCGGTAGCGTTGTCAGGTGAGGACATTTTTTGGCGATCCGGCAACGAAGGCTTCGATGTTGTCGATCAACTGATCGGCCAGCGCCTGCATCGCCGGCCGGCTCGACCAGGCGACGTGCGGCGTCAGCAGGAAATTGGGCAGCGCCAATAGTTCTGGCGCCAGCAGCGGCTGATCATCGCCAGGCGGCTCGCCGCTCAGCACGTCGAAACCGGCCCCAGCGATCCACCCTTCACGCAGGGCGCGCGCCAGCGCCGATTCATCGACAATGCCGCCACGGGCGGTGTTGATCAGCATGGCCGAGGATTTCATCGCCTGCAGTTCAGCCTCGCCGATCAGATGCCGCGTCTGCTCGGTCAGTGGACAGTGAATGCTGAGGACATCGGCGGCGGCCAGCACCTCTTCAAACGCAACATAGCCTGATCGGGGCACCGGCACGCCCTTGCGCTCGGCGCGCAGCAGGCGCATGCCGAAGGCCTCTGCCAGCCGGGCAACACCATTGCCCAGGCTGCCGCTGCCGATCAATCCCAGCGTCGCACCATGCAGATCGCGAATTGGGTGATCGAACAGGCAGAACTGTTCGGCCCGCTGCCAGCCACCGGCCTGTATCGTCTCGCGCCAGGCAAAGAGATTGCGCGACAGCGCCAGCATCATCGACAGCACGTGCTCGGGCACGGTGTGCGCGGCATAACCGCGAATGTTGCTGACAACAATGCCCCGCGCCCGACAGGCGTCGAGGTCGACATTGTTGGCGCCGGTCGCAGAGACGGCGATCATCTGCAGATCCGGCAGTGCCGCGATGTCAGCTGCCCTGATCGGCACCTTGTTGGTGATGGCAATCGTCGCCCCGGCCAGCCGGCCACGCACCTCCTCCGCCGCCGTTTTTCCTTGGCTGACCCAGGCGTGCGCAAACGCCGGCCGCCGCAATTCGGCAATCAGCGAATTGGCTTCGAGGTGGACGATGCGATGCATCAGTTCGACTTCATCTCGAAAGCGATGCCAGCGGCATCGGCAATCGCGCCGATCTGCACGCCAAGCGCGGCATTGCCGGCATAGACCAGGCGATCGACCCCGGCGGCACACAGGCCGTCGATGGCCGCGGTGTCGCCCTGCAGCAGATTGACGACACCGGCCGGCCACTCGCATCGCGACGTCAGCTCACACAGCGCGAACACGGCGGATGGCGCCCGCGGGCTGGGCTTGACCACGACGGTTGCACCGGCCAACAGAGCGGGGGCCAGGTTCTCAGCGGCTGCGGCCAGGGGGCGCGAGGCATCGAGCACCAGCCCGAAGACACCGGTCGCCCCGACGCCGGCGCCTTGCAGCGCTGCCACGGCAGCGGCCACTTCAGCCGTCGCTGTCGCATCGTCGAAGCCGCATTCCTGCGTCAGCAACTTGGCGAAGTGGCCGGTATAGCGACCCAGCGCGTCGGCCAGTGCCGACAGGCAGACCCGGCGGGCCGGCATGCCCATCTCTGCCCAACCCGGCTGCGCCCCGCGAGCTGCGGTAACGGCTTCGGCGGCCTCGCTGGCGCCGCACAGCGGCACGCGGCGGATGGCTTCGCCCGTGGCCGGATTGGTCACATCGAAGAAGTCCTGACCGACGGTGAGAAAGGCGTGGCCATTGACCCACATCGGGATCGCCATCGGGCCTTCGGGCGCAAATTCCATGTTCAAGCTCGCTTTCTTGCTGCGTAAAGTTCGTGAAAAGTCTTGCCGCTGCCTGCGGCGAGGTCGCGTCCGTCCGTCCATCCCGGGGCCATGCCGAAGACGTGGATACGACCACTGTCGTCGGCCAGCCAGCGAAGATAACGCACGGCACGCCGGGTCAGCCAGCGGTAAAGCGCCGGACGGCGGGCAATCCAGGCCCAGGCGCGCAGCGCCAAACGCTCGCGCCACGGGCGCAAGCCACGCTCAACCTGGGTTTCGCGCAGGCCATGCATCAGCTTGGGCAAGGGAATGCGCACCGGGCAGACGACACCGCATTGATTGCAGCCGGTCGAGGCATGCGGCAGATCGAGGGCATTCTCGATACCGGTGTAGAGGGGCGTCAGCACCGAGCCCATCGGACCGGGATAAACCCAGCCGTAGGCGTGGCCACCGAGCGAAAAATAGACGGGGCAATGGTTCATGCAGGCGCCACAGCGGATACAGCGCAGCATGTCCTGCCAGGCCGAACCGAGTAGATTGGCGCGGCCGTTATCGACCAGAATGAAGACCGTCTTCTCCGGTCCGTCCTGATCGCCCGGCTGCCGCGTACCGGTCAGCAGCGACACATAATTCGAGATGGTCTGCCCGGTGGCCGAACGCGGCAACAGCCGCATCAACGTCGAGAAGTCCTCCAGCGTCGGCACGATTTTCTCGATGCCGGTGACGACCACATGCACGCGCGGCAGGGTGGTCACCATGCGGCCATTGCCTTCGTTGGTCACCAGCGCCGCGGAGCCGGTTTCGGCAATCAGGAAATTGGCGCCTGAGATCCCCATCTCGGCGCTGAGGAAATGCTGGCGCAGCACGGCGCGTGCTTCCTGCGTCATCGCCGGGATGTCCGCCGACGTCCGAGGTTGTTCCGGCCGGCCATGGGCCTCGGCGAACAGCGCTTCGATTTCGGCGATCGTCTTGTGCACCGCCGGCGCGATGATGTGCGATGGCGCCTCACCGGCGAGCTGGACGATATACTCGCCGAGATCGGTCTCGACCGGACGAATGCCCGCGGCCGCCAGCGCCTCGTTGAGCTGCGCCTCCTCGGAGAGCATGGATTTCGATTTGGCGGCCTTGGTCACACCATGACGCTGGGCGATATCGACCACCAGCCGCGCCACCTCGTCACCATCACGCGCCCAGAGCACCTCAGCACCACGAGCCCGCGCCCGGGTCTCGAAAATATCGAGCCAGACGTCGAGGTCGGCCAGTACCCGATTTCGGATACTTTCTGCGGTTGACCGCAGCTGCTCAAAATCAAGGCCATCATCCGCCAGGCCGGCCACACCCTTGGCGCGCTTGCCAACGAACAACGGCTTGGCCTTCTGCAAGGCTTTCTGCAAGACCGGATTGCGCACTTTCTCCGCCGCCCGGGCGTGGAAGTGCATCGCCTGCGAGTGGGCCGCCGCCCCTGCAAGGCCGGTACTCTCTGTCTTTCCGCTCAAGACTCGCCCCCGCCGGCCAGCACTTCAGCAATATGCAGCACGCGCGTGCGGTCATCGCCCCGCCGCCTGAGGCGGCCCTCGATGTTGAGCAGACAGCCCAGATCGCCGCCCACCACCGCATCGGCCCCTGCCGCGGCAATCGACTCGCATTTGCGATCGACGATGCGCGTCGAGACGTCGGCGAAATTGACTGAGAAGGCGCCACCGAAACCACAACACTCCTCACAGTCCGCCATCTCCGTCAGCTGCAGGCCCTTGACGCGGGCCAGCAGCGCACGGGGCTGCTGCTTGACGCCGAGGCCACGCAACCCCTTGCAGGAGTCGTGATAGGTGACCTGCCCACCGACGGCATTCGGCAAGGGCAGTTCGGGGGCGAAGCGGGCCAGGTATTCGGTGAGTTCGAAGGTCCGGGCCGCCAGCGCCGTCGCCCGCGGCCCCCAATCGGCATCGTCGGCGAACAGTTGAGGGTAGACGTTTCGCAACTGGTCGGTACAGGAGCCGGACGGAATGACCACCCGCTCGTAGGACTCGAGTTCGGCAATGGCCTTTTCAGCCAGCAGGCGTGCCGTCTGACGGTCGCCGGCGCTCCAGGCAGGCTGGCCGCAACAGGTCTGTGCCGGGGGCACGACCACATCGGCGCTGGCTGCTTCGAGCAGGCGCAAGGCCGCGAATCCGATACCGGGACGCATCAGGTCAATCAGGCAGGTAACGTATAAGGCAATGCGCATGCTAATATTGCGCCGCACAAGAAAAGTGACAATGCTACTTAAACCAGCGAAATAAAGGAATCCAGTTGTCTGAAGTTGCCAGCGGGACGAGCAAGGCGCCCGGCTCCATCCAGGTCATCGAGCGCATGATGTCGCTGCTCGACGCCCTTGCCGCATCGCCCGACCCCGCCAGCCTCAAGCAACTGGCGGCAGCCACCGAACTGCATCCGTCGACGGCACATCGCATTCTCGCAGCAATGAGCGCCGCCCGCTTTGTCGAGCGTCAAGATGCGGGCACCTACCGGCTGGGTATCCGCCTGCTCGAACTCGGCAGCATCGTCAAATCCCGCATCAGCCTGCGCGAAGTAGCCTTGCCCTACATGCAGGAACTGCACGAGCGCATCGGCGAGGCCATCAACCTCGGCGCCCGCCACGACGACGAAATTGTCTACCTCGAACGCACCTCTTCCGGCCGGGCGCTGGTGCGCGTTGTCTATCTCGTCGGCGGCCGCGCGCCGCTGCACCTGACCTCGCTCGGCAAGTTGTTCCTCGCCGCCGACGGCCCTCAGAAAATCCGCGATTACGCCAAGCGCACCGGTCTGCCGGGCAAGACACCGAAGTCGCTGACCAATCTGTCGGCGCTTGAGAAGGAACTCGACAAGGTTCGCCGCCACGGCATTGCCTACGACGACGAAGAGGCCGAACTGGGCTTGAAGTGCGTTGCAGCGCCTATCCATGACGAGGATGGCAAGGTCATCGCGGCCTTGTCCGTCTCGGCGCCTGCCGATCGCCATGATCCGGAATGGGCCGACCTGGTCCGCCAGACCGCAGATGCCGTTTCCGGCGCACTCGGCTACACCGGCAAGCAGAAATAACAAGGCCGCCCGCAGGCGGCCTTGAAGCTAATCAGCCAGCAGATCAAACCGTACGACGGCTGGTGCCCAGACTGGCGCTCTCCATCCAGCGCTTGATCCGGTTGGCATCGCCGACGCGGGTCATCTTGCCGTTCGAATCCAGCAGCACGATAACCACCGGTTTGTCGGCGACACGGGCTTGCATCACCAGACAGCGCCCGGCTTCGGAGATGTAGCCGGTCTTCGAAATGCCGATTTCCCAGTTGTCGCTGCGTACCAGCGCGTTGGTATTGCCAAAGTCACGAATTCGGCCATTCATCTCGACCTTGGCTTCTGCGGTGGTCGAGAACTGGCGGATTTCCGGGTAGCGTGCGGCAGCGGTCACCATGCGGGCGAGATCGTGGGCGGTCGACACATTGTTGCTCGATAAACCGGTCGGCTCCTCGAAGCTGGAGTTATACATACCAAGCGAATGCGCCTTGCGGTTCATGGCCTTGACGAAGGCCGTCAGTCCGCCCGGGTAGTGCCGCCCCAAGGCGTTGGCAGCGCGATTTTCCGAAGACATCAAGGCCAGCAGCATCGCCGTTTCGCGGGTCATCGTCGTACCGACAGGGATCCGCGAGCGGGTACCCTTCAGGCCATCGACATCTTCGTCAGTGATGGTGATGACTTCATTAAGGTCGAGCTTGGCATCGAGAACCACCATCGCCGTCATCAGCTTGGAAATCGATGCGATCGGCACGACGGCATCCGGTTGCTTCTCGATCAGCGCCTGCCCGCTGGTCTGGTCGATGACCAGCGCCGACGCCGAGTAGAGCGCGAGACGCCCCGGATCGATGTCATGCATGCTGACGCGACGAACAGGCTTGCGCGGGCCATCGGCAAACGCGGCCAGTTGCTTGCTGCGGGCCGGCAGTACCTTGTCGTTACGGGCAGTCTTGGCCGGTGCCTTGGTAGCTGCCTGCTTGCCGACGGCCGGTTTTGCTGCCAGGGTTTTCTTGCCGGCGACCGGTGCCACATTTTTGGCGGCTTTGGTGACGGACTTTTTCGCGGCCTGCTCGGCCGGCTTTTTGGCGGTTGCGGCCGACACCTGCCCTTGCACACCAACGCCCATCAAGGCGCCGAGCAACAGGGCGGTTTTCAGGGGATGCTTCATTTACAGACTCCTACAAACTGACCGGGCGATTTTACGTCAGTTTAGCAGGCTGCTGCAAAAATTCAATAAAAATAGACAGATACAGCAAAAACCTAATGCATCTGCTGAGATCGTGACAAATTGTAGCCAGTCACAATCCGGTAGAAACAATCGGGCGGTCGCCACACAGGAAATGCAGCGACCGCCAAGCGTGGAACTACCTTGGTCGATCAACCGGCATCGACGACGGTCAGCGCAGTCATATTGACGATCCGCCGTACGGTCGCGGTCGGCGTAAGGATATTTACCGGCTTCGCCGCCCCGAGGATGATCGGACCGACGGTCAGGTTGTCGCCCGCGGCCACCTTGAGCAGGTTGAAGGAGATATTCGCCGCATCCAACGTCGGCATCACCAGCAGGTTGGCCTGGCCCTTGAGGCGCGAATTCGGGAACGCCTTGAGGCGAATGTGCTCGTCAAGCGCCGCATCACCGTGCATTTCACCTTCAACCTCCAGCTCCGGGGCACGCTCGCCGAGACGGGCCAGCACTTCGCGCATCTTCAGCGAGGTCGGCGTATCTTCGGTGCCGAAAGTCGAGTGTGAAAGCAGGGCCACCTTGGGCGTAATACCGAAGTTGCGGATTTCCTCACACGCCAGCAGGGCCATGTCCGTCAGTTGCTCGGCTGTCGGGTCGTAATTGACGTAGGTATCGCCAATGAAGACCGTGCGTCCCGGCAGCATCAGCAGGTTCATGGCGTAGTAGCGGTCCAGACCGGCCTGGGTTCCGATGACGCTCTGCACGTATTCGCGATGGGTTTCGTGACGACCAAAGGTTCCGCACACCAGACCATCGGCGTAACCGAGCTTGACCATCAAGGAACCGTAGAGCGTGGCGCGGCGACGCACTTCACGGCGTGCGAAATCGGGCGAAACGCCCTTGCGCTCCATCAGGCGGTGATAGGTCGACCAGAACTCTTCGTAGTGTTCTTCGAAGAAGGCGCAGTTTTCCGAATAGACAATCTCGAAATCCTCACCCTCGCGGATGCGCAGGCCAGCGGACTCGATGCGGCGGCGAATTTCCGCCGGACGACCGATGAGGATCGGGTGTGCAATACCTTCGTCGCGCACCACCTGCACCGCCCGCAGCACGCGCTCATCCTCGCCCTCGGCAAAAACAATGCGCTTGGGCGCCAGCTTGGCCTGGGTAAACACCGGTTTCATGATCATCCCGGAGTGATAGACGAATTCGTTCAGCCCCTGAATGTAGGCATCCCAATCCTGGATCGGGCGTGTTGCGACACCGGAGTCCATACCCGCCTTCGCTACCGCCGGTGCGATCTTGACGATCAGGCGATGGTCGAAAGGCTTGGGAATCAGGTACTCCGGGCCGAAACCGGAAATCTTCTCGCCATAGGCCGAAGCAACGACTTCGGATTGCTCGGCGCGCGCCAGTTCGGCGATCGCCTTGACCGCCGCCATCTTCATCTCTTCGGTGATCGTCGTCGCCCCGACGTCCAGCGCACCGCGGAAAATGAAAGGGAAGCAGAGGACGTTATTGACCTGATTGGGATAATCGGAGCGACCGGTGCAGATAATTGCGTCATCACGCACCTGCTTGACCAGTTCCGGCAGGATTTCCGGCGTTGGATTGGCCAGCGCCATGATCACCGGGGTTGGCGCCATCTTGGCGACCATCTCCTGCTTGAGGACACCGCCGGCAGACAGGCCGAGGAAGACGTCGGCACCTTCGATGATTTCGCCCAGCGTGCGGGCATCGGTCTTCTTGGCGTAGCGCGCCTTGATCTCGTCCATTTCCTCGACGCGACCTTCATAAACAACGCCCTTGATGTCGGTGACCCAGATGTTCTCGACCGGGGCGCCGAGCATGACCAGCAGGTCCAGACAGGCGAGCGCAGCCGCGCCGGCGCCGGAGGTGACGATCTTGACTTTGGTCAGATCCTTGCCGATCAGGTGCAAACCATTGAGGATGGCGGCACCGACGACGATGGCCGTACCGTGCTGATCGTCATGGAAGACGGGAATCTTCATCCGCTCGCGCAGCTTCTTCTCGATGTAGAAGCATTCCGGCGCCTTGATGTCTTCAAGGTTGATGCCGCCGAAGGTGGGCTCCAGCGAGGCGATGGTGTCGATCAGTTTGTCCGGGTCGCGCTCTTCGATTTCGAGGTCAAAGACGTCGATATTGGCGAACTTCTTAAACAGCACGCCCTTGCCTTCCATCACCGGCTTGGCGGCCAGCGGGCCGATCGGGCCAAGGCCCAGAACAGCAGTGCCGTTGGTGATGACACCCACCAGATTACCGCGCGAGGTCAGCGTGCTCGCCTCACCCGGGTCGGCGACGATTTCCTCGCAGGCGTAAGCGACACCGGGCGAATACGCCAGCGACAGGTCGTACTGGTTGGTCAGCTGCTTGATCGGCGTGACCGCAATCTTGCCCGGCTTCGGTTCGCGATGGTAATAGAGCGCGGCTTCGCGCAACTGGCGTGGATCCATGTCTTCCTCCGTTTTGTATCGTGAAACGCAATTTCAGATTGCGGCACATCCTACCATGAAATTTTTCACACCCCACCTTCGGAATATACGTAACCCATGTTACGTCAAGTGGATGTTTACCCTAATTTCGTGCATAATTACGGGCTTCCCAGCCGACGGCCTTCAGCCGCAATCAGTCTTGGTGGCAGCTCCCGGCGACTGGCGTGAAACCTTTGCTATTTCAGTAACTTAGAGAGAGACACATCGCCATGACCGCACCGCTGAACGCGCCTGACTACGTCAAACATGAAGGCCTGAAAAAATGGGTCGCCGAGATTGCTGCACTGACCACCCCCGACCGCATCGTCTGGGCAGACGGCACCCAGGAAGAGTATGACCGCCTCTGCGGTGAAATGGTCAAGGCCGGCACGCTGATCAAGCTCAACGAAGCCAAGCGTCCGAACTCCTACCTCGCTTTCTCCGATCCTTCCGACGTTGCCCGTGTCGAAGATCGTACCTACATCTGCTCGCAAAACAAGGACGACGCCGGCCCGACCAATAACTGGGAAGAGCCTGCCAAGATGCGTGAAACCCTCAACGGCCTGTTCAAGGGCTGCATGAAGGGTCGTACGATGTACGTCATCCCGTTCTCGATGGGCCCGCTCGGTTCGCCGATCGCCCACATCGGTGTTGAAATATCCGACTCCCCCTACGTGGTCGTCAACATGCGCACCATGACCCGCATGGGCAAGGCCGTCCATGACGTCCTCGGCACCGATGGCGAATTCGTGCCTTGCGTCCACACCGTTGGCGCCCCGCTTGAGGCCGGCCAGGCCGACGTCAAGTGGCCGTGCAACCCGACCGTCAAGTACATCGTTCACTACCCGGAAACCCGCGAAATCTGGTCCTACGGCTCTGGCTACGGTGGCAACGCCCTGCTCGGCAAGAAGTGCTTCGCACTGCGTATCGCCTCGACCATGGCCCGCGATCAGGGCTGGCTGGCCGAACACATGCTCATCCTCGGCGTCGAATCGCCGGAAGGTGAAAAGACCTACGTCGCTGCCGCCTTCCCGTCGGCCTGCGGCAAAACCAACTTCGCCATGCTGATTCCGCCGAAGACCCTCGACGGCTGGAAGATCACCACCATCGGCGACGACATCGCCTGGATCAAGCCGCGTGTCGACGCCGACGGCGTCACCCGCTTCTACGCGATCAACCCGGAAGCCGGCTTCTTCGGCGTCGCCCCGGGCACCTCCGAGAAGACCAACTACAACGCACTGGCCACGCTGAAGGAAAACATCATCTTCACCAACGTCGCGCTGACCGACGATGGCGACGTGTGGTGGGAAGGCCTGACCAAGGAAGCCCCGGCGCACCTGATCGACTGGCAAGGCAAGGACTGGACGCCGGAAGACGGCAAGAACGGTCGCAAGGCAGCCCACGCCAACTCCCGCTTCACCGCCCCGGCCAGCCAGTGCCCGTCCGTTGATGCCGCTTGGGAAGATCCCGCTGGCGTGCCGATTTCCGCCTTCATCTTCGGCGGCCGTCGCGCCACCACCGTGCCGCTGGTTTACCAGGCATTCAACTGGAACTACGGTGTTTACATGGCGGCCACCCTCGGCTCCGAAACCACTGCTGCCGCCTTCGGTCAGCAGGGTGTTGTCCGCCGCGACCCGTTCGCGATGCTGCCCTTCTGCGGCTACCACATGGGCGACTATTTCAACCACTGGCTGCGCATGGGCAAGACCGTCGATGCCACACCGAAGATTTTCTGCGTCAACTGGTTCCGCATGGACGCCGACGGCAACTTCATGTGGCCGGGCTTTGGCGACAACATGCGCGTCCTGAAGTGGATCGTCCAGCGTTGCAAGGGCACCGTTGCCGCCAAGGAAACCGTCCTCGGCTGGATGCCGAAGTTCGAAGATATCGACTGGAACGGTCTGGAAATCAACAAGGCTGATTTCGAAGCCCTGACCACCATCGACGCCGACGCTTGGAAGTCCGAACTCGCCGGCCACAAGGAGTGGTTCGACAAGATGGGCGAGAAGATGCCGCGCGAGCTCGTGCTCAAGCGCGAACTGTTCGAAATGGGCATCTTCAAGGACGCTGCATAATCCGGCCCTGAGCCCGAATCAACGGCCACCCGCGGGTGGCCGTTTTACTTTGGAGTCACGCATGCTGCCTTCTGCCGCCCGACTTGCCGACATTGCACCCTTCCACGTCGTCGAACTGCTGACCCGTGCCCGCCAGCTCGAAGCCGAGGGCCGCGACATCATCCACATGGAGGTCGGCGAACCGGACTTTCCGACGCCCCCGGCCATTGCCGCTGCTGCGGTGAACGCAATAAACGCGCAAAAAACGCTCTACACGCAGGCGCTCGGCTTGCCGGAATTACGCGAGGCCATCTCCGGATTCTATCACCAGCGTTACGGCGTCTCGGTTCCCGCCAGCCGCATCGCGGTCACCAACGGGGCATCCGGCGCGCTCAACCTCGCTTTCGCCTGCCTGGCCGATCCCGGTCGCGAGTGGCTGCTGGCCGACCCGGGCTACCCGTGCAACCGGCACATCCTGCGCACTTACGAAGGCGTGCCGGTCAGTCTGCCGGTGGATGAACGCAGCAACTTCCAGCCGACGCCGGAACAGGTTGCCGCCGCCTGGACAGCAAAGACGAGCGGGCTGCTCGTCGCCTCACCGGCAAACCCGACCGGGACGCTGCTGTCCCTGCCGGAAATCACCGCGCTGGCCAACACCAGCCGCGCGCGTCATGGCCATTTCCTGGTCGACGAGATCTACCACGGCCTGACCTACGAATGCGATGCGCCGACCGCATGCGCCGCCGGCGACGATATCTGGGTCATCAACAGCTTCTCGAAGTATTTCCAGATGACCGGTTGGCGGCTGGGCTGGATGGTGATTCCCGAAGCCTATGTCCGCGACGTCGAAAAGCTGGCGCAGAACCTCACTCTCTGCCCATCAACGCCCGCTCAATATGCCGCGCTCGCCGCTTTTTTGCCGGAGACCATCGCCCTGCTGGAAGAACGCCGCGCCGAATTCCGCCGCCGGCGGGATTTCCTGGCCCCGGCGCTGGAGGGGATCGGCTTCAAGGTGACGGCCCGGCCTGAAGGGGCCTTCTATCTGTATTGTGACTGCTCGGCTTTGACGACAGACAGCTTCATCTTTGCCCGCGAACTGCTGGAACAAGTCGGCATCGCCGCCACGCCTGGACTGGATTTCGGCAGCAATGCGCCTGAACGCCACATTCGTTTTGCATACACCACCAATCTTGACCGCCTGGCCGAGGCGGTAGGTCGTTTACGCCGCTACCTCGGACGTTAGCCCGTGCCGGGCAGCACAAGATCCGGAAAGCAGACCGCGAGCGCCGACCAGTCAAAGCCTATGCCCGGATCGGTTTTGCGCCCGGGCGCGATATCGCTATGGCCTGCAACGCGGGTCAGGGGATATCGCTGGCGCAATGCAGCGAGTACCTGCCACAACGTGGCGTACTGCTGAGGATCGAATGGCAGGTCGTCCGTGCCTTCAAGCTCGATGCCTACAGACCAGTCGTTGCAGTTATCCCGACCACACCAACTGGATTGCCCGGCGTGCCAGGCACGATCATCGACCGAAACGAACTGGATGAGCCGGCCATCGCGCCGGATATAAAAATGGGAGGAAACCTGCAATCCCGAAATTGTTGAAAAATATGGGTCGACCGCAGTATCGAGCTGGTTAAGAAAAAAATCCTCAACAAAGCGCCCGGAAAACTGGCCGGGCGGCAGACTGATGTTGTGAATGACTGCAAGCGAAACTTCGGCGTCCGCTGGACGCGACCCGAAATTGGGCGACGGCAACCACTCGGCGCCGTTCAGCCAGCCCTCCTCGGTCCAGGCGGTCATTCGATGCCTAGACGTTCGAGACGGTAGCGCATCGACCGGAAGGTGACTCCCAGCAGGCGTGCCGCAGCGGTCCGGTTGCCGTCGGTTTTCTGCAGGGCTTCAAGTATCGCCTGACGCTCGATCCGGTTCAGATAGTCGTCCAGCGTCTCGCTGCCACGGCCGGCACTCTCGACTCCGCCCATGTCTTCCGGCTCAAGATGCAGATCGTCGGCTTCGATGACATCTCCGGAGCAGAGCGCGGTCGCCCGTTCGAGTATGTTCTCGAGTTCGCGGACATTGCCGGGAAACGCATACTGCTGCAAGGCCTTGATCGCTTCGGCGCTCAGCCGCGGCGGCGTGTCACCGAACAGGCGCACAAGCACGGCCGCGACCAATGGTGCTATGTCCTCGACCCGCTCGCGCAGCGGTGGCATGCGCAGTTCAATGACATTGAGCCGGTAATAGAGATCCTGCCGGAAAGCGCCCTTGTCGACACACTCCCGCAGATTGCGATGAGTAGCGCAAATGATGCGCACATCGACCGGATCTTCGGTCACGCTACCGACCTTGCGCACGCGCTTTTCCTGTATCGCCCGCAGCAGTTTCACCTGCATGGCCAACGGCAGATCGGCAACCTCATCGAGAAACAGCGTACCGCCGCTCGCTGCCTGAAAAAAGCCCTCGCGCTCGCTATCCGCACCGGTAAAAGCCCCTTTGCGATAGCCGAAAAATTCGCTTTCCATCAGGTTTTCCGGAATCGCACCGCAATTCACCGGCACAAAGGCATTCGCCCCCCGCGCACTGCGCTGATGCACCAGCCGTGCCGCCAGTTCCTTGCCGCTACCCGACTCGCCGGAGATATAAACCGGTGCCTGACTGCGGGCGAGCTTGTCGATCATCGCCCGTACCTGCTGCATGGCCACCGAATCACCGATCAAACACGACGAATCCTCGGCACGGTTGTCGGCATCCGGCAAGCGCAAGGCCGATTTGACCAGCGCCCGCAGTTGATCCAGCCCGACCGGCTTGGCCAGGTAATCAAAGGCGCCGGCCTTGAGCGCGGCGACCGCATTTTCGGCGCTACCGAACGCGGTAATCACCGCCACCGGTGTCTGCGGATGGTGCTCGTTGATGTAGCGGACGATATCCAGCCCCTCGCCATCCGGCAAGCGCATATCGGTCAGGCAGAGCTGGAAGCGCTCGGCTGCCAGCGCCGCACGGGCTTCGGCGAGCGAACCGGCACACGTGGCTGCCAGCCCCATGCGCGACAGGGTCAGGTCGATCAGCTCACGGATATCGGCCTCGTCGTCGATGACGAGCACCCGATTCAGTTCGCCAAGTGGGCGGCGTTCGCTTCTGACAACGGACACGGTTCGCTTCTCCCTGTAATCACAAAATGCGCCCCGCCGACCTCGGGCAACAACTCCAGTCCGGCACCATTGGCAGCACACAGTTCCCGCGCGATGAACAAGCCCAGACCGGTCCCTTGGGTATGCGTGGTAAAGAACGGCTCGAAGACCTGCGCCCGAACGTTTTCCGGCACCCCGGGGCCATCGTCTGAGACATGCAATTCTACCCTGCCAATTTCCGCCGACCCGACCACTGCAATGGTCACCGCTCCCTGATTACGGGAGCTGTGACGTAAAGCGTTACTGACAAGGTTCCAGAGAATGCGGTCAAGGTGCGTGCGGTCAAAACACATCCCCCTTCCCGCCACGCCGCGGTAGGCCAGCACCCCGACAGGCAAATGTTCGGCCAGTACCAGATGCTCGATGAACTGCCGGCAAAAATCGTCGAGATTGAGCGGTTCCGGCTGGGCTCGTTGCTGACGGCCAAGTTCGAGCACATCGCGAACGATGCGATCCAGCCGATGCACGTTGTCATTGAGGATACGCAGCAGGCGATCCTGCATTTCGCCCCGTCGTTCCTCGCGCAACAACTCACCCGCATGACTGATGGCCGACAGCGGATTTCGGATCTCGTGGGCGATGCTCGCCGTCAGCCGCCCCAACGAGGCCAACTTCAATTCCTGCGCCCGCTCCTGAATCCGCGCGAGATCCTCGAGAAAGACCAGAACCTCCCCATCTGAACTGCTGGTTCGCTCGAAACGTGCCGCCAGTTCCCTCCCCTCAGCACCGGCAAAACGAAAGCTCTCGTCGCCCTCGTGCCGATCCCAGACCTCCAGTGCAGCCGCCAGCGTTGGCACCTGCTGCGCAAGCTCTATCTCACCCTCCAGCGGCAGACCCAGCATGGCCTGCGCGCCGGGATTGGAGCGTAGAACCCGCCCATCCGCTGCCACGATCAGCACGCCGTCCTGCATCCGCTCAACGACGCGCCGACTGATGACGATCTGATTGTCCAGTGCCTCGCCACGCTTGCGCGCAAGCTCTTCGTTGTACATCACGCGCTGCCCGAGCAACCGCGCAAGAACGGCCGTCGCGAAGAATCCGGCAGAAATAAAGCCCGCCTGAACAATACCGGCAACGTCGAAATTGCTCGCAATAATCCCGTAGACCTGCATCGCCAGCACCGCCAGCGTCGCCATCGCGGCATACAGCAGAACTAGGCGCCCGCGCCCGACCAGACTGGCCGCCGCCAGTGACACCAAGAGGATGACGCTCAGCCCACTGGCGACGCCGCCCGCGAAGTACATGACCGGCGCGACAAACGCCACGTCGACCAGCATCTGTACTGACAACTGAAGGTTGAAGCGATGACGCCATAACGAGGACAAAAGCAAGCCAGCAAGGACTGCTGCGGTGTACGCCGAACTTAGGCCAAAAAGCTGGGGCGAGGGTTGCAGATTGAGGCGGGCATTCCACTCGTTCGGGAAAAACAGGGCCAGCAGGAAGAAAATCCCGATGACCAGCCGGTAGCCATTGAAATACTGGAACGAACGCCAGTTGGGCCCCCAAGTGGAGGAAAGCCAGGCGACCATCAGTCGCGCGAACCTGCCTGATCGCGGTGAGCTGGTGAGCAGTAATGTTGCCCGGCGTGCTGCAAGGCATCACTCTCGGGAAGATGGAGTCCGCAGGTCGCGCAGCGAACCATGCGTTCAGCCGCTCGCGGCGGCGGTGTCACCTCAGTCTGCTGGCGCCGTTCGGCCGCCTTGCGCTTGGACCACACCCACCAGAGGATCGCTGCCACGGCAATCCAGATCAGATATTTCATCGCCTTCCCACCTCCCGGCAGGGCCCGCTGCGGCCTTGGCCAAAAAAAAGGGCCAGCATCTCTGCAAGCCCTTGATTTAATTGGTGCCGGAGATAGGAGTCGAACCTACGACCTTCGCATTACGAATGCGCTGCTCTACCAACTGAGCTACACCGGCACTTCCGCGGCAATGCATGAAATCGAAGGCGATTCGCTGCACTGCAACAGCAGAGCGTAGAATTATAGCTTTGACGCTCCGCCTCAGGCAACGCCTTCCGACATGAATCTGCTTCGCGCGCTGGCCACGGTCAGCGGTATGACCCTGCTTTCCCGCATCCTCGGTTTTGTCCGCGATTTCGTCATCGCCCGGGCGTTTGGTGCCGGCCTTGCCACTGACGCCTTTTTCGTTGCTTTCAAACTGCCTAACCTGCTGCGGCGCATGTTTGCCGAAGGCGCCTTTTCGCAAGCATTTGTGCCGATACTCGGTGAATACAAGAACAGCCGCAGCGAGGAAGATACCCGCACGCTGATCGACCACGTGGCCACGGTACTCTCGATCGCGCTGTTTGTTGTCACGGCCATCGGCGTTGCCGCCGCCCCCTTCCTGGTCTGGATCTCCGCGCCTGGCTTTGCCGCCAATCCCGGCAAGTTCGAACTGACCGTCGAACTGACCCGCATCACCTTCCCGTACATCCTCTTCATGTCGCTGGTCGCGCTGTCCGGCGGCATCCTCAATAGCTGGAGCCGTTTCGCACTCCCCGCTTTCACGCCGGTGCTGCTCAACCTCAGCTTCATCGCGATGGCGCTGTTTGCCACGCCCTATTTCGATCCGCCGGTCCTCGCCCTGGGTTGGGCGGTCTTCATCGGCGGCGTGCTGCAATTGGTTATCCAGATACCGGCGCTGCGCCGCCTGCGCATGCTGCCGCGCCCAACGCTGAACTGGCGCGCCGCCTGGGCCGACCCCGGCGTACGCCGCATCTCCCTGCTCATGGGACCAGCCTTGATTGGCGTCTCGGTCTCGCAGATCAGTTTGCTGATCAACACCATCTTTGCCTCCTTCCTGACGACGGGCAGCGTCTCCTGGCTGTACTACGCCGACCGGCTGATGGAATTCCCGTCCGGCATGCTCGGCGCCGCGCTCGGCACCATCCTGTTGCCGTCACTGTCACGCGCCCATGCCAAGGGCGATACACAGGAGTATTCCAAGCTGCTCGACTGGGGGCTGCGCCTGACCCTGCTCCTTGCCGCTCCTGCGGCGCTGGCGCTCGCAATCCTGGCTGTACCGCTGATCTCGACGCTCTTTTTCCATGGCGCCTTCACCGCCGACGATGTCATGCGTACCCGCGAAGCGCTGGTCGCCTACGCCGTCGGCCTGACCGGCCTGATCCTGGTCAAAGTCCTGGCCCCCGGCTTCTACGCCCGGCAGAACGTGCGCACGCCAGTCAAGATCGCCCTCATCTCGCTGGCGGCCACACAAGCCATGAACCTTGCTTTCATCGGGTGGATTGGCCACGCCGGCCTCGCGCTCTCCATCGGCCTCGCCGCCTGCCTGAATGCCGGCATGCTCTATCGCGGGCTGCGTCAGCTTCAGATTTTTCTGCCCCAACCTGGCTGGCCGGCCTTCATGTTCAAGCTGCTAATGGCCATGCTGGTCATGGGTGGTGCACTCTGGATAGGGATGGGAACCGAACAACAATGGCTACAGGGCAACCTGATTCAACGCGGCCTGCATCTGGCGTGGCTCGTACCCCTTGGCGCCAGCGCATATTTCGCTACACTGTGGCTTCTTGGCTTTCGGCTGGGCGACTTCAAGCGTCGCGCCAGTACCTGATGAACACCATGCTGCCCGCGAGGGCGAATACGAGGAGACCCTTCGATGAAACTCATCAGTAACAGCTTCGCCGATGGCGAACGCATCCCCGGCGACTTCGCCTTCTGCATTCCTCACGCAGACCATCACGTTTGCCTGGGCAAGAACATGAATCCCCACCTTGCCTGGTCAGACATCCCCGCCGGCACCAAATCCTTCGCCATCATCTGCCACGACCCCGACGTTCCGAGCGTCGGAGACGACGTCAACCAGGAAGGCAAGACTATCCCCGCCTCGCTGCCCCGCGTCGACTTTTTCCATTGGATTCTGATCGACCTGCCGCCCACCATCACCGAAATCGCCGCCGGTGAATTCAGTAAGGACGTCACCCCGCGTGGAAAACCGGGCCCGCAGTCACTGCACGGCAGTCGTCAAGGCATCAACAACTACACCGACTGGTTTGCCGGCGACAACGACATGCGCGGAGACTACTACGGCTACGATGGCCCTTGCCCGCCGTGGAATGATGAGATTGTGCACCGGTATGTCTTCACTGTTTATGCACTCAACGTCGCGAATTTAGAGTTAGGATCCAGATTCAATGGTTCAGAGTTGCGAGACTGTATTCATAACCACCTGCTCGGCTCCGCCAGCTTTCTCGGTCTTTACACGCTGAACCCATCATTCGTCTAACTCCCGGCCCAAGAAAAATCAAAACCACGTCACCCGGATAAGTATTTCAGCCGGGTGATTTAATTCCACAGAGCAACTTGGTCTTATTATCACTCCGCAATGCCAGCCATCCGTAGATGGAGTTTTGCCACCTCATAACCCTGTTGCGCAGATCGTCGCAAACATGCAATCGTTCCATCTTTATCTCCAAGCACTGAATATGCCCCGCAACGCTTGAACTCGATGTAACCACGAAATTCTTTCGGTGGCTGATGTGCATCAGCAGCATCAAACTCCCGCAAAGCGCCATTGACATCACGCTGCGCCAGGAGTACTGATCCTCGCGCGAGATACCCTTGGAACGCTTCAGGATTCTGTCGGATCACCTTATCGCTATATAAAAGCGCAGTCGCATAGTCCTTTCGCTTGAAGGCCTCTCCTGCCAAGTTATAGTAAATACGGTCAGCACCGGCCACATCCGGGCGCCGCAACTTGGCTTCGGCATCCTTCCAAAGTGCCTCCTGACTGGAAAAACTGCGTAAACGATCCTGTGCGAGCGGATACAACGTCAAGCACCCCAGCGTACCTAGAACCCACAGGCCATGCGTCCATCGGATACCTCGAACTAAAGCCGCACGCTCCGCCGCCTGAAATAGAAAGGCCACAATCAGCGCATAGCCCGGCATCCAAAGAAAGCTGCGATACAGTACAAAAGGCTCCTGAATGCGAACAACTGAGAGCTCAACTGAGAAAAGAACAGCCAAATAGAGAACTGGAGCTGCCAAACGGCTGAGCAGGCTAGCGCGACCATGCCGCCACCACACCCAACTCGCACCACCAAACGCTAAGATAGAAAACAATAATCCAAGCCACGCTCCCCAGCCAGCCCAAAGCACGGGAAAATCCACACGCATATCCACTGACATCCATTCGGGGTTCGGTATCAGCCACAAAATAAGATACTTCCAGAACAGAAGCAGTTGCGTAGCGCCACTTAATAGCCACAATCCGAATGTTGTCTGACTGAACTCAGACAGTGTCATCTGTGCCAGCACCTGCCCAGAGTAGATTTCATAGGTCTTGCCAACGACATCAACCGCCCGGCTCTGAATTGCCCAAAACATGCAAGGGATTGAAAGCACAATAAAGCCAGCGGCACGTAGAACGACCGTACGGCTCCAACACGCAACAAGCGGTGTTAATGTGACGATGGCCACAGGTAGCATCACGGCGTGCTCCTTGCTCAACATTGCCAACGCACCGAGCAACGTAGCCGATAAGATATCCGCATTTCGCTGCTCCTGCTGAGCGCGCAGGTAAAGCGTCGCTGAGACGAGACCGAACAGGGTGGCCATGACGATAGTCCGCTGAATCAGGTATCCAGTGCCATACACAGCAACCGGATTCAGTAAAAACCAAAGGACAACCAACATTCCCATCGAACGGTTTGTTTGAGGCGCCTTCGCGCTTGATGCGGTTGCTCTCAGAACAAAAAAATAAAGGGCAATGCCGATGAGACCATGCAAGACCAAGTTGCAGACCCGATTCCAAACGAGGTCACCACCAGACAACACGTGTAACAAACCTACCGTGAAATATGGAAAGGCACGCACACTGATGACATCTGAGTTTATGGCATGATCAAAAACCGATCCATTTCCAATGATATTGTCATCGTCAAAAACAATAGGAGAGTCCAGACCTGTCCAGTAACACGCCGCAACCAAGCCAAAGACCAGCAGGAACACCAAACCACGAAAAAAAGACGACATGCAGCCCCTTGCCGAGCCAAAAAACAAAAGCCCGCCGAAGCGGGCTCCAAATTGCCAGAAATCAAATTAACGCCACTTTGCGATTTCTTTTCCGCACACGGTCGTTGCAGCAGCAGTCGTCGTAAAGTTCCACGCAACACGGGTACCGCTGGCATCATTTGCAGGCGTCATGACAACGTTGTATGCCGTACCGCACACACCTGCTGCCAGCGCGACTGTAACCACACCATCAGTGATCGTATTCCAAGACGTAATTTCCGAAGAAGTACTAGGCGCAGCAGCTAAGCCCAAGCCTCCACTGTCCATTGGTGCTGTCCAGCTATCCAAAGCAGAAAAATTGCCAGCATTATTTTGACCATACTCTGCAATTAGTGTCTTGATAGGCGACAAAGCGGCGGTAATCTTAGCCAGTTTGGCGCGAGTTACATAATCCTGATACTGCGGAATCGCGATAGCCGCGAGAATACCAATGATCGCAACGACGATCATCAGTTCGATTAGGGTGAAACCCTGTTGAACTTTACGCATAGCAATGCCCTTTCATAGAAGTAACAGAAGTCCTGTCGCTACTAATTGAATCACAAAACGTGCCAAGGAAATTGGCAGCTAACACTACGATTACTCCTTGATTTCCACGAACGGACTAACAAAAATCGACATATCGACTGACAAATTTCGTCAAACCCGAGTCGATTAATGCGGGTCGCGAAATTCAACCAATTCAGCACACGAATTCGATTACCCCCGGGACCTGATCAAGGCATGGCGACTGCGGGCAAAAATCCAGATTTCGAGATGTGACGATACGCCGCAGCAATCGTCAATTTCTTTCAGCATACTTACCGGGCACATTGGCCCTCACAAAAACCTCAAACAAATCCGGATCAATATGCCCGTTGTTCTTGAAGTTCTCCATGATCCGCAGCGCCTCGGATAACTTCATCGGCTCCTTGTAAGGCCGATCCTTCGCTGTGAGCGCTTCGAAGATATCCGCAATACCCATCATCCGCGCCTGCCAGCTCATGTCGTCGCGCTTGAGTCCCTTCGGGTAACCCTTGCCATCCATGCGCTCATGGTGGCCGCCAGCGTACTCGGGAACGTTTTTCAGATGCTTGGGCCACGGCAGTTGCTCCAGCATCTTGATGGTGGCGACAATGTGATGGTTGATGATTTCTCGCTCGGCCTGCGTCAAGGTACCGGCGCGGATGGTGAGATTTTCCAGTTCTTCTGCACTGAGAAAATCTACGCATTCACCCTGCGGGTTTTGCCAGCGATAGCGTGTGGCGATGGCGCGGACCGCGGCGATATCGTCATCGGACATACGCTCGCTGCCGACATTGCTCCGACGCAGCGTGCTGCGGTCAACCTGAATTTGTTGGCAAAATCGGGCATATTCGGCTTCGGCTGACCCACGCTCCCTGCCCTCGGCGATTGCCTGCCACATCCTAATTTCGGCATCGCGGCGAAGCACTTCGAAGCGGGTGTCGATGAGATGAATGCGGTCGAAGATGGTCTGCAGCTTGGTCGCCTTGTCAACCACATGCACCGGCGTCGTGACCTTGCCGCAATCGTGCATCAGGGCGGCGATGCGCAGTTCGTAGCGATCCTTGTCGGTTAGCTTGAAATTGGCCAACGGCCCTTCGGTCGTGGCATCAACGGCATCGGCGAGCATCATTGTCAGCTCGGGAACACGCTGGCAATGGCCGCCGGTGTAAGGCGACTTCTCGTCAATTGCCAGGTTGATCAGCTTGATGAAGGACTCAAACAGGGTTTCAAGTTGCTCGACCAGTTGTCGGTTGGTCAGGGCGATCGCCGCTTGCGACGCGAGCGACTCCGCCAGCCGCTGGTCGGCCTGAGAGAATGGTCCGACCTTGCCTGTCGCAAGATCCAGCGAATTGATCAACTGCAACACACCGATGATCTCGCCTTCGTGGTTCTGCATCGGCACGGTGAGAAAGGATTGCGAGCGGTAGCCGGTGCGCTCGTCGAATTTTCGGGTGCCGGAAAAATCGAAGCCTTCGGCCTCGTAGGCATCGGCGATGTTGACCGTCTTTGCGTTTAGCGCAGCATAGGCAGCGACCATGCTGTCGTTGGCCGAGCCATCTGCAAGATAGAGATCAAGATCGGGAAACTTGCCGGAGGTCGGCTGGCCGCTGGTGCCGCCAAAGGCGATCCCGAGCGAGTCGGTACGGACAATTTCGAAATGCAGGTGCCGCTTGTCTTCGGAAAGCTGGTAAAGCGTGCCACCATCAGCGCCGGTGATGGTCTTGGCAGCGAGCAGGATTTTCTCGAGCAGCCTGTTAATGTCACGCTCGTTGGAGAGCGAAGCACCGATGTCGTTGAGTTGCTCAAGACGCCGGAAGAGATCGTCGAGGGTTTCCATGAAACCTCCTTATTTGATGCAGACGGCGCGCACCTGTTTGATGTCGGTAATGCCCTGCAGAATTTTCTCAATGCCGTCCATCTTCAGGGTGCGCATGCCTTCATTCAGTGCGCAGGCGAGAATTTCCGCGACACGCGCCTTCTCCTGAATCAGCTTCTTGACAGGATCGGAGCCGACGAGAAGTTCGTGCAAACCCACCCGCCCCTTGTAGCCGCTGTCATTGCAGGTCGGACAGCCTTTGGCGTGATAGAGCGTGAACTTGCCATCCTTGGCGTAGCGGCTCTGCCACTCGGCACGAATCGCCTCGCGGGCCGCAGCCGGGTCGCGCAACCAGTGGTCAGTGTGCGTCAGTTCGTCACTGTATTCGAGCAGCAACTGGTCGATTTCGGCAGCATCAGGGTGATAGGCTACCTTGCAATCCTTGCACAGGCGCTTGCCCAGGCGCTGGGCGAGAATGCCAAGCAGGGCATCGGCAAAATTGAAGGGATCCATGCCCATATCCAGCAGACGGATGATGGATTCCGGCGCCGAGTTGGTGTGCAGGGTTGCGAAGACCAGGTGACCGGTCAAAGAGGCCTCGATACCGATACCGGTTGTTTCGGGATCGCGCATTTCGCCGACCATGATAATGTCCGGATCAGCGCGCAGGAAGGCCTTCATCACCGTGGCGAAATCAAGCCCGGCCTTCTTGTTAACCTGCACCTGGCGCAGGCCCTTTTGGGTGATTTCCACCGGGTCTTCCGCCGTCCAGATTTTGGTATCCGGCGTATTCAGGTGGCCGAGCACGGAGTGCAGCGTGGTCGTCTTGCCCGAGCCGGTCGGGCCGCAGACGAAGAACAGCCCGTAAGGCTTTTCGACACACTTGATCAGATTCTCATGGTTGCGCGGTGACAGGCCGAGTTGGTCCAACTTGATCGGCTCGCCCGCCGCCAGGATGCGCATCACCACATCCTCGACACCGCCCGCTGTGGGAATGGTCGCCACCCGCAGTTCGATATCCAGCGGCCCGTACTTCTTAAACTTGATCTTGCCATCCTGCGGCTTGCGTTTCTCCGAGATATCAAGATCGCACATGATCTTGAGGCGGGTGATCAATGAGGAGCGGTAGGATGCCGGGATCTCGATGTAATTGACCAGCGAACCGTCCTTGCGGAAGCGGATGACGGTCTTTTCCTTGCCGGGACGCGGTTCGATATGGATATCCGACGCCCCTTGCTGATAGGCCTCGACGATGATCTTATTCACCAAACGGACAAGTTCGTTGTCGGCGGCGGCCGACACTTCGTCATGAGTATCGCCGCCCTCTTCCGTATCACCCATGCCGGACAGCAGGTCGTCCACCGAGCCCATGTCCGAAATCGCGCCAAAAAACTGGTCGACCGTAGCAGCGAATTCGCGCTGCGTGGTCACGCGAAACTGGATGGCATGCTTGGGGAAAATGTTATTGACCAGCCGCGACGTCTTCAGGCGTTCGGGATCCGGCGCCATGACGACGATGCCTTCGGGGGATTCTTCAAGCGGTAGCCAGTGATTGCTGTCGATGTACTCGCGCTTGATGTTGCGCAACAGATCGAGCGGCTTGATCCGCTCCTGACGGAAGGGTTCGTAGGCTACGCCAAAGAAGCGCCCGAGCGCGCTGCCGATTGCTGATGCTTGCACATTGTGATCACGGATCAGCACGTCCTCCAGCTCCAGCCCTTTGACGCGGGCAGCACGCTGGGCAAGATCCATTTCGGAGGCACCGATGACGCCATCAGCGATCAGATAATCGTATTTGGAGCGGGCGACGAAGGGCGCATTCTGGCGCTGAATGAAGGCCACCGCCAGGGTCTGCGCCAACTCACCGGCACCTTCCTCATGGAAGGCTGAAAAAGGCTCATCCCGCTTATGGTTGATCAGCTGTGCGACCCCCAGAAAATCCCCGTCAGGGCCGAGCACCGGCACCACCAGCATCTGTTTCGAGCGATAACCGGTCCGGCGGTCCACCTCGCCGAGGAAACGCATGTTGGGGCTATACGCACGTAGCTCGACTTCATCATAGACATCACGGATATTGACCGCCTTGCGCGTCACCGCAACGTAGCCGGCCACACTCTGCTCCGAGATCGGCAAGCGGATGTCCTTGAAGGAATTGAGCCCGGTTTTGACCTTGGACACGATGGACTGGCCATCCTCACTGACGGTATAGATAGTCAGCCGGTCGGCATTGAACAAGGCGCAGATGTCCTGCGACAGTTCGAGCATGATCTCGTCGATATTGCTCGTCGCATGGATCTTGTTGGTGACAGCCTGCAGATTCTTGAGGAACAGCAAGCGGGTGGCAACATCACTCATGAACGCTCCTGACGGCCGAGCCCGCCGCGCAGCCAGCTCGCCTTGAAACCGTGCTGCGCCAGCAGGAAGGCCGCCGCGGAGCTGCGCCGTCCGCTCTGGCAATAAACGATATACGACACCTGCTTGTCGAGCAGATCAAAGGCGGTGCGGATTTCATTGAGGGGCAGGTTGATTGCGCCGGGCAAGCCATCCTCGGTGTATTCGGCAGGATAGCGAACATCCAGCCAACGGGCCGAACCAGCGGCAATCTGGGCATCGGCCTCATCGCGCTCGACGACATGCAGCAACGGTGCCTGCAACAAGGCGATGAAATCCGGCTTCGCCAGGCGCAGCAAGACGCCATCGGTCTTCATCACCACACTGGCATTGCGCCGTGAATCCGACACCAAAGCCTCTTCACCGAATGAATCACCTGCCTTGAGTTCGGCCAGCAAGAGATCGGCGCCACCCACCCGCTTGCTGACCTCGCATCTTCCGGATTCGATCAGGTAGAAATAATCGCCGACATCGCCCTCACGAATGATGGACTGCGTCCGGTTGACCCGAATGCGCTCGAAACGCTGGAAAAGCTCGTGAATATGCGCCGGGGGCAACTGGGCCAGCGCCGACGAAGTCAGCGCTTGGACGCTGAAAGCGCCAGTCATCGTGCTCCACGACGCCTGCTCCGGCGCCTCACGCGCGGGCGTGCGTTCAGCCAATGAGGCCAATTCGTCCCACGTCATCATGATATCTAGCAGGTCGAAATCCATACGCAGGATCTCGACATCGGTAATGGCCTTGCTCGACTGAGGCAGCACGGTCTTGTAGCCGATCGGCCAGTTCGCAGCGTCACAGCCGCCAACAAGAACCCGCATGCTGCCATCGTGCAGCACGACCTTCAGTTCTCCGCTAATCAGATAAATGAAATGACCGGCCACCCCCAGCAACTTCAGCGGATCGCTGCCCATCGGACAACTGTCGACGCGGCACAAGATCGCCAGTTCATCCATCCGCCCGCGGGAAAGGCCGCGAATCGGCTCCAGACGGCTCAATGTATTGGCATCGGCCAGCATGATCAAAACTCGAAAACCTGATTGTTCTGCAACATCCGGGGCTGGAAATTTCCCAGACAGCGCTCGATTTCTTCCATTGTCAGTTCGATTTGCCCGGGCTTGAGATGCGTGATGTGAATTTCGCAATCACGCTCAAGTTTCTGCAACTCGTTGGCCAGCATGTCCGGGCAAAGGTGTTTGGAAACAATCGCCAGCCGCTGCTCGCGATTCGAGAATGCACATTCAATAATCAGGTGACGCAGGTTGGGAATTCGGTTCACCATGCGCCAGAACGGGTCGCACACGCCGGTATCTCCCGAAAACACCAGGCTGGCGGCACCGGAATCCAGACAATAGCCGACAGCCGGCACCGTGTGTTCGGCCGGGAGCGCGGTAATTTTCCGACCGTCGATGGCAATCGTTTCCCCAACTGCAATGTTTTGATAGCGCAGGAATGGACTCTCCGGGCTGGGCACCTCAGAGAAATCCGGCCAGATCGCCCAGTTGAAAATGTGATTGCGCAGGATGGTGAGCACAGCGGGCGTGCTGTAAACCGTTAGCGGCCGCGTCCGGCGGTCGGCAACGGTGTCGATCATCAGCGGCAGCGAAGCAATATGATCGAGATGCGAGTGCGTCAGGAACACATGGTCGATCACCGCCAGTTCGGCGATCGACAGGTCGGCCACGCCTGTCCCGGCGTCGATCAGGATATCGTGGTCGAGCAACATCGAGGTGGTCCGCAAGTGCCGGCCACCGATACCCCCACTGCAACCCAGAACCCGAAGTTTCATCGTCATTTGGTCTCGAACACGGTCACGCCATCCCAATCGGCTGGTAGCGCCAGCTTGCGCATCTCGGCGATCCGTCGCATGTAAAGCTGATACAGGGCGCAATCCGGTGACAGCTTGAGCAGATTGTATAACTGAAGCTCCGCCTGATCCCAATCCTGAGCGCGGTACAAACGCAACGCATCCTTCCAGAGGCGCAATTCGCGCACTTGGTCCTCGGTCAACTCACTCTCGATACCGAGTGGCTCAAAAATCGTCACGGCCCCTTCCTTGCCCTTGACGCGTACCCGATCCAGCTCGCGATAGGTGAACATAGTGGCCGCCTTGCAGGTTGCCTCGCCGACAACGATCCCGACACCGTAATTTTTGGTGATCCCCTCCAGGCGCGATGCAAGATTGACCGGGTCACCGAGCACAGTGTAGGCCTTGCGTATCGTCGACCCCATATCACCGACTGTCATCGTCCCGGTGTTGATGCCGATCCCGATCTGCAATGCTGGCCAGCCCTTCGCCGCAAAAGTCGGCGCCAGCCCCCGGACCGCGTGCTGCATCTCAAGCGCTGCCTGAACCGCATTGCAGGCGTGAAGCGAATCCGGGACCGGAGCGCCCCAGAAAGCCATCACGGCATCACCAATGTACTTGTCGAGCGTTCCCAGACGGGACTGAATGACCTGCGTCATGGTATCCAGATACACGTTCATCATGTGCGCCAATTCCTGCGGCTTCATCCCCTCGGAGAGGGAGGTAAAGCCGCGGATGTCGGCGAAAAGGACGGTCAGGTTGCCGTTCCGCCCTTCCATGCTGTAGCGCTCCGGATCCTTCGCCATCTCTTCGACCAGCGCCGTCGGGACATACTGCCCGAACAGTTCGGCAAACTGCCGTTTGGCGCGCGACTCGACAAAATAGCCCCAGGACATGTTGTAGGCAAAAAGCAGCAGAATGAGCACAATCACCGCCGCCACCGGCAAAATGACCTGCCCGATCTGCCAACTGACGAGATTGAAACCGAGCACAAGCAGAAGCGCCGCCCCAGTCGCCAGTGCTGCCCGTACCGGGGACAGCAATGGCAACAACAGCGTCAGCAAGCCGCCGATCAGGACAATCTGCAGACTGTCGAAGCCAGCTGCATACTCAGGCCTGTGTTTCACCGTTCCGGAAAGCATGCCGGCGATCAGGTTGGCATGCACCTCGACGCCGGGATAGGCAGCACCCACAGGGGTCACGCGAAGATCGTTCAGGCCCGGGGCGCTGGCGCCGATGAGCACAATACGCCCGGCCAGTTGCTCTTTCGGAATTTGGCCATTTTTGACGTCGACCGCAGAAACATACGGAAAACTCCTTTCCCGGCCCCGATAAGGCACCGCGACAGCCAGATTCTCGTCGACGGGTATTTTCAGATCCCCGTCCGGCCAGCGTATCGTCAGTTCGTTGACGAGACGCGTCTTGTCTGACGAGCCGATCTCCAGACGAGTTTGGCCGAGGGCGGTGCGCAAAACGGCGAGTGACAGCGACTGGTAGAAATCTCCCTTGTACTCGACCAGCATAGGCACACGCCGGGAGCTACCATCCGGATCAACCAGCGGATTGAAATGTCCGGCTGCGGTTGCAACAGACTGGAAGCGCGCCAGATTGGCACCGTAACCATCCCAGCCCACAGGGTAATTGCCCCGGTCACGGAAGACCTCGGGGCCGAAAACCGGTGTCGGTAGCACACCGGATTTTTCGGCATTGATCAACGAGGAAAAATAGTAGCCAAGCACCACCGGCCGTCCCTGGAGGCTGGCCGCGAACAAGCCGTCGTAATCCAGTTGCGGGCGCAACTCTCCGAGCACACGGTGATAGTTGGAATCATTGCGGAAATGCGTCCGCCCGAGTTCCTCGAGAACGCCGAGGCCAGAACTTGCGTCCGGCTCGGCAAAGACAACATCAAAACCGAGCACCTTGACCTGATAATCATCGACCAGCCTGACAACCAATTCCGACAGCAACTTGCGGTTCCAAGGCCAGCGACCGAGCTCGGCGAGGCTTTTCTCGTCGATATCAACGATGACGACCTGCTGATCCACCGTCTCCGGCATGAACCTGCGCAGCTTGCTGTCATAAATGTGATGGTCGAGCTGGGTAATGAACGGAACATCCCATAACCTGGCGGAATGTCCGAACAACAGAAAAACGCAGAGCCCGCCGAAAACGAAGCGGGTGAGGTGCTTTTTGAAAACGCCAGACCAGTGAGCCACCGGGCTCAGGCTTTCAGGAAAAATTCCATCTTGATGCCGGCAATCTCGATGACATCATGATCGGCCAGCGGATGGGCCTGTGCATCGAGCATCTGCCCGTTCAATACCGGAAATTGACGTCCCTCGACGTGGGTGATGAAGTAACCATGGGGCCGGCGGGCAATAACCGCCACCTGCAGGCCGGGCTTGCCGAGCGTGGTCAAGGTCTTGGTCAGATCAAGCTCACGGCCGGCATTCGGCCCGTTCAGCAACTGCACAGCCGCGGCAGGGACGCCGGGCGACGCAGCTGGCGGTTTCGGTTGCGACGTGACACCGATATTGGAGCGCGTCATCGCCTCGCTTCCGGGTTGCAACTGCAATTCGGCCGCAGTCTTCGCGGTACCACTGCGCTGCAACATGGTTTTTTCAAACTCGCCGGCCGCCGGTTGCAGGTCGGTCATGTACTTGAGCTTGTACTTGCCCAACTCAACGACGTCGTTATTCCGCAAAAAATGCTTCTTGATCGGCTGGCCATTGACCAGCGTGCCATTGGTACTGTTCAGATCTTCCAGAAAGGAGTCATTGAGGATGGAAACCACCACGGCGTGCTCGCCGGAAATGGCGAGGTTGTCGATCTGGATATCGTTATGCGGCTTGCGGCCGATCGTCAGCCGCTCTTTAGTGAGCGGGATTTCCTTTAACACCAGACCATCCATCGACAGGATCAGTTTCGCCATCTTGCCTTCCTTAAATCACTTCAGACCGGCGAGCATGCGCTGCCACCAGCCCCGCGGTACCGCATAGTCAGCCTTCGCCCGCACCAGAATCACCGAGACGTTATCACGCCCACCATGGTCGTTCGCCAATTCGATCAACTGATCGGCGGCCAAGGCCAGATTACTGCTTAGCGACTGCAGGGTCAGGGCGATTTCATCATCCTCGACCATGTCATTCAGTCCATCCGAGCAGAGCATGAACAAGTCCCCCGGTTTGACTTCATGGTCGCGTATCTCGATCTCGACCGACTCCTCAACCCCCAGCGCACGCGTCACGAGATTCTTGTTCTGCGAGAAACGGGCTTCTTCGGCTGTAATCATGCCACCATCAAGCTGCTCCTGCAAAAGGGAATGATCGCGCGTCAATTGCTCGAATACCCCTTCCCGCAGGCGATAGAGCCGGGAGTCCCCGACATGGGCAATGCTCAGACGGTTATCGTAAAACCAGGCAAGCACCAGCGTCGTACCCATGCCAGCGTATTGCGGCTGGCGCTGCGCAGCGTTATAGATCGCAGAATTGGCCGCGCTGATCTCGCTGATGAGATGCTGTTCGACCAGGCCACCATCGCTGGCACGCGCGCCCTGCGGAAAAACCGCCGGCACCAGCCGGGAAAAATTGGTCGCCAGCAGGGTCGTCGCCATGCCGCTGGCCACTTCCCCAGCGTTATAACCGCCCATGCCATCCGCCAGGATCGCCATGCCCAACTCGGCATCGCCGAACACCGCATCCTCATTGTGCGGCCGGATACGCCCGGGATCGGTACGCACGGCGATTTCGAGGGCATCACCGAGTTTCATGCGTTGCGGCCGGTGAATGTCATCACGATGCAGTCACCCCGCTCAGCGTGGCGAGACAACTGCGCAAATCAGCGGCCATCTCGCTACCGCGCTGGTAGCGCCGCGTCTCATCCTTGCACATCGCCTTGTCGATGATCTGTGCAACGCACGCTGGAATGCCCGGCACCACCGTGCGAATGTCCGGATGAGGTTCGTTGGCGATCTTGAACATCAACTGCGCCAGCGAATCGCCCGAAAATGGGAGTTGACCGCAGGACAACTGATACAGCGTCACACCCAGAGAGAAGAGGTCCGAGCGGCCGTCTATTTTCTTGCCGGCCAATTGCTCCGGTGACATGTAGGACGGCGTGCCCAGCACCATGCCGGTCTTGGTCCGGGAAGAGTCGGTAATGCGCGCGATGCCGAAATCAGTCACCTTGAGCTGGTCGCTTTCCGCTTCGTACATCAGATTGGCCGGCTTGATATCGCGATGAACTACATTTTGGGCATGGGCATAGTCGAGCGCATCGGCCACCCGCGCGATGATCGACAGCACCTTGGGCAGTGGCAGCAGATGCCCCGGCTTCGATTGCGGCACCAGATCACGCCCCTTGAGGAACTCCATCGCGATGTAGGCCAGGTCATGCTCCTCGCCGGCATCGTACATGGTGACGATGTTCGGGTGATTTAGCCGGCCAGCGGTCTCGGCCTCACGGAAGAAGCGCTGTTTCACCTCGGCCAGTTCGTCCTCGTCGAATTCCTGCGCCAGCGCCATAGTCTTGATGGCGACAACGCGATTGATCTTCGGGTCACGCCCCTGATACACCACCCCCATGGCGCCCTTGCCCAATTCCTTCTCGACCTGATAGCGCCCCAGCATGGGCTTCTCGATCTGGGCATCACCGAGAATCAGCGTCCCGGCGTTGGTCTTGCCTGTCGCCCCGGCCAGCATCACGGTCTCCGACATTTGTTTTGCGCGGGCAATCCGTTGCGGCAGGTCACGGAAATTCAGGCTGTAGTCGCCCATGTAACGGAAGACAGCCTCTGCCTTGTTGAACTGGCGCTTGCGCTCGTAATCCAGCGCCAGGTTGTAGAGGTTTTCCATCAGCCCGTCGTCCATCGGGCACTTGCGGAACTTGTCAAAGGCCATGTCGAGTTGCCCCTGCCCCTGGAAGGCAAGGCCGAGCATGCGGTTCGACTCCGCGGACTCCTGATCCGATTTTTCCTTCCCACGCTCAGTCATCAGGAAGCGCTTGGTCGTCAGCAGCAAATGCCCGAGCAGCAATAGCGCAGCGGCACCCATCAACTGCACCCAGATGCCCGCCCCCAGCATGATCCCGAACTGCGCCCCCAGCAGCAGCATCAGAACACCCAGCGTTGCCCCGGCAGCCGCTCCGGCACTCAGCCGCGGCAAAACCAGCGCCAGATAAAGACCCACCGCTATCATCGCGCCCAACGAGGCCAGGCTACCCCAGTAAGGCGACACATAATAGTGGCCATTCAGAATACTCGAAACGACGTGCGCGAGTGTTTCGACGGCGGGCGTCCGCGATGAAACCGGCGTCACCTGCATCGATGCCGCACCCGCTGCCGTCGCACCGATCAACACGATCTTCCCAGCGTATTTGCTCGCCGGAATCTTGCCTGTCAGCACGTCATAGAAGGAATCAACCTGGAACGGGGTACGACCACCAATATTTCCATAGAACGTCGGATAAAACAGTGTATCCAGATTGGTCTCCAGCCTGACATTACCTACGGATACCGACTCTCCGGCACGCGAGACCACATCTCCTGGTCCAAGATTCAGACTGGCGGCCGCCACCATCAGGGACATCGACGGATACACCTTGTCGAAATGGCGCAGTAGCAGTGGCTCAGCACGATAGATGCCATCCACATCCGGCTGGGCCGTCAAATGGCCGAGGTAAAGTGCCTTGACGCCCAGGGCCTCAATCGGCACCTGAATCCGGTCGGTTTTCAAAAATCGCCCGCCATCGCTCTTCTCGTCCTCACGAACCTGAACGATACTGCTGCCCACCACATAGGGTGGCTGCGCCTTATCCGAGCGGCCCCGCGGCTCAGCAATATCGAAGAGCATCGGCAAAATGACGTTGCCCGCCTTTTCCAGGCTGGAGGCCAGCTTGCGATCCGTGTTGAGCGCCCCCTCTGCCTCGCCGAGCAAGGCCAATAATTTTTCCTGCTCGGGGTTGGCCGTCGCCCCCTCAGGGATCGCGGACGATACCAGCGCCATCACCTCGGTGATGTAGCGGTAGCCAGGATCGAGCTGTGGCTCGAAATAGAAAATCGTATTGCCGATGACCTTGGGCTTTGCCGCGGACAACTGGTCGATCAGGCGGGCATGGATGTCCCGCGGCCAAGGCCAGCGACCCAGATTAGCAATGCTATGGTCATCAACGGCGATGATCGCAATCTGCTCCGACGGTTTGCGGTCGGCCAGCCCCATGGCCATGTCGTAAGCCTTGCGCTCCAGGCTCTCGAGTAGCGCACTGCCGCTCGCGATCAGCATGACCAATGTCACCAGCACGCCAAGGAACCAGTCCCTGGACCAGAAACCTGTCTTCTTGGCCATTTTTTCTCCCCGGCAAACCTGCCGATTTCCTGATGAATCCGGCGACTTCCGTATTTTTACGCGACCTGAGCGGCCGGGTCAAACCTCATTGCATCGGCAACGCATGGCCAAGTTCCCTTGCCTTGGCCGCTTCAAGCACACGCAATGCAACGGCGAGGTCCTGAATGGCCATCCCCTGTGACTCGAAAAGCGTGATCTCACTGGCATTTTGTCGACCACCGTGGCGACCAACAATGACTTCGCCGAGTTCGACCAGCTGCCTGGCTTGCAGACGTCCCTTTTCCAGAAGCGGCAACAAATCCCCCGCCTCGGCCAACGCCGTCGGTACGGCATCGACAGTGACCAGGCTGCAGCGACGCACCGCAGCCTCGGATAATTCCTGCCGGATCAGTGCATTGGAGCCGGCCGCATTGATGTGCGCACCCTCCTCCAGCCACTCGGCGTCAAAAAGCGGCTGTGCCGCCGTCGTCACGGTACCAATCAGGTCACTGCCACGCACTGTCTCTTCTGCCGATGTTGCCGGAACGATGTCGACTCCAGTTTCGGTGGCAAGGCGCGTGCAAAATGCGGCGAGGCGCTCACTACGTCGGCTGAATACCTTCACACGCTCCAACGGCAAGGCGGCACAAATCGCCCGCACGTGGCCCTCCGCCTGCCAGCCGGCACCAAAAACACCCGCAACCGTACTGTCAGGACGCGCAAGCCATTTCGCGGCAACCCCGCTGGCTGCGCCAGTGCGCATCATGCCGAGATAGTCCGCCTCGATCACCGCCAGCAGGCTGCCGCTTGCGGCGTCGAACAAATGCACGAGAAAGCGGTTGCCACTGCGGTTACTCGTGTAGGCCTTGTAGCCGATGACCCCCTGGGCCGGCAACGCCCCCTGAAGAATGTGCAGCACCGTCTGCGGCAGGCGACTGCGCGCCCGCGGCGTATCGATCGCCTGACCGAGTGCGAGGTCGCGATGCGCCGACTCGACGCCCGCCATGGCCATTTCTACGGTCATCACGGTTTTTACGTCATTTTCGGTAAGGAACAAGGCCATCATTCATCTCCAGAACGTTTGCCAAAGTGCAGACAAGAAAAAGGCGGGCACATGGCCCGCCTTTCTGGGTATCGAGCGTTGCCCGAAGTTTACAGCATGGCCTTCAGCAGCTTGGCCATTTCAGACGGGTTACGCGTAACCTTGAAGCCACACTCTTCCATGATGGCGAGCTTGGCATCAGCGGTGTCGGCACCGCCGGAGATCAGGGCGCCAGCGTGGCCCATGCGCTTGCCGGCCGGGGCAGTGACACCCGCGATGAAGCCGACGATCGGCTTCTTCATGTTGGCCTTGCACCACATGGCAGCTTCGGCTTCGTCCGGACCACCGATTTCGCCGATCATGATGACGGCGTCGGTATCCGGATCATCATTGAAGGCCTTCATGACGTCGATGTGCTTCAGACCGTTGATCGGGTCGCCACCGATACCGACGGCGGAAGACTGGCCCAGACCCAGTTCGGTGAGCTGGGCAACAGCTTCGTAGGTCAGGGTGCCGGAACGCGAAACCACGCCGATACGACCCTTGCGGTGGATGTGACCCGGCATGATGCCGATCTTCACTTCGTCCGGGGTGATCAGGCCAGGGCAATTCGGGCCGAGCAACAGGGTCTTCTTGCCGCCCTTGGCTTCCTTCTCCTTCATCTTGTTACGCACCATCAGCATGTCGCGGACGGGGATGCCTTCGGTGATGCAGATGGCCAGATCGAGGTCGGCTTCAACGGCTTCCCAGATTGCAGCAGCAGCACCAGCGGGCGGCACGTAGATGACGGAAACGGTGGCGCCGGTCTGCTTGGCGGCTTCGGAAACGGTGGAGAAGATAGGCACGTCAAAGATCTTCTCGCCAGCCTTCTTCGGGTTCACACCGGCGACGAAGCAGTTCTTGCCGTTTGCGTACTCGATGCACTTCTCGGTGTGGAACTGACCGGTCTTGCCGGTGATGCCCTGGGTGATGATCTTGGTGTCTTTATTGATAAAGATGGACATTCAATTGCTCCTTACTTGACCGCGGCAACGATCTTGGTGGCGGCTTCGGCCATGGAATCGGCGGAGATGATCGGCAGACCGGAGTCGGCGAGGATCTTCTTGCCCAGGTCTTCGTTGGTGCCCTTCATGCGGACGACCAGCGGCACGGAGAGATTGACTTCCTTGGCCGCAGCGACAACGCCGGTAGCGATGGTGTCGCACTTCATGATGCCGCCGAAGATGTTGACCAGAATGCCCTTGACCTTCGGGTTCTTGAGCATGATCTTGAAGGCTTCGGTGACCTTCTCGGTCGTGGCGCCGCCACCGACATCGAGGAAGTTGGCCGGCTCGGCGCCGAACAGCTTGATGGTGTCCATCGTGGCCATGGCCAGACCGGCACCATTCACCAGACAGCCGATGTTGCCATCGAGGGAGATGTAGGCCAGGTCGAACTTGGAAGCCTCGATTTCATCGGCGTCTTCTTCGTCCAGGTCGCGCATGGCGACGATTTCCGGCTGGCGGAACAGGGCATTGGAGTCGAAGTTGAACTTGGCATCCAGCGCCTTGACGGTACCGTCGCCTTCGTGGATCAGCGGGTTGATTTCAGCCAGCGAAGCATCGGTTTCCATGTAGCAGGTGTACAGCTTCTTCAGCGTATCGACACACTGCGGAATCGAGGATTCCAGCATGCCCATGCCCTTGGCCAGGGTCAGGGCCTGCTCGTCGGTCAGGCCGACCAGCGGATTGACGAAAACCTTGACGATCTTTTCCGGGGTCTTGTGGGCAACTTCTTCGATGTCCATGCCGCCTTCGTACGAGGCCATCATGGCCACGGACTGGGTAGCACGGTCGGTCAGCGCAGCAACGTAGTATTCGTGCTTGATGTCGGCGCCTTCTTCGATCAGCAGGTTACGGACCTTCTGGCCTTCCGGGCCGGTCTGGTGGGTGATCAGCTGCATACCGAGGATCTGGCCGGCGTATTCGCGCACTTTTTCTAGAGACGTTGCGACCTTGACGCCACCGCCCTTGCCACGGCCACCGGCGTGGATCTGGGCCTTGACCACCCAGACCTTGCCGCCCAGGGTTTCGGCTGCCTTGACCGCGTCTTCGACGGTCGTGCAGTGAATCCCGCGCGGAACCGTAACGCCGAATTTCTTCAGGATTTGTTTGCCCTGATATTCGTGAATTTTCATGCGCTTTCCTTGCGTTTAGTTAAGTTGCGAGCAATGAGCGGTAGCCGAATTTCCCCCGACCCCACCCGGTTATACGGTATTCAGCCCAAAATGTTACCACATACCAGAGAAATGTTTGCAGGCCGAAATTCATAATTACAGAGTCGATTCCGTGGCTTGCATGGTTTTGCGCAGCAAGGGGCCAAGCAAGCCGGCAGCGGCGACCAGACTGAGCACCGAAGCCAGCCAGAAACCCTGCACGCCGAGTGCAAATTCACCGCGCCAGCACAGCCACCAGCCCCCCAGCAACCCGATCCCCCAGAAGCAAAACACCTGAATCAACATCGGCACGAAGGTTATGCGGTAAGCTCGCAAGGCATGGCCGGCGACCGTCTGCAGGGCATCGAAGAATTGATAGGCGGCCACATAGCCGACCAGTGACAGCGCGACCGTCCTCACCGCAGGATCATCGGTATATGCAGCGACGATGGGCGAGGCCAGCCACCACAGCAGCAAACCAAGCAGCGAAGATGACATCCCGGCCAGCAGCATCCCCGCTTTCACCACGGCGTGGGCACGCAGCCAGTCGCGGGCGCCCACCGCCTGCCCGAGCAGGGAAAGCGTGGCGATGGCCAGTGACAGCGGCAGCATGTAGGCCAGTGCCGCCAGATTGGCGACGATCCGGTGCCCGGCCACCACCTCCGCGCCAAGCGCCGCGATGAAGAGTGCAACCAAGGTGAAGGCCGTGATTTCGACCAGATTGGAAAACCCCATCGGCAGCCCCAGCCGCAGCAGCGTGTGCAAGCGCGACCAGACCGGACGCTGCCAATGGCGGAACGGCTGGTAGCGCGCCCCGAGTGGGCCGAAATGCAGGTAGAGCGCCGCGCCGAGACAGGCGCTCCAGGCAATGATGACGTTGGACAGCGCAGAACCGGCAACCCCAATCGGCTCGCCGAACCAGCCCTCAAGCGCCAGCCCCCAGGCGAGACCGGCATGGACAATCAGACTGAGCAATCCGATGATCATCAAGACCCTTGGCTTCCCCAGCGCATTGCAGAAAGCGTAGAAGGTCCGGTAGGCCAGCGCGGCGGGCAAACCCCAGGCCAGCAGGCCGAGGTAGGCACGCACCTTGATCTCGACCGCGGGCGCCATGCCGGCCAGCCCGAGCACCGCACCGGGATGCAAGAGGAACAGGACACCGGGCACGGTCAGCAACGCCGCCAGCCAGAAGCCCTGCTGCAACACGGAGGCCACCTCGGCATCGCGCCCCGCGCCGTGCAGATTGGCCACCACCGGCGCCACAGCCTGCAAGACGCCGACCAGCGCGAAAACCACCGAGATATGGATGCCGCCCCCAATGGCTACCGCTGCCAGATCAGTGGCGCTGACATGGCCGAGCACGGCCGTATCGACGACCATCATGCCGATCGAAGACAGCTGGGCAATTAGGATCGGCAGGGCATGGGCGGTCAGCCCGCGGGCAGCGGCAATGAGCATGGCCCGCCATTTTCGCATGCCGCCGCCGAATGATGACATGTTGATCTGCCTCAACACGTACAGATAGGTGCGAGGCCAGAATTATTGGTTCTCAAGGGAAACAACAACGGGGAGACAACAATGAAAAATGGCCTGCATGCCATCGAAAACGCCAGCCGCGATGAAATCGCCGCCCTGCAGACCCAGCGCCTGAAAGCGACGCTGCAGCAGGTCTACGCCAACGTGCCCCATTACCGGGCCAGCTTCGATGCGGCCGGGGTGCACCCGGATGATTTCAAGTCGCTGGCCGACCTCGCCCGCTTTCCCTTCACCACCAAGCAGGATCTGCGTGACAACTACCCCTACGGCATGTTTGCGGTACCGCGCGAACAGGTGGTTCGCATCCACGCCTCCAGCGGCACGACCGGCAAGCCGACCGTCGTCGGCTACACACAGGCTGACATCGACACCTGGGCCGAGCTTGTCGCCCGCTCGATCCACGCCTCCGGTGGCCGCCCAGGCGACATCGTCCATGTCGCCTACGGCTACGGACTATTCACGGGCGGTCTCGGCGCGCATTACGGTGCGGAGAAGCTGGGCTGCACCGTCATTCCGATGTCCGGTGGACAAACCGAGAAGCAGGTGCAGCTGATCTGTGACTTCAAGCCGAACATCATCATGGTGACGCCGTCCTACATGCTCAACATCGCCGACGAATTCCGGCGCCAGGGCATCGACCCGCGCTCCACGGCGCTGCGCATCGGCATTCACGGCGCCGAGCCCTGGACCGACGCCATGCGCGGCGAAATTGAAAGCGCCTTCGGCATCGACGCCATCGATATTTATGGACTATCGGAAGTCATCGGCCCCGGCGTCGCCAATGAGTGCGCCGAAAGCAAGGACGGGCCGGTCATCTGGGAAGACCACTTCTACCCGGAAATCATCGACCCGGTCACCGGCGAGGTTCTGCCCGAAGGCAGCCAGGGCGAACTGGTGTTCACCTCGCTGACCAAACAGGCGATGCCGGTGATCCGCTATCGCACCCGCGACCTCACCCGCCTGCTGCCGCCGACGTCACGCAGCATGCGCCGGATTGGCAAGATCACCGGCCGGTCGGACGACATGCTGATCCTGCGCGGCGTCAATGTCTTCCCGTCGCAAATCGAGGAATTGATCCTCAAGCAGCCAAAGCTGTCGCCGCATTACCTGATTGAACTCAGCCGCGATGGCCACCTCGATGCGATGAAGGTCAATGTCGAAATGAAACCGGAATTCCAGTTCGCCAGCAGTGCCGAAAAGGAATTTGTCGCTCACGACCTGCAACATCACATCAAGTCCTACATCGGTATCTCGGCACGCATCGAGGTCGTCGACATCGGCGGCATCGAACGCTCCATCGGCAAAGCGCGGCGCGTCATCGACAAACGTCTGAAATAGGCGATCGGCGGGCACGCGGGTGAGCACTGCTTGCCTGCCGTTCGTGGTTGGTCAGACAATGACCGCTTGCAGGCGCCCGACACCGGCCACCTCGGCAAGCAGACGGTCGCCACGCAGCAACGGCCCGACGCCCGCCGGCGTGCCGGTATAGATCAGATCCCCCGCCTCCAGGCGGACAAACGTCGACAGATTGGCAATGATGTCCGGCACCTTCCACATCATGTCGGACAAGTCGCCGGACTGGCGGGTTTCGCCATTCACGTCGAGGTGAATACTCCCCTGAGTCGGATGACCGCAGGCCGTCGCCGGTACGATTTCGCTGGCAACCGCCGACTGATCAAATCCCTTGCCCATGTCCCACGGATGTCCCTTGGCCTTGGCCGCCGCCTGGATGTCGCGCCGGGTCAGATCGAGACCGACGGCGTATCCGAAAATCAGGCCTTTTGCCGTGTCGACCGCAATATTCTCGCCGCCAGCGCCCAGCGCGACGATCATCTCCACTTCGTGATGCAGATTGGCAGTCAGTGACGGGTAGCGAACACTCACCTCGCCTGCGCCGCCGACCAGCGCATCCGCCGGCTTCATGAAAAAGAACGGCGGCTCGCGGCCTTCGGCCTGATCAGCCGCCCCCATCTCGCGGGCATGGTCGGCATAGTTGCGCCCGACGCAAAAAATGCGGCGAACAGGAAAGCGCGCCGCGCTTCCGGCGACCGGCAAACTGGGTTGGGCATGGGGCGGAAAGATGAATGTCATGATGAACTCCGGAAGGCCGATGAAATACCCGAAAAATACTGCCGGCAATGCGGCCGGATAGCCGGTGATGGTAACCTTGCGGCAATGAAGTTTCCTAGCCCCCGCATTCGACTCTGCCACCTCTTCGCCCCGCTGCTGCTCGGCATCGCCGGGCAAGCCGCCGCCATCGGCCTTGATGAACTGCAGATGCGCTCCGGGCTGGGCGAACGCCTGCAGGCCAGTATTCCGCTCACCCGCAGCGAACATGAAGCACTCCCCGGTTTGGCCTGCTTCGGCGTCACCGCCGCCGGCAGCGATAGCATCCGCCTGGACACCCGGCTGCGCCTGATTGAAAGGCAGGGCAAGGCCACGCTGGAAATCAGCAGTCGACAAGCGGTGAACGAACCGGTACTGACGCTGCTCGTGACCATCGGCTGCGAAACCGGCCTGCAGCGGGAATACACCGTTTTGCCGGATTTTCCGGTTGACCGCAGCACGACGGCCACAGCCGCCGCCGACCGCCAGGAAGAACGCGCCTGGCAAGCGCCGTCACCGCCCCCGGTCGCCCGCCGAAAGGCTCGGCCGGCTCCGGCCCCAGCGGGTGACCGCCTGGTACTGTCCGCCGCTCCGGTCGATATGCCGGCCGCTGCCAATGGCGCTGCCGACGCGCTGCCGGCGATGACTGAACGCATGCTGCGCATGGAGACCGAACTGCGCCACCTCGGTAACAGTCTGGCGGCGCTGGATGAGGCGATTCGCCTCGGCGAGCAGAAGGCCGCCGTACGCAATGAACTGAAAATTGCCGAATCATTGCAATCGGAAACCCTCGCTGCGGCCACGCCGGCAACCGATACCCCGCGCAAAGACAGTCTCTCGCCCTGGCTGCAAATGACGGGCAGCGCCTTGCTGGGCGGTCTGCTCAGCGTCGGCCTGCTGCAACTCGCCGACCGCCGGCGGCGGGGCAACCCGCCGCGCGCCTGACCGCCCCGATTACACCGGGTTGTCTACATCAACAAAACGGCAATCCAGTCCGCAATGCTGAGCCAGATGCAGCGCCAGCGCCTGCGCACCAAAACGCTCCGTGGCGTGGTGGCCAGCAGCAAAGTAAGCAACACCGCTTTCACGCGCCAGATGCACGGTCTGCTCTGAAATCTCGCCAGACAGGTAGGCATCGACGCCCAGCGCGATGGCCTGCTCGAAATATCCCTGCGCCCCGCCGGAACACCAGGCCAGGCGACTGATCGGCCGCGCAGGATCACCGATCACCAGGGGCGCCCTTCCCAAAGCCCCGGTCAGCCCTGTCGCCAACTCGGCGACTGTCTGGGGCTGCGGCAGGGTACCGACCCAGCCGATATCCTGCTCGCCGAAACGGCCTTGCACCTGCCAGCCGAGCACAGCAGCCCATTGGGCATTGTTGCCTAGCATCGGATGCGCATCGAGCGGCAGGTGGTAGGCAAGCAGGCTGATATCGTTCTCGATCAGCGTCGCCAGCCGTCGTTTGCGCATGCCAGTGATACGTCCATCCTCGCCGCGCCAGAAATAGCCGTGGTGGACCAGAACGGCATCCGCCTGCACTGCCACGGCGGCATCCAGCAGCGCCTGGCTGGCGGTCACACCGGCGACGATGCGCCGAACCTCGGCGCGTCCTTCCACTTGCAGGCCGTTTGGGCAATAATCCCGAAACTTTGCCGGCTCCAGCAGGCGATCCAGATACTCCACCAATTCAACAAGTTTCATACAGACGGTCTTTCATGCACAGGTTGTGGCTGATTTTTGCACAAACGGTAACGGTTGCGTTGGCTGTGCTGTTCGTCGTCAGCACCCTGAAGCCGGAATGGCTCCCCACTCGCGGCAAGGCGGTCGTCGCGCTGCAGGAAGCACCGGCCAGCACGGACACCGACACCCCGCCGCCCGGCTCCTACCGCGAAGCTGCGAGGGCTGCGCTACCGACCGTGGTGCACATCTACACCACGCAGCAGATCAAGCAGCCGCGCCACCCGCTGTTTGACGACCCGATTTTCCGCCACTTCTTCGGCGACCGACAGGATGGCCAGCCACGCCGCAATTCTGGCCTCGGCTCAGGGGTCATCGTCAGTGCCAGCGGCTACATCCTGACCAACTATCACGTCATTGAAGCCGCCGACGACATCCAGGTGTCGCTAAACGACGGCAAGACCTACAAGGCGCGCATTGTCGGCAGTGATCCCGAGTCCGATCTCGCCATCCTGCAGATCAAGGCGGATCGCCTGCCGGCGATCACCTTTGGCCAGGCGGATTCATTGCGGGTCGGCGACGTCGTGCTCGCTATCGGCAACCCCTTCGGCGTCGGCCAGACGGTGACCATGGGCATCGTGTCCGCCCTCGGCCGCTCGCATCTGGGCATCAATACCTTCGAGAATTTCATCCAGACCGATGCTGCCATCAACCCCGGCAACTCGGGCGGTGCGCTGGTCGACGTTCACGGCAATCTGGTGGGCATCAATACCGCGATTTATTCGCGTACCGGCGGTAATCACGGCATTGGCTTCGCCATTCCGATTTCCAGCGCCCGCAGCATCATGGAGCAGATCCTGCAGAACGGCTCGGTCGTCCGCGGCTGGATCGGGGTCGAGGCCCAGGAAATCACCCACGAACTCGCCGAATCCTTCGGCCTGCCCGATACCGAAGGCGCGCTGATCGCTGGCGTGGTTCGCGGCAGCCCGGCCGATGGCGCCGGCATCCGCCCCGGCGACGTGCTGCTCGCGGTCAATGGGAGCGCCGTCAAGGATCCGCAAGTCATGCTCGACCTGATCGCGGCGCTCAAGCCGGAAGAAAAGGCCGCCTTCCGTCTGCGCCGCGACAAGACCATCGTCGAACTGCCGGTCCGTATCGGCAAACGGCCGACCATGCCGCGCGAACGGGAGTAAGGCCCATGTGCCAGTTGCTCGGCATGAACTGCAACGTGCCGACCGATATCTGTTTCTCCTTCACCGGCTTTCAGGCCCGCGGCGGAGCGACGGATGTGCATTCGGATGGCTGGGGCATTGCCTTTTTCGAGGACCGCGGCACACGCCTCTTCCTCGACCCGCAGCCGTCCTGCTCGTCGCCGATTGCCGAACTGGTCAGCCATTACCCGATCCGCTCGCGCAATGTCATCGCCCACATCCGCAAGGCGACACAAGGCGCCATCGGACTGGAGAACACCCATCCCTTCATGCGCGAACTTTGGGGCCGCTACTGGATCTTCGCCCATAACGGCAACCTGATCGACTTTCAGCCGCCGCTCGATGGCAGCTTCATGCCGGTCGGCCTCACCGACAGCGAACGCGCCTTTTGCTGGCTGCTGCAGTCGCTGCGCCAACGCTTCGGCAGCACCTTGCCGGACACAAAGACACTATTCGAAGCCATCCATGAACTGACGCTGGCGATTGCCGAATACGGCGAATTCAACTTCCTGCTCTCGAATGGTTGCTGGCTATTCGCGCACGCGTCGACCAAACTCAGCCACATCGTCCGCCAGGCGCCCTTTACTCAGGCGCATTTGAAGGATGAAGACGTCACCGTGGACTTTGCTGACGTCACCAGCCCCGATGACCGCGTGGCAGTGATCGCCACGCTGCCGCTGACTGATAACGAGCAGTGGACCGATATGCCACCGGGCACGCTGTGGCATTTCGAAGAGGGTATGCCGGTGAAGATGCTGGTGACCCAGCCGGGGCCGGTCAAAAAGCCGGCTGCCGCATGCGGACCCAAGCTCTGATTACAGCGACGATAGCGCGTTCGCCCACCCGCTTTCTGTTGTCCGCGCTTCAACGGTGAACGCCCCGGCCGAGACGGCCGCAGCATTGCCCTGAAGCCGGCTTACTTGCCGCTCAGCTTACGGAATTCCTCGGCGGCGCGGTCCATTTCCGCGTCCATGTCGAGTCCGGAATTTGGCGTGTTTTCCGGGTTCACCGCAGATGGCACGAGTTCAGTCGATTCGGCCTCGGCAGCGACTGGCTTTGAGACGAAACGAGCCGCCAGAATACCGAGTTCGTAGAGCAGGCACATCGGAATCGCCAGCGCCAGTTGCGAAACCACGTCCGGCGGCGTGACGACGGCAGCGACGACGAAGGCGCCGACGATGAAGTACGAACGCCACTCCTGCAGCTTCTCCACCGTCACCACCCCGAGCTTGACCAGAACCACCAGTGCCACCGGCACCTCGAAGGCGATCCCGAAAGCCAGGAACATGGTCATCACGAAGGACAAATAGGCTTCGATATCCGGCGCCGGGGTGATGCTCTTGGGGGCGAAGCTGGATATGAAGTGGAAGACCTGTCCAAAGACGAAGAAGTAACAGAAGGCCATGCCGGCAACGAACAGCAGCGTGCTGGAGATGATCAGTGGAATGCCGAGGCGCTTTTCATGGGCATACAGCCCCGGGGCAATGAATGACCACGCCTGAAACAGGATGTAGGGCAAGGCCAGCACGAAAGCCACCATCGCCGTGACCTTGAGCGGGATCATGAAGGGGGTGATGACGCCGATCGCCACCATTTTCGTCCCTTCCGGCAAGGCCGCGGTCAACGGCGCCGCCAGGATGTCGTAGATCTCGCCCGGACCCGGATAGAGACAGAGAACCCCCAGCATGACTGCGACCGCGATCAGGCTGCGCAACAGACGGTCGCGCAGTTCAACCAGATGGGAAATGAATGACTCTTCGGCGGCTTCGCTCATGCGGCTGGCTTGTGGGTGGTTTCAACCGGGGTGGCGTGGGCCGAGGCCAGCGGCGGCGCTGGCGGCAGTGCTTCGGCCACAGGCTGCGTGCTCGCCTGCAACTCGGCGACAGCCGCATTGACCGGCAACTCGACGGCACTGCGGGCGCTGTCGTATTCCTTGCGCACCGAATCCTCGAGTGCGCGCGCCGACTCCGTCACCTGCGTCTGCAGCTTTTTCAGCTCGTCGAGCTGGATTTCGCGGTTGATGTCCGATTTGACATCGTTAACATAACGCTGGGCACGGCCAAGCAGGTGGCCGAGCGTGCGCGCCACCTTGGGCAGGCGTTCGGGACCGATGACCAGCAAGGCCACGATGCCGATCACCATCAGTTCGGAGAAACCGATATCGAACATGGTTGTCGTCTGAAACGACCAGTCATCCGTCACCGGCCACCGGCATCAGCCGGCGGCCGGCAGGCCAACTAGCTTTTCGTCTTTTCCTTGACCTCGACGTCGATGGTCTGGCCGCCGACCTGTTGCGTCGGTTGGGCAGCATCGGCCGGCTTGTTGTCCGCGTTGGCTTCCTTCATGCCGTCCTTGAAACCCTTGACCGCACCGCCGAGATCCTGACCGACGTTACGCAGCTTCTTGGTGCCGAAGACCAGCATGACGATGACAAGGACGATCAGCCAGTGCCAGATGGAAAAACTACCCATGGTTTGTCTCCTAGATTCGTTTCAGCATCGGCCCGACCGGATCCGACCCGCCGACAATATGCATATGCAGATGTGGCACTTCCTGCTGCCCCACCCGCCCGGTGTTGATGATCACCCGGAAACCATCCGGGCTGCCCTGTTCCACAGCAATCTCGTTGGCCTTGACCAGCATTTTGCCGAGCACGGCCGCATCCTCGGTCGCCACGGTCGCCAGCGAGGTGATGTGCTTCTTCGGGATCACCAGAATATGCACCGGACGCGCCGGATGAATATCCTTGAAGGCGAGGATATCCTCGTCCTCATAGACTTTGGAAGCTGGGATTTTCCCTTCTACGATCTTGCAGAACAGGCAATCGCTCACTTGGCGCCCCGAGCTGCCTTTTCGTCGATCCCGGAAATACCCTCACGACGGCGCATTTCCTGCGACACATCCTCGATGGTCAGACCATAGAACGCCAGCAGCACCAGCACGTGATAAATCACGTCGGTGGACTCCCAGACAATCTTCAGGCGCTTGCCTTCCTTACCCGCCATGATCAGCTCGGCGCATTCCTCGCCGATCTTCTTCAGGATCGAATCGGGGCCTTCGGAGAACAGCTTGGCGGTGTAGGACTTCTCCGGGTCAGCATTGCGGCGCGAAGCCAGCGTCTCGGAGAGGCGATGCAGGATGTCATGGGTGCTCATTTGTAGATTTCCTTCGGGTCTTTCAAAACCGGATCAACGGGAACCCAGCGGTCCCCCTGCAATTCATTGAAGAAGCAGCTTTCACGGCCAGTATGACAGGCTATGCCTCCAACCTGTTCGATGGTCAGCAAGAGCACATCGCCGTCGCAGTCGGTACGAATCGACTTGATTTGCTGGAAGAAGCCGGATTCTTCACCCTTGCGCCAGAGACGTTTGCGCGAACGGGACCAGTATACCGCGTTACCGCAACTGAGCGTTTCCAGCAGCGAGTCGCGATTCATCCAGGCGAACATCACGATGCGCCCGCCCTCATCCTGCGCAATGGCGGGAATCATGCCGTCGGCGTCCCATTTCAGGGCATCAAGCCAGGGTTGGGTGTGATCGAGATCGGCCATTTTCGCTGATTTTCCGGGTTGACCGCAGACGTGGCTCAGAGACGAACTTCGATGCCGCGGCTGGCCATGTACTCCTTGGCCTGACGTACGGTGTATTCACCAAAGTGGAAAATGGACGCTGCGAGCACTGCATCGGCACGACCTTCGCTGACGCCGTCGGCCAGATGCTGCAGATTGCCGACGCCGCCCGAGGCGATGACCGGAATCTTCACGGCATCGGACACGCCGCGCGTCAGCGCCAGGTCGAAACCGTTCTTGGTGCCGTCGCGATCCATGCTGGTGAGCAGGATTTCGCCGGCGCCCAGTGCTTCGACTTTCTTTGCCCATTCGATGGCATCGAGCCTCGTATCGTTGCGGCCGCCATGCGTGAACACATGCCACTGCCCCGGCGCGACCTGCTTGGCGTCAATGGCGACGACGATGCACTGCGAACCGACCTTGCTCGACGCATCGAACACGAGGTCCGGGCTCTGCACCGCCGCGGTATTCATCGACACCTTGTCGGCACCGGCATTGAGCAGGCGACGGACATCCTCCACCTTGCGCACGCCACCACCGACGGTGAGCGGAATGAAAACCTGCTCTGCACAGGCTTCGACGATGTGCAGGATGATGTCGCGCTGATCGGACGAAGCCGTGATGTCGAGGAAGGTGACTTCATCGGCGCCCTGCTCGTTGTAGCGGCGGGCGATCTCGATCGGATCGCCGGCATCACGCAGACCGACAAAATTGGTGCCCTTGACGACCCGACCAGCGGTAACGTCAAGACAGGGAATGATGCGTTTGGCGAGCATCAGGCGCCCAGCTCGTCGGCGAGTTCCTGCGCTGCCTTGAAGTCGAGGGAGCCGTCATACACCGCACGGCCGGCAATGGTGCCGACCACGCCCTCGCCTTCGACGGCGCAGAGCGCGCGGATGTCATCCAGGTTGGTCAGACCGCCGGAAGCGATGACCGGAATGGTCAGTGCCTGGGCCAGACGCACGGTGGCATCGATGTTGAGGCCGGTGAGCATTCCGTCACGACCGATGTCGGTGTAAATGATCGACTCAACACCATAATCTTCATATTTCTTCGCCAAATCGACGACATCGTGGCCGGTCAGCTTGGACCAGCCATCAGTCGCCACCTTTCCGTCCTTGGCATCGAGACCGACGATGATGTGGCCGGGGAAGGCGGTGCAGGCATCGTGCAGGAAGCCCGGGTTCTTGACCGCGGCGGTGCCGATGATGACGTAAGCCAGGCCGCCGTCGAGGCAGGCCTCGATGGTGTCGAGATCGCGGATGCCGCCGCCCAACTGGACCGGAATGTCGTCGCCAACTTCAGCCAGGATTGCCTTGATTGCTGCCGCGTTCTTCGGCTTGCCGGCAAACGCGCCGTTCAGGTCAACCAGATGCAGGCGACGGGCGCCCTGATCCAGCCAGTGCCGTGCCTGCTCGGCCGGGCTGTCGGAGAACACGGTGGCCTGTTCCATCAGGCCCTGCTTGAGGCGGACACATTGGCCGTCTTTCAGATCAATGGCAGGAATAATCAGCATGGTGAATTTTTGCGGGAGAGAGCGGGAGAGAGTTCGGGCAGATCAGCAAGAAGCGCGTCATGAAATGACGATCAGGGACGCCATTCGACAAAGTTTTTGAGTAATTGCAGGCCGTCGCGCGCGCTTTTTTCCGGGTGGAATTGAACCGCGAAGATATTATCCCGCGCCACTGCGCAGGTAAAGGGGACGCCGTATTCGCAAGTACCGGCCACCAGTGCCGGATCGGCAGGCTGCACGAAGTAGCTGTGCACAAAATAGAAGCGGGCTTCGTCGGCAATACCGTTCCACAGCGCATGCGCTACCTGGCGTACCTCGTTCCAGCCCATGTGCGGCACCTTGAGGCGCTCGCCGGTCGGCAGCCACATTTTTTCATCCGGAAAACGCACGACATTGCCGGGAAAAACGCCCAGCGCCGGCACATCGCCTTCATCCGAGTGCGCAAACAGCATCTGTTCGCCGACACAGATGCCGAGGAAGGGCTTGTCCTGCGCCGCCTGCAGCACGGCGGCACGCAGCCCGCGGGCGTCGAGTTCGGCCATGCAGTCGGGCATCGCGCCCTGACCGGGAAAAACCACGCGTTCGGCGGCCGCCACGACAGCGGGATCGGAAGTGACAACCACCGGCTTGCCGCCGGAAACGTGCTCCAGCGCCTTCGACACCGAGCGCAGGTTGCCCATGCCGTAATCGATGACGGCGATGCAGCCCGCGGTCACAGCGTGCCCTTCGTCGACGGCATGACACCGGCCATGCGCGGATCGGGCGTCACCGCCATACGCAAGGCGCGGCCAAAGGCCTTGAAGATGGTTTCCGCCTGATGGTGGGCATTCTTGCCACGCAGGTTGTCGATATGCAGCGTCATCCCGGCGTGGTTGACCAGGCCGTGGAAGAACTCGCTAAACAGATCGACATCGAAAGTACCGATCATCGCGCGGGTGTACTCGACGTTGTATTCCAGACCCGGACGGCCGGAGAGGTCGATGACGACGCGCGACAGGGCCTCGTCCAGCGGCACATAGCTATGGCCGTAACGGGTCAGCCCCTTCTTGTCGCCCCAGGCCTTGGCCAGTGCCATGCCGAGGGTGATGCCGAGATCCTCGACGGTGTGATGGGCGTCGATATGCAGATCGCCATTGGCGACGATATCGAGGTCGATCAGGCCGTGACGGGCAATCTGGTCGAGCATGTGATCAAGGAAAGGCACACCGGTGGCGAACTTGCCGACGCCGGTGCCGTCGAGATTGAGACGCACGGTGATCTGCGTCTCCAGGGTATTGCGCGTGATTTCGGCTTGCCGCATGACTGTTGGGCTACTTGTAGGCTGAAAGGCGTTGAAACAGAGGGCCATGATACCATTTCGCCCTTGATTTACGCCTTTCGTGAAAAGCCGATGAGCCGCTTCTGGAGCCAGGTCGCCAAAGACCTCACCCCTTACGTGCCGGGCGAGCAGCCCAAGATTGCCAACCTGATCAAGCTCAACACCAACGAGAGCCCCTATCCGCCTTCACCGAAGGCTGTGGCGGCAATCCAGGCCGAGCTGGGCAACGATGGCGCCCGCCTGCGTCTCTATCCCGACCCCAACGCCGATCTGCTGAAGCAGGCGGTGGCCCGCCGCTACGGGGCAACGCCGGATCAGGTCTTTGTCGGCAACGGCTCGGACGAAGTGCTGGCGCACGCTTTCCAGGCGCTGCTCAAGCACGAGGCGCCGATCCTCTTCCCGGACATCACTTACAGCTTCTACCCGGTCTATTGCGGCCTGTACGATGTCGCGTACGAAACCGTGCCGCTGAGCGACGACTTTTCGATCAACCCGGCCGACTACATCGGGCGACGTAACGGCGGCATCATTTTCCCCAACCCCAATGCGCCGACCGGCCGCCAACTGGCACTCGACGCCATTGCCGACATCGCCCGCGCCAATCCGGACTCGGTGGTCGTCGTCGATGAGGCCTACATCGACTTCGGCGGCAACACGGCGATTCCGCTCACCCGCCGCTTCGACAATGTGCTGGTAATCCATACTCTGTCGAAATCCCGCTCGCTGGCCGGCCTTCGGGTCGGTTACGCGATTGGCCACCCCGACCTGATCGAGGCGCTGGAGCGGGTCAAGAACAGCTTCAACTCCTACCCGCTCGACCGTCTGGCCATCGTCGGCGCCGTCGCCGCCATCGAGGATGATGCATATTTCGCCGAATGCTGCCGCAAGGTCGTCACCACTCGCGATACGCTGACCGCCAACCTCGCCGCGCTGGGTTTCGACGTCCTGCCGTCGACGGCCAACTTTGTCTTTGCCCGCCATCCGCAGCGCGATGCCGCCGAACTCGCCAAGGCACTGCGCGAGCGCAGCATCATCGTCCGCCACTTCAAACTGCCCCGCATCGACCAGTTCCTGCGCATCACCGTCGGCACCGATGGCGAATGCCAGGCCCTCGCGGATGCCTTGCGCGCCATCCTGAACTAGGCGAGACTGCGCATCGGAGAACGGGAGAAGAACAATGAAACGCATCAATTTCGACGAAGAAATCCGCCTGCACAACCTGTGGCGCCGGCAATTCATGAATGCCTTTGCCGCCGGCAGCTACGCCGACATGCCGCTATCCGGGCATCGCTCCTGCATGCTTTCCCTGGCATTGAAAAAAGCCACCGGCCCGTGCACGCAGCAACCGCTGTTCAAGCTGTTGGCGGTCGAACACGATCGCTTTCATGCGCTATGCAATGAAATCCTCGATCTCAGTGAAAACGGCATGGCCAGCGAAGCCGACCGCCTGCTGCTGGAACTGACCGATGCCTCGCATCGTCTCGTTGGTTTGCTCGACGAGATGCGTACCTGCCAGCGCGAAAACAGCGCCAGCTAGACCCAAGCCTTCACGCCAGCGCGCTCAGATCCAACCGACAAAGCCCAGCAGCGCGCCGGCGGCGATCAGCCACAGCGGATTGAGCTTGCTGCGCAGGTTGATCACCACCGTTGCCAGCACCAGCAAAGCCCCGCCCCAGGACAACCCGGCCGCCTGCGCGATCAGCGTTGCCCCCGAAAAGACCAGCCCCACCGCCAGCGGCGCAACGCCGAGGCTGACCGCCTTCTGCCAGCGGGCGCCGGCGAAGCCTTCCCAGCGATCGATCAGCAGGTAGATGACGACGCTCATCGGCAGGCACATCGCCAGCGTCGCCGCCAGCGCACCGGCCAGCCCGGCGACTTTCCAGCCGATCAGCGTCACCACCAGCACATTCGGCCCGGGCGCGGCCTGGGCGATGGCGTAGAGGTGGGTGAAGGTGGTTTCGTCGAGCCAGTGGTGGTTTTCGACGACCACGCGATGCATTTCCGGCAACAAGGCGGTGGCCCCGCCAAAAGCGACGAAGGAAAGCAGCGCAAATTCGAGGAAAAGCTCGACGACGGTCATTTCTTGCCCAGTCGCCAGTAGGCCACGCCGCCCGACAAAATCAGCCCGGCGACCATCACCAGCGGCATCGGCCAGCGCAGCATGGCGATGCCGGCTACGGTCAACACGGAAAACGGCAAAAAATAGGACTTGTCGCGCAGCGCCTTGCCCATCCGCCAGGCCATCGCAAACAGCAGGCCGCAGCCGACGGCTGCGATACCGCGCAACATCCCCTGCGCAATCGGCAGGCTGCCGTAGGCATCATAGAGCAGGGCCAGCAGCAGCACGATGGCCAGCGGCCCGGCGAGCAGACCGACCGGCGCAACGATGGCCCCGGCCAGCCCCTGATAACGCTTGCCAACGACGACCGCCAGATTGATCACATTCGGCCCAGGCAGGAACTGGCACAGGCCGAGCTGGGCGTTGAACTCTTCCGCCGTCATCCAGCGTCGCTGCTCGACCAGCATGCGCCGGGCGAAAGGCAGCACACCGCCAAAACCGGAGAGGCCAACCGACGAAAAGCCGAAAAAAAGCGCCCGGAGGTCCGGGCGCTGTGTGGTTTCGGTGTGATCTGCGGTCAACACGAAAATTCGCCGAAAACCGGGACTCAGTCTTCGAGCCGGAATTCGGCCGACTTGGCGTGCGCCGGCAGGCCCTCGCCCTGCGCCAGCGTCGAGGCGATACGGCCCAAGGTCTGTGCGCCAGCCTTGGAGACCTTGATCAGGCTGGTGCGTTTCTGGAAGTCATACACCCCCAGCGGCGACGAGAAGCGGGCCGAACCGGACGTCGGCAGCACGTGGTTCGGGCCGGCGCAGTAGTCGCCCAGCGATTCCGAGGTGTAGTGGCCGATGAAGATGGCACCAGCGTGGTGAATCTTCGCCACCCACGGGTCCGGATTGTCGAGCGCCAGCTCCAGGTGTTCCGGCGCAACGCGGTTGGCAATGGCAATCGCCTCGTCCATGTCACGCACCAGAATAAAGGCGCCACGGTCGGTCAGCGAGGTACGGATCACCTCCTGACGCGGCATGGTCGGCAGCAGCTTCTCGATGCTGGCCTGCACACGCTCGATAAAGGCGGCGTCGGTGCAGATCAGGATCGATTGCGCCAGTTCGTCGTGCTCGGCCTGCGAGAAGAGGTCCATCGCCACCCAGTCCGGGTTGCCGGAACCATCCGAGACGACCAGAATTTCCGACGGGCCAGCCACCATGTCGATGCCAACGATGCCGAAGACGCGGCGCTTCGCGGTGGCGACGTAGGCGTTACCCGGGCCGACAATCTTGTCGACCTGCGGCACGGTCTGCGTGCCATAGGCCAGAGCACCGACGGCCTGCGCCCCACCCATCGTGAACACGCGGTCAACACCGGCCAGACAGGCTGCGGCCAGCACCAGCGGGTTCTTTTCGCCGCCCGGCGTCGGGACGACCATGATCAGTTCCTTGACGCCAGCCACCTTGGCCGGAATCGCGTTCATCAGCACCGACGACGGATAGGCGGCCTTGCCGCCCGGCACGTAGAGCCCGACGCGATCAAGCGGGGTGATCATCTGGCCGAGCATGGTGCCATCGGCTTCGGCGTAGGACCAGCCTTCCATCTTCTGCCGCTCGTGGTAGGCCTTGATCCGGCCGGCAGCCGCTTCCAGCGCGGCGCGGCGCTCCGCCGGCAGGCCGTTCAGCGCTGCCTGCAGTTCGGCCCTGCCCAGTTCGAGATCGGCCATCGCGGTGGCGCTCAGGCGGTCGAACTTGTTGGTGTATTCAACCACGGCCGCATCGCCGCGCGCCTTGACGTCCGCCAGGATGCCGGCGACGGTGCGTTCGATGTTCTCGTCGGCGGCCGCTTCAAAAGCCAGCAGGCTGGCCAGTTTTTGCTGGAAATCCGCGTCGACCGTAGACAGGCGTTTGATCGCGACCATGGGCTTACTTCTCCACCGCCAGGGCAAAGGCGTCAATAATCGGTTGCAGGGTTTCGCGCTTAACCTTGAGCGAGGCCTGATTGACCACCAGACGCGAGGAGATGTCCATGATGTGCTCGCAGGCGACCAGCTTGTTGGCTTTCAGCGTGCCACCAGTAGACACCAGATCGACGATGGCATCGGCCAGGCCGGCCAGCGGTGCCAGTTCCATCGAGCCGTAGAGCTTGATCAGATCGACATGCACGCCCTTGGCGGCAAAATGCTCGCGAGCGGTCTTGGTGTATTTGCTGGCCACCTTGAGGCGGGCCCCCTGCCGGACGGCGTTTTCGTAATCGAAGCCCTCCGGCACGGCCACCATCATCCGGCACTTGGCGATTTCCAGATCAAGCGGTGCATACAGTCCTTCGCCACCATGCTCGATCAGCACATCCTTGCCCGCGACGCCGATGTCGGCCGCGCCATATTGCACGTAGGTCGGCACGTCGGTGGCACGGACGATCACCACGCGCACATTGGGCTGATTGGTCTCGATGATCAGCTTGCGCGAGGTTTCCGGGTTTTCGGTCGGGACGATGCCGGCAGCCGCCAGCAGCGGCAGGGTTTCGTCGAAGATGCGGCCCTTGGACAGGGCAATGGTGATGGTCGTCACGGGATCGGTCAGCTGGATCAGCGAGAAAACAAAAGAAGCATTTTACCGCAAGCAGCGCCCGGCCCGACCGAATGAAAAGCTATTGCGGTGATTGCATCAAGCGGCAAGACCGCCGATTTTCGGCATTTTTTCAGGTTCACCGCGCCCCGCAGTAAATTCTGGTGCGGGGCAGCAGCAATCCGAATCCCCGCCTTCGCGGGGATGACCGTTATTTCAGCATTTCTTTAGCGGACGCGCCGGACATTGGCGCCGAGCTTGGCCAGCTTTTCCTCGATCCGCTCGTAGCCGCGGTCAAGGTGGTAGATGCGGTCAATCACGGTTTCGCCTTCGGCGACCAGGCCGGCAATGACCAGCGAGGCCGAGGCGCGCAAGTCGGTGGCCATCACGGTTGCGCCTTCCAGGCGGTCGACGCCGCGGACGATGGCGTTGTTGCCTTCGATCTGGATGTTGGCCCCGAGACGCATCAGCTCGTTGACGTGCATGAAGCGGTTTTCGAAGATGGTTTCGCGAATGGTCGCGACGCCATCGGCGACACAGTTGATGGCCATGAACTGCGCCTGCATGTCGGTCGGAAAGGCCGGATAGGGCGCGGTGCGCAGACTGACGGCCTTGAGGCGCTTGGGCGCCTGCAGGCGAATCGCATCGCGCTCGACGGTGATCTCGCAGCCGGCGTCCATCAGCTTGTCGACGACGGTATCGAGATAGGCCGCCGAGGTCTTGAGCAGGCGGATGTCACCGCCGGTGGCCGCGGCGGCGCACAGGTAGGTGCCGGTTTCGATGCGGTCCGGCATGATCGGGTGATGCGCGCCGTGCAGTTTTTCGACGCCGCGGATACGGATGACGTCGGTGCCGGCACCGGAAATCTGCGCGCCCATGCTGATCAGGCAGTTGGCAAGATCAACCACTTCCGGTTCGCGGGCGGCGTTCTCGATGATCGTTTCGCCCTCGGCGAGACAGGCAGCCATCATCAGGTTTTCGGTGCCGGTCACGGTGACCATGTCGGTACAGATGCGCGCGCCCTTGAGGCGGGTGGCCTTAGCGTGCACGTAACCCTGCTCGACCTTGATCTCGGCACCCATCGCCTGCAGGCCCTTGATGTGCTGATCAACCGGGCGCGCGCCGATGGCGCAGCCGCCAGGCAGCGACACCCGCGCTTCGCCACACCGGGCAACCAGCGGACCGAGGACAAGAATCGAGGCCCGCATGGTCTTGACCATGTCGTAGGAGGCGACCGGGTTGTTCAAGCCGGCGCCGTTAAGCACCAGACCATCGGCCCCTTCCATGGTGACCCCGACGCCCATGTCGCCAAGCAGGCGCAACATGGTCGAGATGTCGTTGAGGTGCGGCACATTCGAGAGTTCCAGCGGCTGATCGCTGAGCAGCGAGGCACACAGAATGGGGAGCGCAGCGTTCTTGGCGCCGGAGATCGCGACTTCCCCAGAGAGGACAACACCCCCTTGAATCGACAGCTTATCCACGTTGCGCACTCCATTCGGCAGGGGTGAAGGTCTTGAAGGACAAGGCGTGCAGCTCACCGGTGGCGAGTTTTTCCTTGAGCGTCTGATAGACGCGCTGCTGACGCTGGACGCGGCTCTTGCCTTCGAATTCAGTGCTGACGACGATGGCCTCGAAGTGCTGGCCGTCGCCATCGAGTTCGAGGAAGTCGCAGGGCATGCCGGCGAGGATGATTTGTTTGATGTGTTCAGGATGCATGGGGATCAGGCTCTGAGCTTCCAGCCGGACTTGAGCAGTTGCAGTGTCAGCAAGGACACCACGGCAAAGCAGGCAGCAACGACGAGCAGACTGGTTTGTGGCGGCACGTCGGAAACGCCGAAAAAGCCGTAGCGGAAGCCGTCGATCATGTAAAAGACAGGATTGTAATGCGAGACGCCCTGCCAGAATGTAGGCAAGGTGTAAATCGAGTAGAAAACACCGGACAACATCGTCAGCGGCATGATCAGGAAATTCTGGAAGGCGGCCAGCTGGTCGAACTTTTCGGCCCAGATGCCGGCAATCATGCCGAGCGCCCCGAACATCGCGCCGCCCGTGATCGAAAAGACCAGAATCCACACCGGCGAGACCACCGTAATCTCGGCAAACCAGATGGTGGTGAGCAGGACGCCAATACCGACCATCAAACCGCGCGCGACGGCAGCCAATACGTAAGCAACAAAAAAGGCGCTGTAAGGGATCGGCGGCAGCAGCACAAAGACGATGGAACCGGTGATCTTGGCCTGAATCAGGCTTGACGAGGAGTTGGCAAAGGCATTCTGCAGTACCTGCATCATCACCAGACCCGGGATCAGGAAGCTGGTGTACTGGACGCCATGCACCCGCACATGGTCGTCGAGAACGTGGCCAAAAATCAGCAGGTAGAGCAGCGCTGTCAGCACCGGCGCCGCAACAGTCTGAAAGGCAACCTTCCAGAAACGCAGGAATTCCTTGTAGAACAGCGTCCAGAAGCCGGTCATTGCTGCATCGTCCGGACAAAAACATCTTCCAGCGTGCCACCGGGGTGGGCGGCCATCAGGTTGGCCGTCGTATCGAGTGCCAGCACCTTGCCCTGCTTCATCAGCGCGATCCGTCCGCAGAGGTTCTCGGCTTCCTCGAGGTAATGCGTGGTCAGTATGATGGTGTGGCCTTCCGCATTCAGCCGGCGGACAAACTGCCACAAGCCCTGACGCAGCTCGACATCGACGCCGGCAGTCGGTTCATCAAGCACGATCACCGGCGGCTTGTGCACCAGCGCCTGCGCCACCAGCACGCGACGCTTCATGCCGCCGGACAGTCGGCGCATGTTGACGTTGGCCTTGCTGGTCAAATCAAGGTTTTCGAGGATCTCGTCGATCCAGTCGTCGTTCTTGCGAATGCCAAAATAGCCGGACTGGATGCGCAGGGTTTCGCGAACATTGAAAAACGGATCAAAAACCAGTTCCTGCGGCACCACACCAAGACGACGGCGTGCCTCACGGAAATCAGCGATAACGTCGTACCCCAGCACGCTGAGACGCCCCGCATCCGGCCGTACCAGGCCAGCCAGCGAGGAAATCAGTGTCGTCTTGCCTGCGCCGTTCTGCCCAAGCAGACCGAAAAATTCGCCCTGTTCGATGTTCAGAGAAACGCCATCCAGCGCTTTCAGCGAACCGAAATGCTTGACAACGTCGACAATCGAAACGGCAGGGGTCATGACGAAATCCGCTCAGACGAGCGGCAGCAGGTCGGTGACGCCGTACAACTCGGCGAGCGAACGCACCCCAGGCGGAATTTCGGCAAAAGTCAGGGTTGACCGTGACTGATCAGCAGCACGCAGCCAGCCGAGCATGACCGCCACCGCAGACGAGTCGGCGACAGCGACGCGCGAGAAATCAAAGACCTGCGCGCGGGGCTGCAACAACTGGCGACCGGCATCAAGCAGGCCGCGCGCATTGTCCATGACCATGGGCACGGTGATGACGAGGCGCCCGGCCTCGTTGACGATCATTTCTTTTCGGCCTTGGCGGCGCTTTCAAGCGACTTGTTCTTGGCGGCGATGGCTGCAATCAGGCCGTCGATACCGCCATTGCGGACTTCCTGACTGAACTGGTCGCGATAATTGGTCACCAGGCTGATACCGGCGACGACCACATCGTAAACCTTCCAGCCGCCATCGACCTTTTCCAGGCTATAGTCGAGCTGCACCGGCTTGCTGCCCGGCTGCTGGACCTCAGTCCGAACCAGCACATCAACTTCGGCCGGCGCCATCTTGAAAGGCTTGTAGATGATTTTCTGGTTCTTGTAGCTGGTCAGTGCGTTCGAATAGGTACGCACCAGCAAGGTACGGAACTCGGCTGTCAGTTGCTGCTGTTGCTGCGGCGATGCCTTGCGCCATTCCTTGCCCAGAGCCAGCGCGGTCATCCGCGTGAAGTTGAAATTCGGCAGCACTTTCTTGTCGACCAACTCCATGACCTTCTGCGTGTGGCCGTTCTGGATGTCCTTATCCTTACGCACGATGTCGAGGACCTCCTCGGTCACGCGCTGTACGAGGACATCCGGCGCCTCCTCGGCAACCACAGTAGCCGACACGAACAAGGCCAGAAACAGGGCAAACAGCTTTTTCATCTTTTCTTCCGGGACTAATCAATCATCCAGCCGCGGCGGGCGGCCATCATAAATCTGGTTGCGACGACGCTGCAGGTAAGCATCGCGCACGTAAGCGTATTTATCCAGCGCCGCCTCTTCGGCCACCTTGTCGGCCGGCAACAGGCTGGCACGGACATCGACAAGACGTACAGCCAGCAAGGAATTGCGCACAGCGACCGATTTCCGGGTCGTTCCCCGGGTCGGGTCCGTATTGATATCAACCAGCCAGCCGCCCGTATCGCGCACCGTCCGCGGCCCAATCAAGGGCCAGAAGAGATAGGCGCTGTCGCGATAACCCCAGACCGCCAGCGTCTGACCAAAATCCTCTTCATGGCGCTCGAGGCCCAACTCACTGGCCACATCAAAGAGCCCAAAAATACCAATCGTCGAATTAACCAGCAGCCGGCCGACATCGGATGCGGCATCGCCCGGCTTACCCTGCAGCAGGCTGTTGAGGGCATTGCGGACATCGAGGATGTTATCGAAGAAATTACCGACGCCCGCCTTGGCCGGCAGCGGTACACCAACGTCATAGACCTGAGCGACCGGCTTGACGATCACTTTGTCCAGTCCCTCATGAACGGTGAACATCGCCCGATTAAAGCCCTCGTAGGGGTCGTGCGGGTTATCGTTGGCCTGCGCAGCCGTCGTCAGCAGGCAGGCGCCGACCAGCGGCAGGGCGCGCCGGGCAATTCCGGAAAAAAGCGATCTGAAGGGGCGTGTCATTTACTGTCCTGTCCGTCGGCAGCCTTGCTGAACAGGAACTGACTGATCAGCTTTTCGAGAACCACGGCCGATTGGGTTTTGGCAATCGTATCACCAGGCTGGAGCATTTTCTCATCGCCGCCGACATCGAAGCCGACATACTGTTCACCCAGCAAGCCTGCCGTGTAGATTGATGCAAACGTGTCCTTCGGGAAACGATAGCGGCCATCGACATTCATCGTCACCACGGCCTCATAGGTCTGCGGATCGAAACGGATGTCAGCAATGCGACCAACGAGCACGCCGGCACTCTTAACTGGCCCGCGCACCTTGAGGCCGCCGATGTTGTCGAACTTGGCCTGCAGCACATAGGTTTTCGACAAATGACCGGACGAAAGGTTGCCGACTTTCAGCGCCAGGAAGAGCACGGCGGCGATACCGAGGGCCACGAAAAAGCCGACCCAGAGGTCGATGATGGAGCGGTTCATGATGTTCCCCGGAACATGAACGAGGTCAGAATGAAATCCAGGGCCAGAATGGCCATGGCAGAGGTGACAACCGTGCGGGTGATCGCCCGCGACACGCCTTCGGCGGTCGGCACCGAGTCAAAACCTTCGAAAACAGCGATCAACGAGACAGCAAAACCGAAAACGATACTCTTGATGATGCCGTTCCAGATGTCGTAGCGGAAATCGACACCCGCCTGCATTTGCGACCAGAACGCACCATCATCGACGCCGATGAAGACGACACCGATCAGCCAGCCGCCCAATACGCCCATCGCCGAAAACATCGCTGCCAGCAGCGGCATGGAGATGACACCACCCCAGAAGCGGGGCGCGACAACGCGGGCGATCGGATTCACCGCCATCATGTCCATCGCCTTCAGTTGTTCGGTGGCCTTCATCAGGCCGATCTCCGCCGTTACTGAAGAGCCAGCGCGTGACGCAAAGAGCAACCCGGCGACAACTGGCCCAAGCTCGCGCGTCAGGGAAAGTGCAACGAGAATGCCCAGCGCCTCGGTCGAGCCGTAACGCTGCAGGGTTTCGTAGCCCTGAAGGCCGAGCACCAGGCCGACAAACAGCCCCGAAACAAGAATGATCAGCAGCGACAGCACGCCAGAAAAATAGATTTCCCGCAGCGTCAGATGCAGACGGCGGAAAGACGAGCCGGAGTGCATCAGAATGGCAAACAGGAAGCGCGCCGCAAAACCGAGACGCCAGATGCGCTCGACAGTCGCGTGCCCGAGCTTGCGGAAGGGCGACAGCAGATCAGGCATGCACCCCCCGGTTCAGGAATTCAGCCGCCGGCGGCGGCGCCGGATAATCGAAACGGACCGGGCCATCGGCCTCGGCATAAACAAACTGATGGACGAGCGGATCCTTGGAAGCACGAATCTCGTCCGGCGTCCCTTCGGCCACGACACGGCCGCCGTTCATGAAATAGATGTAATCGACGATCAGCAGCGACTCGTGAATATCGTGGGTAACCATGATCGAGGTCGCGCCCAGTGCATCGTTCTGCTTGCGGATCAACTGACCGATGACCCCCAAGGCGATCGGATCAAGACCGGTGAATGGTTCGTCGTACATCACCAGCATCGGATCAAGCGCCACGGCACGCGCCAGTGCGACTCGCCGGGCCATGCCACCGGAAAGTTCGGCCGGCATCAGCCGATGCGCCCCGCGCAGGCCGACCGCTTCCAGCTTCATCAGCACCAGATCGCGGATCATTTCGTCGCCGAGATCGGTGTGCTCGCGCATGGGAAAGGCCACGTTCTCGAAGACATTCATGTCGGTGAACAGCGCCCCGAACTGAAAGAGCATGCCCATCTTGCGGCGCAAGCGATACAACTCGCTTTCGCTCATTTCGCAAACTTGATGCTTTTCCAGACGTACCCGTCCGCCGGTCGGCCGCAACTGGCCGCCGATACAGCGCAGCAGCGTAGTTTTGCCGCAGCCGGACCCGCCCATGATGGCGACCACCTTCCCGCGGGGGATCTTCATGTTGATCCCCTGCAGGACGGGACGCCCGTCATAGCTGAAGTGCAGGTCTTCGATGTCGACCAGGATGTCGCTGGACAAAAATGGCTTTCCGAGGCAAAAAAACACCACGATTTTATCAGAGATGACGAATGGTCGATGCCCGTCCGCGGACTATAATCCGGGAAATTTTTTCATTTGGAATGTGAAAAATTGCCTGTTGCGAAACCGCTGCTACTGATTGTCGATGATGACCCGCTGATCTGCGAGACGCTGAGCTTCGCCTTTTCGGCACGTTTCGACGTCCTGACCAGCCCGACGCGCCCGCAGGCCATCGCCTTGCTGCAACAGTTACGCCAGGCGCCCGCACTGGCCCTGGTCGACCTCGGCCTGCCACCGCTGCCGCATCGGCCGGAAGAGGGCTTTGCCCTGATTGGCGATCTCATCGCCCACGCCCCGGGCATTCGCATCATTGTCCTTTCCGGCCAGAGCGACGAGGAAAATGCCCGTCACGCCCGCACACTCGGTGCCGTCGAGTTTGTCGGCAAGCCCTGCGACCCCGGCAAATTGGGCGCCCTCTTTGATCAGGCACTGAATTATGCAACCCCGAGCGAATCCAATTTACCCGATGGCCTGCTCGGTGACAGCCCGCCCATGCAGCGCCTAAAGCTGCAACTGGCTCAATATGCCGACCTCTCGTTTCCGGTACTGATCGAGGGCGAATCCGGTACCGGCAAGGACATCGTCGCCAGCGTCCACCTGCACCAGCAAACCCGGCGCCGTGATGCCCCATTCCTCGCGCTCAACTGCGCTGCGATCTCGCCCACATTGCTCGAGCCAACCCTGTTCGGCTACGCCCGAGGCGCATTTACCGGCGCTGTGGCCGCCAAGGCCGGCTATTTTGAGGACGCCGACGGCGGTACGCTGTTTCTCGACGAGATCGGCGAACTGCCGCTCGACCTGCAACCCAAGCTGCTCCGTGTGCTGGAAAATGGTGAGTTTCAGCGGGTAGGTGAAACCCAGACCCGACGCTCGCAGGCGCGCATCATCGCCGCTACCAACCGGGACCTGCGCCAGGAAGTCAGGCTGGGGCGCTTCCGCGCCGACCTCTATCACCGCCTGTCGGTATTCACCGTCGCCGTACCCCCTGTCCGTGAAACCGGAGAGGATCGCTGCCTGTTGCTGGACTACTTCCGGCAACGCTACGCTAACCAGGCGGGTGTTGCACCTTTCTGCCTGACACCGGAAGCCGAAGCCGCCTGGCTGGCTTATGGTTTCCCCGGCAACGTCCGCGAACTGCGCAACATCGTCATCCGGCTCACCGCCCGCCATGCCGGCGAGGCGATCACCCTGGCTCAATTGAGTGACGAGTTCGACATCACAGACGCCCCCGTGGCCGAACCATCCCCCATCAGTGGCCTGGCGCTTAGCGATCTGGAGCAGATTCGTGCCTCGGCGCGCAAGCACCTCGAAGACGGCGGCGAAATCAATCTGGATACCACCCTGGCACTGTGGGAGCGCGGCTACATCGAAGCCGCCATCGAACTGAGCGGCGGCCGGATGAGTCTGGCAGCCCGCCGCCTCGGCATCAATCGCACGACCCTGTACAACCGCATGGAAAGCTGGCAACGGCGATGAGTCTTTACCTTGAACATTTCGGCCTGCGCGAACCGGCCTTCCGGATCACGCCGCACACCGATTTTTTCTATGCCGGCGCCCAACGCGGGCCGACGCTCGACGCACTGATCTACGCCATCACCCAGGACGAGGGCATCGTCAAGGTGACCGGCGAAGTCGGCAGCGGCAAGACCATGCTCTGCCGCATGCTGCTTGAGCGCCTGCCGGACGAGGTCGAAACACTCTATCTCGCCAATCCCTCGCTGTCGCGCCACGAGATTCTTGGCGCCATTGCCGACGAACTGGGTATTCCCGCCGAAGGCAAGGCGACTCATTCATTGACCCGCGCCCTGCAGGACGCGCTGATCGCCCGCCATGCGCAGGGGCAACGCGTGGTGCTGCTGATTGACGAGGCGCATGCGATGCCCGCGGAGTCGCTGGAAGAAATCCGCCTGCTGTCGAATCTCGAAACCAAGGCCGCCAAACTCCTGCAGATCGCCCTGTTCGCGCAGCCGGAACTGGACGAAAGACTGGCCGCCAAGGACATGCGGCAGTTACGCGAGCGCATCACCCAGCATTTCAACCTGACGCCCCTGACCCCGGATGACGTCGCCGCATATCTGGATTTTCGGTTGCGCGCTGCGGGCTACCGGGGCCCGACGCCCTTCACCCCGGCAGCCATCGAAAAAATCGCCCGCATCTCGGAAGGGCTGTCGCGCCGAATCAACATTCTCGCCGACAAGGCGCTGCTGGCGGCCTTTTCCCAGAACAGCCATCGTGTCGACCTTGCCGAAGTCGACCTTGCCGTCCGTGATGCGCATTTTTCACCGTTGACCGCAGCAACGACCAGACCGCGCCCGGCATTGCAGGCGTTCGCCTGGGGCGCCGCCGGCGCAGCAAGCATTGCTCTCATCATGGGCAGCATCTGGCTGTTGTTACCATCACGAGATAGCGCCCCAGTCACAGGCCCCCTAACGGCCGCTGCGACGACCACGCCGGTCGCCAAAGCCGTCGACAATCCGCCACCCGCGGTTGCCCCTGCTGCACAACTGCTTCAGGATGCGAGCGACCGTATCCGCTTGGGGACACTGACGCGCCAGCACCTGCAGCAGTTCGATGCCTGGATCGCGGAAGCCCCCCGTACCCATTATTTCATCCAGTTGCTGGCCACCGACGCCCAACAGACCGGCCAAATCGAAGGATTCCTCGCTCGCGCCACTCAGGCACTCGACCCGGCACTGATCCGGGTTTATCGCTCCGCGCTCTCCGGCCGCGACCGCATCGGCATCATCTACGGCGAGTTTCCGACGCGCGAAGCGGCGGTCAGCGCGATGCTGGCAATGCCGGAATCAATCAAGGCCGCCCAGCCCTTCCCGCGCCAGGTCGTTCGTCTGCGCTAGCGCGTGGATGGTGGCTAAGACAAGGAATTAATTCACGTGCTACCATCAAAATCCAGGTATCCACGTTCTGACTGCAACCACAAGGCCTCCCCGATGAGAATCGGCTCTCTCTGCGCGATCACCCTGACCCTGCTGCTGGGCGCCTGCGCCGCACCGACGCCGCGCGAGCCGTTGAAGGGCCACATCAACGCCGAGACAGCGTCAAAGCCAACGGCCGGCAACATTCCGGCACCGGTCCAGCAAACGCTGGCGCTGCCCAAACCCAAACCGGCGCCCAAGGCAGAGACCTACAGCGTCGTGGTGAATAACGTTCCGGTCCGCGACCTGCTGTTCGCCCTCGCCCGGGATGCCAAGGTCAATGTCGACATTCACCCGGGTATCACCGGCAGCGTCACGCTCAACGCCATCGACCAGACCCTGCCGCAACTGCTGACCCGCATCGCCAAGCAGGTGGACATGCGCCACGAACTGGACGGCCCGAACCTCGCCGTCATGCCGGATTCACCTTTCCTAAAGCACTACAAGGTGGATTACGTGAACATGGCACGCAATGTCACGGGCACGGTCTCCACCAACACCCAGATTGCCACCAGTTCAGCCACCCCGGGCGCGGCAGGTGGCACGGCCGCACCGGCGACCACCGGCAGCGCTGGCAACGTTTCCAACACCCGCATCGAGAACACCTCGCGCAACCAGTTCTGGGATTCGCTGGAAAAGAATATCAAGGACATCCTGCGCGAGACCGACAAAATCCTGCCCGAGGGATCAAGCGAGACCGTCGTCGAACAAACCAGCGCCCAGACAGCCACCGGTGCCGCGGCGCTGCCGCAGGGAACAGGCGCACGCGCCGCCCAATCTGTGGCCAATGCACTGCAGGCCAACCCGGCCCCTGGCTCAAGCAGTCAGGCAGTCGGCAACGCCATCGTGCGGCGTAGCACCTTCCGGGAAGCAGCCTCGGTCATAATGAATGCCGAAAGCGGCGTCGTCACTGTCCGCGCCACACAACGCCAGCACGACCGCATCCAGGAATTCCTCGACCGTGTGGTCAACTCCGCCAAACGCCAGGTACTGATCGAAGCCACCATCGTCGAGGTTGCCTTGAAGGATGGCTACGAACAGGGCATCGACTGGACACAACTGAGCAGTGGCGGTGTCGTCAAAATTATTGGCCGGCAACTCAACGGCGCCGCCAATCTCAGCTACGACAAGGCCGACAACCCCAGCGCCCTGATCAACCTCCTGGAAACCTTTGGCACCACCAAGGTGCTGTCCAGCCCCAGACTGTCAGTGCTCAACAACCAGACGGCACTGCTCAAGGTCGTTGAAAACATCGTTTATTTCAACGTCAAGTCTGAGATTGGCGCCACCACGGTGGCAGGTGTGACACCGCCCAAGGCCTTCACCACCACGCCGCAGACGGTCAGTGTCGGCCTGGTGTTGAGCGTCACGCCGCAAATCAGTGGCGAGGATCTGATTACGCTCAATGTCCGTCCGAGCATTACCAGCGTTGCCGCAATGGTTCGCGATCCGAACCCTGACCTGACCATCGCCAACCTTGTGCCACAGATCCGGACCCGTGAAATCGAGTCGGTAATGCGCGTCCCAAGCGGCAACATGGCCATCCTCGGCGGCCTAATGGAAGACCGCATCAACTATCAGAACCAGCGCATCCCGATTGCGGGGCAGATTCCCATTGCCGGCGAACTGGTCAATAGTCGCAACAACCTTGCCCAAAAAACCGAACTGGTCATTTTCCTGCGTCCGGTCGTCATCCGCGACGCCAGCCTGGATGGCGATTACGCCAATATGCGCGGCTACCTACCGGACGGCAATTTTTTCACCGCCCCGAGCGAAGCCCGCCCGTTCATGGTTGATCCTGGCCGCTGAGAACACTGCATGAGCCTGTTAATGGACGCCCTGAAGCGGGCTGAATCGAGCAAGCAGGATGCCGCAAGGCAGGTCGCCGGGCGACCGCAGGGAACGACGGACAGCGGGCTCAGCCTGGAGCCACTGGGTAGTGAGGCACCACGAACCGCCAACAAGCCGCTACCCGACCTGGCGAGCCACCTCGAGTCGCTGGAAGCCGACCTTGCCGATGTGCGCCTGCTGGATCCGCCACCCGCCCGAACGGCCCCACCGCCACCCGCCGCAACCCTACCGCCGACCACCCGGCACGAGAAGCCAGAGGAGCATCGCGAGCGTGAGTCGGTGCGCAATGCCTTCGTCGTCAAGCAGCCTCCGGTTCAGAACAGCCGCAAATCGCTATGGCTGGCCTTGGGCACTCTGGGCATCGCCGCGGTCGGCATCGGCGGCTATGTGTTTTACGAATTGAATGCGATGAACCGCGGCTCGCTCGCCGTTTCCTCGACACCGGTCGCCGCAGCAGGCACTTCGGGGGCCGCTCAAACGGCACCGACGCCGACTCCGCCGGCACCCCAATTTGCGCCACCGCCCTCAAGTGCCTCGCTACCCGCCTTACCACTCGCGCCGGCTCCCGTTTTTGGCACAAATTCCGCGTCGACCGCAGCAGCACCCGAGGCTGGTTTTTCTGCACCCCAAACATTTGCCAGCCCGCCACGAGCACCCCGCGGCACGCCGGAAGACAACGCCACCCCGGCGATCCGCCTCGCCAAGACCCCGCCGGAAGCCGACAGTGCCCTGCTGCGCGGCCACGCCGGCCTGCAGCGCGGCGAACTCGACCAGGCCCGCGCCGACTACGAACAAAGCCTGCGGCGCGACCCGAACAATACCGATGCGTTGCTGGCACTGGCCGCCATCGCCCACCGCCAGGGGCGCAGCGCCGACGCAGAGCAGTTGCAGCAACGCGCCCTGGTCGCCAACCCCAATGACCCGGCCGCTCAAGCTGCTGTACTGGGTGGCGCGCCAGCCACCAGCGACCCGAGCACCACGGAAAGCCGACTGAAAGGCTTGCTCGGCGCCCAACCGGAATCGGCGCCGCTCAATTTCGCCCTCGGCAATCTGTATGCCCGCCAGCGCCGCTGGCCGGAAGCACAGCAGGCCTACTTCAACGCGGTTGCCGCAGATGGTGACAATCCGGATTACCTGTTCAACCTCGCAGTCAGCCTCGATCAGGTACGCCAGCCTCGACTGGCCGGCCAGCACTATCGTCTGGCACTCGAGGCCGCGGACAAACGTCCCGCCGCCTTTGACCGGGAACAGGTCCGCAAGCGCCTCGGCGAGTTGCAGGCGACGATCCCGTAAGCGCAGGCCAGCTACGATGAGCACCTCCGTCCTGCAACGCCGCCCGCTCGGGCAAATCCTGATTTCCGAAGGCATCCTCTCGGAAGACCAGTTGCGGATCGCCCTGCTCGAGCAGATGAAGCAAAACCAGCCAATCGGCAAATTGCTGGTCTCGCTGGGCTTCGTCACCGAGGCAACACTGCGTCAAGCGCTGTCGGAAAGTCTTGGCAAGCAGAGCATCGACCTCGGCCATGCAGTGGTCGACCCGCAGGCGCTGAAGCGGGTGCCGCGCGATCTGGCGATGCGCTATCACCTGCTGCCGCTCGACTACGATGAACCCAACCGCCGGCTAACGCTGGCGATTTCGGACGTCAATGATATCGTCGGCCTCGACCGCGTCCGTGCGCTGCTCGAAGAAGGGACCGAAATCGAAACGCTGCTCGCCGGCGAGTCGGAAATCGACCGCGCCATCGACCAGTATTACGGCTACGAACTGTCGATCGACGGCATCCTGCACGAAATCGAAACCGGCGAAATCGACTGGAAGAGCCTGTCGGCAACGGATGACGAATACAGTCAACCGGTCGTCCGGCTGATTGATTCGATCCTCACCGACGCCGTCAAGCACGAAGCCTCCGATATCCATTTCGAGCCGGAAGCCAACTTTCTGCGTATCCGTTACCGGATCGACGGCATGCTGCGGCAGATCCGCGCCCTGCACAAATCCTACTGGCCGGCGATGACGGTGCGCATCAAGGTGCTGTCGGGCATGAATATCGCAGAAATGCGTGCCCCTCAGGATGGACGCATCAGCCTGACGGTCTCGGGGCGGCCCATCGATTTCCGCGTCGCCAGCCAGCCGACCATCCACGGCGAAAATATTGTCCTGCGCATTCTGGACCGGCAGAAGGGCATTGTGCCGCTGGAAAGCCTGGGCCTGGCCGAAGAGCACCTGCACCAGCTCAAGCTGATGATTTCGCGACCGGAGGGCATCATCCTGATGACCGGCCCGACCGGCAGCGGCAAGACGACAACGCTGTATTCGGTGCTGAATCACATCAACAACGAGGGCATTCACATCATGACCCTCGAAGACCCCGTCGAATACCCGATGGCACTGGTCCGTCAGACCTCGGTGGCGGAGGCGGCCAAGCTCGATTTCGCCAACGGCATCCGCTCGATGATGCGTCAGGATCCGGACGTCATCCTCGTCGGCGAAATCCGCGATACGGAAACGGCCGAAATGGCCTTTCGCGCCGCGATGACCGGCCATCAGGTGTACTCGACCCTGCACACCAACTCGGCGATCGGCGCCGTACCGCGGCTGCTTGATATCGGTGTGTTGCCCGACATCATGACCGGCAACATCATCGGCATCATCGCCCAGCGCCTGATCCGCCGCCTGTGCGAACACTGCAAGTCGCCGTATCACGCAGAAGCGCATGAGATTCGCCTGCTTGGCGACTATGCCGCCGGCGAGCAGCGCCCGATCCTCTACCGCGCCGCCGGCTGCGAGATGTGTGATTTCCAGGGCTATCGCGGCCGCCTGGCGATCATGGAACTGCTGCGCATCGACAACGGCATCGATGAACTCATCGCCCGCCGCGCAACCACCCATGAAATCCGCAACCGCGCGCTGTTACAGGGCTTCACGACACTGGCCGACGACGGCCTGCGGCGGGTGATGAGCGGCATCACGTCGCTGGAGGAGCTCTCCCGCGTCGTCGACCTCACCGACCGGATGTAGCCATGCTTTTCGACTACAAGGCGGTGAGTGCGGAAGGCCGGATGACATACGGCCGCCTCGATGCCCTGAACCTGGTCGACCTGGAAATGCGCCTGAAGCGCATGGAGCTGGATCTCGTCACCGGCCAGCCGGTGCAGCAGCGCAAGTTGTTTGGCGCCCAGAAAATCCCGCGCCCGGAACTGATCAACTTCTGCTTTCACCTCGAACAGCTGACCCGTGCCGGCGTTCCCGTGCTTGAAGGCCTGGTCGACCTGCGCGACTCGCTGGAGCACCCGCGGTTTCGTGAAGTGATGGCCGGCTTGATCGAGGGCATCGAAGGCGGCCAGACCTTTTCGCAGGCATTGGCCGGCCACCCTGAAGTATTCAGTCAGGTATTCATCAACCTGATCAAAGCTGGCGAGTCGAGCGGTAATCTGCCGGAGGTGCTTGCCGGGCTGAGCAAATCGCTGAAATGGGAAGATGAGCTGGCCTCCCACACCAAAAAGCTCCTGATGTATCCGGCTTTCGTTGCCACCGTGGTCTCGGCGGCAACGGTATTCCTGATGATCTACATGGTGCCGCAGCTCAAGCTCTTCGTCCGCAACATGGGCCAGGCCCTGCCGCCGCATACGCAACTGCTGTTTTTCGTCTCGGACTCGCTGGTCGCATACTGGTACATCCTCCTGCTCATCCCTGTCGTGATCGCGGTGATTGTTCAACTGACGTTGCAGAGCAACCCGCTGGCTCGACAGCGCTTCGACGGGCTGAAACTGCGGGTGCCGGTAGTTGGCCCCATCCTGAAGAAAATCATCCTCTCCCGCTTCGCCAGCACCTTCGCCATGCTCTACGCGGCGGGCATTCCGGTGCTGGAATCAATCCGCACGACCCAGCACATCGTCGGCAACCGGGTCATCCGCAGCGGCCTGCAGCGCGTCGAGCAATCAATCCGCGAAGGCCGCAACGTCGCCGGCGCCTTCCAGGAAACCGGGCTTTTCCCGCCACTGGTCGTCCGCATGTTGCGGGTCGGCGAAAACACCGGCGCCCTCGACCGTGCCCTGCTCAACGTCAGCTATTTCTACAGTCGTGATGTCAAGGAGTCGGTCGGCAAGGCGCAGTCACTGATCGAGCCGATGCTGACGCTGTTCATGGGCGCACTGCTCGGCTGGATCATGCTCTCGGTAATCGGCCCGATCTACGACGTCATCAGCAAGATCAAGACATGATCAGCCGGCGCCTGCTCTACCTCAATACCCATCGGCTCAGCGCCTACGTCTGGCAGGCCGGCAAGCTGACGCCGGAGGGGGTGTTCGACAATGACGATAGCGGCCGCAGTGCCTTCGCCAGCTACGTCGCCAGTCACCGCCACAGTCATTTCTCGCTGCTGGCCAACGTCGCCGAGGAAGGCCACGTCATCGAGACGATTCCTTTCCTGCAGGGCAAGGACCGCGAGACGCTGATCACGCGCAAAATCGGCCAGCACTTCCTGGGCACACCGCTGGCCACCTCGGCCTCGCTCGGATTCGAGAAGACCAAACGCAAAAACGAGCGCGTGCTGCTTTGCGCACTGACCGATCCGGCGCATTTCGAGCCCTGGCTAAGCCGCCTCGCCCAAGCCGGTGCGCCGCTCAAGGGCATCTACACCGTCGCGCAACTCGGTGGCCGCCTGCTCAAAAAGTTGGCGGTTACTCACGAACGCTGCCTGCTGCTCACCCTGCAGGATCACTCGATTCGCGAGAGCTTTGTGGTCAACGGCAAGGCGCTGTTCTCTCGGATGGCACCGCTGCCCGACAGCGGCATCGCCGGCATCGCCAGCAGTTTTGCCGCCGAATCCGGCAAGCTACACCAGTACCTGATCGGCCAGCGCCACATTGGCCGTGACGACAGCGTGCCAGTGGTCATCGTCGCCCACCCGTCGGCGCTGCCCGCGATCGAGAAGGCATGTCCGGCGGATGGTCGCCTTGACTTCACATTGCTCGACAACACGGAGGCAGCCCGTCAGCTCAAGCTGCAACTGACGCCGGAAGACAGCCGTTGCGAAGCGCTGTTCCTGCACCTGCTGGCGACCAATCCACCCTCGCAGCAGTTTGCCAGCAGCATCCATCGCCATGACCACGACCTGTCGCGGCTGCGTTATCTCCTGCTGGCAGGCGGCCTGGTGACACTGCTGGGCGGCGGGCTGCTTGCAGCCAAGCAGCTCTACGACGCCCATCAACTCCGAGCTGAGGCGGTTCAACAGCAGACGATTGAAGCCGACCTTGCAGCACGCTACCGCGAGATTACCGCCACCTTCCCGCAGATCGGCGTCGATAACGACAGCTTGCGCACACTCACCGACCGTTACCGGCAGCTGCGCAGCCAACAGACCTTACCCGCTGACGCCTATCGCCATCTCGGCCAGGCATTGGCTGCCGCGCCGACCATTCAACTCACCGGACTGGACTGGAAAATTGGCCCGAATTCCGGGTTGACCGCAGGCGGCACATCCACGGGGGCTACCGAAATCACCACCGTTCGCGGCAACATCGTCCCGCCCCCGGGTAGCACCACCCGCCAGCTTCTGGTCGGCTTTGACCAGTTCCTAGTGTTGCTGCGCGACAACCCGGCGGTGACAATCAATGTCATCAAGGCACCGGTCGAGCTCGAATCCAGCCAACCCCTGCGCGGTGGCGACAACGAACAGGAGTCGGCCGTGCCACGCGCCTTTGTTCTGGAAATCCAGCGGAGCCATGCGCCATGAAGCTTGAACGCAAGGATTTCGTTCAGCTGCGCGCCCCGCTTGGCTGGGCGCTGGCGATGTTGGTGCTCGCCGTAGGCATCGGCCTGTACAGTCACCAAGAACTGCGTCAGGCAGCACAGGCGCGGCAGACTGCCGAACAGGCCCGCCAGCAGATCGAGCAGCGCCTGCGCCAGGTGCGGACGGAAGAGGAGGACATCAAATCCCGGACGCAGGCCTTTCTGACCCTGCAGCAGGCAGGCATCACCGGCGAGGAGCGGCGCCTGGAATGGACTGAGCAATTGCGGGCCTTGCAACAGGAATTGCTGATTCCCGGCATGAGTTACGAGTTTGGCGCCCAAAGTGCGCTCGACAAAACCGAGGGCGCACCATTCGCCTGGTTTGCGAGCCCGATGCAAATCAAATTGCGCCTGCTGCACGAAGAGGATCTGCTGCGCTTTCTCGGCCGCCTGCAGCGCGAAGCGCGCGCCATGATCGTCATCCGCGCCTGCCGCCTGGCGCCCGGCGCCGGCAACGCGCTGCCCGGCGAAGCTGTCGCACTGCTGACGGCAGAGTGCGATCTGCAGTGGATAACGCTGCGCCAGGCCAAAGGGAAGGGGGGCTGAACATGAAAGTGGGCATCGTGACCTTGCTGCTCATCCTGGTCGGCACCCCCACAGCCTTGGCTCAATCCCGTGCTGACGGCATTGGCCGGCTATTCACCACCCCCCAGCAGCGCGCCCAGCTCGACCGCCAGCGCCTGCAGAACCCGACCCTATTGCCGTCCGGGCAAAACGGCGAAAGCAGCCTGACCATCAACGGCGAAATCCGGCGCAGCAACGGCCGTGCGACGCGCTGGATCAATGGCGAAATGAACGAAGCCTCCAGCACGCCGCGCCTGGCGGTCGGCGACACCTACCACCCGGCGACCGGCGAACAGGAAACCCTGCTGCGAGGCGGACGCATCGTCATTCAACCCGGCAGCCGATGAATCGCACACCGCCACCGCGTCGGCAACGCGGGGTCGCCCTCTGGCTCTTGCTGGTGATCGTTCTGCTCACCGGCAGCTACGCTTACTATCGCAGCAGCAATCTGCTGCCATCCCGCTACAGCCGTGAAGGCGAACTCAACCTGGCGATGGCCAAGGCAAAGGAGGCGCTGATTGCTTACGCAGTCATCGATGCCAATCGACCGGGACGGCTTCCCTGCCCGGATCTCATCGGCGATGGCGTCTCCCCGCTGCTGACCCGAGACGATTGCGACAGCTACGCGGGCGGCCTGCCATGGCGCACGCTCGACCTTCAGGAATCCGGCGATGGCTATGGCGGTAGTTTCCGGTATGTCTTGTCGCCCTTGTTCGGGGGTGACCGCAGCACCCCTCCACTGAATAGCGACACAGCCACCAGTTTGCGCCTTGATGTCGCCGCCGGTCAGCCGAGCAACGAGATCGTTGCCCTGATCATCGCGCCGCGCGGCGCGCTCGACACGCGCAACGCCGACGGCGATGACTATTTCTATCGCGGCAGCAGCGACGCACCCGACGACAATGACATCATTACGCCCATCACGCGACGCGAACTGATGGCAGCCGTCGAGCGACGAATCGCCCGCGAGGTGAACAATTGTCTCGAGCAACACGCCACCAGTGCACAAAACACCACGCAGACCTACCCGTGGCCGGCACCTCTGGCTGTTGAAAGATTCAAAGGCACAGCGGGAAGCCTCTTCGGCCAGGTACCCAATACCCAACCCGGCAACCCGGACGAGGTTTTGAAGCGCTCGATCGCCGACCTCAAGGCAAGCAAAATTAGCCTGGAATCAGCGTCGACCGCAGGCGAACAACTCACTGCCCTGCAAACCCTGCAAAGCCAGGCTGCGTACGCCCGCGCCTTTTTCGATAGCCTGTATATTGCGGCGCTCAATCTGAATACGCGCGCTTCAGAGACCCAAACGGCTTTCGATGCCCTCGACACCCAGTTGCGGACAGCAACTGCCAGCAGCTCGGCATTCAGCAGTGGCTTTGCAGCGGTGATCGCGCAGATTCCAGGTAAGTTGGTGACTTTGGCATCGCTTCAGCAAGCACTGGCCGATAGCGGACTGGACCTGTTCGTGATGGCTGGCAAGCAGGAAAACCTGCTGCTGGGCACGCGCATCCTCAATGCCACCAACACGCCATCGGCAAGCACCTTCAACCTGCTTTTGCAGCAGGACAACCTGTTCCGAAACGCCTTTCTGCCTTTTAGCAGCACCCTCAATCCAGAAATTACCGCCGCTTTAGCCGCCTCCAGCACCTTGGCAAGCACCGCCTCCGCCGACGCCCTGGCGGCAAAACAGGATCCAGGCTCCGCCATCAAGGTCAGCCAGTCACTGGCCAGTAGCGAAGCGCTTCGGGTGCAAAACAACACACTGCTGGCCATCGCGATTGCCAGTCGCTACAACATCGCGGCTGGCGAATTCTCTTACCGTAGTCAGCGCATCACGCTGGCACTCAGCACCTTGAGCACACTGACGCTGGATCAGGCGCGCAATCAGCTTTTGCCCATTCTGGAAGAAGCGCGCGCCTTAACCGATAGTCTCAGAACAGGCGCCCCTGGCTTGCAGTTCCAGCGGACCAGCGCACTTGGCAGTATCGACACGGCGCTTACCACCACCCGCAACGCCACCGATCTCTCGGCCATCTCCAGCAGCGCCCAAACCGCCGCGACACAGCTGACAACGCTCGGCAGTGCGCTGCTTGCCAATGGCGAAAACGTCGCCTCGGAGTCGCTTGCATCCGCCGGCAGGCAATTGCAGACTGCAAGTGGCACTCCACCCACCACCGTCAGCGGGGGCGCCAGCCTGCGCGAACCGGCACAAGCAGTGGCGTACTGGGCTGAAGTCGCCAAAGAGCAAAGTGCCGATGTCGCCCGCCAGGCACGCCGCGGTGTCACCGCGACGAGTGACAGCACAACCTCTGCCTACACGGCCGCTCGTCAGTTTCTGGCCAAACTCGATGGCGACACCGGTGTGATCACCGCACTCGAAAGCCACATGGCCGCCCCCTCGGATGCCGGCAAGGCAGCGACGGCGACCCGCCTGCTCGGCGAGGCGAGCAGCTTGCTGGCATCACTGATCAGCCGTGCCGAAACCCTTGAAGCCACAATGGAAACCGGACTCGCCCAAGGCGTTGTACCGACGGTATGGTTCGGCAATGCCTGCAAAATCCTGGCGCCCCCAACCGGCGCCAACAGCTGGTGGCAAACGCACGCCTGGAACACGCTTGTTTTCTACCAGATCAGCGACCGGATTCGTCCGGCTACAGGCCGCCTGACCGTGAATGGACAAGGCAGCTACCGAACTGTCACACTGGCAGCCGGAACGGCAATCAATCCCGGCAGCGGCCTGCAAAACCGTTCGTTGCGCGAAACTCGCAGTTATCTCGAAGGTCGCAACACCCACACTTCGCGGGATGGTTATGCCAAAACTCCCATTTCCGATTTTGAAAATATCCCGCCTTCGGCCACCTTCAATGACCGACTCGCTTATTAATCCCTCTCCAATGCACTCGCCCAAGCTTGCCTGCAAGGGCTTTTCACTGGTCGAACTAGCGGTGGTGCTGGTGATCGTCGGACTGCTGGCCAGCGGGCTAATGCTCAGTCTTGGCACGCAACGCGAAAGCGCCACAACTCAGGAAGCACAACGCCAGTTAGAGAGCATCCGCGAGGCGGTGATCGGGTTCGCCCTGGCCAACGGCCGCCTGCCCTGCCCTGCGCTCAGCACCCTGGCCAATACCGACAGTAATGCCGGTCGAGAGAACTGCACGTTGCAGCATGGGGTCATCCCCTGGGCGACGCTCGGTCTGACTGAGTCCGACCCTTGGGGCAACCGCTTCACCTATTACGCCCATTCACTGTTCACCGCGACGGTTCCGGCAGGTGCCTTGGCGTCCTTTACACTGGACACGCAGGGGAACGCAGCCATCAAGGATGCTACCGGTGCCGGCTACGATACCGCCTCCGCCTTGCCCGCAGTCATTGTCAGCCATGGCGCCCGGCCAAGCGGTGCGTGGCTTCCCAATGGCAGCCAGATCGCCGGCGCCAGCGGTGATGAAGCCGAAAACGCAAATGCCAACACCACTTTTGTCGCCCACGCGCCAACGCCGACATTCGATGATCAATTGATCTGGATCGTCCCGGCCATCCTCAAATCCAGAATGGTGGCAGCCGGCAAGCTTCCTTAGCCTACCAGGCGCGGGATCCGGCCCGGCCAGCCTTTACAAAACAACGTCTGCGTAGCATCATCAGACGATCTAAACGGCATTCACCCTATCTTCGATGGCTGCATCCCCTCAAAATACTCCTCTCAGTGGCCTCGCCCGGGCGCTTGTCCAGGCGGGCCGCCTCAAGGAGCCCGAGGCGGAGTTGCTGATTGCCGATGCGGCAAGCGCCAAGATTTCTTTGATCGAGCAATTGATCGCCAGCAACAAGGCGAGCGCGATCGACATCGCCCGCTTCGTCGCTGAAACCTTCGGCTATCCCTTGCTTGACCTCGCCGCCATGGACGAGGGGCTGATTCCAACAGAGGCCATCGACCGCAAGCTGATCGCGACGCACAAGGTCATCCCGCTGCACAAGCGCGGCAACCGCCTGTCCGTCGCCATTGCTGACCCGACCAACCTGCGCGCGCTGGATGAAATCCGCTTCCAGACTGGGCTCGCGGTCGATCCGATCGTCGTAGAGCACCCAAAACTGGCGCCGCTGGTGGCCAAATTTTCAGAGTCCGCTGCGGACACCCTGAAAAATCTGACCAACGACGACATCAATCTCGACTTCCTCAACGAGGAAGACACCCAAAAGGCCGATGAGGCGCTTGGGCAGGATATCGATGACGCGCCAGTCGTCAAGTTCATCCAGAAAATGTTGCTGGACGCGATCAATGATGGCGCCTCCGACATCCACTTCGAACCCTACGAGAAGTCGTATCGCATTCGCTTCCGAGTCGACGGCATCCTTCGTGAAGTCGCCTCGCCGCCGCTGGCGATCAAAGAGAAGATTGCGTCCCGGATCAAGGTCATTTCACGTCTGAACATCGCCGAAAAGCGTGTGCCACAAGACGGCCGGATGAAGCTAGTGTTATCCAAAAGCCGGGCCATCGACTTCCGGGTCAGCACCCTGCCGACGCTGCAGGGTGAAAAGATCGTTTTGCGTATTCTTGACCCGACCTCGGCCACGCTTGGTATCGAAGCCCTGGGTTATGAACCGGAACAAAAGGCCGCCCTGCTTGATGCCATCAACCGGCCCTACGGCATGGTGTTGGTCACCGGGCCAACCGGCTCCGGCAAAACAGTGTCGCTCTACACCTGCCTGAACATCCTCAACAAGGATGGCGTCAACATTTCAACCGCCGAGGATCCGGCCGAAATCAATCTCGCCGGCATTAATCAGGTCAACGTCGACGACAAGGCTGGGCTAACCTTCCCGGTCGCGCTGAAAGCCTTCCTGCGCCAGGATCCGGACATCATCATGGTCGGTGAAATCCGCGATCTGGAAACTGCGGAAATCGCCATCAAGGCCGCACAGACGGGCCACATGGTGCTATCCACGCTGCACACCAATGACGCTCCGCAGACGCTGACCCGCCTGATGAACATGGGCGTGCCGACCTTCAACATCGCTTCCAGTATCCTGCTCATCACCGCCCAGCGTCTTGCGCGGCGACTCTGCAATTGCAAAAAGCCGATGACCGTCCCGGAGCAGGCCTTGCTCGATGCCGGTTTCAAACCCGAAGAACTCGACGGATCATGGACGCTCTATGGCCCCGGGGGCTGTGAGCGCTGCAAGGGTAGTGGCTACAAGGGACGGGTTGGTATTTACCAGGTCATGCCGGTCTCCGAAGCCATGCAACGTCTGATCATGGCCGGCGCCACGGCGCTCGATCTGGCGGCCCAGGCCAAAGCCGAGGGTGTCAAGGACCTCCGCGCCTCCGGCCTGCTCAAAGTCAGGCAAGGCGTCACCTCGCTCGACGAAGTGCTCAGTACAACCAACGCCTAACGGAATAAGGACAAACGATGGCGACTGCCGCACGCTCAAAAGCTAGCTCGGTCAAGGAAAGCACATTTCTTTGGGAGGGCAGGAACAAGGATGGCAAAACTGTTCGCGGCGAGATGCGTGCGGCCAGCGAGTCCGTAGTTCAGGCGGTACTGCGTCGCCAAGGAGTCAGTAACACCAAGGTCAAGAAGGTTCGCTTCAAGAGCGGTGGAAAGGTCACCGAAAAAGACATCACGCTCTTCACCCGCCAACTGGCGACGATGATGAAATCCGGCGTTCCACTGCTACAAGCCTTCGACATCGTCGGCCGCGGCCATGCCAACCCGGCCGTCGGTAAACTGCTACTTGATATCAAAGCCGACGTCGAAACTGGGACATCGCTCTCCCAGGCCTTCCGGAAATTCCCGCTCCACTTTGATGCGCTTTACTGCAACCTCGTTGGAGCAGGTGAGCAGGCAGGTATTCTGGATTCGCTGCTGGATCGACTGGCCACTTACAAAGAAAAAATTCTCGCGATCAAGGGAAAGATCAAATCTGCCCTGTTTTACCCGATTGCCGTGATCATCGTCGCCTTCATCATCACGGCCGTGATCATGATTTTCGTCATCCCTGCATTCAAGGACGTTTTCAAGAGCTTTGGCGCTGACCTTCCAGCCCCAACCTTGCTAGTCATTTCGATATCCGACTTTTTCGTAGCGTACTGGTGGGCGATATTCGGCTCCATTGGTGGCGGACTGTATTTCTTCTTCGAGTCGTGGAAGCGGTCCGAAAAAATGCAGATGGCGATGGATCGTGCCCTGCTACGTACACCAGTGTTCGGCGACATCATCCGCAAGGCGGTTATTGCCCGCTGGACCAGAACGCTTTCGACCATGTTCGCTGCGGGTGTTCCGCTTGTGGAATCGCTTGATTCGGTGGGTGGCGCTGCCGGCAACTATGTCTATAAGACCGCCACAAAGCAGATTCAGAGCGAAGTTTCAACCGGCACCAGCCTGACCATCGCCATGCAAAATGTGAACCTGTTTCCCAACATGGCCATTCAGATGGTGGCAATCGGAGAAGAATCCGGCGCACTGGATTCCATGCTCTCCAAGGTTGCCGATTTCTTCGAACGTGAAGTCGACGACTCCGTAGAAGCTCTATCCAGCCTGATGGAGCCGATGATCATGGTGGTTCTTGGCACGTTGATTGGCGGCATGGTCGTTGCAATGTATTTGCCGATCTTCAAGATGGGCGCTGTGGTTTGACGATCCTCGCATCACCCCTTGCGGTTGTATTTGCGGCCCTCGTCGGTCTCTGCATCGGCAGTTTTCTCAATGTCGTCATCCACCGCCTGCCCCGCATCATGGAACAGGAGTGGCGAGAGCAATGTGCCGATATTTGCGGAAATTCCGCGTCGACCGCAGACGAACCGCTGGGACTTGCACGACCACGTTCGCGCTGCCCGCACTGCGGACACGGCATCACCGCTCTCGAAAACATCCCCTTGATCAGCTACTTCCTGATCCTGAAAGGAAAGTGCTCCGCTTGCGGCACACCGATTTCACTGCGTTACCCACTGGTTGAGCTCTTCACCGCAGTGGCATCGGCATTCGTCGTCTGGCACTTCGGTCCAACCATGCAAGCTGCCGGTGCATTGCTGTTGGTTTGGGCGCTGATTGCGCTGACCGCCATCGACATCGACACCCAACTGCTTCCCGATGCGATCACGCTGCCACTGCTCTGGCTGGGTCTGGTTTTCAATCTGCAAGGCACCTTCACCGACCTTTCATCCGCCGTTATCGGTGCGATGGCCGGCTATCTGGTTCTGTGGTCGGTTTTCTGGCTATTCAAGCTGGCTACCGGCAAGGATGGCATGGGCTATGGCGACTTCAAACTCCTCGCCGCCCTCGGCGCCTGGCTCGGATGGCAGATGCTACCAGCGATCATCCTGCTCTCCTCCGTTGTAGGCGCCATTGTCGGTATCTGCCTGATCGTCGCCGCCCGGCAGGGCCGTAACGTTCCCATTCCTTTCGGCCCCTATCTTGCTGCCGCCGGCGCAATTGCGCTGCTTTGGGGCAAGGCGCTGACCAGCAGCTATCTCGGGCTCGTCTATTGAAATTTGCGTCCACTGACGCAATCTACGGATCGGTTTCTCTCGTTTATAATCGAAGGTTTTGGAGGATTCTCATGCCGATCTACGAATATCGCTGCGACACTTGCGGTCATCAGAAAGATCATCTGCAAAAGATGAGCGATCCGCCGCTGTCCACCTGCCCGGCCTGCGGCAGCGAGACCTATGCCAAGATGCTCTCGGCCGCCGGTTTTCAGCTGAAAGGGAGCGGCTGGTACGCCACCGACTTCAAGGGTGGCGGCAGCAAACCCGCCACCCCGCCGCCGTGTCAGACCGGTGAAGGAAGCTGCTCTTCGTGCGTAGCCAACTGATCAAGCGCTATTTCATTACGGGGCTCCTGATCTGGGTGCCCCTGGTCATCACCGCCTGGGTGCTGTCGGTCATCGTCAATACGCTTGACCAGTCACTGCACCTGTTGCCGGAGGTCATGCACCCGAAAAATCTGTTCGGTTTCTCAATTCCCGGCGTCGGCGCTTTGTTGACGCTGGGCATGATCCTGCTCACCGGCCTGTTGGCAACCAATTTTATTGGTGAGAAACTGGTCCGCTGGTGGAACGCGCTCCTTTCGCGGATCCCTGTTGTCAATTCAGTTTACAAGGCCGTCAAGCAGGTTTCCGACACGCTGTTCGCCCCGAATGGCAACGCCTTTCGCAAAGCCCTGCTCGTGCAATACCCTCGAGAAGGCAGCTGGACCATTGCCTTCCTCACCGGCAGCCCCGGAGGGGACATCAAGAATCATCTTGATGGCAAGTATGTCAGCGTCTATGTGCCGACGACCCCCAACCCGACCTCCGGCTTTTTCCTGATGATGCCCACCAAGGACGTCATCGAGCTGGAAATGTCGGTCGACGAAGCACTCAAGTACATCATTTCAATGGGTGTCGTGGCGCCACCGCCGCACCCTCGCGTCATTACCAATACCTAAAAGCAACCCCTCGGATTTTTCATGCGTACTCATTACTGCGGACAACTCAACGCTTCCCTCGACGGCCAGATCGTCACTCTGTGCGGCTGGGCCCACCGTCGTCGCGACCACGGCGGCGTCATCTTCATCGACCTGCGCGACCGCGAGGGTCTGGCTCAGGTCGTCTGCGACCCGGATCGCGCCGACAGCTTCAAGATCGCCGAATCCGTCCGCAACGAGTTCTGTCTGAAGATCACCGGCAAGGTCCGTCCGCGCCCCACCGGCACGACCAATGCAAACCTGGCTTCCGGCGAAATCGAAATCCTCTGCCATGAAATTGAAGTCCTGAACCCATCGGTGACGCCGCCGTTCCAGCTCGACGAGGAAAACCTCTCCGAGAACGTCCGGCTGACCCACCGCGTCATCGACCTGCGCCGCCCGCAGATGCAGAACAACCTGATGCTGCGCTACAAGACGGCCCGCGCTTTCCGCCGCTTCCTCGACGACAACGGCTTCATCGACGTCGAAACCCCGATGCTGACCAAGTCGACCCCGGAAGGCGCGCGCGACTACCTGGTCCCGTCGCGTGTTCACGCCGGCCAGTTCTTCGCACTGCCGCAGTCGCCACAGCTCTTCAAACAGCTGCTGATGGTCGCGGGCTACGACCGCTACTATCAGATCACCAAGTGCTTCCGCGACGAAGACCTGCGCGCCGACCGCCAGCCGGAATTCACCCAGGTTGATATCGAGACCTCGTTCATGAGCGAGGCCGAAATCACCGCGCTGATGGAGCAGCTGATCCGTCGCGTCTTCAAGGAAGCCATTGACGTCGAGCTGCCGGAATTCCCGCGCATGACCTACGCCGAAGCCATGCGCCGCTTCGGTTCCGACAAGCCAGACCTGCGTGTCACGTTGGAACTGGTTGATGTCGCCGACGCATTCAAGGATGTCGCGTTCAAGGTTTTCGCCAGCATCGCCAACAGCGAAGGCGGCCGCATCGCCGCCATGCGCATCCCGGGCGGCGCCAGCCTCACCCGTGGCGAAATCGACGAATACACCAAGTTCGTCGGCATCTACGGCGCCAAGGGCCTGGCCTACATCAAGGTCAACGACGTCACCCAGGTCAACGAGTCCGGCTTGCAGTCGCCGATCGTCAAGAACCTCTCCGAAGCCTCGCTACGCACCGTGCTCGAGCGCACTGGCGCCCAGTCCGGCGACCTGATTTTCTTCGGCGCCGACAAGGCCAAGATCGTCAGCGATGCCCTCGGCGCGCTGCGCATCAAGATCGGTCACGAGAAGGGCTTCGTCACCGGTGCCAAGTGGGCACCGCTGTGGGTCATCGACTTCCCGATGTTCGAATACGATGACGAATCCAAGCGCTGGACGGCCTGCCACCATCCGTTCACCAGCCCGAAGGACGAGCATCTCGAGTTCCTCGCCACCGATCCGGGCAAGTGCCTGGCCAAGGCCTACGATCTGGCGTTGAACGGCTGGGAACTGGGCGGTGGTTCGGTGCGTATCCACCGCGCCGATGTCCAGGAAAAGGTCTTCGCCGCACTGAATATCGGTCCGGAAGAACAGCAAGCCAAGTTCGGCTTCCTGCTCGACGCCCTGAAATACGGCGCCCCGCCGCACGGCGGCCTGGCCTTCGGCCTCGATCGCATCGTCACCATGATGACCGGCGCCGAGTCTATCCGCGACGTCATCGCCTTCCCGAAGACCCAGCGCGCCCAGTGCCTGCTCACCGACGCCCCGTCGGCTGTCGACGAGAAGCAACTGCGCGAACTGCACGTCCGCCTGCGTCAGAAGGTCGAAACGCAGGTGGAAATCACCGCCCAGGCCTGACCCGTGAGAACCTGGCTGCGCCTGCTGCTGGCCCTGTGGCTGACCTTTGTCGGCCTTGCCGGCAGCACTGCGCATGCCTTCGAGCGCAGTTCCGCGCCTGCTGTGGGCACGGTTCTGCAACAGGAGCTCCCGCGCGAGGCCCAGCAGACGCTGACCTTGATCAAAGCTGGCGGTCCCTTCCCCTATGCCCGCGACGGCATCGTTTTCGGGAATTTCGAGAAGTTGCTGCCTAAGCGCCCGCGTGGCTATTACCGCGAATACACCGTCAAGACGCCCTGGCGGAAGGACCGCGGACCGCGTCGTATCGTCGCCGGTGCCGAGGGTGAGTATTACTACACCGACGATCACTACGAGAGCTTCCGCCGCATTCGGGAGACGCCATGACTGCACGCAGCTTCAACACACACGTTCGTGCCGGCCTCTACCATCTGCCGCCCGCGCAGAAGGCCAACATCATCGCAGCAGCGAGCGCCGAAGCGATCGACGTCATTACGCTGGATATCCGCAAGATCAGGACGACGCGGCAAGGACTGCAGCAACTGGGCAAAGCCCTGCATCTGCCCGACTGGTACGCGGCCAATTTCGACGCCCTCTTTGACTGCCTTGCCGACCCCGACTGGCATGCCGGACAGGGACTGCTTCTGGCCCTGGATGGACTCGCTCACTGGCCGGATGCCGACGACCTTGAAACATTGCTGGAAGTGCTGGCAGCGGCCTGCGATGCTCGTCAGCCCCCCACCACGCCGCTCTGGGTCGTCATCGACATGCCGCACGACAACTGCGCTGAATTCCCGTCCGCATGACGGCGTACAAGACGCCGGTTTCCGTACTCGTCGTCATCCACACCGTTGCTGGCGAATTTCTGCTGATTGAACGCGCCGCGCATCCCGGTTACTGGCAATCCGTCACCGGCAGCCTTGAAGCAACCGACGCCGACCTCGCCACCACCGCCCGACGCGAGGTTTTCGAGGAAACCGGCATCCCGCCCGAACTGGGCACGCTCACCGACTGGCACTTGAGCAACCGTTACGAAATCTTTCCCGAGTGGCGCCATCGCTATGCGCCGGGGGTCACTACCAATACCGAACATCTGTTCAGCCTGAGCCTCCCCAACCGGACTGATATCCGCCTTGCCGAGAACGAACACCGGGCCGCGATCTGGCTCGCCGCCGATGATGCTGCAGCGCGCTGTTTTTCCTGGAGCAATCGCGACGCCATCCGCCTCATTCAACGGCATCTGGCTGACTGAAGGCGACAACGCGCCAAGCGCCCCAGCCCGGCACTTTTTTTGTACAATCCGCCGCAATTCTCACCGGAGCACGCCATGAGCATCGAAAACCTCGCCCCCGGCATCAAGGCTGCCGTTCTCGCCGAAGCCCTGCCCTATATCAAGCGATTCCACGGCAAGACGATTGTTGTCAAATACGGCGGCAATGCGATGACCGATGAGCACCTGAAAAACTGCTTCGCCCGCGATGTCGTGCTGCTCGAACTGATCGGCTTCAACATCGTCGTCGTGCATGGCGGCGGACCACAAATCGAGAATCTGCTGACCCGCGTCGGCAAGAAAGGCGAGTTCATTCAGGGCATGCGCGTGACCGATGCCGAGACCATGGAAGTCGTCGAGATGGTGCTTGGCGGCCAGGTCAACAAGGACATCGTCAACCTGATCAACCAGCACGGCGGCAAGGCGGTCGGCCTGACCGGCAAGGATGGCAACTGCATCCGCGCCAAAAAGCTGATGCTGGAAAACAAGGACAATCCGGGCGACCTGATTGACGTCGGCCAGGTCGGCGAAATTACGCAGATCGACCCGTCACTGATCGACCACCTCGACCGTGGCGCTTTCATTCCGGTCATCGCCCCCATTGGCGTGGGCAAGGATGGCGAGACGTACAACATCAACGCCGACGTTGTCGCCGGCAAGATCGCCGAAGTCCTCAAGGCGGAAAAACTGGTGCTGCTGACCAACACCCCGGGCGTGCTCGACGAGAAGGGCGAACTGATTACCGGCATCACGCCGAAACAGATCGACGACATGGTGGCTGACGGAACGCTGTCCGGCGGCATGCTGCCGAAAATCGGCTCCGCGCTCGATGCCGCCCGCAACGGCGTCAAGGGAGTGCACATCATCGACGGCCGCGTCGAGCATGCGCTGCTGCTGGAAATCCTGACCGACCACGGCGTCGGCACGATGATCAAATCGCACTAGGCGAACCATCGAGGCATCTGCGGTGAACCCGAAAATCGCCGCAATTTCGCCTGTCGTCCATCGAACAGCCTGGACGGAGCCCCACTGATGCGCGGCTCCGTCTGGTTGTTCGACCTCGACAACACGCTGCACAACGCGACGCCGCACATCTTCCCCCACATCAATCGCTCGATGCGCGAATACATCGAGCGCCATCTCGGCGTCGACAGTCGGGAAGCCAACCGTATCCGGCAAGGCTACTGGGAACGCTATGGCGCTACCCTGCTGGGGATGATCCGCCATCACGCGATCGACCCTCACCACTTCCTGCGCGAAACGCATCAGTTTCCTGATCTGGCGCGGATGATCGTCTTCGAGAAGCCTCTGTTGCACAGCTTGCGCAGGCTTCCCGGGCGCAAAATCCTCTTCTCGAACGCGCCGCAGCACTACACGACTGCGGTCCTTGCCCTCACCGGACTGGCCCGATACTTTGATGCCCTCTATACCGTCGAGAGCCTGCGCTTTCGGCCCAAGCCGATGCCGGAAGGCTTTCGGGCGCTGCTTCGGGCCGAAGGCCTGTCCGCCCGCGCCTGCATCATGGTCGAGGACAGCCTGCCCAATCTGGTCACGGCGAAAAAACTGGGCATGAAGACCGTCTGGGTCAATCCTGGGCAGCGGCGCTCGCCTTTCGTCGATGTCCATGTCAATTCCGTGCTTCAACTCCCGGGGCGCTGCGGTCGACTATAATTTTCTGCCAAAATCAGAAAATGAAGGGGGAGACTCATGGCGAACAAACCGGGCGAACGCCGCCTGCAGGTTCTGCAAACCCTGGCCGGCATGCTGGAAACGCCGAAGGGCGAAAAAATCACCACGGCCGCGCTGGCCGCCCAGCTGGCCTGCTCCGAAGCCGCGCTCTACCGGCACTTCGCCAGCAAGGCCCAGATGTACGACGCACTGATCGAGTTCATCGAGCAAAGCCTGTTCAGCGTCGTCAATCAGATCACGAGCACCGAAAGCCAGGGACTACGCCAGGTCGAAGCGATCATCGCCCTACTGCTCCGCTTTGCCCAGAAAAACCGCGGCATGACGCGCGTGCTGATTGGCGATGCGCTGGTCAATGAAAACGAGCGCCTGCAAACCCGGATCAACACACTGCTCGACCGGATCGAAGCGGCGCTGAAACAGGCATTGCGCATTGCGGCCACCCAGGAAAACCTCAAACCCGACGCTGATTTCGGCGCCCTCGCCAATCTCCTGCGCTGCTACGTCGTCGGACGCTGGGAACAATACGCCCGCAGCGGCTTTACCCGCGAACCGCTGACGCAATGGCCCCAGCAATGGCCGATGCTGTACTTCGCTTGCCTGTCGCAATCGGGCACACCGGGCGCATGAGCCTCCGCCGATAGCACCCAACAGAAATGAAAAAGGCGGTCAAAACCGCCTTTTCGTTGTAAGACCAAAGGGCGATTAGCGCCGCTTCAGATACTCCGCCGCATCCAGCGCAAAATAGGTCAGGATGCCATCCGCACCCGCGCGCTTGAAGGCCAGCAGGCTTTCCAGCACACACGCTTCCTCATTCAGCCAGCCGTTCTGCGCGGCCGCCTTCAGCATCGCATACTCGCCGCTGACCTGATAGGCATAGGTCGGCACCTTGAACTCCTCCTTGACGCGGCGGACGATGTCCAGATACGGCATGCCCGGCTTGACCATGACCATGTCCGCGCCTTCGGCGATATCCATCGCCACCTCGCGTAACGCCTCATCGGTATTGGCCGGATCCATCTGATAGGTGTACTTGTTGCCCTTGCCCAGATTGCCAGCCGAACCAACAGCGTCACGGAACGGTCCGTAGAAGCTGGACGCGTATTTCGCGGAATACGCCAGAATGCGGGTATAGATTCGCCCGTTGGCCTCCAGCGCCTCGCGGATGCGCCCGATACGGCCGTCCATCATGTCCGACGGCGCAACCACGTCAGCGCCCGCCTGGGCATGGCAAAGCGCCTGCTTCACCAGGACATCGAGCGTCTCGTCGTTCAACACGTAACCGGTGTCATCGATCAGTCCATCCTGACCGTGGCTGGTGTACGGGTCAAGCGCCACATCGGTGATCACGCCCAAATCAGGAAACTCGCGCTTCAGCGCCTGAACAACCCGCGGCACCAGGCCATCCGGGTTGTACGCCTCCTCGGCGTCAAGCGACTTCAATGGCGCATCGACCACCGGAAACAGCGCCAGCGCCGGGATTCCCAGCCCGACTGCCCGCTCCGCCGTTTTCAGCAGAACATCGAGAGACTGGCGCTCGACCCCCGGCATCGACGCCACCCGCTCGACACGGCCAGCACCCTCAAGAACAAATACCGGATAGATGAAATCGTCCGCTGTCAGCACCGATTCCCGCATCAGGCGGCGCGAAAAATCGTCGCGGCGCATGCGGCGCATCCGCGACATCGGAAAAGCTCCATGAGTGCTCATGCAACAACCTCGGCTAAAAATAAAAATTTTGGTGCATTGCGGAACTTTCCGCGTTGACCGCAATCAGAGACAGCAGATGGCACGCGCTGTCTCCCGCTTCACCTCCCTGAGCGGGTGCCTTGACTACGTCGAGGCATTTTTGGCCCCCGGACCCCCCTTATCCGGGGGCCCTTTGTTTTCCTTGGCCTTGATTTCGATGTCCAGCCACGAGGCGAGTACGGTCTCTGCATCCTCGACGCCGGTTTTCTTCAGGCTTGAAAACAGTTGGACCGTATACAGGTCCGCATCCCCCCAGGTCGCAATTTCCGCCTTGACCGAGCGCAGCGTTTTGGTCTGCTCCTGCCGGCTGAGCTTGTCTGCCTTGGAGAGCAGAATGTGGATGGGCCGACCGGTCGGCCGGAACCAATCAATCAGCTTGATATCCAGATCGGTGAAGGGGCGGCGAACGTCCATGATCACCACCAAGCCGACCAACTGGTTGCGCTTGCTGAGGTAAGGCCCGATCAGGCCCTCCCACTGCGAGCGGATTTCCTCTGGCGCCTTGGCATAACCATAACCCGGCAGGTCGACAAAATACTTGCCTTCGGCCAGGGTGAAATAGTTCAGGTGCTGCGTCCGGCCCGGCGTCTTACTGACATAGGCGAGGCGAACCCGACCTGCCAGCGTGTTGATGGCAGAGGACTTGCCGGCGTTTGAACGGCCGGCGAAAGCGACCTCGCGAACAGAATCGGCAGGCAGGTCGCGGAGATGGGCGACGGTCGTCAAAAAGACCGCCTTCTGGAACAAGGGCATAAAAAACTCGGAAGACCCGTCAAGGCAAAGGGGAACTGATATAGAATAACAGGTTTGTAACTTCCGTTCCGGCCAAAGCGCCCACAAAACGCGCATTAGGAGTTCGAAAATGATTCGTACCGCGGCAATGGCAATCCTTCTTGCCACTAGTTTCGTCACCAACGCCTCCGAGCCTGCCAAGGCCAAGGCCGATCCCGCCAAGGGCAAGGCTATCGCCGAAACCGTCTGTGTCGCCTGCCATGGCGCCGATGGCAACAGCATGGCCGCTGCCAACCCGCACCTGGCCGGCCAGGTTGAAGAGTACATCTACAAGCAGCTGACCAATTTCAAGGCTGCTGACGGCAAGCCCGCAGCGCGTAACAACGCGATCATGGCCGGCATGGTTGCCGCACTGTCCGATGACGACATGCGCAATGTCGCCGCCTGGTTTGCCAGCCAGAAGCTGAAGCCGGCAGTCGCCAAGGACGAAAAGCAGATCGCTCTCGGCCAGAAGCTCTGGCGCCAGGGTGACTTCAAGAAGGGCATCCCCGCCTGTGCTGGTTGCCACGGCCCGGCCGGTGCCGGCCTGCCCGCCCAGTATCCGCGCCTGGCCGGTCAGTTCCCGGAATACACTGAAGCTCAGTTGAAGGCCTTCCGTGCCGAAGAACGCGCCAATGATCCTGAAAAGATGATGCGCATGATCGCCGCCAAGCTCTCCGATCCGGAAATGAAGGCAGTTTCCGAATACGCCGCCGGCCTGCGCTAATCGGCATACATTCAGATAAAAGGCAGCCTTGGCTGCCTTTTTCTTTTTCCGGCTTGGCAAGCCCATGCCTGACCGATAGACTTAGCGCACAACAGCCCTCATCCCAACCGAGGAGACACTCATGAAAACGCTCAAGCAAATGCTCGATGCCAAGACCCGCCCGCTGGCCGTGGTCGCACCGGGCGATACCGTCCTCCATGCCCTCACCGTCATGGCCCATAACGATGTCGGTGCACTGCTGGTGCTCGATGGCGAGCAACTGGTCGGCATCTTTTCCGAACGCGACTATGCGCGCAAGATCATCCTTCAGGGCAAATCCTCGAAGGAGACGCAGGTCCGTGAAATCATGAGCGACAAGGTCGCCTACGTCACGCCGAAGGCAACGCTCGACGAGTGTATGGCGCTGATGACCGAGAAGCACTTCCGCCACCTGCCGGTGCTGGATGACGATGGCGCGGTCGTCGGCATGGTGTCGATTGGTGACCTGGTCAAGGAAACCATCAGTAGCCAGCAATTCCTCATCGATCAGCTGGAACGCTACATCTCGAGCTGACATGGCCGACACGGCCAACCTGCACTTCCCCATCCTTGACGACATCGCCCGCGACCTGGCGGGCGATGTCAATTTCCCGACCTGCCTCGACGCGGCAGTGCTCGTACGCAACACGCTCAAGGATCCGTTTGCCGAGCTTGCCCAGGTGGCGAAGGTCATCAGCGTCGAGCCGCTGATCTGCAGCAAGCTGCTGCGCATGGCGAATTCGATCGCTTACAACCCCTACGGACGCGAGGTCACCGACGTTGCGACGGCGGTCAGCCGTCTCGGCTTTGATGTGGTGCGCACGACCTCACTGGCCGTTGCGCTTGATCAGATGCTGAAATCGCGCAATCTCCGCGCCTACGAGCCGCTCGCCAAACAGGTCTGGGAGCATTCGATTCAGGTAGCCGCAATTGCCCGCGTCCTTGCCCGCCGCCTTGGCCGGGTGAATCCGGATGAGGCGCTACTTGCCGGACTGGTGCACGACATCGGTATCTTTTACCTGCTGTATCGCGCGGCCGATTACCCGGTTTATCAGAAGGATCCGGATGCGGTTCAGGCGCTCCTGATCGGCTGGCACGAAAGCATCGGCGAGAATCTCCTGCACGCACTCGGGATGCCGGCAACAATTATCGACGCCGTCCGCGACCATGACCAACCTGGCAACGTCGAAACTCCTTGCACCGTCAAGGACATGATTTACTTCGCCAACCTCTTGGCCAGCCGCGACGCGACCGAGATCCCCGGAACACCGCTGGCACCGGACACCCCGCGGCAGCAACAGGACCGGGAGCGTTACGCCGACCTGCTGGCTGAAGCGGCCGACGACATCGCTCAACTTCAACACGCGCTTGCTGGATAACGCGTTGTCATGACTGAATCAGAAAACTCTGCACGCATCGGCCTGATCAAGACAGCTTTGTTCGCCCTGTGCCTGATTCCGGCCTTGCGTATGCTTTGGCTGTTTCAGCACGACCAGACACCCGACACCATCGAATGGCTGCAACAGAGTTCAGGCAGCTGGACGTTCAACCTCCTGCTGCTGACGCTCTGCATCTCACCCCTGCGCGCCATCACTGGCCAGCACTGGCTAATTCGCTTGCGGCGGATGCTCGGCTTGTTGACCTTCTTCTATGCCAGCCTGCATTTCGCCTGTTTCGTCGGCCTCGACAACGGCTTAGACCCCGTGACCATCAGTCAGGCGATCGTCAAACGCCCCTTTGTTGTCGTCGGGTTTGCCGCCTTCGCGATCATGGCCCTGCTTGCCGCAACCTCCTGCCATGCTGCCGTGCGTTGGCTCGGTGGCCGAAAATGGCAGGAACTGCATCGCAGCATTTATCTGATCGCCATTCTTGCCAGCGGCCATGTGCTCTGGCAAAGCAAGGCCGCGGAATTGCCGGTGGCCCTGACTTACGCCATTCTCGTTGCCATCCTGCTGTACTGGCGGATCCGTGAGCGCAAACGCAAGGCGACACCGCCGATGCCTTCAAGCAAGGTGCAGCCTTTGCGCTTCCACAAGAAAAAACCTGACTGATCGTCGGCGCTATTCAGCGCTTGCGCGAAGGCTCGAAGCGGACGATGGCGCGGCCATCTTCCGTCTGCTTGGGCGCTGCCTTCCAGGCATGGCCATAAACCACTTCAAAGCTCGCTGGCAGCTTGCCGTCACTACGCAGCCGCTCATAGGCGGCACAGGCGGCGGCCCAGCCACGACGCCCCGTCAGGCCATGCCGGCGCGACTTCATTGCGCAGGATGAGCCAGCGGCACGTAATTCGCGAAACATCGCATCGAGGTCATCATAGGTCAGGCGAATGACCTCCATGTCCATCACCGGATCGGCAAAGCCACAACCGACCAGCATGTCGCCAAGGTCATGCATGTCGATGAAGCGCTGGGTGTGGGCATAGCCGTCGTCAAAGGCTGCGCGCAGTTCCTTGAGCGTATCCGGCCCGAGTGTCGAAAACATCAGCAGGCCACCGACTTCGAGGACGCGGTGCGCCTCCGCCAGAACCGGCAAGGGATCATCCAGCCAATGCAACAACAGGTTCGACCAGACGATTGCGGTCGACCGTGATTTCAGGGGAATTTTGGCAGCATCCGCCGCCACGTGCAGCGGCTCGCCCTTGCCCATGCCCAGCAGGCGTTGCCAGCCCGGACGCCGCGTCCGGCCGGCAGTCAGCATGGCGGGCACCAGGTCGAGGCCGATCAGCTGGGCATCGGGAAAATGCGCTGACAACCCGGGAAAGCTGCCGCCCCGGCTACAGCCGAGATCCAGAATGCGCTGCGGGGTCAGCTTGACGTAGTCAAGCCGCTCCAGCATGCGCCGGTCGATCTCGCGGACGAGGAAATCCGCATCACCGTAGGCGGTCGCGACGCGGCCAAAGCTGCGTGCGACCTGCGCACGGTCGACGAACTCGGCGCTCAAACGGCTTTCACACCCAGACGGGCGAACAGGGCATCATCACGATCGACATCCGGGTTATCGGTGGTCAGGAGACGATCACCGTAGAACATCGAGTTGGCACCGGCAAGGAAGCACAGGGCCTGCAACTCGTCGCTCATCTGCTGGCGACCTGCCGACAGGCGAACCCAGGAGCCCGGCATGGTGATGCGTGCGGCCGCAATGGTACGTACGAATTCGAAGGGGTCGAGACGGTCGTTGTCGGCCATCGGTGTACCGGGAATCGGCACCAGATTGTTGATCGGCACTGACTCCGGCGCCTTCGGCAGATTGGCCAGTTGCACGATCAATGCCGCGCGGTTCTTGCGCGACTCGCCCATGCCGATGATGCCGCCGGAGCAGACATTGATCCCGGCATCACGGACCTGTTCAAGGGTATCGAGACGGTCGTCATGGGTGTGTGTCTTGATGACCTGACCGTAGAATTCCTTGTCGGTATCGAGATTATGGTTGTAATAGTCGAGGCCGGCGTCACGCAGCTTTTCTGCCTGACCTTCCTTGAGCATGCCCAGCGTCACACAGGTCTGCATGCCCAGCGCCTTGACCTCGCGCACCATCTCCAGCACCTTGTCGAGGTCATTGTCCTTCGGCCCCTTCCAGGCAGCCCCCATACAGAAACGCGAAGCGCCCTTGTCCTTGGCGGCACGGGCGGCGGCGACGACCTCGTCGATCGGCATCAAGCGCTCGCGCTCGGTGTCAGTCTGGTAACGCGCTGATTGCGAGCAGTAACCACAATCCTCGGAACAGCCGCCGGTCTTGACGGACAGCAGCGTCGAGCGTTGAATGGCGTTGGGATCGAAATTCTCGCGGTGGACCGCCTGAGCACGCCAGATCAGATCCATCAGGGGGAGGTCGTACAGCGCCAACACCTCGTCGAGCGACCAGCGATGCCGGGCGGGGGTCGAATTGGGCGTGGATACTGCGGCGAGGGTACTTGCTTGCATGTGCGGCCTTATAGAAAATCCAATAAAATCAATACCTGACGGTAATTATGAATTATCGGAGAGCTCCGAGCGGATGTCAATTCTACCTCACCCTCTCGCCGCCCTGAGCAAGCTCGGGCGCACCCTTCGAGATGCGCTGCTGCCTGGCAGTTGCCTGCTTTGCGAAGCCAACAGCGGCGACGCCCTGCTCTGCCCGGCGTGCAGCCTGGATTTGCCAAGACTGCCCGAAAAGACCTGCCCGCAGTGCGCCCTGCCGACTTCGTATGGCGAACGCTGTGGCGCCTGCCTGAAAACGCCACCGCATTTCGAGGCTACCCTCGCCCCGTTTTTGTACGAATTTCCGGTTGACCGCATCATTCATGCGCTGAAATACGGACACCAGCTGGTGGTCGCCGAATGGGCGGCAGCACAACTCGCCGCATGTTGCACCGGCCGCGACATCAGCCTGATCATGCCGCTGCCGCTGCACCCGGTACGCCTGCGCGAACGCGGCTTCAATCAGTCCGCCGAGATTGCCCAACGGATCGGAAATCGGCTGAATTTTCCGGTTGACCGCAGCAGCCTGCTCCGTTGCCGGGATACACCACCGCAAGCGGCGCTACCGCTAAAGGAACGCAGCGGCAACGTGCGCGGGGCGTTCGAGTGTCGCCGTGACCTCCGCGGCGAGCGGATTCTGCTCGTCGACGACGTCCTGACCACCGGCGCCACCACCGGCGAATGCGCCCGCATTCTTCACCTGCATGGCGCCCGTGAAGTGACTGTCGCCGTGCTCGCTCGCGCCGTGCGGCACTGATCGTGGTTTAATGCGCCCTTTCCTGAATCAGCCGCCACCAACACCGCAACACCATGCTCGCCGTCGTCCTCTATCAACCCGAGATCCCGCCGAATACGGGCAATATCATCCGCATGTGTGCCAACACCGGCACCGAACTGCACCTGGTGGAACCCCTGGGATTCGATGTAAGCGACAAGTCGCTACGCCGTGCCGGGCTGGATTATCACGAATACGCCAGCATCCGGCGTCATGCCGACTGGCGGGCCTGCAAACAGGCGCTGGCCGGGCGCCGCCTGTTCGCGATGACCACGCGGGGAAGCGGCAATCCGTACAGCACAACATTGCGTGATGGTGATGTCTTCGTTTTTGGTTGTGAGACGGCCGGGTTACCTGAAGCAGTCCGCGAAGAGTTTCCGGCCGAACAACGGCTGCGGCTACCGATGCTGCCCGGCCAGCGCAGCCTGAATCTATCCAATGCCGCGGCCGTCACCATTTTCGAGGCTTGGCGGCAAATCGGCTTCAGCGGCGCCATCTGAGCGCGGCACGCGGACAATCAGCCGCTCAGGCGATCTCCGCCTTCGGATCGCGCGACATCAGTTGCGCCAGCGCTTGCGCCGCCGACAGGCGACCATCGAGCACCGCCGCCACGGCGGCACTGATCGGCATATCGACCCCCAGCGAGGCAGCCAGGCGATCCACCTCGCGGGCGGTATAGACACCTTCCGCCACATGACCGAGATCTTCGAGAATCTGGGGCAGCGACTTGTTCTCGGCCAGTGCCAGGCCGACACGGCGGTTGCGTGACAAATCGCCGGTACAGGTCAGAATCAGGTCGCCCATGCCCGCCAGCCCCATGAAGGTCTGACGCTGGGCGCCAAGCGCAACGCCAAGGCGGGCGATTTCGGCCAGGCCACGCGTCATCAGCGCCGCACGCGAATTCAGGCCCAGCCCCAGGCCGTCGCAAACCCCGGTCGCGATCGCCAGCACATTCTTCACAGCGCCACCGACCTCGACACCGACCAGATCGTCATTGGCATAAATCCGCAGACGGCTGCCGTGCAGGGCCTGCGCCGCCGCACGGGCAAATGCCGGATCGGTCGCCGCCAGTGCCACGGCGGTCGGCTGACCAGCCGCCACTTCCTCGGCAAAACTCGGCCCCGACAAGGCACCACAGACGGCTGCACTGCCGAGCACTTCCGCCACCACCTGATGCGGCAACAAGCCGCTGCCTGCTTCAAAACCCTTACATACCCAGAGCAGCGGCGTCGCCACGCCGAGATCGCGCAGACGCTCGGCCGTTGGCCGCAGGCCGGCGATCGGCGTGGAGACAATCAGTAATTCGGCATCCTGGACGGCCGCCGCAAAATCGGTTTCGACCTGTACCGAGTCAGGCAGGAAATAACCGGGGAAAAATCGCTTGTTCTCGCGGCTGGACAGCAGTTCGGCTGCCACATCGGCCTCGCGCGACCACAAGGTCACCGCATGCTTCTCGGCAAATGCGATCGACAAGGCCGAGCCCCAGGCGCCGGCCCCCAGCAAGCTGATTTTCATAGACCCCAAACCTGCGTCGCGCGCACGAAACCGGTCACGCCATCGCGATGCCGGACTTTCGCCCAGCCCGGCGCCGCCGGTTCGATGAATTCAACTGCCACCCACTTGTCCAGTTCGGCCAGTACAGCTGCCTCGGCCTTGTCGGCCTGACGGATTTCGGCACGTGCGGCAGTCACGACCAGCGTGCGCCGCTCGCCTAACTGCTTTGCCTCCAGCCAAGCCAGCGTGCCCTCGGCATCGCGCACCTTGAACCAGCCTTCGAGTCGGACCACGACCTCGACCGGCGTCTGCGCCTTGATCAGGTACAGCTTTTTGCCTTTCAGCGAGGGCGAGTCGTACAGGATCGCAGCCGGGACATCGACCGAGCGGTAGTCGATCGCCAGCACCGGCGCCGCGAGGAGCGCCAGGCTGGCGGTCGCGAGAAGGCGGCGCCAGTGGATCATGGCTTACTGAATCGAGGCTTCGGCCGGTGCGCCGGCCTGTTCCTGCAGGCGCTGCATGTACATGCCTTCGAAATTGACCGGCTGCAGCACGATCGGCTGGAAGCCGGCGCGGGTGACGGCATCGGACACCGCCTCGCGGGCATACGGGAAGAGGATGTTCGGGCAGGCGACAGCGATCAGCGGCTCGATCTGCTCTTCCGGCACGTTCATGATGCGGAAGATACCCGCCTGGCCGACTTCAACCAGGAAAACGGTCTTTTCACCCAGCTTGGCAGTCACGGTCACGGTCAGGACAACCTCGAACACGCCTTCGCCAACGCCACGGCCGCCGGTATTGAGCTGGATCTCGATCTGCGGCTGCTCACGCTCGAGAAAAATCTCCGGGGCGTTTGGCACTTCTACCGACAAATCCTTGACGTACAGCTTCTCGATACCGAAGACCGGTTGCAGGTTCTCTTCCATGATTTTCTTTCTGTAAATCGGTGAATAAAGCGTTCAGGCGGATTCAAGCAGCGGCATCAGTTTGCCGGCTGCATCCAGGGCGTGCAGATCGTCGCAGCCCCCGACATGGGTCTCGCCAATATAGATTTGCGGCACGGTACGCCGCTGGGTTTTCTGCATCATTTCATCGCGCCGGGCCGGATCAAGGTCGACACGCACCTCCTCAATCTCGGTTACCCCGCGTGACTTGAGCAGTTGCTTGGCACGGATGCAGAAGGGGCACACGGCCGTGGTGTACATCAGGACGTGTGCGGTCATTTGTTGCGGGTTCCCTTTTTGATCGGGTAACCGGCCCCCACCCAGGCATCGACACCGCCAGCGAGATTGTTGATACGGCTGAAGCCATTCTTCTTCAACTCGGCACAAGCCTTGTTGGAGCGCATCCCGGTCGCGCAGCAGACAATCACCGGCTTATCCTTGTACTTCTCGATTTCCGAAATACGTTCGGCAAGCTTGCTGCCCGGAATGTTGCGCGCATCGGGCAGATGACCAGCGGCAAACTCGTCCGCCTCGCGAACATCGACCACGATGGCGTCTTCACGGTTGATCAGCAGCGTCGCTTCGCCCGGATTGACCGAATTCCCCGAGGGACGGGCGAACATCGGCCAGAGCAGGCCGAGACCGCTGACGACGACGATCGAGATGAGCAGGATGTTCTGGTTGATAAACTCCATCGGCATGCTTACGACTCCACCCCGCAGAAGACTTCACGCATCATGCCGACCAGTTGCAGCGTCCGCTGATCGCCCACACGATAAAAAACGCGGTTGGCATCCTTGCGTGTCAGCAGCACACCCTTCTCGCGAAGAATGGCCAAATGCTGAGAAATATTGCTCTGCGACGTGCCGACGGCGTCGACAATCTCCTGTACGCAAGCTTCCTGGTCGCCAAGTACGCAAAGAATCTTCAGACGCAGGGGATGCGCGATCGCCTTCAGCGCACGAGCAGCCATTTCAATGTGCTCTTGCTTGTCGATCAGGTTAATGGTCGGCTGTTCCAAGATAAAACCTCAAGTGGGCAGAGTGGGGCATTATAAAATAACGACTTGTATTTCGCTGACCTTAATCAACATCAATCCCCGATGACTTTGGCCCTGTTGCCCGCCGCCAAGCGTGGCCCGCCCCCGCACTCTGTGCATCGCACATTGCGCCCCCTGGCCATGGCGCTAACATTGGTGCTTCTTGCCCTGCCGGCGGCGGCACGTAACGAGGCACGCCCGGTCAAGCCCGCCCCCTCAAGCAGCACACCGGAGATTGCCGAAAAGCAGGCCGACCTCGGTGAACTTCGCAGCCGCATCGAGTCGCTGCGCAAGGAATTGTCGTCCAGCGAAGAACACAAGAGCGATGCCGCCGACCGGCTACGCGACGCCGAGCGCCAGATCTCGAACCTGCAGCGGGATATCCACGATCTGGGCGAGCAGCGCGGTCGACTGCAAAAAACGCTCAAAAACCTGGAACAGCAATCGCAGGAACTCGGCACCACGCTCAGCCAGCAACAAAGCCAGCTGGAGAAGCTGCTCTACAAGCAGTATCTGCGCGGCACGCCGGACTCACTGCAACTGCTGCTCAACGGAGACGATCCCAACCAGATGGCGCGTGACCTGCACTATCTGTCAGCCATCGCCCTGACCCGCGCCGAACTGATGGGCGAAATCAACGCCACCCTGGACCGCAAGAAAGCACTGGCCAAGGACGCCAAGGCTCGCCACGAGGAACTGGCGGAAGTCGAGGCGGAGCAGCAGAAACGTCACGCCGAATTGCAGAAGCAGCGCGAGCAACGCAAGCAGCTGTACGCGCAGATCTCCGACAAGGTCAGCGCCCAGCGGAAAGAAATCGGCACCCTCCAGCAAAACGAGCGGCGCATGAGCCAGCTGATCGACCGCCTCTCCCGCATTCTGGCGGCGCAGGCGGCTCAGGCCGCCCAACGCGCCGCCCAGGCGGCCAAGCTGGCAAAGGCCGAGGAAGCAGCCCGCCAGACGGAAGCGGCACGGCAAAAGAGCGCCGCCAGTAAGCCTGCCGACAAGCCACCGGAAAAAGCCAGAGAAAAAACTGGCGGCGAGCCGCCAAGAACCGTCATCGCCAGCGAACCTCCGCCGAGCAAATCAGTCGAAGCCGAGAACCGCTTCGAGCCGGTGGCCAGTGACGGCAGCTTCGCTCGCCAGCGGGGCAACCTGCGCCTGCCGGTCCGCGGCTCGGTCGCCGGCCGCTTCGGCAGCCCGCGCGATGGTGGCGGCACCTGGCGCGGCTTGTTCATCAAGGCGGGATCCGGCAGCGAGGTGAAATCAATCGCCAGTGGCCGGGTCGTTTTTGCAGAATGGATGCGCGGTTTCGGCAACCTGCTGATTGTGGATCACGGCGATGCCTATCTTTCGATTTACGGCAACAACGATTCGCTGCTTAAACACGTCGGCCAGGCGGTCAAAGGCGGCGAAACCGTGGCCACGGTAGGCAATAGCGGGGGCAATCCGGATTCCGGTTTATACTTTGAGCTCCGTCACCAAGGGCAACCGATCGACCCGATGAAATGGGCAAGTTTGAAATGAGCAAAGCAAAGACCATCAGCTTGGTAGTAGGCGGCTTCGTTGCAGGGGCCCTGATCAGCCTGCACATCCCCGCCCTCGCCGACAAGGAGGCCAAGCCCGGCTTGCCGATCGATGAACTGCGTACCTTCGCCGAGGTGTATAGCGCGATCAAACAGGGTTACGTCGAACCGGTTGAAGACAAGAAGATGATCAGCAATGCCATTTCCGGCATGCTCTCCAACCTCGACCCCCACTCCGCCTATCTCGACGCCGATGCCTTCAAGGATCTGCAGGTCGGCACGCAGGGCGAGTTTGGCGGTCTCGGCATCGAAGTCGGCATGGAAGACGGGCTGGTCAAGGTCGTCTCGCCGATTGAAGACACCCCGGCCTATCGCGCCGGTATCAAGTCCGGCGACCTGATTTTCAAACTCGACGAGACGCCGGTCAAAGGTCTGACGCTATCGGACGCAGTTAAGAAGATGCGCGGCAAGCCGAAAACCTCGATCAAGCTCAGCATCCTGCGCAAGGGTGAGAGCAAGCCGCTGGAAATCACGCTGGTCCGCGAAGTCATCAAGGTCCAGAGCGTCAAATCGAAGATTGTCGAACCGGGCTACGGCTGGGTTCGCGTCACACAGTTCCAGGAAAACACGGTCGCCGAACTGGCGAAGCACGTCGGCAAGGTCTATCAGGATGGCCCGTTGCGCGGCCTCGTCCTCGACCTGCGCAACGATCCAGGTGGCCTGCTGCACGGCGCCATCGGCGTCTCTGCCGCCTTCCTGCCGCCGGACGTCAAGGTGGTATCGACCGACGGCCGCACCGAGGATGCCAAGCAGGAATTCCTCGCCCGTCCGCGTGACTATCTGCGTGGCACCAAGGAAGACCCGCTCAAGACCCTGCCGGTCGAGGTCAAGAAGGTGCCGATGGTCGTGCTGGTCAATGGCGGCTCGGCCTCGGCGTCGGAAATCGTCGCCGGCGCGCTGCAGGATTACAAGCGCGCCGTCATCGTCGGCACCCAGACCTTCGGCAAGGGCTCGGTGCAATCCGTGCTGCCCCTGCCCGGCAACAGCGCAATCAAGCTGACCACGGCCCGTTATTTCACGCCGGAAGGCCGCTCGATCCAGGCCAAGGGTATCGTGCCCGACATCGTCGTCGAGGAAAGCCCCAACGGCAGCGCCGGTCCGCGGATCCGCGAAGCGGATCTCGAGCGTCACCTCGGCAACGGCGACAAGGAACCGGCCAAGGATAGTCCCAAGCCGGAGGTCAAGCCGCAAACCAAGGCCCCAGCCAAACCGGGCAAGGACAAGGAAAAGGGCAAGGACGACGCCGACGACGAGATGCCGAGTCGCCTCGAGTACGCGAGCAAGGCGGATTACCAGTTCCAGCAGGCCTTGAATCTTCTCAAGGGTCTGCAGATCATGCAGAATAAAGTCCAGTAGGCGTAATCATCGGGAGGGATGATGAGCAAGGCAGACCTCAGGAAAGAACGCGAAATTCTGTTTTCAAAGTTTCCTCCGGGACAGGTCCCGGAGGCCGCTGATGATCTCCAGCGCCTTGAAGAAGTCGAGGTGGCTCCCAAGTACGAAAGACGTGCCGTCGATGTCGCCTACGACCTGCAGCAGCATACACTGCAGGAACTGGAGGAACACCTTGTCGACAAGGGCTACCACCTCGACAACACGCTGATGAGCAAGCTCACCCGGGCGCTGATTCATTACGTCGAGGAAACCCAGCTGCACAACCTTGGCGCTCCGGAAAAACGCCTTAAACGCTCCTCGCAGGAAGCCTACGTCAAAGCCTGGGAACACCGCCCGCACGGCGACCATGACGAGACGCCGCCAGAGTGGCGCGAGTACAAGTAGCCCCCTGCATTCGCCCTAAAAACTGCCGATTCAAATGACTGACGAGCAACTGCTGCGTTACAGCCGCCACATCCTGCTTGACGCACTGGGCATCGAGGGTCAGGAGCGACTGCTGGCAACACACGCCCTGATCATCGGCGCCGGTGGCCTCGGCTCACCAGCCGCGCTCTACCTCGCGTCGGCGGGCATCGGCAAGCTGACCCTGGTTGATGATGACACCGTGGATTTCACCAATCTGCAGCGGCAGATTCTGCACACGCAGGCACGCGTCGGTATCGCCAAGGCCGAATCCGGCAAACAGGCGCTGAACGCAATCAATCCCGAAATCGACATCGTGCCGCTCAAGGCCCGCCTGTCCGGCGAGGCGCTCGATGCGCTGGTGGCGACCGCCGACATTGTGCTCGACTGCACCGACAACTTTGCCACCCGCCACGCCATTAACCGCGCCTGCGTTCATCACCGCAAGCCACTGGTTTCCGGCGCAGCCATCCGTTTCGACGGCCAGATCAGCGTCTATGACCTGCGCCGCGACGACTCACCGTGCTACCACTGTCTCTTCCCGGAAGGGGAAGACATTGAGGAAGTTCGTTGTGCCGTGATGGGCGTATTTGCCCCGCTGACCGGCATTGTCGGCACCATGCAGGCGGCTGAGGCGCTGAAACTGGCTGCCGGCATCGGCGAATCGCTGACCGGTCGGCTGATGCTGCTCGATGCACTCGAAATGGAATGGCGCAGCGTCCGCTTCAAGAAGGACGCCGGCTGTGCGGTGTGCGGCCCTACGCCGGCCGGGCAAGCACCCGGATATCTGCCCCGACCTGACGCAGATCGCGAATCTGCAGGCGCTGTTTGCCGTCCAGGCTCGTCAACGCCGGCAGATTGAACAGCCCGGCGGCATCGTGGCCGATCAGGCAGGGTGCAAGATAGATCAGAAACTCATCGACCAGCCCTTCGCGCAGCAGCGAACCGTTGAGCTTGAAGCCGGCTTCGGCATGAACTTCGTTGATCCCGCGTTTGGCCAGCGCCTGCAGCAGGTCACGCAGCTCAACCTTGCCCTGCGGGTTGGGCAGAACGACCACCTCGGCCCCGGCATCCAGCAGTAATTTTGCCCTGTTTTCCAGGTTCACCGCAGCAGCAATCAGCACCGGGCCGCCCCGCAGGATTTTGGCATCCAGCGGCGTTTCCAGCTTGCTGTCGACGATCACCCGCAAGGGTTGCCGCGTCGTCACCACATCCCGCACCGTCAGGCTGGGGTCGTCATCGCGCACCGTGCCGATGCCGGTCAGAATCGCACAGGCCCGCGCCCGCCAGGCATGACCGTCACGGCGCGCCTCGGGGCCGGTAATCCACTGGCTGACGCCGTTGTTCAATGCCGTCTTGCCATCAAGGCTGGCCGCCACCTTGAGGCGAACCCAGGGCAGTCCACGGGTCATGCGCGAGACGAAACCGATGTTCAGCTCCCGCGCCTCGTTTTCCAGCAGGCCGCAGGCAGTTTCGATACCGGCGGCTTCCAGCATCGCCAGCCCCTTGCCGGCCACCAGCGGGTTCGGATCGCGCATCGCCGCCACGACCCGCGAGACACCCGCAGCGATGAGTGCTTCCGCGCAGGGCGGCGTGCGGCCGTAGTGGCTGCAGGGCTCCAGTGTGACGTAGGCCGTGGCACCACGGGCCTGCTCGCCGGCATCCCTCAACGCATGGACTTCGGCATGCGGCTCACCCGCCTTTTCGTGCCAGCCTTCACCGACGATGAAGCCATCACGAACGATGACGCAACCGACGCGCGGATTCGGCGAGGTCGTCCACAGGCCACGTTCAGCCAGCTGTAGCGCACGCGCCATCATGCCGTGGTCGACGGCGGAAAAACTCATTTCTTGCGGGGGGAAGGCGAGACTTCCTTGATCGCCTTGGAGAAGGCGTCAATGTCCTCGAAATTGCGATAGACGGAAGCGAAACGGATGTAGGCCACCTTGTCGAGCTTCTTCAGCTCGCGCATGACCAGTTCGCCCACCTGCTGCGACGGCACTTCGCGCTCGCCGGACGACAGCAGCTTTTCCTCGATCTCGCCGATCGCCGCTTCGACCAGATCGGCCGATACCGGGCGCTTGCGCAGGGCCAGCTCGAGACTGGCGCGCAGCTTGTCGCGCGAAAACTCGGTGCGCGAACCGTTTTTCTTGACCACCTGCGGCAGGCGGATTTCCGCCCGCTCGTAGGTGGTGAAGCGCTTGTCGCAGACGTTGCACTTGCGGCGGCGACGGACGATATCGCCCTCGTCGGACAAACGGGTGTCGACGACGGCGGTTTCGTCATGACCGCAGAACGGGCATTTCATCTTGGCAAGCGCTTAACCGGCAGGCCGTTAAACCGGCCTGCCTATGCCATCAGGCGCCGTAGACCGGGAAACGCTTGCAGAGCGCCTCGACCTTGGTGCGCACGGTGGCGGCCACGGCCTCGTCGTTCGGCGCGTCCAGCACGTCGGCGATCAGGTGAGCGATCTGCTCGGCTTCGATCTCGGTGAAGCCGCGGGTAGTCATCGCCGGCGAACCGATACGGATACCGGAGGTGACGAAAGGCTTCTGCGGATCGTTCGGGATGCCGTTCTTGTTGACCGTGATGTGGGCGCGGCCCAGTGCAGCTTCGGCGTCCTTGCCGGTGATGTTCTTGGAACGCAGGTCGACGAGGAAAACGTGGCTCTCGGTACGACCGGAAACGATGCGCAGGCCGCGCTCCTCGCCCAGCACCTTGGCCATGACGCGAGCGTTGTTGATCACCTGTTCCTGGTAGTTGCGGAACTCGGGCGTCGCGGCTTCCTTGAAGGCGACAGCCTTGGCGGCGATGACGTGCATTAGCGGACCACCCTGCAGGCCCGGGAAGATGGCGGAGTTGATGGCCTTTTCATGCTCGGCCTTCATCAGCACGACGCCACCACGCGGACCGCGCAGGGTCTTGTGGGTGGTGGTGGTGACGACATCAGCGAAAGGCACCGGGTTAGGGTAGAAACCGGCGGCGATCAGGCCGGCGTAGTGGGCCATATCAACCCAGAAAATGGCGCCGACTTCCTTGGCGATCTTGGCGAAGCGCTCGAAATCGATGCGCAGCGCGTAGGCGGAAGCACCGGCGACGATCAGGCGCGGCTTGTGCTCGCGGGCCAGCGCTTCCATCTTGTCGTAGTCGATTTCTTCCTTTTCGTTCAGGCCGTAGGACACGACGTTGAACCACTTGCCGGACATGTTCAGCGGCATGCCGTGGGTCAGGTGGCCGCCTTCGGCCAGGCTCATGCCCATGATCGTGTCGCCCGGCTTGCAGAAGGCCATCAGCACGGCCTGGTTGGCCTGCGAACCGGAGTTCGGCTGGACGTTGGCGGCATCGGCACCGAACAGGGCCTTGATGCGGTCGATGGCGATCTGCTCGGCGACGTCGACATGCTCGCAACCGCCGTAGTAACGCTTGCCCGGATAGCCTTCGGCGTACTTGTTGGTCAGCTGGGAGCCCTGGGCTTCCATGACCGCATTGCTGACGTAGTTTTCAGACGCGATCAGTTCGATGTGGTGTTCCTGACGACCATTTTCGGCCTCGATGGCCTTCCAGAGTTCAGGATCAACTTTTGCCAGGGTGTCTTGCGCGGAAAACATGGGGAGTGCCTCAAGCCATTGAAAAGGGCGAAATTTTATCACGAAGGCAGTTCGTCAAGGGCGCCCGGCGCCAGATGCGCCGTCTCGCCCCAGGCATCGAGATGCCATTTGCCACCCGCCACCGAAATCCAGTTGATGCCTGCATTGGGAATCAGGAAATCCCGCGGCATCTCCAGCGGATTGCCGCGCACGAAACGGTTGATGACATCCAGCACGCCACCGTGCAGGACAACCACCACGTTCTGCCCGACGTGTGCTGCCGCGATTTCCTGCAATTTTCCGGTCACCCGGGCAAACATCGTGCGCAGGCTCTCGCCATTTTCGAAGTTGTAGTCGGCATTCCGGCCTTCGAACGCAGCATAACCGTCCGGGAATTTCTCCTGCGCCTCGGTATAGGTCAGCCCCTGAAAGACGCCATAGAGGCGCTCGCGCATCTCGGGCACCGGTGTCGGCACCAGCCCGACGGCACGCCCGATGGCCTCCGCCGTCGTCCATGCGCGCTTGAGATCGCTGCTGTAAAGGGCGACAATGCCGGCCGTTTTCAGCCACTGGCCGGCCGCCTCGGCCTGTTTACGACCGTTGTCGTTGAGGCCGATGTCGATCTGCCCCTGAATCCGGCGCGCTGCATTCCATTCGGTTTCACCATGGCGCACCAGACAAATGCGGGTAACGGCTGTGGTAGGGATTTCCACCATGTTCGGCCTTTCAGCGTGGCTGTAAATTCGCTACCGGGATGTTTCATCGCCCCGGCCACATTCAGAAGCCGGGAATTCTATCAACCGAGGAGGACTTTTCGTGACCCTTCTGCTCAAGCTCTCGCAGCTGATCGACTGGCTCAATGAGCGCGTCGGCAAAGGCGCGTTCTGGCTGGTGCTGATCATGACCTTAATCAGCTCAGGCAACGCGACCTATCGCTTCATCTTCAACGACAGTTCCAACGGCATGCTGGAAATTCAGTGGTATCTGTTTGCCGCCGTTTTCCTGCTCTGCTCTCCCTACACCTTGCAAAAGAACGAACATGTGCGCATCGACGTTCTGTCGAGCAAGCTCTCCCCGCGCGGGCTGGCGGTCATCGACATCATCGGCACCCTGTTTTTCCTACTGCCGATGGTCATCGCCGTCATGTGGCTGTCGCTGCCGCTGGTTGCCGAGTCCTACAAGATTCATGAGTACTCGGCCAACGCCGGCGGCCTGATCCGCTGGCCGGTAAAGATCCTGCTACCGATTGGCTTCGCGCTACTCGCCCTGCAGGGCATCTCCGAAATGATCAAGCGCATCGCCTTCCTGCAAGGCCTGATCGCTGACCCGAACGCCAAGGACGCCGGCCCGACGGCTGAAGAAGAACTGGCTGCCGCCATCGCGGCTGCCAAAGCCAAGGAGGCCAAATAATGGAATGGGTCATTGCCAACATGGCACCGCTGATGTTCGGTGCGATGGTCATCTTCCTGCTGTTCGGCTATCCGGTCGCTTTTGCACTGGCGGCCAACGGCATCGTCTTCGGCCTGATCGGCATCGAACTCGGGCTGCTCCAACCGGCGCTCTTCCAGGCGCTGCCGGAGCGGATCTTCGGCATCATGGCCAACGACACACTGCTGGCCATCCCCTTCTTCACCTTCATGGGGCTGATACTTGAACGCTCCGGCATGGCGGAAGACCTGCTCGACACCATCGGCCAGCTCTTCGGCCCGATGCGCGGCGGCCTCGCCTACGCGGTGATCTTCGTCGGCGCCCTGCTCGCTGCAACCACTGGCGTCGTTGCCGCCTCGGTGATCTCGATGGGCCTGATCTCGCTGCCGATCATGATCCGTTACGGCTACGACAAACGGCTTGCCTGCGGCGTCATCGCCGCCTCCGGCACGCTGGCCCAGATCATCCCGCCATCGCTGGTGCTGATCATCATGGCCGACCAGCTCGGCCGCTCGGTCGGTGACATGTACGAAGGCGCCATGGTACCGGGTCTGGTGCTGACTGGCCTCTACGTCGGCTATGTCGCGCTGATGTCGGTAATCAAACCGGCCAGCTGCCCGGCCCTGCCGCCAGAAGCCCGCACGCTACGTGGCCTCAAGCTCTTCGTCCGTGTGCTGACCACCATGGTGCCGCCGCTGATGCTGATCTTCCTCGTCCTCGGCACCATCTTCCTTGGTATCGCCACGCCGACCGAAGGCGGTGCGATGGGTGCAGCCGGCGCGTTGATCATGGCCCTGGTGCGCAAGCGTCTGGACTGGAAACTGCTCAAGCAGGCCATGGCCACCACCGGCAAGCTCTCGTCCTTCGTCGTCTTCATCCTCGTCGGCGCCACGGTCTTCGGCCTGGTCTTCCGGGCGGTGAACGGCGACCTGTGGGTCGAGCACCTGCTGCTCTCGCTGCCGGGTGGCCAGGTGGGCTTCCTGATCGTGGTCAATATCATGGTCTTCCTGCTCGCCTTCTTCCTCGACTTCTTCGAGCTCTCCTTCATCATCGTGCCGCTGCTGGCACCGGTGGCGGACAAGCTGGGCATCGATCTGGTCTGGTTCGGCGTGCTGCTCGCGGTCAACATGCAGACTTCCTTCATGCACCCGCCGTTCGGCTTCGCGCTGTTCTACCTGCGCTCGGTCGCGCCGGCCTCGGTGAAGACGACGGAAATCTACTGGGGCGCCGTACCCTTCGTCTGTATCCAGATCATCATGGTCGCGATCATCATCATCTTCCCGGACATCGTCAGCTACGGCGACGAAGCCCAGCGCGAGCAGGCTCGCCTGGAGAAGGAAGGCAAGGCACCGACCGTCGATCTCGATTCGCTGATGAAGCAACCGGATGGAGAGGAAGAATCGGCCGAGAAGGAAGGCGACAAGGACGACGACAAGTCGGCCGCCGACCTGCTGAAGAACCTGCAGAGCGAAAACAAGTAAGAACTTGCCAAGTGCAAGGAAGGGCGGGGGAACACCCCGCCCTTTTTTCGTTAACGCATCATGATGACGGACTGATTTTTGGGCGTTTTCTAAAGTTCACCGCAGCAGGCCCGTGTAAGATTCCCTAAAAATCCGGGGAGACTTTCATGCGCCGTATCACCACGATAGCCTGTCTCATTGCCGCGCTCGGCACGCCCTTGCCAATCAGCGCCGCCCCGGCCCTGCCGCCGCGCAACGTCAGCGATATCATCACCCTGCTGAACACCGCGCCACCGGATAGCGAGCACATCGCCAAAGCCCGCGAGTTACTGGCCACCCCGGTCCCCGACACCCTGCCTGCCAGCCAGCGCATCCAGCAATTGACCGCACGCTCGAACGCTGCCGTCATGCTGGGCCAGACCGATTCGATGCTCGCCGACATCCGTGCTGCCTGGGCGCTGGCGCACAACACTCATGACAATAGTGTTGTGCAAACCCGTGTCTCCTACCTGGCAGCCGAAGTCCATGCCGGCAACTTCAAGGCGGCACTGGAAGCGGCGGAGAATCACGTTCGCCATGCGCCATTGGCCGGATCGCGCCTCGCCTCCCTTTCCTTCCTCGCCGAAAACAAGGCACGCCATGGCGACCCGGCCGGTGCCGAGTCTGACCTCAAGCAGGCAGAAGTCGAGTTCAATCGTGTTTACACCTCCGGGCGCGGCTGGACGACCTGGGGCTTTGGCTGGGAAGCCAGTATCGAACGGGCGCGCGGTGGTGTCGCGCTCGGCCGGGGAAAATTTGCTGATGCCGAGCGACACTTCAGGAAATCCACCGAACTTCGGGAAAAGGACATCGCGGAGAACGTTGACCGTTTGGCGAAGGGCATCGAAACAGTCAACCAGGGGCTGTCCATCGGCTTCTTCCTGATGGCCAAGCGCGCGCTGGCCGACACCATCCTGCTGCAGGGCCGCCTGGTGGAAGCCGAAATGCTCTATCGCGAAATTCTCGACACCGGCGCGCGCGCCTACGGCCTGGCATCGCCGATGACCCTGATCTACATCGAAGGTTTGTGCCGCGTGCTGCTCGAACAGGGACGCATTGCCGATGCCCGCGACCTGACACGCGCAGCCCTCGACGTCATGCTCAAGCAGGGCATGGCGCCAGAATCGCGCAATGTGATTTCCAACCGCCAACGCCTCGCCTCGGCCCACGTCGCCGCCCGTCAGTGGCCCGAAGCAATGACCCAGTACGCCGCCATTCAGGCCGCACTGGCGCAGGACAGCGACTTGAATAGCCGGCTCGGCCAGGGCGACAAGGACTGGGCGCTGACGCTCCTGCGGACCGGCAAAGTTGGCGAAGCCGAGCAGATGATGAACCGGCTGCTGGCCGAGGAGCAACGGCGCTTTGGCGACGATGAACAGCTGCTGGCCGAAAGCCGCGGCCTGCTGGCAATGGCACTCGCAGCCGGCGGCAACACGGCCGATGCGCTGACACTTTTCCGCAAGGCCGTGCCGGCGCTGCTTTCGGCGCAGAAGGACGCCGCCGAGGAGGAGGCGGCCACAACCACCCGCCGTCTGGTGACGATACTGGAGGCCTACCTTCACCTCCTCTACCGCCTGCACGCCAGCGGCCAGACGGTGGCCGGCCTCGACATTCCTGCCGAAACCTTCCGCATTGCCGACGTGGCACGCGGCTCCGCCGTCCAGAAGGCGCTGCTCGCCAGTGCTGCCCGCTCGGCCACCCGCGACCCGCGCCTGGCGCAACTGGTGCGTGACGAGCAGGACATGTCACACCGCATCAACACCCTGCAGGAGACGCTCTCACGCCTGGCCTCGGTGCCGGCCGCCCAGCGCCTGGACAAGATCATCGCCGACATCCGCCGCGATATCCCGCAGCTGAAAAATGAACGCAGGGCGCTGCGCGAGCGGATCAACAAGGATTTCCCGGAATACACCAACCTCATCAGCCCGCAGCCGCTGGTACCGGATGAGGTGCGGCGCCTGCTGCAGCCGGGTGAGGCCCTGCTCGCCACCTATGTCGGGGAAAACGCCAGCTTTGTCTGGGGCATTGCCAAAACCGGCCCGGTCGCCTTCGCCACCAGCAAGCTCGACCTGGCTGCCGTGAACAACCGGGTGGCGAAGATTCGCAAGGGGGTGGATCTCGGCAATTCCAGTTCACTCGACAGCGACCTCGATCTCGCCTCGGCTCACAGCCTCTACGCCGAGTTTGTGCGCCCCGTCATGCCGGCGCTGGCCAATACCGACCACCTGCTGGTGGTTCCGCATGGCAGCCTGGGGCAAATTCCCTTCGCCCTGCTACCGACGGCACCGGCCAGGCTGGGCAAGGAAGCGCTCGCCTTCGAATCCTATGGTGCCATTCCCTGGCTGATCCGCGAGCGTGCGATCACGCAGCTACCCTCGGTCAGCACACTCTATGCGCTCCGACAATTCGCGCCGCAGCAGACTGGCCAGCGCCAGCCGCTACTCGGCTTCGGCGACCCATTCTTCAATGCCCGACAAGCCGGCGACACCACCGCCACCCAACGCACGCAGCTGGCCAGCCGCAGTATCGGCCTGCGCGCCTCGCCAACGACGCGCAATGCCAATTCCGCGACCATTGCCGACCTTGCACGCCTGCCGGACACCGCGACAGAACTCAACGAAATCGCCCTTGCCCTCAAAATCGACCCGAAAGACACCGTGCACCTCGGCAAGGCCGCCAATGAAACCGGCGTCAAGACAAGCAAGCTGGCCGATTACCGCATCGTCGCCTTCGCCACACATGGCTTGATTCCAGGCGACCTGAACGGGCTGGCGCAACCGGCGCTGGCACTCTCCAACCCGGAAGTGACCGGCGAAAAGGATGCCGACGGCCTGCTGACCATGGAGGAAATCCTCGGCCTGAAAATGAACGCCGATTGGGTGGTGCTCTCCGCCTGCAACACCGCCTCGGCCGACGGCAGTTCCGCCGAAGCCGTCTCCGGGCTGGGCCGTGCTTTCTTCTACGCCGGCACCCGCGCCCTGCTGGTCACCAACTGGCCCGTCGAAACCGTGTCGGCGCGTTTGCTGACCACCGAGCTTTTCCGCAAGCAGGCCGAGCAGCCGACGCTGTCGCGCGCCCAGGCGCTGCGCTCGGCGATGCTGACGGTGATGCAGGGCAAATCCATCGACCCGGCCACCGGCAAGACGGACTACAGCTACGCTCACCCCTTGTTCTGGGCGCCGTACTCGCTGGTCGGCGACGGGGGTACGAAGTGAAATCGACCAGATAGTCCATTGCTATGAGCGCCATCGGCAACTTCGATTAGCCAATAGCGCACCATCGGCGCACAATGACATTCAGCTTCATCAACCGTTCAAGGGAGATCACATCATGGATATTGGCATCAGCAAAAAAGACCGCGAAAAAATCGCCGACGGACTCTCGCACCTCCTCGCCGACTCCTTCACGCTCTACCTGAAAACCCACAATTTCCACTGGAACGTCACCGGGCCGATGTTCAACACGCTGCACGTGATGTTCATGGACCAATATACGGAACTGTGGAATGCCCTCGACCTCATCGCCGAGCGGATTCGTGCGCTGGGCGTCGCCGCCCCCGGCACTTACCGTGAGTTCGCCAAGCTCACGGTGATCAAGGAAAGCGAAGGCAAGGTCACTGCCGAAGAGATGATCAAACAACTGGTCGCCGGCCAGGAAGCGGTGACCAAAACCGCCCGCAGCATTTTTGCGATCGTGGACAAGGCCGGCGACGAACCGACCGCCGATCTACTGACACAGCGCATGCAGATCCACGAGAAGAATGCCTGGATGTTGCGCAGCCTGCTGGAAAACTAGGCCGGAAGCAAAACCACCGACGGAAAAGAAAAACCCGCATCTTTGCGGGTTTTTCGTGTTCACCGTAGCCCGCCGTGCGGGCCGGGAGAGGCTTATTTTCCAGTCTGCAGGAAGCCGTCCATCCGGCGCTCGGCCAGACTGAACCACGCCGACTGAGTTCGACGGTACTTGTCGTACTCGGTGTAGATCTTCTTGAACTCCGGATTCTTGCCGGCTTCGTCGGCATACAGATCCTGAGCAGCCTTGGCGGTCGCCTTGAGAATCTCGGACGAGAACTCGCGCACCTTGACGCCAGCCTGCATCAGCTTGGCCAGTGCGGCCGGGTTCTTGTGGTCGTATTCGGCCATCATCGTCACGTTGGCTTCATATGCGGCGGCCTGGAAGGCTTCCTGATACTCCTTCGGCAGCTTGTCCCATTCCTTCTTGTTAACAAAGAAGTGAATGACGGGGCCCGGCTCCCACCAACCCGGGTAGTAGTAGTTCTTGGCAACCTTGTAGAAGCCCAGCTTTTCGTCGTCGTACGGACCGACCCATTCGGCAGCGTCGATGGTGCCTTTTTCCAGCGCCGGGTAGATGTCGCCACCGGCGATCTGTTGCGGCACGACGCCAAGTGCGGAGAAGACGGTGCCGCCGAGGCCGGCGATACGCATCTTGATGCCCTTGAGGTCAGCCACGGTCTTCACTTCCTTGCGCCACCAGCCGCCCATCTGGGTACCGGTGTTGCCGCCGGCGAAGGAGACGACGTTGTAGTTGGCGTAGAAGTCATCCAGCAGCTTCTGGCCGCCACCGTAGTACATCCAGGCGTTCATCTGGCGTGCAGTCATGCCGAACGGGACCGAGGTACCGAAACCAAAGGTCTTGTCCTTGCCAACGTAGTAGTACGAGCAAGTGTGGCAGACTTCGACGGTACCTTGCTGCACGGCGTCCAGCGCCTGCAGGCCGGGAACGATTTCGCCTCCCGGGAAAACGCGGATGTCGAACTTGCCGCCGGTCATCGCACGCAGGCGATTGGCCAGCACGTCGGCGCCACCGTAAATGGTGTCAAGGCTCTTCGGGAAGCTGGATGTCAGACGCCACTTGATATTCGGCAGGGTCTGGGCGATTGCTGGCGCGGCCAGCGTCGTTGCGGCACCAGCAGCGGCGCCGACGGATGCTTTTTTCAGAAAATCACGACGTTGCATGTTGTCTCCTCCAAGGGGGTAAGTCACGTCAAGCCTGATGGCTGCGTCCATTCTTCCCCATCCGCAAAAATTTTGCGAGTAGTGGAAAACCCTAAGCCCCACCAATAGCGCCAATCGCCAGGGCATTCCAGCTTCTGTCCACAAAAAAAGGAGCCGAAGCTCCTTTTTTGAATCCATGCCCAGCAAGGATCAGCGATGCGACTGCGCGAACTGGTCCATCGGCATTTCGGCGACGGCAAACCAGGCACGCTGGCTCTTGGCGTACTTGGAGTACGAGTCGTAGATCTTCTTGAAAGCCGGATTCTTGGCCGACTCGTCGGCATAGATTTGTTGCGCCGACTTGTAGGCGGCTTCCATGATTTCCTTGGAGAAGCTATGCAGCTTGACGCCGTTTTGCAGCAACTTGGCCAGTGCGATCGGGTTCTTGTGATCGTATTCGGCGGTCATCGTCACGTTGGCTTCGGCGGCGGCACAGGCGAAGGCGGCCTGGTATTCCTTGGGCAGCTTGTCCCATTCCTTCTTGTTGACGAAGAACTCGAGGCAGGTGCTCGGCTCCCACCAGCCCGGACCGTAGTAGTTCTTGGCGACCTTGTAGAAGCCCAGCTTCTCGTCGTCGTACGGACCGATCCACTCGGCCGCGTCGATGGTGCCCTTTTCCAGCGCCGGGTAGATGTCGCCAGCGGCGATCTGCTGCGGCACGACGCCGAGCGGCGTCAGCACGGCGCCACCGAGGCCGCCGATGCGCATCTTGATACCCTTGAGGTCGGCCACGGTCTTCACTTCCTTGCGCCACCAGCCGCCCATCTGGGTGCCGCTGTTGCCGCCGGGGAAGGAAACGCAGTTGTAGCCGGCATAGAACTCGTCGAGCAGTTGCTGGCCGCCGCCCTGATACATCCAGGCATTGGTCTGGCGGGCGTTCATGCCGAAAGGAATGGTGGTACCGAAGGCAAAGGTACGATCCTTGCCGACGTAATAGTACGAAGCAGTGTGGCAGCACTCGACGGTGCCCTGCTGCACGGCGTCCAGCGCCTGCAGGCCGGGAACGATTTCACCGCCCGGGAAGACGCGGATGTCGAACTTGCCGCCGGTCAGCTCGCGCAGGCGGTTGGCCAGTTGCTCGGCACCGCCGTAAATGGTGTCGAGGCTCTTCGGGAAGCTGGAAGTCAGGCGCCACTTGATGCTGGGCAGGGATTGCGCGATGGCCGGCGCAGCGATGGTGGCAGCGGCGCCAGCGACAGCACCGACGGAAGCCTTTTTCAGAAAATCACGACGTTGCATTTTGTCTCCTAGAACGGAAATGTTTGAGGTGTAGAAACAGCAACACTCATTCTAGGGGGCAAAACAAAAATTGCGATTGGAGAAAACCCTCTCGGTGAAAACCCTGGGTTACGGCATGATTTTTTCGGACAGCCAACCTCATCCAGGATAAATCTCGGCAAATCCGGCGCTCCAACGATTCAACTTCCGGCCACCGTCATGCGGTCGATCAGGATCGAGCCGGTCTGCTTCGAGCCGCGCACCTGCACATCTTTGCCGACCGCAACCACGCCCGCCAGCATCTGGCGCAGGTTGCCGGCGATGGTGATTTCCTCGACCGGGTGGGCGATCACGCCGTTCTCGATCCAGAAACCGGCCGCGCCGCGCGAGTAGTCGCCGGTCACGTAATTGATGCCCTGGCCGAGAAGTTCGGTGACCAGCAGGCCGCGCCCCATCTGTTGCAGCAGGCCGGCGAGGTCGAGATTGCCCGGCTCGATGATCAGGTTGTGGCTGCCGCCGGCGTTGCCGGTGGTCTGCATCCCCAGCTTGCGCGCCGTGTAGGTACTGAGGAAATAGCCCTGCAGGATGCCGTCGCGGACGACATCGCGGTCCTTCGTTGCCACGCCGTCGCTGTCGAAAGACGCGCTGCCCAGCCCGCAAGGAATATGCGGCCGCTCGGCGATCTGCACGAAGGACGGCATGACCTGCTTGCCGAGATGATCAAGAAGAAAAGATGCCTTGCGGTAAAGCGCCCCGCCGCTGGCGGCATGGACCAGGCTGCCCAACAGCCCGCCGGCAAGCGGCGCCTCGAAGAGCACCGGGAACTCGCCGGTCTTCACCTTGCGCCCGCCCAGACGCGCCACGGCGCGCTCGGCGGCAATCCGCCCGACCTGCTCGGCGGCATCGAGCCGCGCCGCGTTGCGGTGGGTGGTGTACCAGTCGTCACGCTGCATCGCGTCCTGCTCGCCGGCAATCACCGAGCAGGAAATGTAATGGCGCGAGGTCGGGTAACCGCCCATGAAGCCGTGGCTGTTGGCGGAAACGAAATGCGCCTGCTGCGTCGAGATCGAGGCGCCTTCTGAATTCGACACCTGCGGGCTGGCGTCAAAGGCTGCCTGCTCACAGCGGCGCGCTGTCTCGATCGCTTCCTCGACGCTGAGCGCCCACGGATGGTAGAGATCGAGGTTCGGGCAGTCCTTCGCCATCAGCGCCGCCTCGGCGAGGCCGGCGCAGTCGTCTTCGGCGGTGAAGCGGGCGATATTGAGCGCCGCCTCGACCGTATCGCGCAATGCCTGCGCCGAAAAATCGGAGGTACTGGCGTAACCCTTGCGCTGGCCGGCATAGACGGTGATGCCGATGCCCTTGTCGCGGTTGTACTCGATGGTTTCGACCTCATCGCAACGCACCGTCACCGACTGACCGAAGCCCTCAGAAACATCGACCTCGCACGCGCTCGCCCTCTTGCTGGCAGCGTGTTTGAGGACATCGGCGGCAAACTGCTGGAGCGTGGCGAAGGGATAGGAGAAGGCGGTGGATTCGGACATGGAAGGGGCGTGAAGACGGGAAAATCGCTATCATAGCAGCCCACCCCTTACTCCCTGAGCCTGCCGCTGCCCGCGGACAGATACCACCGATGCAAGAAGAAGATTTCACCGAAGATACCGGCCGCCCCTCGAAAACCAAACAGAAAGAGGCGATGCACGAATTGCGCGACCTCGGCGCCGAGTTGGTCGAGCTCTCGGTCGGGCAACTCAAGCGGATCAACCTGCCGGAAAATATCTTCGACGCCGTGCGCGAATGCCAGAAGATCACCGCCCACGGCGCCCGCCGCCGGCAGATCCAGTACCTCGGCAAGCTGATGCGCTCGGTCGACGACGAACCGATCCGCGCCGGCCTCGCGCTGCTGCGCGGCGAATCCTCGGCCGAAACCGCCCGCCTGCATCGTCTGGAGCGCCTGCGCGTCAAGCTGCTGGAAGACGAAAGCACGCTCTCCGACATCGCCGCCCTGTGGCCGGCTGTCGACCTCCAGCACCTGCGCCAGTTGCGCCGCAATGCGCTCAAGGAACAGGAACAGAACAAGCCGCCGAAGAACTTCCGCGCCATCTTCCAGGTACTTCAGGAACTCGACAAGGAGGCAAGCCAGCATGTCGCAGAATGAAACCCTGATCGTCGGCCTGGTCTCGATCAGCGACCGCGCCTCGACCGGCGTTTACGAAGACAAGGGTATCCCCGCCCTGCAGGACTGGCTGGGCGCTGCGCTGACCACGCCCTGGCAAGCCGAAACCCGCCTCATCGCCGACGACCAACCGAGCATCGAGGCCACGCTCAAGGAATTGGTCGATCAGGCGGGATGCCATCTGGTGCTGACCACCGGCGGCACCGGCCCGGCGCTGCGCGACGTCACACCGGAAGCCACGCTGGCCGTGGCCGACAAGGAAATGCCGGGCTTCGGCGAAGAAATGCGCCGCATCAGCCTGAATTTCGTCCCGACCGCCATCCTCTCGCGTCAGGTCGCGGTCATCCGCAAGCAATGCCTGATCATCAACCTGCCCGGACAGCCGAAGTCGATCAAGGAAACGCTGGAAGGCATGCGCGACGCCGACGGCAAGGTCACCCACACCGGCATCTTCGCCGCCGTGCCCTACTGCATCGACCTCATCGGCGGCCCATATGCCGAAACCGATGATGCGGTGATCAAGGTCTTCCGTCCGAAGACAGCCCTGCGTCCGAAGCAGAGCTGAGCCTGCAGGCTCAGCCGATCACGGAGAGGCGGTAGCGCGCCAGTTCGTAGTCCGCGGTCTGTTCGACCAGCGCGACAGGGGCCAGTGCCTGGCGGCGTCCGTCGCGGGTGAATTCGAGGTTCTCGCGCAGATCGAAGGTTGCCGGCGGCAGAACGACCAGGGTGTCGCCCGAGGGCTGCGGGTCGAGCGCCAGCAGCGCGGGAATGCCGGCGACCGCGGCGTAGCTTGAGGCACTGCGGACATGGGCTTCGACCGAGACGACCTGCCGCGCCAGCGCCTCGATGCCGACCCGGGCTTCGTTTTCCGTTGTCCGGTGATAGCGGCGGATAATCCCGAGCAGCCAGTTTTCACCGCCTTCCGGCTGCAGTGCCAGCAGCGCGCCGACTTTCAGCCAGTCCGCCGCAAGGTTGGGTACCAGGGCGCCAAAACCACCACGGCTGACGTTTTCAACCACCCAGCTTTCCATTTGCAGGCCGGCGGGCCGGCCGCCGAATTCGCCTGAGAAGGCGACAAAGGCATTGACCAGGCCGTTGAGCACCGACATCCGGTGCTTGACGCGGTGACGGTCGTGCTTGCGCTGGGGCGGAATCGGCGCCAGATAGAGCGCCAGATGCTGCAGGACCGGCAGCAGCACCTTGTTCTGGAATTGTGAGCCCAGGTTGATCTCGGCGGGCAGGTCGTCGCCGCGCGCCAGCGAATCGAGCAAGGCACGGATTTCGGCATGCGCCGGGCCGGGTTTGAAGAAGCGCTGGCTGGGCGAGGCCTGTGCCGGCATGCGCGCCAGACGCAATGGCGGCTGGGCAAGTTGCAGGTCGAGCCAGTAAACACTGTCGTGCAAGGCATCTGCGGTGAACACGAAATTGGGTAAAAAATGGGCAATCAGGTGTTCGGCGATGTCGATCTCGAAGGGCAACAAGCTGTCCATCGACGCCGCCTGAAAGACGACCAGCTTCTGGAATTCCTGCGCCGGTGAGGTGACCCCCAGTGCGCCGCCAAGCGAGACCGACTTGATCGCAACACCGGCGGCCTCCGCCTGCTGCATGACCTTGCCGATACGTCCCCAGAGATCGGCAGGCGTCGGCCCGTAGTGGAACTGCTCCCATTTCTGGATGGCGCCATAGGCGGCGAGCAGGCGGACATACAGCGCCGGTTGTAGCGGCTTCAGCGCTTCGGCAGGCTTGCCCGGCTCGCTCATGCCGGTAACGCAGCGCTCGTAGGCGGCGGCCAGCAGTGTCCAGAAACCGTGATTGATCGCCCAAAGGCGCTTTTCATCGGGTTTGTTCAGTCGTGGCGTGTGCAGGTATTCGCGGGCGAGGCGGCGCAATGAGGGGTACGCCGCTTCTTCAAGCTGGCGCACGGCGTCGTAAAGACGATCGACCGGAAACTCGCTGACCGAGGGCAGGGACTCCAGCCAGCCGGCGATTTCATCCAGCGCCTTGAAGGCATTGTCTTTGGGCAAAGCATCGAGGGTCTGCTTCAACTCACGCGGATTGGCCAGCGGGTGATCGATTTTTTGTCCAAACAGACCACCCAGCCCCTTCATTTTGTCCAGCACGACGCTCTCCCACAGCATGTTTTTTGCGTAGTTTAGCGAATGGTCGCCGATCCCGGCAGGGAATAATTCACTTGCGGTTAAAATGAAGTTTTACCTGCCCGACAACAGACCATGCAGCCCTACCTTGACCTGATGCGCCACGTGCTGGAAAACGGCGCCGACAAAAGCGACCGTACCGGCACCGGCACCCGTTCCGTTTTTGGCTGGCAGATGCGCTTCGACCTGGCCAAGGGCTTCCCGGCGCTGACGACGAAGAAGCTGCATCTCAAGTCGATCATCCATGAACTGCTGTGGTTTTTACAGGGTGACACCAATATCAGGTATCTGCAGGAAAACGGCGTCAAGATCTGGGACGAGTGGGCCGACGAGCACGGCGATCTCGGCCCGGTTTACGGCAAGCAATGGCGCCGCTGGGAGACCCCTGATGGCCGCGTCATCGACCAGATCACGCAACTGGTGCACAGCCTGAAGCACAACCCGGATTCGCGCCGCCACATCGTTTCGGCCTGGAACCCGGGCGATGTCGACAACATGGCCCTGCCGCCCTGCCACTGCCTGTTCCAGTTCTACGTTGCCAACGGCAAGCTTTCCTGCCAGCTCTACCAGCGCAGCGCCGACATTTTCCTCGGCGTGCCCTTCAACATTGCTAGCTATGCGCTACTGACGATGATGCTGGCGCAGGTCTGTGGCTACCAGCCGGGTGAGTTCGTGCACACTTTCGGCGATGCGCACCTTTACACCAACCATTTCGAGCAGGCGCGCCTGCAGCTGAGCCGCGAGCCACGGCCTTTGCCGACGATGTGGATCAACCCCGAGGTCAAGGATATCTTCGCCTTCAAGTTCGAAGATTTCCGCCTCGACGGCTACGACCCGCACCCGCACATCCCCGCGCCGGTCGCGGTGTAAGCGTGATCCTCGGCGGCGACCTCGGCGGCACCAAGACCCTGCTGGCGCTGGCCGAAGTCGTCGATGGCCGCCCGCGCATCGTCCGCAGCCAGCGCTATGCGAGCGCCGATTTTGCCGGCAGCAGTGGCTTTGACGCCGTGCTCGACGATTTTCTCGACGGCGCACCGCCGCTGACCGCGGCCGCCTTCGGCGTTGCCGGCCCGACCGATGGCAAGACGGCAAAACTCACCTATCTGCCGTGGCAACTGGATGCCGGCGAACTCGCCCGCCGCTTCGGACTTGGCCGGGTCACGCTGCTCAACGATTTCGCCGCGGCCGCCCACGGGCTGACCGCCATCGACTCCGGCGACCTGCGCTGTCTGCATGCCGGCCAGCCACAAGCGCAGGCACCGAAAGTCATCATCGGTGCCGGCACCGGGCTGGGTGTCGCCGGCCTGCTCCACGACGTGAACGGCGACCGTGTGGTTGCCGGCGAAGGCGGGCATCTCGGCTTTGCGCCGCAGACACCGGTGCAGGGCGAGTTGTGGCGCAGCCTGCTGGCCGCACACGGCCGCGTCACCACCGAGGATGTCGTTTCCGGCCCCGGGCTGGTGCGAATTTTTGCCCATTTTTCGGGTTTACCGCAGCAGTCGCTGGCGAACCTGCCGTCACCGGCGGACATCGCCGCCCGCGCCATCGACGGCAGCTGCCCCGAAGCCGCGGCCACGCTGCAGCTGTGGCTGAGCTGCTACGGCGCCTTTGCCGGCGATCTCGCCATGCACTGGCTGGCGCGGGGTGGCGTTTTCCTCGCCGGCGGCATCCTGACCAAGCTGTTGCCCGCCATCGACCCGACACCGCTGGTCGAGGCCTTTCTTGCCAAGCGCGAACATGGTGCGCTGGCCAAAACCATGCCGCTGCATGTCGTCACCGCCGAAGATCTCGGCCTGCGCGGCGCCCTCGTCTGCGCTGCCCGATGACCCGAAAATCCACCAAGTCCCCGGCACCGCCACCCAGCACCGGCTACAGCGATGCGGCGCGCGTCGCCGTTCAGGAGACGACCGCCCGCGTGCAGGAAATGCACGAAGCGATCGCGGCCACGACCTTTGACACCCTGGACAAGATTCCGGGCATCGCCGTCCCCGCTGGATGGGTTCGCCAGGCCCACGACCTGATTGCCGGCGGCATCTATGCGGCCGTGCACCACGGCAGTGGCGGCGTGCTCAGCGCCGGGGCGATGCTCGAAAGTCAGATCCCCGATAGCGACATGCCACCGGGCCGCCTGGCCAGCGGCGTGCGCAGCGCACTGAATGCTGCCTTTGGCGATCATCTGGCGCAGATGGGCAATGTGCTGGCCATCGACATGGGCTTGTATCGCGACGATGCACCGGTTGCCATCGACACGGCGAGCTTGCGGCAAGCCTTCCCCGACGGGTGCGACCGCCTCTGCCTGTTCATTCACGGCCTGGCCTTCGATGAGCACTGCTGGCTACCGGCGAACGCAGGAGAACTCGATTTCGGGGAGCAACTGCAAGCTGACTTCGGCCTGCAACCGCTCTACCTGCGCTACAACACCGGTTTGCCGATTGCCGACAACGGGGCGCAGCTGTCGGCGCTGCTCGACTCGCTGGTCGCCCGCTGGCCTGTGCCGGTTCGGGAACTGGTGCTGATCGGCCACAGCATGGGCGGACTGATCGCGCGCCAGGCCTGCGAAATCGCCGCGGCCAGTCGCGCCGCCTGGCTAAATCAAACGGGGATGCTGCTCTGCCTGGGCTCACCCCATCTCGGTTCGCCCGTTGAGCGGCTGGGCGAATTCACCGCCCAGGCCCTCAAACTGACCCGTATCACCGCCCCCTTGGCCAAAGCCGGTGACGCCCGCAGCCAGGGCATCAAGAATCTGCGCCACGGCCCCGGCGCCCAAGCGGCCACGCCGCACCGCATCGCCCTGCGCTTTATTGGCAGCACGCTGACCGACGACGTCGATCACCCGCTGGCAGAGTGGTTTGGAGACGGGCTGGTCACGCTCGGCAGCGCGACCGATCATCCGGTCACCGGCAACGTCGAAAGCGCTCGCCTTGGCGGCATTGCCCATATGGGGCTTACCAGCGATGCGCGTGTCTATACCCGGATCAAGGACTGGCTGTCGGCCTTGCGCTGAAACACCTTGCCGATTTTTGACGGTTTTCCGGGTTGACCGTATCAGTCGCTGGAATTCAGCCCGGTGCGAGTTGCAGCACCACCATCCCCAGCGGCGGCATGGTGACGACAATATTCGCGGGCCGGCGCATCCACTCGCCTTCCACAGCTGTCAAGACGCCGCCATTGCCAAGGTTGCTGCCGCCGTAGAACGCGGAGTCGGTGTTGAGCACCTCGACATACGCACCGGCTACCGGCACACCGAGGCGGTAGCCGTGTTGCGGCTGCGGCGTGAAATTTGCGGCGACAACCACAAAGCTGCCATCGCGGCCCCAGCGCAGCCAGGCCAGCACCGAATGTTCGGCGTCGTGGCAATCGATCCACTCGAAACCCAAGGCTTCAAAGTCCTGGCTATGCAGGGCCGGCAGGTCGCGATAAAGGCGATTGAGATCGCCGGAAAGGCGATGGACGCCGGCATTGGGCGCATTGGCGGCCAGTGGCCAGTCAAGTTCGCGGGCCTCCGACCATTCCCGTCGCTGACCGAACTCGCTGCCCATGAACATCAGTTTCTTGCCTGGCGTCAGCATCTGCCACGCCAGCAGCAGCCGCAGACTGGCGAAACGCTGCCAGTCGTCGCCCGGCATCTTGCCGAGCAGCGAGCCTTTGCCATGCACCACTTCGTCGTGCGAGAAGGGCAGCACGTAGTTTTCGGAATAGGCATAGACCTGCCCGAACGTCAGTTCGTCGTGATGCCAGCGGCGATGGATCGGGTCGCGGGCAAAGTAGCGCAGGCTGTCGTTCATCCAGCCCATGTTCCACTTCATCGAAAAACCCAATCCGCCGAGATAGGTCGGTCGCGACACCAGCGGCCAGGCGGTCGACTCCTCGGCAATGGTCAGGGCACCGGGAAACTCGGCATGGACCATGGCGTTGAGGTCCTTGAGAAACTCGATGGCCTCCAGGTTTTCGCGGCCGCCATGCTTGTTCGGGAGCCACTCGCCGGCCTTGCGCGAATAGTCGAGGTAGAGCATCGAGGCCACCGCATCGACCCGCAGACCGTCGAAATGGAACTCGGACAGCCACCAGTGCGCCGACGACATTAGGAAACTGCGCACTTCGTGCCGGCCGTAGTTGAAGATGTGCGTGCCCCAATCGGCATGCAAGCCGAGGCGCGGGTCTTCATGCTCGTAGAGCGCGGTGCCGTCGAAACGCGCCAGCGCCCAGTCGTCCTGCGGGAAGTGGCCGGGCACCCAGTCGAGCAGCACGCCAAGGCCGGCCTGATGGCAGGCGTCGATGAAGGCGCGCAGGTCGTCCGGCGAGCCATAGCGCGAGGTCGGCGCGAAGTAGCCGGTGGTCTGGTAACCCCAGGACTCATCAAGTGGATGCTCGGTGATGGGCAGCAGTTCCAGGTGGGTATAGCCCTGGGCCAGGGCGTAAGGGATCAGCCGTTCGGCCAATTCGCGCCAGAGGTAGGGCGTGCCGTCCGGATGCCGCATCCACGAGCCGGCATGGACTTCGTAGATATTCACCGGCGCCCGCTGCCAGTCCCAGGTGGCACGTTCCGCCAACCACTGGCCATCGCCCCAGACATGGGTCGATGGCGCGACAACATACGCTGCCGAACCCGGCCGGTGCTCGAAACCGCGGGCGTAGGGGTCGGTCTTGATCAGTTTGTCGCCGGTGTGGCGGTTGATGATTTCGAAGCGATACAGGCTGCCGGGAACGGCCTCGGCAATCGTGCCGGACCAGATGCCCGACTCGCCCAGCGCTTGCAGGGCATGCACCTCGCCATGCCAGCCATTGAAGTCACCGACCACCGAGACGCGTCCGGCATTGGGCGCCCAGACGCGGAAGGTCGTTCCTTCCGCCCCCGGATGCGCACCCAGCAGTTGATAGGCGGCGTGGTTACGGCCGGCATTGAACAGATAAAGTGCGTCGGCGTGCTGCATGGCTTCTCCTATCGCAGTATCATAAGACAAAACAGTGACCAGGGAGGTCCATCATGTCCCTCAGCACGAACTGTCCGCATCAGCCTTATTGCGAAATGCGGGAACAGACCGATATGCGCTTCATCAGCCAGCTGACGCGCAACACCTTCGCCATCATCCTCGCCGGTGGCCGCGGAACCCGGCTGAAGCAACTGACCGACTTCCGTTCCAAGCCTGCCGTACCCTTCGCCGGCAAGTTCCGCATCCTCGATTTTGCGCTCTCCAACTGCGTCAATTCGGGCATCCGCAAGATCGGCGTCGCCACGCAGTACAAGGCGCACAGCCTGATCCGCCACATCCAGCGCGGCTGGAGTTTCCTCGACGGGCGTTTTGACGAGTTCATCCAGTTGCTGCCGGCGCAGCAGCAGATTGACGAAAACCAGTGGTACCAGGGCACCGCCGACGCGATATACCAGAACCTGCACTTCCTGCGCCGCTACCAGCCGGAGCACGTGCTGATCGTTGCCGGCGACCACATCTACAAGATGGACTACGGCCGCATGCTGGCCTTCCACGCCAAGCACCAGGCCGACATGACGGTTGCCTGCCTCGACGTGCCGCTCGCCGACGCCCGCGAATTCGGCGTCATGGGCGTCGATGAGCATGGCCGGGTGATCGATTTCGTCGAAAAGCCCCAGAATCCGCCGTCCATCCCGGGTAGCCCCGGCCGGGCGCTGGCCTCGATGGGCATCTACATCTTCAATACCCGCTTCCTCTTCGAACAGCTCGAACGCGACGCGATGACCAAGGGGTCCAGTCGCGATTTTGGCAAGGACATCATTCCCTACATCGTCCCGCGCTACCGGGTGTTCGCCCACCGCTTCGCCGATTCCTGCGTCGGCAGCCCGCAGGAACAGCCCTACTGGCGCGACGTCGGCACCATCGACGCCTACTGGGAGGCGAACATGGAGATGACCAAGGTGACGCCGGAGCTGAACCTCTACGATCGCGAATGGCCGATCTGGACGTATCAGGAACAGCTGCCGCCGGCCAAGTTCGTCTTTGATGACGATGACCGGCGCGGCACCGCTGTCGATTCGCTGATTTCCGGCGGCTGCATCATTTCCGGCGCCAGCGTGAAGCGCTCGCTGCTCTTCTCGACGGTTCATGTCCATAGCTGGGCGCAGGTCGAGGATTCGGTAATCCTGCCCGGTGTCGATATCGGTCGCCATGCCGTCCTCAAGCGCTGCATCGTCGACAAGCACGTGCGCATCCCGGAGGGCATGCTCATTGGCGTCGATCCCGAGGCGGATCGCCAGCGCTTTCATGTCAGCCCCAAGGGCATCACACTGGTCACCGCCGAAATGCTTGGCCAGGGCGCAGCCGCCGCAAGCTGATGGCCGATCTCGCCTTCCTCTGGCACATGCACCAGCCGGACTACCGGCACCCGGACAGCAGGGAATTCGTGCTGCCCTGGGTTTTCCTGCACGCCATCAAGGATTACACCGACATGGCGGCGCACCTTGAGCGTCATCCGGCCATTCGCTGCACAGTCAATTTCGTGCCGGTACTGCTCGACCAGATCGAGGACTACGCCGACCAGTTCGCCAGCGGCCAGTGGCGCGACCCGCTGCTGGCCATCGCCAGCGCGTCCGATGCGGACGCGCTGAGCACACAGCAGCGCGAATGGCTGCTCGACTTCGGTTTTCGCTGCCACGCACCGACGATGCTCGAGCCTTTCGCGCCCTACCGGCGCCTGCGCGATCTGCTCGACTTCGTTCGCAGCCACGACGGCAATGGCCTGAACTATCTGGGCGGCCAGTTTTACGCCGACCTCGTTACCTGGTACCTGCTGGCCTGGAGCGGGGAAAGCTTGCGCCGCGCCGGTCGCATCGTGCCGCAATTGATGGCCAAGGGCGGCAATTTCACACTGGCCGACCGGCAGGCCCTGCTCGCCGAACTGGGTGCGGCCGTGCGCGAGCTGATCCCGCGTTACCGCCGGCTGGCCGATAGCGGCCGCGTCGAACTTAGCTGCACGCCGGCAACTCACCCACTGGCACCGCTACTGCTGGATTTTCATTCCGCCCGCGAAGCCTGGCCGGACTGCCCGCTGCCCGCCGCGCCGGAATACCCCGGTGGCCGTACTCGGGTGGCCGCCCACCTGCAAGCGGCCCGCGACAGCCACCAGCGCCGTTTCGGCGCCCTGCCTGCCGGATTGTGGCCAGCCGAAGGCGCCTTGTCGGCCCCCTTCCTGGCACAGATCGCCGCCACCGGTTTTCAATGGACGGCCAGCAGTCATGGCGTGCTCAAGCATTCGGCCGGCAACGCCGCCCGCGTCACAACAGCCTGGGCGCCCCCGGCTGGCACCGACGGCGATCTGACACTCTTTTTCCGCAACGAACAGCTGTCCGACCTGATTGGCTTCGAGTACTCGAAATGGCATGGTCGCGACGCCGCACAGCATTTCATGACGGAGCTCAAGGCGCTCCATCTGCAGGATGCCGAAAACCTGATCCCGGTCTTTCTCGACGGCGAAAATGCCTGGGAATACTACCCGTACAACGCCTGGTACTTCTTCAACGACCTCTACGACGCAATCGAGAAGACGCCGGCGATCCGCACGGTGACGCTGACCGAGGCCTGCGCAACGCAGCGCGACCGGCGCCGCCCCTTGCCCAAGCTGACCGCCGGTAGCTGGGTCTACGGCACCCTGTCGACCTGGATCGGGCATCCGGACAAGAACCGCGCCTGGGAGATGCTCTGCGACGTCAAGCAGGCCGCCGACCGGGCGCTGGACAGCGGCCGGCTCGATGACGCCGGCCGCAACGAAGTCCTGCGCCGGCTGGCGATCTGCGAAAGCTCTGACTGGTTCTGGTGGCTGGGTGACTACAACTCGCCGCAGTCAGTCGCCAGCTTTGACGCCCTCTTCCGTGAAAACCTGAAAGCGCTCTACGCCCTGCTCGAACTGCCCCTGCCGGCCGGCGTCCTGCACCCGATCAGCCACGGCGGCGGCCAGCCGGAAAGCGGCGGCACCATGCGCCGCGCCAACTGACGCCACGCTGACACAACACCAAAGAATTCCTAACCTTGCCCCAAGCTCCCATGTCTCAAGCGGTCACCCTGCTCCTCGGCGTTCATGCGCACCAGCCGGTCGGCAATTTCCCCGAAGTCATCGAGGATGCCCACCAGCGTTGCTACAAACCCTTCCTCGAAACCCTGCACGCCTACCCCGACTTCCGCTTTGCTGCCCATTTTTCGGGCTGGCTGCTCGACTGGCTGCGCGAGCGGCATCCCGATGATATGGCGCTGCTGGCCGACATGGTCCGCCGCGGCCAGGTCGAGCTTTTCAGCTCCGGCGACACCGAACCGGTACTCGCAGCCATCCCGCATCGCGACCGCGTCGGCCAACTGCAAGTCCTCAATGACAAGCTGGCCGAATGGACCGGCCGCCCGCCGAGCGGCGCCTGGCTGACCGAGCGTGTCTGGGAATCCGCCGTCGTCACGGCACTGGCCGAGACCGGCATCGGCTATGTCACGGTCGATGACTATCATTTTTTCTGCACCGGCAAATCCGCCGATGAACTCGACGGCTATTTCAGCACCGAAGAAGACGGCACGCGCCTCGACCTTTTCCCGATCTCGGAAGCTCTGCGCTACCGCCTGCCGTTTTCGCCGGCGCACGAGGTTATTGGCTATCTCGAATCCTTGGCCGATCAGGGGCAAGCGGCAGCGATCTATTTCGACGACATCGAGAAATTCGGCATCTGGCCGGAAACCTACGACTGGGTTTACCACCGCGGCTGGCTGAAGGCGCTGATCGAGGGGGTACTCGCCAGTCCGAAAATCCGCACCGCGACCTACGCAGAATTCCATGCCAAGCAGCCGACGCGCGGCATTGTCTATCTGCCGACGACCTCCTACAGCGAGATGAACGAATGGACGCTGCCGATGCCGGCGGCGCGCACCTACGCTGACTTTCTCGCCAGCGAAAAATCCGCCGGCCGCGGCGACCGGCACCGCCCCTTCATCCGTGGCGGTATCTGGCGCAATTTCCTCAGCCGCTACCCTGAAGCCAACTGGATGCACAAGCGGATGCAGGCACTGTCGGCACGGCTCGCGGCACTACCGGAAGCACCGGCGGAACTGACCGCCGCGCTCTATCGCGCCCAGGCCAACGATGCCTACTGGCACGGCTTGTTCGGCGGCCTCTATCTGCCACACCTGCGGCGCGCGGTCTGGAACAACCTGATCGCGCTCGAAGCAGCCCTGGACGGCCTGCAGCCGCGCACGTCACCCGCTACGGTCGACCTGGATTTTGATGGAAAAACGGAAACCCTCGCCCACAACGCCGCGCTGCAGATTGCACTGCGTGACGACGGGCTGGCGGCTGTCCATGAGTTGAGCAGTTACCCGCTGCGGCACAATTTCGGCGACACGCTGCGCCGCTACCATGAGCACTACCACGACAAGATCGGCCACGGCCCAAGCCAGCACTCGGGCGAAGGCATCGCTTCCGCCCACGACATCGTCCGTTTCAAGCATCCGGTCTCGGCCGAAGACATCGTGCCCGATGCCGTGCCACGGGCGGCCTTCATCGACGAACTCGACGGCACCGTGATCGACGATTACCGGCCAGCCGCCGAAGGCCCGCTGCAGTTCAGGCGTGCCGGCATCACCAAGTCCTTGGCGCTGGATGGCAACCGTCTGAGTGTCACCTGGCAGTTCGATGGCCTCGCCGGCCGCCGCTTCTCGACCGTGCTCAATCTGGCGATGCCCAGCTGCGACGGTTTCCTCGGCCGCTACCGGCTGGCCGACGGCAGTCTCCCCGGCGGATTCGGCCAGCCGCTGACGCTGTGCGACGCCCCGGTGTTGCATCTGGACGACGGTGTACTCGGCGGCACTGTCGACCTGACTTTCCCGATTTTTGCCGAAATTTCGGGTTCACCGCAGCAGACAGTCTCGCAGTCCGAGGGGGGCTTTGAGAAAATCATGCAGGCGGTGGAATTACGCCTGAGCTGGACCATCCCCGACGACCATCACACCCTGCACATGCACCTGAATATCGAGGCCCACAACCCATGACCGGTACTGTCTACCAGATCGAAGTCAATCCACAGCTTCCGGAACGTCTTGAACGCCTCGAAGAACTGGCTAACAACCTTTGGTACAGCTGGGACCGGCCGACCCGCGGGCTGTTCGTCAGCCTGTCGCACCCGCTGTGGAAAGCGACCCACCACAACCCCAAGGCCTTCCTGCGCCGCGCCGACCAGCGCCGACTCGACGCGACGGCGGAAAACCCGGTCTTCCTCGCGGCACTCAACCGCGTGATATCGGCCTACGACACCTACCACGAGATGCCGGCGATGGCCCACGTGCACGGCCGGCCGTTCCAGGGCGATGACCTGATTGCCTATTTCTGTGCCGAATTCGGTTTTCACGAAAGCCTGCCGATCTACTCCGGCGGCCTTGGCATCCTCGCTGGCGACCACTGCAAGGCGGCCAGCGACATGGGCCTGCCCTTCATCGGCGTCGGCCTGCTTTATCGCCAGGGTTACTTCCAGCAGATGCTGACCGCCGACGGTCAGCAGCAAGCGACCTACAACGATGCCGATTTCGACGACCTGCCAATCTCGCCGGTGCTCGACAACGACGGCCGTGAGGTGCTGGTGCCGGTTGAACTGCCGGACCGCACGGTCCATGCCAAGGTTTGGGAAGTCCGCGTCGGCCATGTCCGGATCATCCTGCTCGATACCTGGCTGCCACAGAACAGCGCCCGTGACCGCGAGATCACCCATCGCCTGTATGGTGGCGACAAGACAACCCGCATCGAGCAGGAAATTCTGCTTGGCGTCGGCGGCGCCCGCGCGCTGGCCCAGCTCGGCCTCAAGCCGACGGTCTGGCACATCAACGAAGGCCATGCCGCCTTCCTGATCCTCGAGCGCATCCGCAGCCTGATTCAAGCAGGCCTGCCCTATGCCGCCGCGCTGGAGGCCGTCGCCGCGAATACGGTGTTCACCACCCACACGCCCGTGCCGGCGGGCCACGATCACTTCTCAGAAGAAATGATCCGCCACTATTTCGGCCGCTGGTGTCATGAGCTGGGGCTTTCCTGCGAGCACCTGATGCGACTGGGGGCCGAGCCGGGCAAACAGGATCTGAACATGACGGCGCTGGCGCTGCGCGGGTCGCGTCATCACAATGGCGTCTCGCGCATCCACGGTGATGTCTCCGCCGACATTTGCGGCTATCTCTGGCCGCAGATCGCCGCGCATGAAAACCCGATGGATTACGTCACCAATGGCGTGCACCTGCCCACCTTCCTCGCCACGGAATGGTACGAGACCTTCGAACGCTACCTCGGCATCGGCTGGCGCGAACGGCAGACAGAAACCGCCAACTGGGACGGCATCGCCGACATTCCCGACGCCACCTTCTGGAGCATTCGCCAGCAGCTGAAGTCGCAACTGCTGCAACAGGTGCGGGACCGGATTCGAGAACAACACCGGCGCAATCAGGGCTCGCCGGCCCATCTTGACCGCCTGCTCAAGTACGCCGACCCGGATAACCCGAGCATCCTGACCATCGGCTTCGCCCGCCGTTTTGCGACCTACAAGCGGGCCGCCCTGCTGTTCCAGGATCCGGAATGGCTGCGCGAAATCATTACCCAGGCGGATCGTCCGGTGCTCTTCCTCTTTGCCGGCAAGGCGCATCCGGCCGATCAGCCAGGTCAGGAATTGATCCGCAAGATTGCCCACTGGGCCAGACAACCGGAATTCGAGGGCCGCATCCTGCTGGTCGAGGGTTATGACCTCAACCTCTCGCGCTCGCTGGTCGCCGGCGTCGATGTCTGGCTCAACAACCCGATTTACCCGCTCGAAGCTTCCGGTACGTCGGGCATGAAGGCCGCAATGAACGGCGCGCTCAATCTGTCCGTCCTCGATGGCTGGTGGGGCGAGGGTTACGACGCGGGCGAGGATGGTATCGCCAACGGCTGGGCGATCAAGCCGGCCCCCGCCCACCTCGGCGAGGCCGAACGCGATGCAGAAGAGGCGCGTACCCTGTACGAACTGTTGCAGGATCACGTCATCCCCACCTATTACCGCACCGGCCCGATGGGCTACTCGCCGGAATGGGTGGCGATGGCCAAGCGCTCGATCTCGACCATCTCGCCGCGCTTCAATGTCGTGCGCATGGTCAACGAGTATGTACGCAAGTTTTACGCCCCCGCCGCCAACCATGGGCGCCGCTTCCACGAACACGATTTCGCCGTTGCCCGCCAGGTGGCTGACTGGAAGGCGCGCATTCGCGAGGCCTGGAATGGCGTTCGCCTGCAGCGCCTCGACCAACCGGAGCGCCGTCTGCAGTTCGGCGGTGCGCTGCACATCGAGCTGGCGGTGCAACTTAATGGCTTGCGACCGGAAGATGTCACCGTCGAAGCACTGTTCGGGCGTCCCGGACAACATGGCGGACACGGCCGCGTGCGGCACTATCCACTGACCTGCGTCGGCGGTGGCGAACACGGCGCATTGCGCTATCACCTTGAACTGACGCCAGAACTCTGCGGCAAGCTGGAATACCGCATCCGCATCTTCCCGACCCATCCGGCATTGATTCACCCCTTTGAAACCGGCCTCATGATCTGGCTATGAACCACATTGACTCCCCCGCCTGGCGCGCGCTGGCAGCGCACGCCGAGGCCATCCGCACGCAGCATCTGCGTGAACTATTCGCAGCTGACCCTCAACGGTTTGACGCCCTTTCGCTTCGTCACGATGGGCTACTGTTCGATTATTCCAAGCAGCGGGTCACGACAGAGACCATGGACTTGCTGCGCCGCCTGGCCGACGCCGCCGACATCGACGGCTGGAAGCAGAAAATGGCCGACGGCGAAGCCATCAACCACACCGAAGGTCGTGCGGTGCGACACATGGATCTGCGCGCCGGCAAGGATGCGCCGCCGGAAGTCCGGGCCGTGCTCGCCCGGATGCGGGGTTTCTGCGAGAAGATTCACAGTGGCCAGTGGCGCGGCTTTTCCGGCGAGCGCATCACCGATATCGTCAATATCGGCATCGGAGGTTCCGACCTCGGACCGCGCATGGTGGTCAAGGCACTGACCGCACAGCAGCAGCCGGACATTGCGGTGCACTTTGTCTCCAATGTCGATGGTGCCGACATCGCGCCGCTGCTCGGCGGGCTCAACCCGCGCACAACGCTGTTCATCGTCGCCAGCAAGACCTTCACCACCCTCGAAACCCTGACCAACGCCCACAGCGCCCGTGCCTGGCTGCTGGCGACGGCCGGCATGGACAGTGCCGTGGCGAAGCATTTCGTCGCGCTGTCGACCAATCTCGAACGCACTCGTGCCTTCGGCATCCCCGATGACAACACCTTCGAATTCTGGGACTGGGTCGGCGGCCGGTTTTCGCTGTGGTCGGCCATCGGCCTGCCCATCGCGCTGGCCATCGGCTGGCGGCATTTCGAGCAGTTGCTGGCCGGCGCCCATGCGCTCGACGAACATTTCCTGTCGGCCCCTGCCGAGGCCAACCTGCCGCTGACGCTGGCCCTGCTCAGCCTGTGGAATACCAATTTCCTCGGCGCCTCGACGGCGGCGATCCTGCCTTACAGCCAGTCGCTCGCCTACCTGCCGGCCTTCCTCCAGCAACTGGAAATGGAAAGCAATGGCAAACAGACCGACCGCGACGGTGAAACACTGGGCATCGCCACCTCTCCGATCCTCTGGGGCGAAGCCGGCACCAACGGCCAGCATTCGTTCTACCAGCTCTTCCATCAGGGCGGGCGGATGATCCCTTGCGATTTCATCGTGCTCCGGCAAGCCGATTTTCCGCTCCCCGGCCACCACGTTTCACTGCTCGCCAACTGCCTGGCGCAATCGGCCGCCCTCGCCTTCGGCCAGACAATCGACGAGGCCCGAGCTGCCGGCACCCCGGCACCCCTGCTGCCCTACAAGGTCTTCCCGGGCAACCAGCCCTCCAGCACCCTGGTGCTGCCGGCGCTGAGTCCATATGCACTGGGCCAGTTGCTGGCCTTGTTCGAACACAAGGTCTTCTGTCTTGGCGTCCTCTGGAACATCAATGCCTTCGACCAGTGGGGTGTCGAACTGGGCAAACAACTCGCCAGCCAGCTGACGCCGCTGCTCGACGGCGACGCCGACAGCAGCGCTTTCGATAGCTCGACACGCGGGCTGATTGCAGCCTTGAGGTGATGCCATGAAGCCGCTAGCGATCCTTTTCGCGACCTCGGAAATGGCCCCCTGGGTCAAGACCGGTGGTCTTGGCGATGTGGCCGCCGCCCTGCCGGCGGCGCTCCGCCGCGCCGGCCACGACATCCGTGTGCTGATGCCGTATTACCCTGCTCTGGCGGCCGCCTTTCCCGAGGCGGCGGTCGTCGCCGAGATTCCACAACTGGCGCCGCAACTGCCTGCTGCCCGCCTGCGCCTGGCCGTCGTCGACCAGCTTCCCCTGCTGCTGATCGACTGTCCGGCACTCTATGCACGCCCCGGCAACCCGTATCTCGATGCTCATGGGCACGACTGGCCGGACAATGTCTGGCGCTTCGGGTTGCTGTCACGGGTGGCGGCGCTGCTCGGGCAGGTCGGCAACCCCTATGGCTGGCAGGCGGATGTCGTCCATGCAAATGACTGGCAGACCGCACTGGCGCCCGCCTGGCTGCATTACGAAGGCGGTGCAGCCAGCGTCGTCACCGTGCATAACATCGCCTTTCAGGGCTGCTTCGGGCGCGACAGCCTGGCCGGCCTAGGATTACCGGAACATGCCTGGCGGTTCGATGGCATCGAATACCACGGCACGCTCTCCTTTCTCAAGGCCGGCCTGCAACTCGCCAGCCAGATCTCGACCGTCAGCCCGACCTATGCGCGCGAGATTCAGGACGAGCATTTCGGCTATGGACTTGCCCCGCTGCTGCGCCACCGCGCCGGTGCATTGCGCGGCATTCTCAACGGCGTCGACACCGACATCTGGAATCCGGCCGACGATCCCGCCATCGCCGCGCCCTACGCGGCCAACCGGCTGGCCGCCAAGCGAATGAACAAGGCCGCACTGCAAGCGGAAATGGGACTACGACCGGACGACGACCGCCCCCTGTTCGGTGTCATCAGCCGATTGACGCAGCAGAAGGGGCTCGATCTGCTGCTGACCATCGCCGGCGGCCTGCCGCATCTGCCCGCCCAACTGGTCGTGCTGGGCAGCGGCGACAAGACCATGGAAGCCGGCTATCGCGAACTCGCCGCTCGTTACCCCGGTGAAATCGCCGTCCGTATCGGCTTCGACGAGGGGCTCGCCCATCGCATCGAGGCCGGTGCCGATTGCTTCGTCATGCCCTCGCGCTTCGAGCCCTGCGGCCTTAACCAGATGTACAGCCTGCGCTACGGCACCCCGCCCATCGTCCGCGCTACCGGCGGCCTGGCGGACACGGTCGTCGATGTGACCGACGAAACGCTGGCGGACAAGACTGCCAATGGCTTCGTCCTCGACAGCGATACGCCGCACGCGCTGTGGGTGGCGATGACGCGCGTTGTCGAGGCCTGGCAGGACCGGCGCCTGTGGCAAAGAATCCAGCAAAACGGCATGCGCCGCGACTTTTCGTGGAAGCATGCGGCAAACGACTACCTCAATCTCTATCGCGACGCCCTCGCCCATTCCGCATGAGTCACAAACCGGAAATCGTCATCATCGCCGCCGTCGCCAAAAACCGGGTCATCGGCAAGGACAACCGCCTGCTCTGGAACATCCCGGAAGACATGGCGCACTTCAAGGCGCTGACCACCGGCCAGACAGTGATCATGGGCCGCAAGACCTGGGAATCGTTGCCTGAACGCTTCCGCCCACTGCCCAATCGCCGCAACATCGTCATCAGCCGCCAGGCGGACTACCCCGCCCCCGGCGCCGAAATCGCCGCCTCCCTAGAAATTGCCCTGAATTTGGCGTCGACCGCAGAACGGGTATTCATCATCGGCGGCGAACAGATCTACCGTCAGGCCATGCCCATCGCCGACCGGCTGGAGATTACGGAAGTCGATCTCGAACCGGAGGGAGATGCGTGGTTTCCAGAGATTGCCGCGGTGAACTGGGAAAAGCAGCCAATTTCGGCAGGTGAAGGCTATCGCTTCCTCACCTGCCGACGTCGCTAAGCTGCAGACTCAGCGCACGCAATCCACGTAATACTCACCGTCCTCACGCTTCACGAGGCCGTGGATGTCGGTCTCGAAGCCCGGGAAGCGCGCATTGAAGTCGCGGGCGAACTTGAGGTAGCGGACGATGGTGGCGTTGAAGCGCTCACCCGGAATCAACAGCGGAATACCCGGCGGGTAAGGGGTCAGCAGCACCGAGGTGATGCGGTCTTCGAGCTCGTCGAGACGAACGCGTTCGATCTCGCGGTGCGCCATCTTGGCGAAGGCATCGGCCGGACGCATCGCCGGCACCATGTCCGACAGGTACATCTCGGTGGTCAGGCGGGCGACATCGTTGTCCTTGTAGACGCGGTGGATCTGCGTGCACAGATCGCGCAGGCCGACGCGCTCGTAGCGCGGGTGTTTCTGGACGAATTCCGGCAGCACCTTCCACAGCGGCTGGTTCTTGTCGTAGTCGTCCTTGAACTGCTGCAGCGCGGTGACCAGCGTGTTCCAGCGGCCCTTGGTGATGCCGATGGTGAACATGATGAAGAAGCTGTAGAGACCACACTTCTCGACGATCACGCCATGCTCGGCCAGGTACTTGGTGACGATGGCCGCCGGGATGCCGAATTCGTCGGCGAAGTCGCCATCGACGTCCAGTCCCGGGGTGATGATGGTCGCCTTGATCGGGTCGAGCATGTTGAAGCCGTCGGCCAGCTTGCTGAAGCCGTGCCAGCGCTCGCCGGGCTTCAACATCCAGGCATCACGCTCCTCGATACCTTCCTCGGACAGGTCGTCCGGCCCCCATACCTTGAACCACCAGTCGGCGCCCCATTCCTCGTCGACCTTGCGCATGGCGCGGCGGAAGTCGAGTGCCTCGGCAATCGATTCCTCGACCAGCGCGGTGCCGCCCGGCTCTTCCATCATCGCCGCCGCGACGTCGCACGAGGCGATGATCGAATACTGCGGCGAGGTCGAGGTATGCATCAGGTAGGCCTCATTGAACAGGTCGCGGTCGAGCTGGCGGTTCTCGCAGTCCTGGACGAGTATCTGTGAGGCCTGGCTGAGGCCGGCCAGCAGCTTGTGCGTCGATTGCGTCGAGAAGACCATCGAATCCTTGCAGCGCGGACGGTCAGCGCCAATGGCGTGGTAGTCGCCGTAGAAGTCGTGGAAGGCGGCGTGCGGCAGCCAGGCCTCGTCGAAATGCAGGGTATCGATCTTGCCGTCCAGCTCATCCTTGATGTCCTCGACGTTGTAGAGGATGCCGTCGTAGGTCGACTGGGTGATGGTCAGCACGCGCGGCTTGGCGTTCTTGTCGACGATGAAGGGGTTAGCGGCAATCTTCTTCTGGATGCTTTCCCAAGCGAATTCGCTCTTCGGGATCGGACCGATAATGCCGAAGTTATTGCGCGTCGGCATCAGGAAGACCGGGATCGCGCCAGTCATCATGATCGCGTGCAGGATCGACTTGTGGCAGTTGCGGTCGACAACAACGATGTCGCCCGGCGCCACCGTCGAGTGCCAGACGATCTTGTTCGAGGTCGAGGTGCCGTTGGTCACGAAATACAGGTGGTCGGCGTTGAAGATGCGCGCGGCGTTGCGCTCGGATGCGGCGACCGGGCCGGTATGGTCGAGCAGCTGGCCGAGTTCCTCGACCGCGTTGCAGACGTCGGCGCGCAGCATGTTCTCGCCGAAGAACTGGTGGAACATCTGGCCGACCGGCGACTTCAGGAAGGCGACGCCACCCGAGTGGCCGGGGCAGTGCCAGGAGTAGGAACCATCGGCGGCGTAATGCGTCAGTGCGCGGAAGAAGGGCGGCGGCAGGCTGTCGAGGTAGGCGTTGGCCTCGCGCTTGATGTTGCGGGCGATGAACTCCGGCGTATCTTCATGCATGTGGATGAAGCCATGCAGCTCGCGCAGGATGTCGTTCGGGATGTGGCGACTGGTGCGCGTCTCGCCGTGCAGGAAGATCGGGATCTCCGCATTCTTGTGGCGGATTTCCTCGACGAAGGCGCGCAGTTCGGCCAGCGTTTCTTCTGGCTCCATCGCCAGTTCTTCGTCGTCGATCGACAGGATGAAGGCTGATGCACGGCTCTGCTGCTGGGCGAAAGAGGTCAGGTCGCCGTAGCTGGTCACCCCCAGCACCTCAAGGCCTTCCTTTTCCATGGCATCGGCGAGGGCGCGAATGCCCAGACCCGAGGCATTCTCGGAGCGAAAATCTTCGTCGATGATGATGACGGGAAAATGGAAACGCATGTTCAATCCTTAAAAAGCGGCGACCCGCCGCAGCGGGTCGAAGAATATGTCGGCTCTGTTACCGGACAAGGTCAAATCTTCGGCAGGGTCACACCGACCTGGCCTTGGTACTTGCCACCGCGGTCCTTATACGACGTTTCGCAAATCTCGTCGGATTCGAAGAACAGCACCTGCGCGCAACCTTCGCCGGCGTAAATCTTCGCCGGCAGCGGCGTCGTGTTGGAAAACTCCAGGGTCACATAGCCTTCCCATTCCGGTTCGAAGGGGGTGACATTGACGATGATGCCGCAACGGGCATAGGTCGACTTGCCTAAACAGACCGTCAGCACCGAACGCGGAATCCGGAAATACTCGACGGTGCGTGCCAGCGCGAAGGAGTTCGGCGGGATGATGCAGACATCGGACTCGATTTCGACGAAGGACTTCGGATCGAAAGCCTTGGGATCGACGACCGTCGAGTTGATGTTGGTGAATACCTTGAATTCGCGGGCGCAGCGGATGTCGTAGCCGTAGCTCGACGTGCCGTAGGAAACGATCTTCTGGCCATTCACTTCACGCACGAGGCCCGGCTCGAACGGCTCGATCATGCCGTGCTCTTCCGCCATGTGGCGTATCCACTTGTCTGATTTGATGGCCATTTTTCCCTGCTGCGGTCGACAAAAATAAAGGCGGGATTTTACCCGCCTTTTCGGTATGGTTTTGAGAAAAAATCAGGTGTTCTGAACCACGATATTCGGGAATTTCGAGGTCATGTCCTTCGCCTTTTCGCCGATCTTGACGGCAATGCGGCGGGCGATGCCACGGTAGATCTCGGCAGTACGCGAATCCGGCGCGCCCACCACGGTCGGCTTGCCGCCGTCGGCCATCTCGCGGATCGCCAGTTCCAGCGGCAGGCTGCCGAGGAATTCGACGTCGTAGTCCGAACACATCTGTTCGCCACCACCATGCCCGAAGATATGCTCCTCGTGACCGCACTTCGAGCAGATGTGAATGCTCATATTTTCGACGATACCGAGAATCGGGATATTGACCTTCTCGAACATCTTCAAGCCCTTGCGCGCGTCGATCAGTGCGATGTCCTGCGGCGTGGTCACGATGACGGCGCCGGTCACCGGCACTTTCTGCGCCAGCGACAGCTGGATGTCACCGGTGCCCGGCGGCATGTCGACAATCAGGTAATCAATATCGCGCCAGTTGGTCTGGCCGAGCAACTGATCCAAGGCTTGGGCAACCATCGGGCCGCGCCAGACCATCGGTGTCTCAACATCGACCATGAAACCGATCGACATCGCCTGGACGCCGTAGGCTTCCAGCGGCTCCATGCTCTGACCATCACGTGACTCCGGCTGCTGACCGGCGAGACCCAGCATCTGCGGCTGTGAGGGCCCGTAGATGTCAGCATCGAGAATACCGACGCTGGCGCCTTCCTGAGCCAGCGCCAAGGCCAGATTGACCGCGGTCGTGCTCTTGCCCACCCCGCCCTTGCCCGAGGCCACGGCGATGATGTTCTTGACACCCGGCATCAGCTTGACGCCCATCTGCACCGAGTGGGCAACAATCTTGGTAAAGACATTGGCCGAGACATTGCCGACACCGGGCACCGCACGCACCGCGCCGATGACCTGCTTGCGGATCGTATCGATCTGGGTTTTCGCGGGGTAGCCGAGCTCGATGTCGAAGGACACATCGGCACCGTCGAGACGAATGTTCTTGACGGCCTTGCCAGTGACGAAATCTTTGCCCGTATTGGGGTCGACCGCAGCAGAGAGGGCGGTCTTGATCTGTTGTTCTGTAAGACTCATGGAAGCTCCGGAGTGGGGTTAGGCAGTGAAATACCCGACAAATTTTGTCCAGTATATCCCAAACCGGAGCCGAGGTCAGTTGCTCTGCACGTTATCCAGTCGATAGCCCTGACCGTAAACCGAGGTCAGCATCAGGCCACTTTCGCCTGACAGGCCTAGCTTTTTGCGCAAACGGCTGGCATGCGTGTCGACGGTGCGCGAGTCGATATCCTGATCCCGCGACCAGACACCGGAGAGCAGTTCCTCACGCGGCAACACACGGCCAACGTTTTTCAGGAAGACGACCGCGAGGTCGAATTCCCGCTGCGTCAGGTCCACCTCATTACCGGCCAGCCGTATACGTCGCCCGTCCAGATCCAGATCGAGCGCGCCGTACTGCTGCGGTGACGGCTCGGCCGGCGCGCAGCGACGCAACTGCACGGCGATGCGGGCCATGAACTCCATGTAGCGCAGCGGCTTGGCGACAAAATCATCGGCACCAAGACGCAGCAGATCAGCGACGATCTCCTCAGCAGTATCCTCACCGTAAACGATCAAGGGCACTGCCTGCCCGGACCGGGCGCGAATCGCGGCAATCAGCGCATCGACGCCTGGGTCGGCCTGCTGACTGTCGAGGATGAAAAAATCGAAACTGTGGTGCGCTATGGCCCCGAGAAAGCCGGGCCCATCACGAAAAATCTCGGCCTGATGGCCTTCGCTACGCAGCAGCGCCTTGAGCACTTCAGTCTGGCTGCGGTTTGAATCGACGATTGCGAACTGCATGAGTCCTCCGGATGACGGGCAAATTCTGCGCCTGCCGTCAGCTACCATGCAATACGGCGATACCCCAGTTTTACCAAGCCATAACAAACCCTCACCGTCCGCAACAATGTCAGCGCGGGCGTAAATGCGCGCCTTGTCTGCCGATGGCCGGCGCCGACAGGGTAAAATCGCGGTTTATCTTTCCGGCTGACGCATCATGTCGCGCAAAATCCTCGTCACCTCCGCCCTGCCCTACGCCAATGGCGCCATCCACCTCGGCCACCTGGTCGAGTACATCCAGACCGACATCTGGGTCCGCTTCCAGAAAATGTCCGGCAACGAGTGCTGGTATGTCTGCGCCGACGACACCCACGGCACGCCGATCATGCTCCGTGCCGAAAAGGAAGGCATCACGCCGGAACAGCTGATCGAACGCGTGCATGGCGAGCATTTCCGCGATTTTTCGGGCTTCCTCGTCGGTTTTGACAACTACCACAGCACCCATTCGCCGGAAAACCGCGAATGCGCCAACGACATCTACGGCAAGCTCAAGGCCGCCGGACTGATCGAAACCCGCACCATTGAGCAGTACTACGACCCGGTGAAGCAGATGTTCCTGCCCGACCGCTTCATCAAGGGCGAGTGCCCGAAGTGCGGCGCCAAGGACCAGTACGGCGACAATTGCGAATCCTGCGGCGCCGCCTATGCGCCGACCGACCTGATCTCGCCCTATTCCGCCGTCTCCGGTGCCAAGCCGGAACTGCGCAATTCCGAACACTATTTCTTCAAGCTCTCCGACCCGCGCTGTGAAGCCTTCCTGCGCCAATACACCGCCCGCGACAACGGCGTGCTGCAACCGGAAGCCGCCAACAAGATGCAGGAGTGGCTGGGTGCCGCCGGCGAAAACAAGCTGACCGACTGGGATATATCGCGCGACGCCCCCTACTTTGGCTTCGAGATTCCGGATGCGCCGGGCAAGTATTTCTACGTCTGGCTCGATGCACCGATCGGCTACATGGGCTCCTTCAAGAACCTGTGCGCCAAACAAGGGCTGGATTTCAACGAATACTTCAAGGCCGATTCGACCACCGAGCTGTACCACTTCATCGGCAAGGACATCCTCTACTTCCACGCCTTGTTCTGGCCGGCCGAGCTGCAGCACGCCGGCTATCGCACCCCGACCAAGATCTTCGCCCACGGTTTCCTCACCGTCGATGGTGCCAAGATGTCGAAGTCGCGCGGCACCTTCATCACCGCCGAAAGCTTCCTCAAGACCGGCCTCAATCCGGAATGGCTGCGCTACTACTTTGCCGCCAAGCTGTCTGCGACCATGGAAGACATCGACCTCAACTTCGAGGACTTCTGCGCCCGCGTCAATTCCGACCTCGTCGGCAAGTACGTCAATATCGCCAGCCGCTCCGCCGGCTTCATCGCCAAGCGCTTCAACGGCCAGCTCGCCCCGGCCGACGCCAGCCTGCTAGCGATCAAGGCCATTCAGGAAGCCGCCCCGCGCATTGCCGAGCTGTACGAGGCCCGCGAATTCGCCAAGGCGATGCGCGAGATCATGGCCCTGACCGACATCGCCAACCAGTACGTCGATAGCGTCAAACCCTGGGAGCTCGCCAAGCAGGAAGGCAAGGACGTCGAACTGCACGCCGCCTGCAGCAATGCCCTCAATCTCTTCCGCCTGCTCACCGTGCTGCTCAAGCCCATCCTGCCGGTTGTCGCCGGCAAGGTGGAGAAGTTCATGAACATTGCACCGCTGGCCTGGAACGACACGCAAGGCCTGCTCGCCGCCGGCCACGCCATCAATGCCTACGAGCACCTGATGACCCGCGTCGATCCCAAGCTGATCGAGAAGCTGGTCGAAGCCAACAAGGAATCGCTGGCACCTGCGGTGAACCCGGAAAACAGCCAAAAATCGGCAGAGTCGCCACAGCGCCACGCCCAGCACCAGCAGAACGAAGTCAAGGCCGAGAGCCCGTGGGAACCGTTCTGCAATATCGACGATTTCATGAAGGTCGACCTGCGCATCGCCCGCATCGCCAACGCCGAGCACGTCGAGGGCGCCGACAAGCTGGTCCGCCTGACACTGGACATTGGCAACAACGAAACGCGCAACGTCTTCGCCGGGATCAAGTCCGCCTACGATCCGGCGCAGCTGATTGGCCGGCTGACGGTAATGGTGGCCAACCTGGCCCCGCGCAAGATGAAGTTCGGGATGTCGGAAGGTATGGTCCTCGCCGCCTCCGACACCACGGGCACAACGCCCGGAATCTTCCTGCTGTCGCCGGACAGCGGCGCTCAGCCCGGCATGCGAGTGAAATAAATCGCCCCAACCCAAACGGCCTGCAAGACAGGCCGTTTTCTATTGCAGCGCAGCAATCCAGCCTTCGCAACTTCAAGTGTTACTTTAAGTTACGCCGCCAATTTCGCTGCCAGCTGGCGCCTTTTGCGTCTGTCCACAAAAGCTGTGGATAAGTCTGTGGATCACAGCAAGCACAGTTGCCTAAGTGGCCGACAACAAAGGCTTTTTCTTACCCTGCCCAAAACTTGAGCCATATCATAGGCCACTGATTTTTATACGTTTTATTATCACCTACCGAAATTTAACGAATTTACCAGGTCATAATCTCCGTCTGATGATCCGATCAACAGGATTGTGCATAACCACCCCTTGACAGCTGCAAAGTCAAGCCTCTTTACCAAAAATTTTTCAGGCACCTGCTTCGGGAACAATGGATCGCCGCACGCTATTAAAAACCGCCTTGGGCGCCGCCCTGACCGCTTACCGTCCGTTCGCCCGCGCCGGCAATGCCCGCGTTTTGATCATCGGTGGCGGCTGGGGCGGGCTGGCCGCGGCGCGCGCGCTGCGGCAACTCGCGCCTTCGCTGGTCGTCACGCTACTGGCGCGTGACAGTCACTTCACGTCCTTTCCACTATCCAACCGCTGGCTGTGCGACCTGCTACCCCAGCCACCGATACGCGCCGCCTACGCCGACATCGCCCGTCGCCAAGGCTATCGCTTCCTGCAAACCGAGGTTGCTACGGTCGACCGGGAAAAACGGCAAATTTCGGCAAGCTCCGGCGCCTTACCCTACGAATGGCTGGTCATCGCAGCCGGAATCCGCGAAAACCATGGCGCCTGGTTCGGCGACGACATCGAACTGGCCCGGCTGACCCGCGAAAAATTCGCCAGCGGCCATGTCGATCCTGCGGGCCTGCCGGCACTGCGGCAGAAGCTTGCCGGTTTCAACGGCGGAACGCTGGTACTGACCATCCCGCCCGCGCCCTATCGTTGCCCACCAGCCCCCTACGAGCGGGCGCTGATGATCGCCGAAACCCTGCGCCAGCGACAACTCAAGGCGCGGCTGGTGATCCTCGACCCGAACCTGCCCATGCTCGCTTTCGACCGGGTTTATCGCGATGCCTACCGCGACTGGATCACCTACCTGCCGCAGGCGACGATCCGCCGTGTAGATCCGCTTGCCCGACGCATCCAGACCGAGTTTGACACCGTCGATTTCACCGACGCCCTGCTCGCACCACCGCAACAGGCGGCCGATCTACTCTGGCAAAGCGACCTGATCGGTCGTAACAGCGATGGCAGCCCCAGCGGCTGGGCCGCGCACGACCCCACGCACCTGCACGCCGTCGGAGATCCGAACATCTTCCTGATTGGCGACCAGCTCGACCGCAGCTCAACGCTCTTTGGTTTTTTTCCCAAAACCGGACAGATCGCCGTTCGGCAAGGGCAGATCGTCGCCCGGGAGATTGCCGCTCGTGCGGCCGGCGACACGCCACCCCGGCTGTTGCCCGACAGCAGTTGCCAGGTCATCACCCGCGTCAGCCCGCGCGAGATGACCCGCATCGACACCAGCTACCGCTTCCGTGGCGACGGCCTGATCCAGCAGACCGTCCGCCAGCAGCACATCCCTCAGGCTGCCGATGAGGATATCGCCTGGGCGCAGGCGATGTATGCCGAACTCGGCATCCCGTCCGACTGAGTCAGCCCCGGGGCGGACTCAGTGGCGTGCCCAGATTTTGGTATTGCCATCCGGCAACACCAGCAGGGTATCGAACAGCTCGCGTTTCGGCGCCCGCTCGCCACTGGTGTTATCAAGCGTCGTACACGCCGTCTCGCAGGTCGGATTCGAATATTCGCGCCCCGGGGCACCGATCGGCAAACCGGGCACGGCGATGCCGCGCGCCTTGGGCCGGTCGCGCAGCAATTCCTGAATATCCTCGGCGTAGGCATGGCCTTCGACAAAATAGCCACCGACCACGGCGGTATGCACCGACTCGAGCGCCTTGGGTACTTTCAGGCGCTTCTTGACGGCGGCCATGTCCGCGGATTCCTTGTAAACCACCTTGAAGCCGCGCTCGGCCAGATAAGCCCCCCAGTCGATGCAGGCCAGACACGGCGTCGGCATGTAGATTTCAACGACCGGTATCTTGTCTGCCGCCTGCACCAGGACCGTGGACAGGCTTAGCAGCAATGCGCCGAGCAAGCGCTTCATTGCGCCACCCCCGTCCATTTTCCGGCCTTGACAGTCATCATCACCCGCGCCCGCTGATCCATGCCGTTATGGTTCTGCGCACTCATGTTAAACACCCCCTGCGCGCCAACCACCTCGCGTGAGCGCTCCAGCGCATCACGCAGGGCAATGCGGAACTCCGGCGTCCCCGCCTTCGCCTTCTTCAAGGCCTCCGGGATCGCCTTCTGCAGCAGCAGGCCGGCATCCCAGGTATTGGCGCCAAAGGTCGAGGTCGTTCCCGGACCGTACTTGGCCTCGTAGGCCTTGATGTAGCCCTGCGCCACTGGCTTGATCGGATTGCCCGGCGCCAGATCGTCGGCAACCAGCATCGGCCCGCCCGCCATCAGCGTCCCTTCGACCGCCTTGCCGCCGAGCCGTATGAAGTCATTGGTCGCCACGCCATGCGTCTGATAAACCTTGCCCTTGTATCCCTTTTCCAGCAAGCCAGCCTGCGGCAGCACCGCCGGCCCGCCCGTCGCCGCGATGAACACCGCATCCGGCCGGGCGGCGATCAGCTTCAGCACCTGCCCGGTCACCGACTGGTCGGTGCGGTTATAGCGTTCGTTGGCCACCAGTTGCAGCCCGGCCTTTTCCGCCATGGCGGAAAATACCTTGTACCAGTTCTCACCGTAGGGATCGTTGAAACCGACGAAGCCAACACTGCGCACGCCGCTGGCTGTCATGTGGGCGAGAACCGCTTCGGCGATCAGATCGTCGTTCTGGGTGGTCTTGAACACCCATTTCTTTTTGTCGTCGAGCGGCGTGATCACGGCCGACGAACCCACGGTGGTCAGCAGCGGCGTCTTCGACTCGGCAACAAAATCGAGCAATGCCAGCGCCGCCGGTGTCGTGGTCGGCCCGATCAGCGCATCGACCTTGTGCTCGCCAATCAGCTTCTTGACGCCGGTCACGGCATGCGTCGGATCGGACGCGTCGTCGAGGACGATGTACTCGACCTTGAGGCCGGCAATCTCCGTCGCCAACAGCGCCGCCGTGTTTTTCTGCGGAATGCCGACAATGGCCGTCGGACCGGTGGACGAGGCAATGACGCCGATTTTCAGATCGGCATGGACCAGACCACTGGCAACGAGTGCGGTCAGCAGGGCAAATGAACGACGCAGGGCAAGCATGCAAACTCCCGTTCGGGCAAAATGGCGATCCGCGCATTATAACGAGCCGCCATGTTCCCGACCGCCCATCGTCCGCCCCGCCCCCGTCTGACCGGCATGATTGCCCTCTACGCCCTCGGCGACGTCTTCGGACTCTCCTGCGTGGCCATCGGCGCCAGCTATTTCATTGCCGACAAGGGGGCCATTTTCAGCAACTTTCCGGCGTCGACCGCAGAAGCCGTCGTTTGCTCGGCCGGCGGCGTTGTCGTGATGTTCTGGTCAGTCGCTCGCATCCTGCGCGAGATCGCCAAGCAGGCCCCGGAAATGCAGGCCAAGTTCGAAAGCTACCTGCGCGTCCAGCATCCGGACAAGCTGCCGCCCAAGCCCGATCAGGACTGATCCAGCGAGCGACCGGCCAGCAGCCAAGCCGGCAGTTCACGATTGCCGGCGTTATCGATGATGTACTGACGTATCAGACGGCGCACGACCTGCGACGGAGTCAAATCCTGCGCGCTGCAGATTTCCTCGAACATCGCTTTCTTACGCGGATCGATGAGCAGCGTCAGGCGGGCGGTACGGTTCTCCATGGTGCACTCTCTCGGTGGATGCATTAGGCATCATGTTAACATATGATTAACATTGACGCATCATCAGACAATCATATAATGCATCGCTCTCCCTGACGAGCGCGTGCCATGAAAATCGCCTTCCGCCCCAAGCTGCTGGATTGCCTGCCTGGCTACACGCGCGCCCAGTTCGCCAAGGATTTCGCTGCCGGCATCACCGTCGGCGTGCTCGCCCTGCCGCTGGCCATGGCCTTTGCCATCGCCTCCGGCGCCTCGCCGACCGCCGGCATCTGGACCGCCATCGTCGCCGGCCTGATCACCTCGGCGCTGGGCGGCTCCCGTGTCCAGATCGGCGGCCCGACCGGCGCCTTCATTCCCATCGTTTACGGCATCGTTGCTGCCCACGGTTTCGGCAACCTGCTCGGCGCCACCATGCTCGCCGGGCTGATGCTGCTGGCCATGGGCATCGCCCGCATGGGCCAGCTCATCCGCTTCATCCCGGTGACCGTCGTCATCGGTTTCACCAACGGCATCGCGGTCGTCATCTTCATGGCGCAGATCAAGGATTTCTTCGGTCTGCGCATCGACAACCTGCCCGCCGAGTTCTTCGCCCGGATCAAGACGCTTGCCGCGCACGCCCACACCGTCGATCTGCCGACGCTGGGGCTGGCCGTCACCTGTTTCATTTTCCTGCTTTCCTACAACCGGCTCGCCCAACGGATCGCATTAATGCGCCGCGCGCCCGGCCCGCTCGCCGTGCTGGTCATCGGCACACTGGCAGCCTGGGCTTTCGAATTGCCGGTCGAGACCATTGGCAGCCGCTTCAATGGCATCCCGCAGGAACTGCCCGCCTTCGGCCTGCCCTCGCTGTCGATTCACGATTTCGGCAAGCTGATCTCGCCGGCGATCACCATCGCCTTGCTCGGCGCCATTGAGTCGCTGCTCTCGGCACGGGTCGCCGACAGCCAGATCGACGACCGGCACGATCCGAATCAGGAACTGATCGCGCAAGGCCTGGCCAACATGGCAGCACCGCTGTTCGGCGGCTTCGCCGCAACCGGCGCCATCGCCCGCACCACGACCAATGTCCGTACCGGTGGCCGGACACCGATCGCCGGCATCCTGCATGCGCTGGTGCTGCTGGCCATCGTCCTGGTCGCCGCGCCCTTGGCCTCCTACGTGCCGCTGGCCGCACTCTCCGCCATCGTCATGGTCGTCGCCATCAACATGGGCGAATGGCACGAGTTCCGCGAGCTGAAGCGCTACTCCTACAACTACCGCATCATCCTGCTCGCGACCTTCTTCGTCACGGTTCTCTTCGACCTGACGATTGCCGTCGAACTCGGCATGGTGCTGGCTAGCCTGTTCTTCATCTACCGCATGTCGGAACTGACCCGCATCGAGCGCCTGCCGCTGGATGAGGAAGCCCAGGAACCCCGCTTTCTCTACCCGGATGGCACGATGCGGGTGGCTGCCTGGCAACTGTTTGGTTCGCTGTTCTTCGGGGCGGTGAACAAGCTGGAAGAACTGCTCGATCCGCGCATTGGCCACCCCGAGGTGGTCATTCTCGACATGACGCGACTGATCCAGCTCGACACCACGGGCCTTGAAGGCCTGGAGAGCCTACGCGACAAGCTGCAGAAACGCGGCTGCACCCTGATTGTCTGCGGTATGAACTCGCAGCCCGGTTCGCTGCTGTTCCGCTCCGGTTTCATCGACCACCTCGGCGACGACAATGTCTGCAGCGACCTCAGCACCGCGCTCGAACGCGCCTATACCCTGCTGCCCAACCTCAACTGCGACGACGAATACTGCTGATTCCGGCGTTCATCGACAGCATTTGCCGCCGACTGTGGAATATGCCACAGGCACCTACGGGCAGCAGCGCTATGCTGCAGTCTAAAGGAGGGTTCATCATGGCACTACAGGCAAGCATCGCCCATTTCAAAAATCAGTTTGTCGCCCAACTCAATGATGGACGCAGTATCGAACAGGCTGATTTCCGCAGCATGGCTCAGGCGCTCCATGGCCTTGGCGTCGTTGAGGCCGACATCAGTTTCGACTGGTGCCCGGGCCAGCGCATGGTCACTGCCGGCCAGCAGGTTGCGCTGCGCGCCGAAATGAAACGTCTGGCCAATTCAGCCACCGTCAGCAAACCGAATCTCGCCGTCGCTGCCTGACACCTGCCGCGCTCAGCGGCTGAGACCTGCCGCCCAGGCCTCTGCTGCCGGCCGAAGCAGATCAATCCAAGGTCCGGGATAGACCCCAATGACCACCACCATGCCAATGAGCACGACCAGCACAGCCCATTCCCGCGGGCGCAGGTCTTCGGCCTGCGCCACTTCCGGCCGCGTGACCGGACCGAAAAAAGCCTTGCGGTAAAGCGACAGAAACGCCCCGGCAGCGATCGACAACCCGAACAGCGCCGCCATCCCCGCCCCGGTGTGGCGCTCAAGCGCCGATAGGATGAGCAGGAACTCTCCAGGAAAACTGCTGGTACCCGGCATGCCGACGCCGGCAAGGCCGCAGATCAAAAACCCTGTCGCCAGCAGCGGCATGGTCCGCGCCGCACCACCCAGCGCATGAATATCCGTCGAACCGGTCCGCTGTCGCAGAAACTCCAGCAGCAGGAAGGCGCCACCCGTCGCCACTGCAAAGCTGAGCAGCAGGGACACCGCGCCCTGCACACCCTGCGCCGTACAGGACGCCAGCCCGAGCACCGCCAGCCCGACGTGACAAATACTGGCGTACGCCATGCTCACACGCAGATTACTTTGCGCCAGCATGCCGACCGCGCCATAGAGCAGGCTAACCGTACCCAGCCCGGCAAGCAGCCAGTGCAAGTCCTGCGCTACGGTCGGCGCCAGCGGCATGGCAATGCGCAACAAGCCGAACGCCCCGAGCTTGAGCCCGACCAGCAACGCCGTCAGCGCACCGGGGCCGGCGAGCGCGAACTGCGGTAGCCAGGTATGCAGCGGCACCAGCGGCACCTTCAGGCCAAAACCGACCAGGCAAAGAAGGAAAAACACCCACTGCCGCTCCGCTGGCAACGGCGCCGCCAGCAGCGCGCCGAGATCGAAACCGCTGCTGCCGCTGCCGGCAATGACAAAGGCGATCAGCAGTGGCACCCCGCCGGCGAGCATGATCAGGAAATACCGGCTGGCGGCCGCCGGGCCACCAGCGGTAACCGGCCAGCGGCCGAGCAGGAAATAGACCGGAACCAGCGTCAGTTCCCAGAAAACAAAGAACAGGATCAGGTCGTGGGCACAGAAAATTCCCAGCGTTGCCGACTGCAAGCCGAGGAGCAGGCTGAAATACAGTCGGTTGTCGTCGGCATCGCGATTCCAGGCCGCGACCAGCGCCCCGAGAAACAGCAGCGCGGTTGAGGCCGGAAAGAGCACCGACAGGCCATCGACCGCCAGCAGATACTGCACGCGCAGGCCGGCAATCCAGTCGGCCTGTTCGAGCAACTGGAAGCGCGGTCCGGCCGGGTCGTAGGCCAGCAGCAGGGCACTACTCAAGGCCAGCGTCAGTAGCATGCCGGAGGCAGTCGCCCATCGCGCGGCCCGTCGGGGAAGGCACCACAGCAGCGCCGCAGTGAGCAGCGGCGAAAAAACGAGCAAGGACAGCAAGGGCCAGTTCATCGCACGAACCTCATCGCCGCCGCGTGGCTGGCCGCCTCGGTGAGTTGCAACCAGGGCTCGGTGAAAAATCCGATGGCAAGCATGGCCGCCAGCGCGATCCCCACCACCACATACTCCATCGGCAGCGTCCGGTCGACGTCCAGCCCGCCGGTGCGGGCCTGCGACAGGAAGGCGCGCTGGAAAGCCCAGAGCAGGAAACCTGCCGCGGCGACGTTGCCCAGCGCCGTCGCCACAGTAGACAAGGCACCGAAGCGGTCGATGGCCGCCTCGAGAATCAGGTGGGCGGCATCGAAACCGGGCGTCCCCGGCATGCCGACAATCGCCAGACCAAAGGACAGGAAGGCGATGGCGAGAAAGGGAATGCGCTCGAACAGCCCGGACAGTTCGCCCAACTCCGTGGTACCGGTACGCCGGAAGACAAAGCCGACAATGAACCACATGCCGGTCACCGCCAGCCCGAAGTTGGCCGAAAGCAGCACCGCCCCCTGAATGCCGGCCTCGTGCAGGCTGAACAGCCCGATCACCAGCAGGCTGGTATGACTGACCACGGCAAACGCCAGCAAACGGCGCAGGTTGGTCTGCTGGAAGGCCAGCGCCGCCGTGAAGAAAACGCCCGCCATCGCAAAGCCGACCACGTAAGGCTGCCAGGTCGCCACCGCTGCCGGTGTCAGTGGCAGGACAAATCGCAGCATGCCGAAAATGCCGACCTTGACGCCGACCATCAGTGCCGGCGCGACCGCGATCAGGCCGTGCTGGGCCATATTCGGCAACCAGCCATGCAGAGGAAAGAGTGGCGTGCGCACCGCCAGCCCGTAAAACAGCAGGTAAAACGCGGCTGTCTGGAACTTGCCTTCCGGCAGCGCACCGGTGAGATCGAACAAATCAAAGCTCCAACGCCCGCCGGTCGCCTCGGCATGCCCCCAGCCGAGGACGACACAGCCGGCGGCAAACATCAGCCAGCCAAAACCCTGATACTGGATGAACCGTGCCAGCGCCTGGATTTCGGCCCGCGACGATGCCCAGCGCCGCAGCAGATAGACCACCGACCACAGTTCAAGCAGCGAAAAAACGGCAAACCAGGCGACATTCAGCGTCACCAGCATGCCAATGAAACCGGCCTCGGCAACCAGCAGCACTGCAAACAGCCTGCCCGGTGAAATCATGCCGCGGCTCATGCCGTACAGCGTCATCAGGAAGGTAAGCAGCGCAGCGGCCAGAATGAAGACGATGGCGATGCCATCGACACCGACGTGATACGCCAGTGCCGGCATGCGCTCGGCCAACTGGAAAGCGGATGACGCGCTATCGACGTGCGCTGCCACCCAGGCCGCCAGCAGCAATTCGGCGAGCGCAACCACCTTGCCCATGCGCACTGCCAGCATCCGCTCGCCCATGGCCAGCACCAGGCCTGCACCGGCCAGCGGCAGCAATTGCAGCACCGCCAGCAGGGGCATGCTCGCCTGCTGTTGCCAGAGAATTTCGGAAAAACCGCCGCTCACAGGATGACCACAAAGGTCGCCATCACCGCCATCATCAGGTAGCGCGGCTGCTCAAGCAGATGCTCCAGCGTCTGCAAATACGCCCCCAAACGCTGCAACAGACGCTCGGCCATTCCGCCACGCCCTTGCAGCAACAGACGATTTTCGATCTGCTGCAGATGGCCGGCCAGCGTGGCCAGTGCCCGGCCGGGCAGGCCATCGGCTCGAACCAGCGGCCGCGTTTCGTCGACCGCCTTGCCCTTGCCCACCTCACCGATGGCCCGATCGATGAAATTCGCTTCCAGGCGCCGACTATCCTGTGCGAAGGATTCGGTCGGGCTGACCACCAGAATCATCGCCAGCCGGTCCAGCCAGAAGCGCTGCACCGCCGCGGTGTACAGCAGGCGGCTGCGGGCCAGCCAGGACGGCGGTGCCGGCGGCCGGTCGCGGGTGATCTGCAGCCACGACGGTGCCAGCAGGAAGTGCCAGGTCCGCCACGCGGCATGCAGACAGAGATGAACCGTCGCCAGTGTCGTCCAGCCGAGCCCGATGGCAACGAACATCAGCCCGACCTGAAAAACCGTAGCATGGATCAGCGCCGATTTGACATCGGTCTGCACCAATCCGACCAGCCAGGCATAGGCAGCCGTCAGCACGCCGGCAACGACCAGACCGATCATCAGATCAGGCACCTGCGCCAGCAGCGGTGACAGACGCAGCATCAGATATACACCGGCATGAACCAGGACGGCCCCGTAGAAAATCGCCGATGATGGCGTTGGCCCCTCCAGCGCCCGGGCGATCCACGGCGTAAAGGGCAGTTGCGCCGACTTCACCAGTGCCGCAATGACGAAACCGATGGCCAGGATACGGGCGTCGACCATGGGCAGCCGGATTTCGCCCGTGAATAACGGCCACTCGAAGCCCCCCAGCCAGAACGCGGCCAGGCCCAGCCCGAAGAGAAAACCGGCATCGCCGGCGCGGTTGGTGACGAAAGCAAACAGGGCGTTGCCCGTTGCCAGCGGTCGTTGCCAGGCATAAGCGATGAGCAGGAAGGACGCCACGCCGCACATTTCCCAGCCAACGAAGGCGAGCAGCGCATTGCCGGCAAGCAGGACGAGCTGGATGCCGCCGAGATAGAGACTGAGGACGATGAAGAAGCGATGGAAACCCGCCTCTCGGTGCAGGTAGTTGGCGGAAAACCGCGCGACCAGCCAGCCGATCAGTGCCGTCACCGTCCCCACGCTCAGCGACAGACCATCGAGCAGGAAAGAAAACCTACCCTGCCATTCCGGGGTACCGAACCAGACCGCAAGCACGCGATGCCCCGGCACCACGCCATCCCGCAGCGACAGCAGGTCGATGCCCAGCAGCAGGATCAGGCTGCCCAGCGCGGCCAGCGCCGTCAGCCGGGCCGTCAGCGGTTCGCTGGCATCGCCGCCAGTGCGCCCGAGCAGCACCCGTGCGCCATTGAACACGCCTGCCACGAGAGGCAGCGCCGGCACCAGCCAGACGGCATCGGCAAGTCGGGGCAGCCAGCCGCTCATGCGCGCCCTCCGAGCAGAATGGCCGGCGGCAAGGGGGCAGATTCGCCGGCAAACCAGTCGGCCGAGCGTGCCACCTGCGGCAACACCGCCGGACCGGCCCAAGACAGCCAGCCCCGACGCGGGCAATAACGATGAATCTCGCCGCTTTCCGGGCTTTGTGCCGCAACCGTGATCCAGCCCTTGCCGATCAGCTCCTGCAGCGCCGGCTGGCGGGCGACGATGGCGCCCAGGCACTCGGTTTCCTGCTCGACGACCACCAGCAGCCGCATCGGTTCGTGAATCTCGACCATCTGCCAGGGCAGGCCGGTGCGCAAATCGGAATCGGCACCATCCATGACGCCGAACAGCCCGGTGAGGTTATGCGTCACCTTCGAGCCGCAGCCGTAACGCTCGTTATCGACGCTCGAAAAATAGTATTCGAGGGCAATGCCGGCACCGACCGGGCCGGCCGCCAGCAGAATGTTCTCGATGATGCGCCCGCCTTCATCCTGTGTCGGATCATAGGAAATCAGGAACACCCGCCGGTCGAGAAACAGCCCGCGGCTCATGCCGCGCCGGCCGATGAAGGCGGCGGCGTTGGTCGCATGCCCCAGTTCCGGCCGCGCCTGTGAGATATCGTTGGCCCGCCCCTGCATATGGCGCCGACCCAGCCACGGCGTCGGCCGCACTGGCGCCGATGCCAGCCGCCGGCAACGCTCGGCCGCATGCGCGCGACAGGCTTCACCGACCTGCATGACAAGACGCTCGATATCGCCGGCAAATGCTGCCGGCGCAAGATCGAGGTCGTACCACTCGACACCGTCATCACAGGTATTGTGCTCGGCAGCGATGAACCAGGTCGTGTCGGGAATGTGCAATCCGCATTGCGCCAGCCTGGCCCGGACTTCCGGACGGTTGGCCATGGCGGCGAAGACACGGGCATTCGGCCCGCCGTGGCGACCGGAGCAGGCGCCGCAATCGTAAGCCGACAGATGCGGATTGTTGCGGCTGCCAGAACCGTGGCCGAACATCAGCACCAGTGGCGCAAAGCCCGTAGTCAGGCCGATGGTGCGCAGGAAGCCGGCAACGCGCTCGACCTGCTCGTCATCGGTGAATCCGGCCTGCGGCACCGTCGGCGTCGCGTCTAAGGCCGCTGCTGCGGTCAACGCCAAATTTGTGCCTAAATCGCCATCGTGCTGACGCCGCCAGCGTTGCGCCGTTGCGCCCTGCCAGGCCGGCGCCAACTGGTTGGCCGCCAAGTTGAGCAAAGCGGGCACGGCTGCCGCCGCGCTCAATACCGGTGCCAGCATCGCGCTGTGTCGCGTCGACTGATACAGACGCTCGCGCCACTGCAGGCGTCGCTCACGGCGCTGCCGATGGGCGGCCAGCGCGGTCGCTTGCGTCGCATCCACCTGCTCGGCCACCAGATGGCGGGGCTGGACGACCACCGGACAAAGCGCGGTCTTCGTCGCGTCATCGAGTCCCTGCCAGTACATCGCCACGCCGAAGAAACCCGCCGCACCGTAGGTTTCGACCGCTGGCGCGATTTCCTCCAGATGCCGGCGCGTGCCTTCCTCGCGGTCATCCATGCAGAACACAACCTGCGCCGACGGCTGAGCCTGCGCCGCTACCCGACCGCGATTGGCGGCCAGCGCCGAAAACAGCTGTTCGCGGTAATGCCGTTCGTAAGCCAGCAACCAGATTTCGCCGCGCTGCAGTTCATCAAGACCGAGCGCACAGTCGAGCAACGCCCGGCACTCAGTCGCGCCCGCCGCTTGCAGACGGGCAAGCGGCAAGTCCAGCGAGCGCGCCAGTTGCTGCAATCGCCAGGCATCGATCGCCGGCCCGGCCTCACCTACTGACCCGACGCGATCGGCCAGCGCCTCCCAGGCGGCCTCCTGCCCGGGACCGCCCGCCAGCAGCGCCGCCGACTCATCCTGCAGCGCCTCGGGCAGCACCCCCCGGCGCAAGGCATCGCGGACATGAAATTCGCCCAGACTGGCCTGGTAGTAGCCCTGCAACTCATCAAAACTCAGCGGCAAGCCGGTCATCCGCCGCAGCAGATCCTCGCAGAGCAGGCGTTCGAGCAAAACGCGCACCGCCAGATAATCGGCCATCGCCACCGGCGTTCCGTCGCCTCGGGCGGGATTATCCGCCCGCCAGAGGAACATCCCCGACCAGCCCGGCAACTCCAGTGCCAGCCGCTCGAGATAGCCATACCAAAGTTCGGTGTCGGGAATCAGGCGCGGCAACTCCTCGCCCAGCACCGCCAACGGGTCATCGGGCAAATGCTGGATCTCGTCGCGCACATTGGGCAACTCGTCGAGTTCCCATTGCATATCCAGGCCGGCACTCGCCCGCCAGGCGGAGAAGAAGCCACGGTCGCGGTCCGGATTGCGCCAGGCGGCAACGCCAAGGTCGAGATGCGCCGCCAGATGCCGTTGCAAGACGCAGCGCACGCGCTCGAGAACATCCTCTTCCGACAAATACTCAAGCAGCGAACGCAGGCTCCACTGCCGCCCGACACGGGCGCACAGCGTCTGCCAGCGCTCGCTGGCACCGATCCGCCAGTCCGGTACCGCCGGCGATTCTGCTGCGGTCAACGCCAAAAACTGCCCAAAATCGGCATCGTTCCCGCGCTCGGCCTGCAACCAGTTCAGCCGGGCGGCGCTTGGCGGCGTCAGGTCCAGTTGCAAGCTGGCCAGCAATACCGCACGGCGGTTGACGCCAACAGCCACAGTCTGGTCAAGATCGGCAACGCCGGCATCGTCGAGCGCCGCGGCCAGATCGTCGGCGTCAATCCGTCCCTCGGCATACGCGGCATGGAAGCGCGCCTCCGGCCAGTAAGCGCGAGCGCCCGTCAGGTAATGCGCCGCCGCCACCGCCTCGGCAAAGGGCAAATGCTGGAAGCCGTGCAGGGTATTGTGATGAACGAAATCGCGAATCGGCGCCTGCGCCGGCAGAACGTGCGCCAGATGGGCCACCCAGCCCCCCAGGCGTTCGGCCAGCGGCAGATCGTCGTCGTGCGCCATCTCAGCCACCGAACACCCGCCCCAATTGATCAACGCCGCCGGCAATCAGGCGTAACAGCGGCGCCGGCCAGACGCCCAGGAAAATAATCCCCAGCGCCAGCATCGCGGCAGCCCAGGTTTCCGTTCGTGTCATGTCATCGATGGCCGGCCCCGACCCGGGCAACGCGAGTCGCCCAATCACCCGCAGGCTGTAGGCCGCGCCAATCAGCATGGCGATCCCCGGCAGAACGATCCAGCCACCCCAGCGCGGCCAGGCACCGACCAGTACGTGCAGTTCTGCGATGAAGCCGCCGCTGCCCGGCATGCCGACCGCGGCCAGCAGACCGAAAGCGACAAAGAAAGCAAATCGCGGCGCCCGGCCGAGCAGCGAGCCGTAGTCGGCCAGATCGCGGCTGTGCGCCCGCTGGTAGAGCAGACCGACGACCAGAAAGAGCATGCCGGCACTCAGACCATGCGCCACCATCTGCGTCACCGCGCCATTGATGCCGGCGACGTTGAGTGTGGCGATCCCGAGCAGCACCACGCCCATGTGTGAAATCGACGAATAGGCGACCATCGCCTTCAGATCCTGCTGCCGCCAGGCGAGCATCGCGCCGTAGAGCATGCTCAACAATGCCAGCACCACCAGCGCCTGCTGCATGGCCACAAAGGCATCAGGCAGCGTCGACGCTGCCCGCAACAGGCCGTAGGCGCCCATTTTGAGCAGCACCCCGGAGAGCAGGATGGAGACCGGGCTCGGCGCCTCGACGTGGGCCAGCGGCAGCCAGCCGTGCAGCGGCACCACCGGCATCTTGACGCCGAAACCGATGAACAAGCCGGCGAAGATCAGCAACTGCATCGCCAGCGGCAAACTGCGCCCGCCCTCCGCCATATCGGCCATCGCAAAGCTGTGGCCGGGCGCAGCATCATAGAGGAAGAGCAGCGCCACCAGCATGAACACCGAACCGCCCAGCGTATACAGGAAGAAATTGAGCGCCGCCTTCTGCCGGTTGGCGCCGCCGAGACGGTCGATCAGGAAGAACAGCGGAATCAGCGTCGCTTCCCAGAACACGTAGAACAGCGACCAGTCGCGGGCGGTAAAGACGCCGAACATTGCCGATTCGAGCAGCAGTACCAGCACAAAATACAGCCTCGCCCCGGTCTGCATGCGCCGCGACACCATCACCGCGATCAGGGTCAGCAGTGCGGCGAGGATCACCATCGCCAGCGACAGGCCGTCGACGCCAAGCGAAAAATAGGAACCGAGGCGAACATTCCACGCCCGGGTTTCGGCCATCTGGATGGCGGGGCCATAGGGATCGAAGGCAGCGACCAGCCAGCCAGCCCAGGCGACGGCAGCGAGCGCAAAGAGCATCGCCAGATGCCAGAGCGTCAACGTCCGCCGCGCCGGCACGACCGCCAGCAAGCCGGCACCCACCACCGGCAAGAACACCAGCACCTTCAACAACCCGGACCCTCCTCCGCGTGTCGCCCCCAATCATTCGGACGTTTTCGTCTCTGAATGGCGCGATTATGCCAGCGCACCGTGTAATTCAAAGCACAAACTCAAGCACTGTCGCGCAGTCGCATGCCGTGTGGTTTGACTTTTCCCCGTCGGCTTGGGTAGATTAGGCGTTTCCCCAACCTCAAAACCAATCACCATAAGGAGTCTCGCATGGCCGTTCTCGTTGGCAAGCAAGCACCGGATTTCACCGCCACCGCCGTTTATGGCAACAACGAAATCAAGGAACTCAAGCTCTCCCAGTTCAAGGGCAAGCCGGTCGTTCTCTTCTTCTATCCGCTGGATTTCACCTTCGTCTGCCCGTCCGAACTGATCGCTTTCGATCACCGTCTCGCCGAATTTGCGCAGCGTGGCGTCGAAGTCATCGGCGTGTCCATCGACTCGCAGTTCACCCACCTGGCCTGGAAGAACACCCCGGTCAAGGAAGGCGGCATCGGCCAGGTCGGTTACCCGCTGGTCGCCGATATCAAGCACGACATCTGCCGTGCCTACGACGTTGAACTCGAAGGCGCCGGCGTTGCCCTTCGTGGTTCCTTCCTCATCGACAAGAACGGCGTGGTCATGCACCAGGTCGTTAACATGCTGCCGCTGGGCCGCAACATCGACGAAATGCTGCGCATGGTCGATGCCCTGCAGTTCTTCGAAGAGCATGGCGAAGTCTGTCCGGCTGGCTGGAACAAGGGCAAGCCGGGCATGGTCGCCTCGACCGAAGGCGTTGCCGCCTATCTGGCCAAGAACGCCAAGAGGCTGTAATTTTCGCCCGCCCGGCTCGCCGGGAATTGGCAAAAAACCCGACCGCGAAAGCCGTCGGGTTTTTTTGTGCACAAAAGGGAAAATTGGTACTAGAATTTACCAGTTTTGAAATTTAATAGAACGACTATGACCGACATCGAATATCTCAGCACCCGTCAGGCCGCCCACCGTCTCGGCGTCTCACTCGGCACTGTCCAGAACATGGTTGAGAGTGGCGCGCTGGAAGCCTGGAAGACCACCGGCGGCCATCGCCGGATCCCGGTCACCGCCGTCGAGGCGCTGCTTGCCCGCCGTCGCCAGGGGGTGTCCGGTGGTGACAGCCAGCGTATGGACATCCTCATTACCGAGGACGACGCCACGCTGCAGGCGCTGTACCAGATGACGATTGACGGCTGGGAACTACCGATCGACCTGCGGATCGCCAGCACCGGCTTCGACGGCCTGCTGCAGGTCGGCCAGAAGGTACCGGACATCCTGATCGCCGATCTGATGATGCCCGGCATGGACGGTTTCGAAATGATCCGCCAGTTGCGCGCCAACCCGGCGCTGAGCCGCATGGACATCATGGTCGTCAGCGCCATCGACCGCGAGGAGATTCTTGCGCGCGGCCTGCCGCCAGACGTCACCATTTTCGGTAAGCCGATCCCCTTCCACGAAATCAAGGGTTTCGTCCTCGGGCGCATGGCATCGCGCCAGCGCACCGCCTGAGCGTCACAGTTTCACCACACCACACAAAACAGGGCAGCGCACGAACGCTGCCCAGGTAACACATAACCTGAATTCCGCCCACCCAGGCCGGACACGACAACATCAGGAGACAATGTCATGGGATTGTTCGGCAATAGCGCCGCTTTTGACAAAATTGACCGCGACGTCAACGCGATCGCCGACGGCCATGCCGACTTGGCGCATCCAGTCGGCGCGCCTGGCAGTGATGCCGCCGGCCGGATCTCCGGCAACCTCAACCGCTTCTTCACCCGCGTCCGCAGCCTGATCGGTCACGCTCGCGAACGCAGTGTCAGCATCGCCGCCGATGCCGCGCGGATGAATCATCTCGTGCAACTGACCGGTGACGCCGTCCGTCGCCAGGAATCGCTCGCTGCCGACGTCTTCGACTCCAGCAACCGCGTCAATCAGGCGGTCAGCGAGGTCGCACTCAACTCCGATGCCATCCAGTCCTCAACACTGAACAACCTCGATCTCGCACAGCGCTCGCTGGAGCAGATGGAAACCGTCGCCTCGACGATGCGGTCGACCAATCAGCACATCGAGCACTTTTCGTCGACCGTCACCGAACTGCATACCAGCTCGATGAAGATCAACGAGATCGTTTCGTTGATCAATGACATCTCCGACCAGACCAACCTGCTGGCGCTGAATGCCGCCATCGAGGCCGCCCGTGCCGGCGAAGCAGGCCGCGGTTTTGCCGTGGTCGCCGACGAAGTGCGTAAGCTGGCGGAGAAGGTCAAGAATGCCACGCAGGTCATCGGCCAGAATACGCAGTCGATGATCAATCTGGTGTCGGACACTTCGGCCAAAACCCAGACCATTGTCGGCGAAGTCACCCGTGCCAACGGCTATATCGAAACCTCGGCTGCGGACCTGAACACCATGGTCGGCGACTTCAAGCGCACCACTGAACAGTTGTCCACCATCTCGTCGGCAATCCACAACCTGCGCGAAAGCAACCAGTCGATACACCGGGAGGTCGAGGAGATTCGCAATCACTCGGTCGACATTTCCGGGCGGATGAAACAATGCCTGGACTCCGCCAAGACCCTGCGCGAGTCCACCGAAGACCTTCAGTGCACGCTGGCCGATTTCCGCACCGGCAACAGCATGTTCGATACCCTGCACGACCGCTGCACCGGCTTCCGCGACCAGGTCGCCGCTGTGCTGCAGCGCCTCGCCGACCGTGGCGTCAACATCTTCGATCAGGCGTACAAGGACATCCCGGGCTCGAACCCCAAGCGCTACACGACGGCTTATGACAGCCAGTGCGATGGCGAACTGACCAGGCTCTACGATGACCTGCTCCGCGATGTGAATGGGCTGACCTATTCGCTGGCGGTCGATAACAACGGCTACGCGCCAGCGCACAACAGCCAGTTCTCCAACCCGCCGACCGGCAACCCCGAGGTCGACCTCGGCAAATGCCGCCACAAGCGCATCTTTAACGACCCGGTCGGGCTCAAGCTGGCGAAAAACCAGAAATCCTCGCTGTTCCAGACCTATGTTCGTGACACCGGCGAGATCCTCAACGACCTGTCGATGCCGATCATGATCAACGGCCGGCATTGGGGTGCCGTGCGCATCGGCTTCAAGACCGATCTCGTGCTCTAATCGGCGGCGCGCTCGCCGCTCAGACCGCGGTCAGCGCGCAAACAGCCCGGCCAGGCTGGCCAGATAAGCAGTCACGGCCGGCGAACCCTCTGCCGGTGCCCAGGGCGCCTTTTCATCCTCGGCCAGCGGCACGTAGGGGCCGGCCTTGGCTTCGAAAAACACCGTACCCGACTCAAGCGCCAGCACCGAGTGGTAAACGCCATGCGGGATATCGATGCCGCAGACCTCGCCCGCCGGCGTCAGCACGATGCTGCGGTCAACCCGGTTTTCCGGCGAAAACAGCACCACCCCCAGGCGCCCGCGCAGGCAGACAATGGTTTCGTCCTTGTTCGGGTCGAGATGGCGATGCGGCATGACATAGGAGTCCGGCTCGATGGCATTAAGCAGGCGGTGGCCCGGATAGTCATCGCGCGGATGAAAATTGCGGTTCTTGCGTCGCCGGGGCGAATTTACCGCTTCCTCGGACAGGGCGGCCAGCAGCGACAGGGTGATCAGCGTCGTCACTGGTAAACCACTTCGACGTTTTCCGGCTTCAGCCAGCCGCTCAGCGCTTCCAGCAAGGCATCGTCCAGCCGTACCCGCGCTGCTTCACCGAGGATCAGTTCGCATTCGGCCTCGGCATTGCGGTAGCGGATGCGCACCGCTGCCGGCCCCGGCGCGAAGGGCGTCAGCAAAGACTTCAGCTTGTGGGCGTCGGAATCGCCATTCATTCTGAGCATCAGATGCTTGGCAAAACGCGCCCGCGCCTCGCCCAGCGTCATCAGCTTGTCGGCGACCACGCGATTGCCCCCGGAAAAGTCGTCGTAACTGACCTTGCCCTCGACCACCAGCACCTCGTCAGTGTTGATCTTGCTGCGCTCGGCCTCGAACAACTCGTTGAAGACCGACACCTCGACCATCGCCGTGCCATCGTCGATCTGCACGAAGAGCATTTTGCCGCGGCGGGTCATCTGCGTACGGATGCCAACGACGATACCGGCAATCGCCGTCATTTCCTTGGCCGGCTCCAGACGGTTCAACGGCCGGCGGATGAAGCGAGACAGCTCTTTCTTGCAGGTGTTGTAGGGATGCCCCGAGAAGAAGAAGCCGAGCGCGGTCTTCTCCTCCATCAGCTGCGTCTTTTCATCCCACGGACGAACGACGACGTACTCCGGCGCATGCTCGTCGGCGACATCGCCGATGTCGAACAGGCTGCTCTGCATCGCATTGCGTTCCGCCTGCTCGGCAAATTCCATGGCAATGCCGACCGTGGCCAGCAGCGTGTGGCGGTCGGGCAGCGTGGCGCCGGCGCGTGGTGGCGCGATGGTGTCGAAGGCACCGGCACGAATCAGCGCCTCGATGGTACGGCGGTTAACCATCCGCTTGTCGCAGCGCTGGCAGAAATCGAACAGATCCTTGTATGGCCCGCCGGCCTCGCGGGCGCGCAGGATTTCATTGACCGCCTGCTCGCCGGTACCCTTGACCGCCCCCAGGCCGTAGCGGACGGTCTCGCGGTCGACCGGCTCGAAGCGGTACTGCGAGGCATTCACGTCCGGCCCGAGCACCTTCACCTTGTTGGCGATGGTGTCTTCGTAGAAGATCTTCACCGTATCGGTATTGTCCATGTCGGACGACATGGTCGCCGCCATGAAGGCCGCGCAGTGGTAACGCTTGAGCCAGGCTGTGTGGTAGGTAACAACGGCGTAGGCGGCGGTGTGCGACTTGTTGAAGCCGTACTCCGCAAACTTGGTCATCAGGTCGAACAACTGCTCAGCCAGCGCCGGATCGTAGCCGCGCTCCTTGGCACCAGCGGCGATGGTCTCGCGGTGCTTGGCCATCTCTTCCGGCTTCTTCTTGCCCATCGCCCGGCGCAGCATGTCGGCACCACCGAGCGTGTAGCCGCCGATGATCTGCGAAATCTGCATCACCTGTTCCTGATACACGATAACGCCGTAGGTCGGCGACAGGCAGGCAGTGAGGTCCGGGTGGAAATAATCGATCTTCTGCTGGCCCTTTTTCCGCAGGATGAAGTCGTCCACCATCCCCGAGCCGAGCGGGCCGGGACGATAGAGCGCGAGCACAGCGATGATGTCTTCGAAACGGTCGGGCGCCAGCTTCTTCAGCAGCTTCTTCATGCCCTCCGATTCCACCTGGAAGATCGCCGTCGTGTTGGCGTCCTTCAGGATCTGGTAAGCACCGGGATCGTCGAAGCCGAGCGACATCAGATCCAGCTTTTCGCCGGTCATGCGCTCGATGTACTTGAGCGCCAGTTCGATAATCGTCAGGTTGCGCAGGCCAAGGAAGTCGAACTTCACCAGACCGGCCTTTTCGACGTCGTCCTTGTCGAACTGCGACACCGGCGAGGCATCGGCGCCGGTTGCCTGATAGATCGGGCAGAAATCGGTAATCTTGCCCGGCGCGATCAGCACGCCGCCGGCGTGCATACCGACGTTACGGGTCAAATCCTCAAGGCGGCTGGCCAGGTCGAAGAGTTCACGGATGGTTTCCCCATCGCCATCGCCTTCCATCATTTCCTTGAGCTGTGGCTCCTGCTCCAGCGCCTCGGCCAGCGATACCGGCTTGTTCTGGACGACCGGAATCAGCTTGGAAATACGGTCGCACATCGAATACGGCAGACCGAAGACGCGACCGACGTCGCGGATCACTGCCTTCGACGACATGGTGCCGAAGGTGGCGATCTGCGACACCGCCTGCGCGCCATAGTGCTCGCGCACGTACTCGATCACGCGCCAACGGTTGTCCTGGCAGAAGTCGATATCGAAGTCGGGCATCGACACCCGCTCGGGGTTCAGGAAGCGCTCGAACAGTAGCGCGTAAGCGAGCGGATCGAGGTCGGTGATGCGCAGCGAGTAGGCGACCAGCGAACCGGCGCCGGAACCCCGGCCGGGGCCGACCGGCACGCCGTTCTGCTTGCCCCAGTTGATGAAGTCGGCAACGATCAGGAAGTAGCCTGGAAAGCCCATCTGCAGGATGGTCTTGCACTCGAATTCGAGACGCTCATCGTATTCCGGCCGGCGCTGGGCGCGCACCTCCGGATCGGGGTAGAGCTCGGCCAGACGGACTTCCAGGCCGCGCTTTGCTTCGGCAACCAGGAAATCGTCGAGTGTCATGCCCTCCGGCGTCGGAAAATCGGGCAGGAAGTTCTTGCCCAGTGTCATCTCGATATTGCAACGACGGGCAATTTCCAGCGTGTTTTCAAGCGCTTCCGGCAGATCAGCGAAGAGTTCCGCCATCTCGTCCTGCGTCTTGAAATACTGTTCCTCGGTATAGATTTTCGGCCGACGGCTGTCGCCGAGCACATAACCTTCGGCGATGCAGACCCGCGCCTCGTGCGCCCGGAAATCGTCGCGCTTCATGAACTGCACCGGATGCGTCGCCACCAGCGGCAGCCCCAGCTCGCCGGCAAGGTCGGCCGTCTGCTGGACAATCGCCTCCTGCTGCGCCTGCCCGTAACGCTGGACTTCGAGATAGAAGGCGCCGGGGAAAATTACCTCCCAGGCCTTGGCGCGCTCGCCGGCCAGATCGAAATTGCCATTGAGCAGCGCTTCGCCGACATCACCCAGATGCGCGCCGGAGAGGGCAATCAGGCCATCGCAACCGATCTCGGCAAACCACTCGCGGCGAATCTCGGCGCGGTCACGCCGGCCTTCAACGGTGTAGGCCCGGGTCAGCAGTTCGCACAACTGCTGGTAGCCCTTGCGGTTGCGCACCAGCAGCAGCAAGCGGCAAGCATCCTCCGGCGACTCCGCGTTGGCGATCCAGACATCGGCGCCGGCAATCGGCTTGACGCCCTTCCCGCGCGCCCCGGTGTAAAACTTGACCAGCCCGAAGAGGTTGCCCAAGTCAGTCAGTGCCAGCGCCGGCATGCCATCGCCGGCGGCGCGCTTGACGGCATCGCCGATGCGGACGATGCCATCGGTGACGGAATATTCGGAATGAAGGCGGAGGTGGACGAAGCGCGGAGAGGTCATGGCCGCAATTTTACCGCGCCACGGATGACATACCGAACCCGCATCGGCTAGATTAGCGCTTTCGAATAAAAACCATGGAGACCAGCATGCAGCACGACGACGCCCTTGTCCTTCGCCAGGATCGTGAAGACGGCCTGACCACCCTGACACTCAACCGGCCGAACGCCTTCAATTCGCTGTCGAAAGACCTGCTGACGGCGCTGCAGGCCGAACTCGACCGCATTGCCGCCAGCGAAACGGTGCGCGTCGTGGTCATTGCCGGCGCCGGCAAGGCCTTCTGTTCCGGGCATGACCTCAAGGAAATGCGCGCCAACCACAGCAAGGACTACATGCAGGCGCTGTTCCGCCAGTGCGGCGAGCTGATGCTGACGATCACCCGCATGCCGCAGCCGGTGATTGCCCGCGTGCATGGCATTGCCACCGCCGCCGGCTGCCAGCTGGTGTCAATGTGCGATCTGGCTGTCGCCGCCGACGTGTCGAAATTCGCCGTTTCCGGCATCAATGTCGGCCTTTTCTGCTCGACCCCGGCCGTTGGTCTGGCCCGCAATCTCGGTCGCAAGGCGGCGCTGGAGATGCTGCTCACTGGCGACTTCATCGACGCCATGGAAGCCAAGGCCAAAGGGCTGGTCAATCGCGTCGTCCCGCTCGATGCGCTGGATGCGGAAGTCGAGCGCCTCGCCGGCAGCATCCTCGCCAAGAGCGCCGTCGCCATCCGCACCGGCAAGGGCATGTTCTACAAGCAGCTGGAAATGGGGCTGGTCGAGGCCTACGACTACGCCGCCGAAGTGATGGCCTGCAACATGATGAGCGAGGATGCCGGCGAAGGCATCGACGCCTTCATGCAGAAACGCAAGCCGAACTACACCGGTCGCTGAGCTTGAGCGGCAGGGGGCAGGCCGAAGCGGGGTAGAATTCGCCCCCATGCATTTGCCCCCCGCCCTACGTCACCCCGCCAGCCAGAGCCTGCTGCTCTTCTTGCTGGCCTTTCTCGTGCTCGGGCCGGGCATCGGCGCGGCGACCGGCTTCACCGGCAAGGACGAATTCTTCCTCGGCCTGCGCACGCCGATGGAAATGATCGAGGGCAATCACTGGCTGGTACCCTTCCTCGACGGCGCACCGCGCATCCGCAAGCCGCCGCTGCTCTACTGGCTGGGCCGCGCCGGCTACGAAACCGCCGGCATTTCGCTGATCACCGCCCGCGCCATCGCCGTCGCCTTCGCCGGCCTGCTTGTCGTCGCCACCGCCGGCATCGCCCGCCGCCTTTCCGGCAAACCGGAAACCGGCTGGCTGGCCGGCTGCATCCTGCTTGGCTGCCTCGGCATGGCCACCGAAGGCCGGCGCTTCATGCTCGACGTCCCGGTCGCGGCGCTGTCGGCGACCGCGCTGTGGGCTTTCATCCAATGGCTCGATTTTCGCCGCTTTTTGGCGTTGACCGCAGCCGCCCTGCTGCTCGCTGCCGGCTTCCTGATCAAAGGCCCGATCGTTGCGCTGGTCTGCGGCGGCGGCGTGCTGGCGCTGCTCTTCAGCGGGCGCCTGCGGGTCCAGGAACTGCGCGGCCGCTGGCTGGCCCTCTGCGCCCACGTAGTACTCGCCGCTGCGCTGGCACTGCCCTGGTTTTTCATCGTCCGCCTGCTTTACCCGGAGGCCGCCGAGCTGATGCTCGCCGACGAACTCGAATCGCGGCAATTCTTCAGCCTGTCGCCGAATATCCTCCTCGGCCTGCTCAACATCGCCCTGCCCTGGGTCTTCGTCTTCTTTGTCGCGGCCTGGCGTGCCCGAGGCCAGCACGGCCTGCCGCGCATTGCGCTGCTCTGGTTCCTGATCACCTTCGTTCCCTTCTTCTTCATCAAGAGTTTCGACCGTTATCTGATCGGTTCGCTGCCGGCGCTCGCCATCCTGATCGCCGTCATGCTGCCGCAACTGCAGGCACGCTGGCCTTTCCGCCTCGGCGCGACGCTGGCCGTGCTCTTTGCCGGCGCACTCGCCGCCTTCACCTTCTGGTTCGGCCTCGGGGGCTGGTACTGGCTGCCGCTGCCGGCGGCCTACCTGCTCTGGGCGTGGTGGTCGCCGCGCGCCACCGGGCATCTGCTGGCGGCGCCGATGCCGCTGTGGATCGCGTTAATGAGTGCCGTCTTCCCCGCCATCGGCGTCAATGCCGTGCCGGCGAATGTCGTCGAACTCGGCCGCGAAAAGCCGGTCGCCATGTTCGACGGCCCGCAACCGGCGATGCTGCCCATCCTCAGCGGCCAGACGCACCGTCATTACGGCAAGCTGGACCGCTTCGACCTTGAGGAAATCGCCGTCACCGGCACGCCGGTTTTCGTCGAGGACAAGGATCTCGACAAATTCCGCGCCGCCGTCGACGGCAACGGCTTCCGCGCCAGCGAACTCGGCCGCTACCAGACGCTCGCCTCGCACGGCTCCGGCCTGCGCTTTGCCCGGGTCGGCGCCACCAAGGCCGACTGGCAGGCCGCATTTGCCACCCGCGACCTGACGCCGATCATGACCACGGTGTTCTGGTTCGGAATCAGCAAGCCGTGATCGCCCTGTCGCCGCAACTGATCCGCCGCGCCAGCCTGGCGCTGTTTGTCGCGGCACTGGCCGCCGCCGTCTGGCGGGCGCCCAACCCGCCGGCACCGGCTTTCGCGCCGCCGCCCACGGCGGCGCCATCCACGCTGCCAGCGTACTTCACCGCCGCCATGCTGCCGCAGGTTGCCGCGTCCGCCCACGCCGCAACATTGGCCGAACTCCCCGACGGCCGCATCGCTGCCGCCTGGTTCGCCGGCAGCCGCGAGGGCGCGGACGATGTCGCCATCTGGTTCACCACGCTCGACCGCAAGGGCTGGCAGGAACCGCGCCCGATCGCCACCCGCGAATCGACCGCCGGCGCCCTCTTCGCACGGGTGCGCAAACTCGGCAACCCGCTGCTGTTCAGCGACGGCCCGCGGCTACACCTGTGGTTCGTCAGCGTCGCCGTCGGCGGCTGGGCAGGCAGCTCAATCAATCACGCGGTTTCGCACGATGGCGGCGACACCTGGTCCTGGCCGACCAAGCTGCAGACCTCGCCCTTTGCCAACATCAGCACGCTGGTGCGCACGCCGCCGCTGCCGCTGGCCGATGGCGGCCTCGGCCTGCCGGTATATCACGAGTTCATCGCCAAATACGGCGAATGGCTGCGCCTGTCGCCGGACGGCCGCATCATCGACAAGGCGCGCATGGTGCATCCGGTCCGCACGCTGCAACCGGCCGTGGTGGCGCAAGACGGGCAGCGGGCGCTGGCGCTGCTGCGCGATGCAGGCCCCTTCCCCGGTTACGTGCGTGTCGCCGCCACCGCCGACGGCGGCCAGCACTGGCAGGCCGGCGAAGCGCTGCCGGTACGCAACCCGAATTCGTCGGTAGCGCTGATCCGCCTCGCCAGCGGCCGCCTGCTGCTGGCCGGCAATCCGGAGAACAGCCGCGAGGCGATGCTGCTCTGGGTCTCCGCCGACGACGGCAAGACCTGGCAGCCCAGCCGCACCGTCGAAACCGCACCGGACGGCGGCGCCGAGTTTTCCTACCCGGCGCTGCTGCTCGGCCGCGACGGTCGCATTCACCTTGCCTACACCTGGCGGCGGCAGGGCATCAAATACGCCACATTCAGCGAAGCCTGGCTGGACGGAGCGACGCCATGATGATGAGCGCCGCCACCGCCTACGGCCTGCTGGCGCATGGCCTGATCTTCGGCGCGCTGTTCGCGCTGCTGCCGCTCGGCCCTTTACGCCATCGTGCCGCGCTCGGTGCCACGGCACTGGCGCTGGTCGCCGGCATCGCGCCGTCGATGCATGGCGTTTTCGGCACACCGTCGCTAACCCTGCTGCAACTGGCCATCCTCGCCCATGCCGGCCGACCGTCACCGTTCAATGTGCGGATCGCCTGCGGTCTACTCGGATTTGCGGCCATTTTCTATACCGCCACGCTCGGCTTCGGGCCGTTCGACCCCTACGCGCCGGGTTACCAGCCGCTGCCGATGCTGATCATGCTGGCGGCGCTCGGCATGCTGCTCTGGTGGCGGGGCCAGTACGCCTGGCTGCTCATTCTTGCCATCGACCTCGCCGGCTACGCCAGCGGGCTGTTCGCCAACCTCTGGGATGCCCTGATCGATCCGCTGCTGGTGCTGCTGGCGCTGATCGTTGCCATTTACGCTGGCATCAAGCGCTGGCGCCGACGCGCCTAGCGCTGCAGTGCGTCGCTGATCAGGCGGCGGATGCTGCCGGCCTCGAAGGGCTTGTCGCAGATCGCCGATACCCCGGCCCGCTCGACCGCGGCCAGCCGGCCCATGTTCTGTTCACTGGTCACCATCAGGATGGGTACCGTCGCCTGCCAGCTTTGGGTGCGGATATATTCGGTCAGTTCACGGCCATCCATTTCCGGCATGTTGTAGTCGGTAATGACCAGATCGACCATCGCCTCCTGCAGTGCGGTCACGGCCTCGCGGCCATTGACGGCCTCGATGATCTTGTCGATGCCCAACTCTTCAAGCAGCCGGCGCAGATGGCGGCGCGAGGCGAGGCTGTCGTCCACCAGCAGCACGCGCAGACCTTCGATTTCGCCGGCATCAAGATCTTCCGGCGGATTGAGATAATCGGCGGCCGCATAGAGTGCACGCGACAACTGCTGCTCGGTAAAAGGTTTGGCGACGATGCTGCAGGCGCCGGACTGGCGGACCGTTTCCAGCATCTGCGGCCGTGTCTCGCTGGAGACAAGAATGAAGGGCATGGTCTCCAGCGCCACATCCGCGCGCATGGTAGCTACGAGATCCGTGCCCTGACCGTCAGGGAGATAAAGGCTGCTGATCACCACCCGGCCGGGCACATCGGTCTGCAGCGCCTGCCGTGCCGCGGCCAGGGAATCCACGATCTCGATGCGCTTGACGCCCTGATGCGACAGCATGCGCTGGAGCAGATGAGCCTGCATCTGCGATGGCTCGACAACGAGCACTGCGAGATCGACGAGGGAGGTGGTCAGTGCCATTCGGTCACTCCGCCAGAAGGAATGACCTCACTATAGCAGCGGGCAGCCCCGAAAGGCTGCCCACCCGGATCACTCAGCCACGCAGGCGGGTGGCAATCTCGGCAACGCGCTGGCCGTAGCGCTTCGCCGTTTCGAGGTCGCCAGCCGGGATTTCGTCGACGCTGGCATCGGCCGGCGAACGGACGAGCAGGCCGACCGAGCCGCCGAGGTGGTTCACGTCGGCGTGCGTCGCTGCCTTGGAGTTGGCCGGCAGCATGCCGAGGCTGACCCAGAGTCCGCCGTGCTGGGAAGCCAGCGTCTGCAGCTGGATCAAGGTCGCACCCTTGTCGCCGACCGGGCTGGCGCTGTTGGTGAAGCCGCCGAAAATCTTGTCCTGCCAGGCACGGGTGTACCAGGCCTTGGACGACGCATCGGTAAACTTCTTGAATTGCCAGCTCGGACCGCCCATGTAGGTCGGCGTACCAAAGATGATCGCGTCTGCCGCGGCCAGCTGTTCCCAGGCGGCCTCCGGCAGATTGCCCTCGGCATCGATGGCCAGCAGTTCGGCGCCAGCGCCTTCGGCGACGACTTCGGCAATACGCTTGGTGTGGCCGTAGCCAGAGTGATAAACGACGATGGTCTTGCTCATGGTGTTCTCCTGTTGTGGTCTTAAGATAGGGTTCAGTTGCTTGGCGGCAAGTCGAAGAGCAGGAACTCTGTCTCTTCGGCTGCCATGAACTTCAATTCGCTTTCGTCGGCGATCTTGGCGCCATCGCCGGCACGCAGGCTTTTCGCGTTAATTTCAAGTTCACCGCAGATGACCTGCACATAGGCCAGGCGACCGGGCGCCAGGGCGTAATCAATCTGCTCGCCAGTGGTCAGCACCGTTGCCCACAGCCGTGCGTCCTGGCCGATGGTCGTGCTGCCTTCGGCGCCGTCCGGCGAAGCCACCAGCCGCCAGCGGCCACGCATCTCTTCCATCGGCAGCGCCTGCTGCTCGTAACTGGCCTTGCCACCGGGGGCTGCCGGCTGAATCCAGATCTGCAGCAAATGAGTTTCTTCCTCTGCCGATGGATTGAACTCGCTGTGCATGATGCCCTTGCCGGCGCTCATGCGCTGGACTTCGCCGCGGCGGATGACCCCGCCGTTGCCCAGGCTGTCCTTGTGCGCCAGCGCGCCGGAAAGGATGTAGGTGACGATCTCCATATCACGGTGGCCGTGCATGCCGAAGCCGGCACCGGGTGCGACGCGATCCTCGTTGATGACGCGCAGCGCGCCCCAGCCCATTTCGGCGGGATCGTAATACTCGGCGAAGGAAAAGCTGTGCCGGGCCTGCAGCCAGCCGTGATCGGCATAACCGCGTTGGTCGGCAGGGCGACGCTGGATCATGGCAACTCCTTGTGAATGATTGATGTAGCTTTGTCGCCATGGTAGGCGTAGAGTTCATCGAGATACAGCGAATTATTCTGGACAAATCATTCAATTTTATTCACATGAAAATCTCGCTTGAACTGCTGCAAATTCTCGATGCCATCGACCGCCACGGCAGCTTCACGGCCGCCGCCGCCGCCCTGCATCGCGTCCCATCCGCCTTGTCGCACGCCGTCAGCAAACTGGAGGGCGACCTCGACCTGCAGTTGTTCGACCGCCAAGGACGCAAGGCAACGCTCAACGAAGCCGGCCGCACCCTGCTTGATGACGGCCGCCAGTTGCTCCACGCCGCCGGCGAACTTGAGCGCCGCGTCCAGCGCATTGCCACCGGCTGGGAAGCCGAACTGCGCATCGCCGTCGATGTGATCATTCCCATCGAGCGCCTCTTTCCGCTGCTCGAGCGCTTCTATGCCACCGCCTGCAGTACCCGTGTCCGGCTGGCGGCTGAAGTGCTGGGTGGCAGCTGGGATGCACTCACCACCGGCCGCGCCGACCTGGTCATCGGCGCCCCCGGCGACATGCCGGCGCGCAGCGGCATCAGCAGCCGGAAGATCGGGCGCAGCCAGCTGGTTTTTGTCGTTGCCCCAAGCCACCCGCTCGCGGCGCACCTTGGCCCGATCCCGGCAAGCGAATTGCGCCGACATCGGGCCGTTGTCATCGCCGACACCTCGCGTGAACTCACAGCCCGCACCATCGGCCTGCTCGACGGCCAGGACAGCCTGCGCGTTCCGGACATGCAGAGCAAGGCAAAGGCTCAGATCGCCGGTCTCGGCATCGGCTCGCTGCCGCACTGGCTGGCCGAACCCGAAATCGCCACCGGCCGGCTGGTCGTACTCACGCTTGAAGAACCGCGGCCGGCGCTGGACCTCTCCATCGCCTGGCGCAACCGGCAGGTTGGCAAGGGGCTGGCGTGGTTCCTCGACGCGCTGGCCGATCCGGCAAGCATCGCGGCCTTGCTGCGCGGCATTTAATCGGGGAAATCACCCCGTCGGATGTCGCCCTCCGGCGCGTTTTGTAGCATCATCACGGATGATTGATGCGGGCCGCATACCTGCAAAAGACCGCGTCCGAATGCCATGGATCATAAACTCGTCCTTCCCACCTCCGACCTCCGCCCCGGCATGTTCGTCAGCGACCTTGACCGGCCGTGGATCGAGACGCCTTTTCTGCTGCAGGGCTTCCTGATTGAGAGCGAAGCCGAGGTACGGCAGTTGCAGGCGCATTGCCAGCGCGTCACCATCGACCGCAGCCGCTCCATCGGTGACGCCTTCAAGGCCCGGGACAACGGCCGGGACCCGAAACGCCCGCTGCAGCCAATGCCAGTATTCGAGACGGTCGACGCTGCGCGCCCGAATGATTTCGCCGACATCTGCCGCGACCTCCGGCTGCAACCGGAATTGCACCGCTACCAGATCTCGCCGCGCGTCGATGCCGGCGAAGGTCTGAGCCGGCTTGAGCCCGAACTGCTTTATTCGGCGCCGCTTTTCGATGACATCAAGAGCACGCTGAAATCACTGCGCAATTCGCTGGCGAATGCGCAGACGGTTTCGCTCGCCGAAGTCAGCCGTCAGGTGTCCGAAATGGCCCGCGGCGTCGAGCGCAATCCCGATGCCATGATCTGGCTGGCCCGCCTGCGATCGGCCAGCCAGTACGCCTACGACCATGCGGTCGATGTCTCGGTACATTTGATGGTCTTCGGCAAGTTCCTGGGCCTGCCGGGGGCGACCATCGAACAACTCGGCCTCGCCGGCCTGATGCAGGATATTGGCAAGGTGGACATTCCCACCGAGGTGCTGAACAAGCCGGACAAGCTGACTGAAGAGGAATACGCGCTCATTCAGTCGCATGTCGCCAGTTCGCTGGAAATGCTGCTAGGCCACCCGGGCTTTACGACGACGGTGCTCGAAATCGTCGCCAGCCACCATGAGCGCGCCGACGGCAGCGGCTACCCGCGACGGCTCAAGGGGGAAAAAATCTGCTTCAACGGCGAACTTGCTGGTCTGGTCGACAGCTATTGCGCGATGACCCGCGCCCGCGCCTACGGCCCGGCCATCTCGTCACAGCGCGCACTTGAGGCGCTGATCCGCATGCGCGGCAGCAAGTTCCGCGAGCCGGTGGTCGACCAGTTCATCCAGTGCCTCGGCCTCTACCCGATCGGCAGCCTGGTCGAACTCAACACCGGCGAAGTCGGTGTCGTCATCCAGCAGAACCTCGTCCGGCGCCTCAAGCCACGCCTCTTGATCGTCCTCGGGGCCGACAAGAAGATCGAACAGCACCCGATCACGCTGGACCTGATGCTCGACCCGCTGACGCCCGCCGGCGTCCCCTACCGCATCACCCAGGCGCTGCCGGCCAACGCCTACGGCATCGATCCGGCCGAGTTCTACCTCGCCTGACATGGCCAACAGCCGCTTCAAGACCCGCCAGAGCGACCGCACCGACCGCGTCACCGGCCTCCCCCGCCTGCCGGCCGCGCTGGCCGAATTACCGGCAATGATGCGCGACAACACGGCTGAACGCCTGCTGGGTGTCATTTCCATCGCCGTCGTGCCTGACACCCTGCTCTTTCGCCATTCCCTTGATGCCGTGCATCGCCTGCGCGTTGAGGCCTCACGCCGCATCCGGGCCTCGCTGCGCCCGCAGGACCGCCTGTACGCCGTCAGCCAGCGCGAGTGGCTGATTGTCCTGCCCAACCTGCTCAGTCCGGCGGCGCTGACACTGGCCATGGTCCGCCTGCGTGAACGCCTGCTGGCCCTTTCCCAGGATACGCCGGGCATCAGCCACCTGCCGCGCCTGGCGCTAGGCGCCGCCCGCTGGCCGCAGGATGGCCAGGAACCGCTCTTTCTCGTCCAGTCCGCCCGCATTGCCCGTCTGGTCGCCGAACAGGGCAACGAGGAGATGCGCGATTACGCACCGGAAATGGAAACCGAGAGTGACGAGGCGCGCCAGATGCTCGACGAGCTGCGTGGCGTCCTGCGCGACCATCAAGGCCTGCAGCTTTTTCTGCAGCCGCAGGTCGACATCGCCAGCGGTTGCTGTCATGGCGCCGAAGCGCTGTTGCGCTGGCAGCGCAGCAATGGCGAGTGGGTACCGCCGCCGGTGATTCTCGACGCCATCGACCGCCTCGGCGAACGGCAGAACTTCAACCGCTGGCTGATCCAGCAGGCCATCCACACCCAGCTCGCACTGCGCGGCCGCGGCATCGCCATCCAGCTGTCGGTCAATCTCTCGGCCAACGATCTGCTCGACGCTGAATTACCGGAAATGCTCGGCCAGACGCTGGCGACCTGGGATGTGCCGGCGGCCAGCCTGACCCTCGAAATCACCGAAACGATGATGGTCGAGGAAAGCTGGCAGGTGATCGACGTCCTCGAACGGCTGCGCCAGCTCGGCGTCAGCCTGTCGATCGACGATTTCGGCACCGGCTACGCCGGCATGAGCTACCTGCAGCGCCTGCCGGTGCAGGAGGTAAAGATTGACCAGATGTTCGTCCGCCAGGCGCATGACTCGGACAAGGCGCGGGAGATCATCACCTCGATCATCCAGCTCGCCAGCCGGCTGCAGATGACCATCGTCGCCGAGGGCGTCGAGGATGGGGACACGCTGCAACTGCTCGCCGAACTCGGTTGCCGCAGCGCCCAGGGTTACCACTTCTCGCGGCCGCTGCCGCTGATCGGTTTTATCGATTGGCTATGGCAGCGCAGCACGCCCGCCAGCTGACGCTGATTTTCGGCGTTTTTTCGGGTTTACCGCAGCCGGTCCGCCTTCGAGGCGCCGCCTGCCTCAGTCGCCGACCACCGGCTCGCCGCGCTCGACCCAGTCGATGATCGCCTGCCACTGCTCGACATCACGTTCGGCGCGCGACTGCGGCAGGTCGAAAATGGTCATCCCGGCCGCGGTCGCCTGGACATAGACCTGCGTATCGCGCAGGTAGGCGAGCACCGGCAAGTCGAAGGTGGCAAAGAAGCGCTCCAACTCGCCGGCGGCACGGGTTCGGGCATCGACCCGCATGCCGATCACCGCAACGTCGGCCTTGCCCTTACGTACCGCCTTTTCTTCGAGCAATGCTTCGAGAAATTGCCGCGTCGCCAGCATGTCGAACAGCGACGGCTGCACCGGCACGATGACCCGCGACGACAGCTTGAGCACTTTGTCGAGCAGCTTGCCGTGCAGGCCGGCCGGGGTATCGAGGACGACATGCGACGTGCCTTTCGGCGGACGCAGGATGTTGTCCGGGCCGATGTCCCAGGTGTCGATGGTCGGCAACTCGAAGGGGCGCAGTTTCAGCCATTCGCGGGAAGACTGCTGGCGGTCGATATCGCCGAGCATGACGTCGCGCCCGCGCTGGGCGAAATAGCCGGCGAGGTTGGTCGCCAGCGTGCTTTTGCCAGAGCCACCCTTGGGGTTGGCAACGAGGAAGGCTTTCATGGTGCGGTTTGCTGGTGCTTGTCGAGCATGTGACGGACGAGATTGACGTGCTCGCGCAGGGTGTAAACCAGATCGGTAAAGCCCAGCGGCACGTGCAGCTGGCTGGCCTCCTCGTCGAGCGCATCGAGACGCTGGCGGTAATCTTCCAGCCTAGCCGGGTCAAAGTGGTTTTTCAGGTCATCCTCAAGAAAGCGCAACTCTCCGTAACAGCGGAAGACCTTGGAACGCACTCGCCAGGTATAGATCGCCGGCGCCACTTTGAGCAGCGGAATGAGCAGCGCAAACACCGGTACCAGGAGCACGATCAGCCGGTCGATCAGGACGGCCAGCCAGAAGGGCAGATAACGCTGCAGGAAGGGCGCTCCGGACTTGAAATAGCGTGCCGCATCGGGGGATAGCGGCAACATCTGGTCCTTGTAGGACGGGAATTCGCCGACATCCTGGAAGAAACCGGATTTGCCATGCACCTCGCTCGCGGCCTGCAGCAGCAAGGTCTGCAAGGCCGGGTGCAGGTCATCGCGGATGATCAGGTTGGCCGTCGGCGCCAGCAGCTTGATGTCCTCGGGCGGAAAATCCCGCACCAGATCGGCGACACCATGCGGAAAAGTCAGCTTGGTGAGGAAGGGAAAACGACGCTGATAGGCGCCGGCCTGGGCGAAGCTCATCACCTTGACCCCGGGCGAACGCAGCAGCACCTGCACCACCGGCGCTTTTTCGGAGGCGATGACGAAAGCGGCGTCGATGCGCCCCTGCTGCAACTCCTCGGCCGCAACCAGCCCGGAGAGCGGCAACAGGCGGTCGCTGACCGGCACCTCGTTGGCTTCCAGCAGTTGTCGGACCAGCTGGCGGACACCGGAGCCTTCGGCACCGATGGCGATGCGCTTGCCGCGCAGCTCGGTCAGGCGCGTCAGCGGCTGCTCGCCGCGATAAAAGACCCAGACCGGCTCGTAGAACAGGCTGCCCAGCGACAACAGGCCGGAATCGTCGACCTCGTCCGGATCGTTCTTCGGCTCGATGACCCCGCCCTGAACAAAACCGACCTGCGCCTCGTCCGCCTTCAGGCGCTCAAGATTCTGCAAGGAGCCCGCCGACGAGCGGACCTCCAGCGTCACCCCGTCGCGGGCGAGAATGGTCGCGTAGCGCTGGGCGAAATGATAGTAGGCACCGGAATCGCTGCCGGTGGTGATGACGATGCGCTTGGGCGGCGCCGGCTCGACAAACTGGTAGGCAACGACGAAGCCGATGCCGGCGATCAGGAAGATCCACCATGCCGTCGCGAACAGGTCGCGCAGCGACAACAAGCCGGCCTTGATCTTCGCCATCATGGAATGAGGATAGTCGAACCGGTGGTTTTGCGTGCCTCAAGGTCGATGTGTGCCTGGGCTGCGTCCCGCAGCGCATAACGCTGATGGACCTCGATTTTCACCTTGCCGGCGACGACCATCGCGAACAGCTCCTCACCCAGCGCTACCAGATCCTCGCGGCGGGCGGTGTAGTTCATCAGTGTCGGCCGGGTGACGAAGAGCGAGCCCTTCTGCGACAGCAACAGCAGATCCAGCGGCGGGACCGGGCCGGAAGCGTTGCCGTAGGTCACCATCATCCCCATCGGCCGCAAGCTGTCCAGCGAGCCCATGAAGGTATCCTTGCCAACGCCGTCATAGACCACGGCCACGCCTTCGCCGCCGGTAATCTCGCGCACGCGCTGGGTGAAGTTCTCGGTACTGTAGTTGATCACATGGTCGCAGCCATGCGCCTTCGCCAATTCCGCCTTGGCCGCCGAACCGACCGTGCCGATCACCGTCGCCCCCAGCGCCTTGGCCCACTGGCAGGCAATCAGCCCGACGCCACCCGCGGCGGCGTGGATCAGTACCGCATCGCCGGGCTGCACGCAGTAGGTCTTGCGCAGCAGATAGGCGGCCGTCAGCCCCTGTAGCATCATCGCGGCGGCCGTCTCGAAACCGATGGCATCCGGCAGCTTGAGCAGGCGGTGCGCCGGAATGTTGCGCACCTCGGCATATGCTCCCACCGGCCCGCCCGCATAGGCGACGCGATCACCCACCTGCAGTTCACTCACGCCCTCGCCCAACGCCTCGACCGTACCCGCCCCCTCCAGCCCGATCCCGGCCGGCAAAGGCAGCGGGTAAAGACCTGTACGGTGATAGGTGTCAATGAAGTTAAGGCCGACTGCGGCGTGCCGGACGCGAACCTCACCGGGCGCCGGCGACGGCACATCGACCGCCTCCCATTGCAGAACTTCGGGACCGCCGGTGCGGTGGATACGAATGGCGTGGGGCATGGTCATCTCCTCGTTATTTGAACTGAGCAGAAAGGTTATCACCCGACCGCCCGCCGATCTAGCGCGAAATACCCCGTTTTTGATCTGTTTTCCGGGTTCACCGCGGGCGGGTCGGCGCCCGGAGGTGGCCAGCCAATACTTGAAACAGTCTGGAAGATATTCCGACAACCACTCTCCAGCCTGGGATGTTGTGGGGCCGTACTCTCTTGGCTAAGATGATGATTCGATACACATCCTGCAAATTCTGGACGACGCTCAGGAAACGTCGTCAGTGGGAGCAACCATGGGACACTGCACAAGCTGTGGCGCCTGCTGCGCCTCGTATCCGGTGATATTCTCGCGCCAGGAACTCGACTCCGAACCTGGCGGCTGGGTGCCCAGCACGCTGGCCGAGCAAGGGGCCATCCTCAGCCGCTGCGCCCACATGCGGGGAACGCGCGACCAACCGAGACGCTGCGTTGCCCTCAAGGGAACCATCGGCGTCCAGGTCAGTTGCGAAATCTACGCACAGCGGCCCAGCCCCTGCCGCGAATTCGCCCAGGAAGCCGATGCCGGCAAGGGTGACAACCGCTGCGGCGATGCGCGACGGCTGCATGGGCTGCCACCGCTCGCGGGCTCCTATGACGCCTTTCCGCTCTAGCCTGCCATGCTCCCATTTCCCTTAACACAGCGAGCGATTGGCAAGGAGCAAGCACTTATGGAAGAGCTTGCAGAAACAGGCATCATCCGAACCTGATTTTTACGCCATTTTCAGGTCCACCGCAGTCGACGTGTTCCCCGTCAGATCACCAGCTGCGTCCCCAGTTCGACCACCCGATTGGTCGGGATTCGGAAGAAATCGCTGGCGCTGGTGGCGTTCTTCGACATCACCGCGAAAAGCCGCGCGCGGAGCATGGTCATGCGCTTGGTCATCGACGGTACGATGGTCTCGCGCGACAGGTAGAAGGTAGTCTCCATCAAATCGAAGCGCTCGCCGTGGTGCTTGCACATATCCAGCACCGCCGGAATATCCGGACTTTCCATGAAGCCGAAACGGGCGATGATGCGCATGAAGCCTTTGCCCATACGGTGAACATAAATCCGGTCAAGGTCATTGACGTGCGGCGTATCGGCGGTCTGGATGGTGATCAGTGCCACTCGCTCGTGCAGCACCTGATTGTGCTTGAGGTTGTGCAACAAGGCCGGTGGCACGCCCTCCTTGGAGCTGGTCATGAACACCGCCGTACCTTCAATGCGGTGCACGCCATCTATCGCCTTGATGAAATCATCCATTGGGATGCTCTGCTTGGCCATTTCCTGCGACACCAGCTTGCGACCGCGATTCCAGGTAGTGAGCACGGCGAAGGAGACGAAGCCCATGGCCAGCGGGAACCAGCCGCCTTCGGGGATCTTGATGGCGTTGGCGGCGAAGAAGGCGATATCGACAGCAAGGAAGAAACCGGCGACGGCGATGACCGCGACGATGTTCCAGCGCCACATCAGGGCCATGACGAAGGCGACGAGGATGGTGTCGATGAGCATGGTGCCGGTGACGGCGATGCCGTAAGCGGCAGCGAGGTTGGACGAGCTCTTGAAGCCGATGACCAGCGCGACAACCGCAAGGTAGAGCGTCCAGTTGGTGAAGGGCACGTAGATCTGGCCTTCTTCATGGCCGGAGGTATGGACGATCTGCATCCGCGGCAACAGGCCCATCTGCACCGACTGGCGGGCGACCGAGAAGGCGCCGGAGATGACGGCCTGCGAGGCGATGACGGTGGCCAGCGTCGCCAGCCCGAGCATCGGGATCAGCGCCCAGTCCGGCGCGAGGTGGAAGAAGGGATTCTGGATCGCTTCCGGTTCGGCAAGCAGCAAGGCGCCCTGACCAAAGTAATTGAGCACCAGCGCCGGCATGACGAAGCCGAACCAGGCAAGACGGATCGGGAAGCGGCCGAAGTGGCCCATGTCGGTGTACAGTGCCTCGCCGCCGGTGACGGCCAGCACCACCGAACCGAGCGCGAGGAAGGCGAGGCCGGGGTGGGCGCCGATGAAGCTCAAGGCATACGCGGGGCTGAGCGCCCAGAGTACGGCCGGGTTGTGCGCAATCTGCAGGATGCCGAGCAGTCCGAGGACGCCGAACCAGCCGGTCATGATCGGGCCGAAGAAGACGCCGACGGCGCCGGTACCGCGTTTCTGGATGAAGAACAGGCCAGTGAGGATGGCCAGCGTGAGGGGAATAACGTAGGGTTTGAGCACCGGCGTCACCAGTTCCAGCCCCTCGACGGCAGAGAGCACGGAAATCGCCGGGGTGATCATGCTGTCGCCGTAGAAGAGCGCCGCGGCAAAGATTCCGAGCAGGGTCACCGCCCAGGTCAGGCGCGGGTTCTTGGCACGTTCGGTGACCAGCGCCAGCAGTGCCAGCGAACCGCCCTCGCCGCGGTTATCGGCACGCATGATGACCATCACGTACTTCAGCGTCACCAGCAGAATGATCGACCAGAAGACCATCGACAGGATGCCGAGGACGTTGTCCGGCGTCACCGGAATCGGATGATGGCCGTTGAAGATTTCCTTTAGGGCATAGAGTGGGCTGGTGCCGATGTCACCGAAAACGACACCGATGGCACCCAGCGTCAGCGTGGACAAGGCTTGTTTGGACTGCATGATTTCCCCTGAAGCGCCTTTTTTGCGGCTGTTTTATTCGATTGTTTTCCCCGTGCGACAAAACGTCACCGGGGAATCAGGAAAATCTAGCACTTCAGGCTGACGGCATCTTGACCGAGGTCAATTCAGAGGTGAATCGTCGTGGGCACGGCCATGCCAATTTTGGCCGGTTTTTCGGGTTCACCGCAGACGCTGCGGCACAGGCTGGCGAGTGGGATACGCCGGTTAGCGTGCAGCCCGTCGGAGCAGCACCGTCAGCACCGGCGGCGTGATCAAGGTGGTGAGGATGACCATGATGACGATGACCGAGAACATCGACTCGTTCATCACCCCCAACTGCTTGCCGACCATCGCGAAGATCAGGCCGACCTCGCCACGCGGCACCATGCCCCAGCCGACCAGCCAGTGATTCTTGCCACTGCCGGCAGCAAAACCGGCAGCCAGCTTGCCGACCACCGCGGCGGCGGTGATGCCAAGTGCCACCGCGACCACCTTGGGATCGGCGAGCGCGGTCAGGTCCACCTGCATGCCGGTGAGCACGAAGAACACCGGCACGAAGAAATAGCCGATGGGTTCGATCATGTGTTCGTGCTGGTGGCTGGTGTGTTTGGCCAGCACATCGCGGATTTTTTGCTGGATTTCCGGGTTTACCGCAGCCGGCAGCAGCGGCTCGACCTCCTGCACCAGTTTCGGCGTCTCGAAGTGCCTGAGGAAAACCGGCTCGAAGAGCAGGCCGGCAGCAAAGGCGCCGATGATCGGCGCCAGGCCGATGGCGTGCGCCAGCCAGGCCATGAACAGGCCGGCGACCAGCACCAGCGAGAAGAGCATGGAATGGCTGCTGTCCAGACGCGAGGCCCAGGCCAGCAGGCGCGGCGCGATGGCACGGCCGATGGCGATGGAGCCGCCGAGGAAGAGCACCGCCTCGGCGATGATCCAGCTGACCTGCCCGACGCTGACAGTGCCAGCCTGTACCAGGCTGGACACCACGGCGAGGATGACCAGGCCAAGCACGTCGTCAATGACTGCCGCGCCGAGCACGATCTGGGCTTCCGGCAGTTTCAGCTTGCCGAGATCGCGGAAAACGCGGCCGGTAATGCCGACCGAAGTGGCCGACAGCGTGGCACCGAGGAAGAGGTAGGCGTTGAAATCCAGCCCCGGCAACAACATCGGGCCGACGACAAAGGCGCCGAGCGCGAACGGCACGGCAATGCCGACCGCACCGACCAGCGAGGCACGCACGCCGACACTGACCAGATCGCCGAGCCGGGTTTCGAGGCCGATCTGCAGCAGCAGGATGATCACCCCCAGTTCAGCCATGAACTTGATGATCGGGTCGGCGGCGATGCTGTCGAAATAGTTGATGCCGAGCAGGCTGAGGTTGCCAAGCACCACCCCGAGCAACAGTTCGCCGAGCACCGCCGGGAAACCGACACGCTGCGCCAGCGGCGCGAAGAGGCGGGCGGCGATGATGATGATCGCCAGCCACAGCAGGTTTTCGCCAATGACGTCAGAACCGGCGGCGAGCGCCGGCCAGGCAGCCGCCAACAGAACCAGCGGGAGAAGACGACGAATATTGGCGGTCATGGATACTCCGGATTATTGCGGGGTAGCAGCCGGCTGCACGATGGCCGCGTTGCTTTCGGCATTGGCGGTCGTCCGATGCGGCGCCTCCGGATGCCAGCCAAGCACGGCTGCCATGACGGCGAAGCCGACGACATAGGCCAGCGCCACGTGCCAGCCGTGACGCAGCCACTGGCCGACCGACTTGGCCTCGGGATACATGTTGGACAGCGCAACGCCCGCCGACGAGCCGAACCAGATCATCGAGCCACCAAAGCCGACGGCATAGGCAAGGAAGCCCCAGTCGTAGCCGCCCTGCTTGATCGCCAGCGCGGTCAGCGGGATGTTGTCGAACACCGCCGAGACAAAGCCGAGGCCGAGCGCGACGACCAGCGAAGCCGGCGGCAACTCCTCAACCGGCATCATCGACGCGCACATCACCAGCGAGAGCAGGAAGACCGTGCCCTTGGCGGTTTCCGGCAGCACCTCCCAGTCAGGGCGACGCATGGCCACGGAAATGATAATCGCCAGCCAGACCGCGACGCCGATGAAGGGGAAATGATCGGCGAGGTGGTTGAACTTGAGATTGACGACGACGTTGGTGACGATGGCGAATACCAGAATCAGGCCAACGATGCCCACCCGCGTCCAGTCCACATGAGTGTGGGCGTGGGCATTCTTGATGATCGGCGAGTAGGCATGCTGCTGCTTGGCGGCGATCACGCCGACGATCATCAGTGCCGTAAAGGCGGCCACGTAGGCATCGAGCACCTGGAAGGGCGAGACACCGGCGATCCACATCATCGTCGTGGTCGTATCGCCCACCACCGAACCCGCACCGCCGGCATTCGAGGCGGCCACAATCCCCGCCAGATAGCCGATATGGACCTTCGCCTTGAACAGCTGGTGCGCCATCGCGCCGCCGATCAGTGCAGCGGCGATGTTGTCGAGGAAGCTGGAAAGGAAGAAGACCATGATCAGCAGCACGAAGCCGCCCTTCCAGTCGTCCGGGAGGTACTTCGGCAGCACCACCGGCACATGGCTCTTCTCGAAATGGCGCGACAAGAGCGCAAAGCCCATCAGCAGGCAGAAGAGGTTGGCCAGCGTCACCCATTCATGGCCGACATGACCAATGAAACCGGCGAGGCCGACGCCGGTCTTGAAGCCGGTGAACACGATCTTGTACAGCGAAATGGTGACCATGCCGGTGAGGGCGACATAGAGCGTGGCATTGTGGAACAACGCGACGCCGAGCAGGGTCAGTGCAAAGAGGATGAACTCGACCGGGATGCCCGCCACCGAGGGACCACCGGCAGCCATAGCCGGCAAGGCCAGGCAGGCCAGCGGCAGACAGATCAACTTGCGAAAATGGCTCATGCCACGCTCCAGAATTAGGTTCCGCCGAATTTTAACATTCGTACCCCAGGGCCAACCCTTACGGAAAACCCTTACGCCTTGAAGCAACAGGACTTTCCGGGCCAAGCAGAAACCAACGACGCCATGGCGGATATCCGTCACCAGCCTTCCGAAGCACGAACAAACACCCGATTTGGGTCATTTTTCCGGGTTCACCGCAGCTCGGAGGCAGTCTCACCGGAGGCCGCCAGCGTCACACCGGCGTCAACTTGGCGTACTCCAGTGCCAGCCACTTCATGCCGGTGCCACCACCAAAATTGACCTGTACCCGCGCATCGTCACCGCGGCCTTCGGTGGCGACAATAACGCCTAGACCGAATTTGGCATGCTCGACCGACTGGCCGACACGCAGCCCGCCGGGCTCCGAGGCCGCAGCGTAGCCTGGCTGGCCACCGCCGTAGCTGCCGCCATGGCTTTCCTGACTGGCGCGCGTCGCGGTCACGCGCTTGTTTAGCTTGAGCAGCAGGGCTTCCGGGATCTCTTCAAGGAAGGCCGAGGGCGCGCAGTAGCGCGTCTGGCCGTGCAACATGCGCGTCTGGGCGCAGGCGAGGTAGAGGCGCTGACGGGCTCGGGTGACGGCGACGTACATCAGCCGCCGCTCCTCCTCCAGCCCTTCCTTGCCTTCATTCACCGCGTTGTCGTGCGGGAAAAGCCCCTGCTCCAGCCCGGTGATGAAGACGACGTCGAACTCCAGCCCCTTGGCGGCATGCACGCTCATCAGCTGCACCGCCTCCTGCCCTTCGCCGGCCTGATGCTCGCCGGATTCCAGCGAGGCATGGGCAAGGAAGGAAGCGAGCGCGCCGCCTTCGCCCTCAACCGACATCACCACGCCGTCGTCGTCGACGAAGGTCGCGGCGGCGTTGATCAGTTCGTCGAGGTTTTCCAGCCGCTCCTGGCCTTCCTTCTCCAGCCGGTAGTGCTGGGCGAGGCCGGATTTCTCGATGACATGCTCGATGATTTCCGGCAGCGGCAATTTGTCGGTTTCGCTGCGTAGCGTCTCGATCAGGCGAATGAAGGCGCCGACGGTCTGCCCGGCCTTGCCGGACAGCGAGGCGGCCGCGTTGTAGAGGCTGGAATTGGTCTGGTGCGCGGCAGCCTGGAGGTTCTCCAGCGAGCGGGCGCCGATGCCGCGGGTCGGGAAATTGACGACGCGCAGGAAGGCGGTGTCGTCGTCCGGATTGCCCAGCAAGCGCAGGTAGGCCAGCGCATGCTTGATTTCCTGCCGCTCGAAGAAGCGCAGACCACCGTAGACCTTGTACGGCACGCTCTTGGTGAACAGTTCATGCTCCAGCACCCGCGATTGGGCGTTGGAGCGATAGAGGATGGCGATCTGCGTCGGCGGCACGCCATCGCGTACCAGTTCGCGGATTTCTTCGACGACAAAACGCGCTTCGTCGAGATCGGACCAGGCCTCGAAGGCGCGGATCGGCTCGCCTTCGCCGGCGTCGGTCCACAGGTTCTTGCCGAGACGGTCGCGGTTGTTCTTGATGATGGCGTTGGCGGCGGCGAGGATGTTGCCGTGCGAACGGTAGTTCTGCTCCAGGCGGATGATGTTATCGCCACAATAGTCGCGCTCGAATTCGCGCATGTTGCCGACTTCGGCGCCACGGAAGCGGTAGATCGACTGATCGTCGTCGCCAACCGCAAAAACCTTGGCCCCGCCGCCGGCCAGCAGTTGCAGCCAGGCATATTGCAGGCGGTTGGTGTCCTGGAACTCGTCGACCAGGATGTGGCGGAAACGCTGCTGGTAGTGCGTACGCAGCGGCTCGTTGCGCTGCAGCAGTTCATGACAGCGCAGCAACAGCTCGGCAAAGTCGCAGACGCCCTCGCGGTTGCACTGCGCCTCGTACTCGGCATAGATATCGACGCGCTTTTGCGTGTAGTGGTCGTACACCTCGGCCTGCGCAGCGCGGATGCCCTGCTCCTTGTGGGCATTGATGAAATGGCACAGCTCGCGCGGCGGGTATTTCTCGTCGTCGATGTTCAGGTTCTTGAGCAGGCGCTTGACCATCGCCAGCTGGTCGGCGGAATCAAGGATCTGGAAGCTCTGCGGCAGCCCGGCCTCTCGGTAGTGCGCGCGCAGCAGGCGGTTACACAGGCCGTGGAAGGTGCCGATCCACATGCCGCGGACGTTGATCGGCACCAGCGACGACAGTCGCGCCGTCATCTCCTTGGCCGCCTTGTTGGTGAACGTCACCGCCAGCACCCCGTGCGGCCCAACCTGACCGGTTGAAATGAGCCAGGCGATGCGGGTGGTCAGCACCCGCGTCTTTCCGCTGCCGGCACCGGCAAGAATCAGGGCGTGCACGGTGGGCAGCGTCACGGCCTGCAGCTGCGGAGGATTGAGGTTGGCGAGGAGATCAGACATGAATTAATTCACGAAAAATTATTACGAAAGGCGTAGAATATTGCCCCAACTGAAAACGGGATCGACGCTTTGCCCCTGTTGCAATTGTGCAACGCAACAACACAGCAAAACAATTCGTTACATGATTTTTCAGGCACCAGAAGTATACTGGCGACAAATAATATTGCGGTGCACAAAACTTTTCGCCCACAAGGCAGTCGAACAGCAGAACGTGGTTATCCCCACGTGAAATCAAGGAGTAACAGCATGTTGAAAGCCCCGAAAATCCTGCCCTGGATCGCCAGGAAAGCCGGCATCAGCGACGAACTGGCCCTCAAACTGTGGCGCCGCGCCATCAGCGAAGCCGAATTCCTCACCGGCAAGGCCGACGGCCCCGAATATTGGGGACTCGCCGTTGAACGCTTCCTCAGCATCGTCGAGGACGAAGTCGGCACCACGCCCGAATACACGCTGACCCAGGCCCCGCGCCTGTCCTGGATGTGGCATCACCAGACCCGGATGTCGCTGCTGTCGCTGATGGCGGCTCAGAATGCCTACCGCTTCTGGCAGAACACCTGGGAAAACTTCGCCACGCAGCAGCGCGCCGCCTGATTCCCGCCTCGCCGGACCATGATCCGGCGAACCCGGTGAGCGGCTGAGCAGTAGAACCGCCACCCGCCCGCCTCAACGACTCACGGTCGGCGGCGTCTCCAGCGGCAGTTGCTGCGTCAGGCGCTGCGCGAGCAGTCGGGCATCCGCTTCGCTGGCCAACTGGCCGACAAGCAGCCGGTAACGATAGCCGTCGCTCGTGCGCTCCGGCAACGGGCGGCTGCCATAGCCGGCACCCGCCAGCTGGTCATGGAGCGCCAGCGCCGCCTCCTTGTCCTGCAAGCCAAAATCCAGCGACCAGCGCCCGCCCTGGCGCTGCGTCGGCACACCATGCTGCAACTCGGTTTCCAGCGCCCAGATGGCCAGCTGCGAATGCTCGACGCTGGCCACCGGCCCCGGCGCCTTGCCCTTGTCGGCAACATAGAACTGCAGTGGCTCGCTCAGTTCAGCCGGCGACTCAGCCAAAGGATGCGTCACGGAAACGCGGCCTTCGATCAGGCAGACCAGATCCTTTTCATCATTCGCCCGCCCCCAGACATCGGTGCCGCGAATACCGATCGTCACGGTACCCGTTCGGACATTGATCGCCCGACGCGTCTGGAACTTGCGAAAGATATCGGTCGTCAGGCGAAAGGCACCCTTGGCAACATCCAGTGCTGCCGTGAACACACCGCCGGAACGGGCAGCCATGGCATTGACGCCGACGCTGGCGTTCTCGCCGAATTTGAGGGCACTGCCATCGGCCAGCTGGACGATCGCCCGGGCACCGGTGCCGGTCACCAGACGGTCGCGGTTGTCGAGCTGCATGCCGGGCAGCAGCGGCAGGCGGCGATCACCGCGCTCAACCCATGCCGGGGCCTGGACCGACTCAACCACGGCGTACGGGGCGGCGGCTGCGGTGAACGCGGAAAACAGCCCAAAAATCAGCAGGAAACGACCGAGCGCAGTCTTCATCGCCTCTCCAGACAGGTTCAAACGGTATAATCGGGTGTTCATCTATCGCACCCCAAACGAAAATCAGGCAATGCCCATGCAGGAAAAATACGCCCCCGCCGACATCGAACGCGCCGCCCAGCAGCACTGGGATCTGACCGGAGCCGCCCGCGCCGTCGAAGACGCCACGAAGCCCAAATACTACTGCCTGTCGATGTTCCCGTACCCCTCGGGCAAGCTGCACATGGGCCACGTCAGAAACTATACCATCGGCGACGTGCTCTCCCGCTTCCACAAGATGCAGGGGTTCAATGTCATGCAGCCGATGGGCTGGGACGCCTTCGGCATGCCCGCGGAAAATGCCGCGCTGCAAAACAACGTGCCGCCGGCCGGCTGGACCTACTCGAACATCGAGTACATGAAGAAGCAGCTCAAGTCGCTGGGCTTTGCCATCGACTGGGAACGCGAATTCGCCACCTGTACGCCCGAGTATTACCGCTGGGAACAGTGGCTGTTCACCCGCCTCTATGAAAAGGGTCTGGTTTACAAAAAGCTGGGTACCGTGAACTGGGACCCGGTCGATCACACCGTGCTCGCCAACGAGCAGGTCATCGACGGCCGCGGCTGGCGTTCCGGCGCGCTGATCGAAAAGCGCGAGATCCCCATGTACTACATGAAGATCACCGCCTACGCCGAAGAACTGCTGTCCGAGCTCGACAACCTGCCGGGTTGGCCGGAACAGGTGCGCCTGATGCAGAAAAACTGGATCGGCAAGAGCACCGGGGTGCGCTTCGCTTTCCCGCTCGCTGACAACGCCGACGAAAAACTGTGGGTGTTCACCACCCGCGCCGACACCATCATGGGCGTCACCTTCGTCGCCGTCGCCGCCGAACACCCGCTGGCCACCCGCGCTGCCGCGAACAATCCGGAACTCGCAGCCTTCATTGAAGAATGCAAGAAGGGCGGCGTCGCCGAGGCCGACCTCGCGACGATGGAAAAGAAGGGGATGCCGACCGGCATCTACGTCACCCATCCGCTGACCGGCCAGGAAGTCGAAGTCTGGATCGGCAACTACGTACTGATGAGCTACGGCGACGGCGCCGTGATGGCAGTCCCGGCCCACGACGAACGCGATTTCGCCTTCGCCCTGAAATACAACCTGCCGATCAAGCAGGTCGTCGCTGTCGACGGCGAAACCGCATTCAGCCACGAAGCCTGGGCCGAATGGTACGCCGACAAGGTCAAGGGCAAGCTGGTCAATTCCGGCAAGTACGACGGCCTCGGCTATGAAGCCGCTGTCGACGCCATCGCCGCCGACCTCGCCGCCCAGGGTCTGGGCGACAAGAAGGTGCAGTTCCGCCTGCGCGACTGGGGCATTTCCCGCCAGCGCTACTGGGGCTGCCCGATCCCGATCATTCACTGCCCGACCTGCGGCGACGTACCGGTGCCCGACGACCAGTTGCCGGTCGTGCTGCCGGAGAACGTCGAGATCACCGGCGCCGGTTCGCCGCTGGCCCGCATGCCCGAGTTCTACGAAACAACCTGTCCAAAGTGCGGCGGCCACGCCAAGCGCGAAACCGACACCATGGACACCTTCTTCGAGTCGTCCTGGTACTTCCTGCGCTACACCTGCCCGGACAACGCCACGGCCATGGTCGACGAGCGCGTCGCCTACTGGTGCAAGGGCGGCATCGACCAGTACATCGGCGGCATCGAGCACGCCATCCTCCACCTGCTCTATTCGCGCTTCTTCACCAAGCTGATGCGCGACGTCGGCCTGATCGGCGACCTCGGCGAACCCTTCGCCAACCTGCTGACCCAGGGCATGGTCGTCGCCCCGACCTTCTACCGCGATCTCGACGGCGGCAAGAAGCAGTGGATCGGCCCGGCCGACGTGGACGTCGTCACCGATGAACGCGGTCGTCCGACCGGCGCCACGCTCAAGGCCGACGGGCTGCCGGTGGTCATCGGCGGCACCGAGAAGATGTCGAAGTCGAAGAACAACGGCGTCGACCCGCAAGCGCTGATCGACCAGTACGGGGCCGATACGGCCCGCCTGTTCATCATGTTCGCCTCGCCGCCCGACCAGTCGCTGGAATGGTCGGATGCCGGCGTCGAAGGCGCCTTCCGCTTCCTGCGTCGCTTGTGGAAGCTGGTGCACGACCATGTGCAGTCGGGTACGGTGAACCCGAAAATCGAGCAAAAATCGCTGTCGACCGCACAAGCCGATCTGCGCCGCAAACTGCACCAGACCATGGGCAAGGTCGCCGACGACTACGGCCGCCGCAAGCAGTTCAATACCGCCATCGCCGCCGTCATGGAACTGCTCAACGCCTACGACAAGTGCGACCTGTCGGACGCCACCGGCCGTGCGCTGGCGCAGGAAGTGCTGGAGTCCGTAACGCTGCTGCTTTTCCCCATCGTCCCGCACATCGGCCAGGCGCTCTACGCCGAGCTCAAGCCGGGCGCCGATGCCGGTCTCGCCGCCTTCCCCAAGGCCGATCCGGAAGCGCTGAAGCAGGATGAAATTGAGCTGATGGTGCAGGTCAACGGCAAGCTGCGTGGCAGCATCCGCGTTGCCGCCGATGCCGACAAGGCGAGCATCGAAGCGACCGCGCTGGCTTCCGAAGGCGCCGTCAAGTTCATGGAAGGCAAGCCGGCGAAGAAGGTCGTCGTCGTGCCGGGCCGTCTAGTCAATATCGTCGTCTGAGGCCGATCATGCCGCTTTCCCGCCGCTGCTTTATCGCCGCCACGCTGCCCGCCCTGCTGCTGGGCGGCTGTGGCTTCCGACTGCGCGGTTCGGGCAGCGGTAACCTGCCCTACAAGACGATGTACATCGCGCTGCCGGAAACCGCCGAAGTCCGGGTCTGGCTGGAGCGCTACATCAAGGCGGCAGGCAGTACCGAGATTGTCGATGACGGCAAAACCGCCGAGGCGATTTTCCAGCAGATCACCGACAGCCGTCTGAAGACCATCCTCAGCGTCAACGCCCAGGGCCGCGTCCGCGAATACCGGCTGCAGTTGAGCTATTCATTCCGCGTTACCAACGCCAAGGGCCAGATTCTGATCCCGCCCAACGAAATCCAGCTCAGCCGCGACATCAGTTTCGACGACTCGAACATTCTCGCCAAGGATCTCGAAGAAGGCCTGCTCTGGCGCGACATGAACAATGATCTGGTCAACCAGATCATGCGCCGGCTGACCATCATCAAGCCGAAGAACCCCGACGAAGAAGACGACGAGTAATGCTGCTTAAGGGCGAACAGCTGGCGGCGCACCTCGAACGCGAGTTGCGGCCGTTGTATGTGCTCTACGGCGACGACCCGCTGCTCGTTCTCGAAACGGCCGATGCCATCCGCGCCAAAGCCCGCGCCAGCGGCTACACCGAACGCGAAGTCCTCACCGTGCTGCCGCAATTCGACTGGGGGCAACTGCTCGCTGCCGGCGGCAATATGTCGCTGTTCGGCGACCGCAAGCTGATCGACCTGCGCATCCCGACCGGTAAGCCGGGCAAGGAAGGCAGCGCCGCGCTGCAACAGTGGTGCGGCCACCTGTCGCCCGATAACCTGCTGCTGATCACCCTGCCCGAACTCGACTGGCGCGAGGAGAAAGCAGCGTGGTTCACCGCGCTGGCGAATGCCGGCGTTGCCATCAAACTCAATGCCCCACCGCTGCTCGAACTGCCCAGCTGGATCTACGGCCGCCTGCGCCGGCAACAGCAGACGGTGGATATGGAAGGCCTGAAATTCATCGCCGAGCGGGTTGAAGGCAACCTGCTGGCGGCACATCAGGAGATCCAGAAGCTGGCCCTGCTCTACCCTGCTGGCAAACTCAGCCTGCAGCAGGTGCGCGACGCCGTGCTCAACGTCGCCCGCTACGACCTCGACGGCCTGCGCGAAGCGCTGCTTGCCGGCGATGTCGGGCGCCTGACCCGCACCCTCGACGGCCTGATGCAGGAGGGAGAAGCGCCGCCGCTGGTGCTCTGGGCGATGAGCGAGGAAATCCGCGCCCTGGCCGGCATCCGCGCCGGCCTTGATGCCGGGCGGCCGATTGATTTGTTGCTCAAGGACGCCAAGGTCTGGGGGCCACGGGCCGTGCCGGTCAAAAAGGCCGTGCAGCGCCTCAACAGCACGATCCTGGAGGCGGCATTGCGCGACGCAGGCCACATTGACCGCATGGCCAAGGGCGCAGCCCAGGGCAACATCTGGGAAGCCTTCCTGCGCCTCGGTTTGCGCCTCTGCGGACAGAAGACAGCGAGCCCGCTCAGCGTGTAAGCTACGCCTCGGGGAGTCCTCCCGGAGGGGAAATCATGAACACCAAGTTACGCGCGACACCGGCTCTGGCCTGGGTGTGCGCACTGACGCTGCTTGCGCAGCCAACAGCTCGGGCTGCCGACACCGTTGGCAGCCTGCTGCCGCTGTCGCTCGACGAACTGCTGGCGACGCCGGTCGTCACCGCCTCGCGCCGCGCCGAAGGCCGCGAGCAGACACCATCGCACATCATGGTCTTCACCCGCGAGCAGATGCGTGACCGCCGCTACAAGAGCCTCGCCGATCTGCTCGAAGACCTGCCCGGCGTCGATTTCCAGCGGGCCACCCGCTCGTCGCAGTACAACAACTTCGTTTTCCAGGGCCACGTCAGCAACAACAAGATCCTGATCCTGCTCGACGGCGTACGCATCGATCACCCCGCTGGCGGCAAGATCCCGGTCGCCGAGAACTTCTCGCTGCATTTCGCAAAGCAGGTCGAAGTCCTCTACGGCCCAGCCGCCGCCCTGTACGGGGCCGATGCCTTTGCCGGCGTCATCAACATCATCACCGACAAGCCCGGCGACCGTCTGGAAGGCAAGCTCGCCGCCGGCGCCGGCAATTTCGGCTCGCTGGAAGGCAATTTCCTCGTCAGCAGTCCGCTGGCCGCCGGTTTTGCGCTAACGGCAAGCGCCTACTATCAGGAAAGCGACCGCGCTCCGCTCGACAAGTACTACCCGAACTCGTACCCCAAGGTCGCCGCCGGCGGCAAGACCGCCGCCGAGCGCGAGGACTACGTCGGCGACATGAGCAGTCAGAGCCAGTATCTGCGCCTCGACTACCGCGACGACGTCACCGTGGCTTTCTACCGCAACCGCTTCCGCAGCCTGACCAGCACCGGCGACAACCCGTCCTCGGTGTTTTACCTGTCCGATGCCTTCTGGGACACGACCATCGAGACCTGGTCCGGCAAATACCGCTTCCAGCCGGCCGAGTCATTGAAGGCGGAACTGGTCCTTGATCACTCGACCTACGAGGTCGACCCGCGAACCCGCTATATCAACAAGGTCACCAACTTCGAAAACCACGGCTACGACTATGCCTACGCCCGGCGCCGGGGTATCGAGCAGAACCTGAACTGGCAGATCAACGAAAAACACAATCTGCTGTCCGGCCTTGGCTACAAGGATTTCTACGCCATCGAAACCCCCGACCTGCCCTGGCCTTACGACACCGACAAGGGGCCGCGTGGACAAGGCATGTTCTACCCCAATACGTCGCGCAGCCTGCAGATTTTCGATGCCCGCTACCACAGCTGGTCGGGGTACCTTCAGTGGCAGGCGCAATGGACGCCTACGTTTTCCACAATGATTGGCGGACGGCAGGACTGGTATTCGACCTACGGCGGCAGCTTCAATCCGCGACTGGGTGCCACCTGGCAGCCGGCACCCGGCAACTATCTGAAGCTGCTTTACGGCGAGGCCTTCCGTGCCCCATCGCCGGAAGAAAGCTATAGCGCCTTCGGCAGCTTCAATGGCGCCGGCAATCCAACCGGTCTCTTCCGCGCCCCCAACACCAAATTGGAACCGGAGAAATCCAAGACGCTGTCGCTGACCTGGGACTGGCGGCCGCACCGTCAGTTCAATCTGGTGACCAACGCCTACAGCACCCGTGTCGAGCGCGTCATCATCACCCGTGCCGACCCGGTGCCGGTCCAGTACATTCCCGGGGTCGTGCTGACCCAGACCGAATCCAAGCAGAATTCCGGTCAGGATGAATATGTCGGCCTCGATCTGATCCCGCAATTGCAATACCACCTTGGCGGGCCATGGAATGCCGATTTCTGGGGCAGCTACAGCTACGTCAAGGGCAAGTTCCGCGAATCCGACACCGGCCCCGAACTGCAGCAGATAAACATCGCCCGGCACAAGGTCAAGCTTGGCGTTACCTTCCGCTATCAGGACTGGCTGACCCTGACGCCGCGCCTGCAATGGATCGACGACACATCCACCGGCGCCGTCAACCGCGTGCAAAACGACCGAATCAAGAAGACCGACGCCTACACTGTCGCCAGCCTTCACCTCGGCGTTCACAAGCTGGCCGGCGAACGCCTGTCGTTCTACGTTGACGTCTATAACCTCTTCGACGAGCGCTATTACGCCGCCCACACCTCGTCGTCGAGCTCCGTCCTGCAGGCCGTGCCGCAACAGCCGCGTACCTGGATGGGCACGCTGGAGTACCGTTTCTAAACCGATGCGCCTGCCCGCCCTGCGCCCCTCGCTGATCGCCACGACCCTGGCCGCGCTGCTGGCGCTGCTCGCGGCCGGCCGTCCTGCGCTGGCACAGGACCCCAGCGAATACAGCCTGAAGGCGGTGCTTTTCGTCCGTCTCGCGCAGTTCATCTACTGGCCGTCCGAGAAATCAGCGACACCGCCGCTCAAGCTCTGCGTCGTCGGCCGCAATCCCTTTGGCAATGCCCTCTCGCAGGCCGACCAGAGTAGCCAGGGGATCGAAACGGTACTGGCGCCAGCAGATCTTGGCGTTTGCCACCTGCTGTTCATCCCGCGCAGCGAAAGCAGCAACCTCAACCAGTGGCTGGAGCGCAGCAATCAGCGGACCCTGGTGACGGTCTCCGACATTCCCGGCTTCGCCCGCAGCGGCGGCATGATCGAACTGCCGCTGGAAGGCGAGCGGGTGGCGATCGTCATCAACCGGCGCAGCGCCCAGAAGAAGGCCATCGAATTCAACGCCCAGTTGCTGCGCCTGGCCCGGGTGATCGACTGATGCCATCCATCCTGCAGCGCCTCCTCCCGGGCAGCATCCGCGGCAAGCTGGTAGCGCTGACCTTCGGCTTTCTGTTGCTGACGGTCGGCCTCGTCTTCCTGCTGGTGTACGTGCAGCAGAAATCGCTGTTGCAAAGCCAGTGGGCAGGGTCGATCCAGGCACAGGCCCGGCTGCTGGCGAGCAACTCGCAGGCCGCCATCGCCTTTCTGGACGCCCGCGAGGAAGGCCGCCTGCTCGCTTCGCTGGCGAGCAATCCGGCAATCATCGCCGGCCGGATCATCCTGCCTGATGGCAAAATCTTTGCCGAATACAGTCAGGACCCGGCGCATCCGCCGCACTACCCCAACGCCATTGCCGCCGGCAGGTTTGACGATGCCCAGCTGCTGATCCGGGAGCCGGTCACGCTGCCCAATCAGAACGAAACCGCCGCCCACGTCGAGTTGCTGGTCTCGCTGGCGCAATACCATGACACTATGCGCCACACGCTGGGCGAGACCGCTTTCCTGCTGCTGGGCGCCCTGCTTGCGACCCTGATCATCACCCGGCTGGTAGTCAGCCGCATTACCGCGCCGATCGAGGTGCTGGATGGTCTGGTCCGTCGCGTCTCCAGCAACCCCGGGCTGAGCGAGCGGGTAAGCATCGCCAGCCACGACGAAATCGGCAACCTGGCGCAGGGCTTCAACCAGATGCTCGACCGCCTGCAGGCCCGCGATGCGGAGCTGCAACTCTATCGCGACACGCTGGAGAGCATGGTCGAAACCCGCACCGAAGCCCTGCAGCAGGCAATTGCCGAGTCCCGCGAGGCCAGCCGGGCCAAATCCGAATTCCTCGCGCGCATGAGCCATGAAATTCGGACACCGATGAACGCCATCATCGGCCTGTCGCGGATGGTGCTCGACTCGCCGCTCAATGCCCAGCAGCGGGAGTACCTCGAACAGGTCTTGCGCTCGTCGGACACCCTGCTCAGCATCATCAACGACATTCTCGATTACTCGAAAATCGAAGCCGGCGCGATGTTGCTGGAGAAGGCGGAGTTCAGCACCGACGAAATTTTCCGCGATCTTGACAGCCTGTTCTCGGCCCGCGCCAGCCTGTCGGGCATCGCATTGCGCCTGCAGCCGGCCGCCGACCTGCCGAAGGGCTTGAGCGGCGACGCGCTGCGTCTCGGGCAGATCCTGATCAATCTGGTCGGCAATGCGCTGAAATTCACCACCAGCGGTGAAATCACCGTTCAGGCACGCTGCATCGGCGAACTGCCGGACAATCGCCTCAATCTCGAATTTTCGGTGAGCGACACCGGCATCGGCATCGCGCCCGAGCACCAGGCCGCGCTGTTCGCGCCCTTTACCCAGGCCGACAGCAGCATTACCCGCCGCTATGGCGGCACCGGGCTCGGCCTGGCCATCTGCCGGCAACTGGTCGAGCTGATGGGTGGCAAGATCAGCGTCAGTAGCGAACCCGGCAAGGGCAGCACCTTCCGCTTCAATGTCATCCTCCATCGCGCAGCCGAAGCAGCGCCGCCGCGGGCGGCTGCGGTGAACCCGAAAAAGCCGCAAAAATTGCCTCGCTGGGCGGGCGAACGCATTCTGGTTGTAGAAGACATCGCCATCAACCGCACCATCGCCACCGCCCTGCTGCAGAAAGTCGGTTTCAGCGTACTGACGGCCAATGATGGCGAGGCGGCGCTGGCCGTCCTCGCCAGCGAACCTGTCGACCTCGTCCTGATGGATGTTCAGATGCCAGTCATGGACGGCCTGACCGCCACTCGCGAGATCCGCGCCAACCCGCGGCTGCATGGCCTGCCGGTGATCGCGATGACCGCCCACGCCACCGTCGAGGACCAGCGCCAGACTGCCGAGGCCGGCATGGATGCGCACCTCACCAAGCCGATCGTGCCGCAATTGCTGTACGACACGCTGGCGCGCTGGCTGCCGCCGCAAGTGCTGCCGGAACCGCCCGCCGAGCCCGAACCGCCTATCGAGGCTGCCGCGACACTGCCCTCGTTGCCCGGCATTGACCAGACGGCCGGCCTGCTGCTGCACATGAATCGCCCGACGTTCTACCTGAGCTCGCTGCACGATTTCCGCCGCGACTTTGCCAGCAGCACCCGCCGCCTCCGCGAAGCGCTGGTCGCCGGCCAGTGGCCGGAAGCGCGGCGGCTGGCGCACTCCCTGAAATCCGTCGCCGGCAGCATTGGCGCCCAGCGGCTGGCCGAAGCTGCGCGGCGGATGGAAAGCCTGCTCGCCAGCGGCAGTTCGGACCCGGTCGCCTTTGAGGAGACGGAAGCGGCGCTCGGCGAAGTTCTTGATGGCCTGACCCAGTTGCCGGCGCTCCCCGACCAAGCCCCCTGCGAAATTGCCGGCGCAGCGCAACTGCTGGCGATGACGGACGCGCTCATCACCCTGCTCGACCACGCAGATGCCCGCAGCGAAGCCGCCTGGCGCAACTTGCAGCGCGCCGCGCCCGCCGGGCATCAGGAAGCGCTTGGCGAAATCGGACTGCTGATTGAAGATATCGAATACGGTGCAGCGCGTGACCTGCTGGGTCAGTGGCGCGCCCGCCTTGCCCCCTCCGCACATATTAGCGAGCCATGAACCGGCAACAGACCGTTCTCATCGTCGATGACGAAAAATCCAACCGCGACCGGCTGACCGAGCTGCTGCAGCCGGACTGTCGCATCATCCTCGCCAAGAACGGGCAACAGGCGCTGGAGCGCGTGACCGATCAGGCGCCTGACCTGATCCTCCTTGATGTGATGATGCCGGACATGGATGGTCATCAGGTCATCCAGATCCTCAAGCACGACGACAACACGCGCAAGATTCCGGTCATTTTCATTTCGGCGCTCGACAGTCCGGCTGACGAGGAACGCGGACTGGACCTCGGCGCCGTCGATTACATCACCAAGCCCTTCCACCCGTCGATCGTCCGCAAACGCGTACGCAACCATTTGCTATCGGTGCACCAGCGACACCTGCTGGAAGAACTGGCGATGATCGACAGCCTGACCGAAATCGCCAATCGCCGCCGCTACGATGTTGCGCTGGAAGATGAATGGCGGCGCTGCGCCCGCAATGGCAGCCCGCTGTCGCTGATCGTCGTCGATGTTGATCACTTCAAGGCTTACAACGACCACCTCGGCCATGCCGAGGGTGATGTCGTGTTGCGGCAGGTGGCCCATACCCTGCAGCAGACGGCCGGCCGCCCCGGCGATCTGGTTGCCCGCTACGGCGGCGAAGAGTTCGTGATGCTGTTGCCGGAAACCGACGCCGCAGCGGCCGAGTCGCTGGCGCAGGAAGCGCGCCTGGGCGTCGAGGCGCAGCAGATACGCCATCCGGCATCGCCGGTCTCGGCATGGGTTACCATCAGTCTCGGTGGAAAAACCGTCATCCCGGAAGGCGCGACGGCCGACCCCGAGTTTTTTCGCGGCGCCGATGCGGCTCTGTACATCGCCAAGGCGACGGGGCGCAACAAGCTGGTCTGGCGTTAAAGCCGCAACCCGGCGGACTTGCCGGGGCAGCGGGGAAGATCAAGCCGCCTTGTCGGCAGCGGGTTCATCCGGTTCAAGGTCTTCCCAGATGCAGGAACACTCCTTGCGGACATCGTGCAGGCCCGGCTTGGCCTCGCCTTGCACCAGGCATTCGCCCTCACAGCCTTCGGCGACCACCACCACCTTCATGTCCTCATCTACCCGGCGTTCGCCATCCCAGTAGCTGCAGGTTGCGCAGACCTTGACCTCGGTCGGCAGAATGATTTTTTCAGCCATCTCGTCCTCGATGGAAAGCCCTGTTGTCGTTGCGGGTAAGAGTTTACCCGCTTGCAGAAGTTCCCGCTGAATTAGCTGGCTATAATGATCTTTTTCGTATCGTCCGAACCATCATGGATATCAAGGAATACATGCAAACCGTCGGTCGCCAGGCACGCAGTGCCTCACGCCGGCTGGCGACCGCCACCACCGCCGAGAAGAACGCGGCGCTGCTGCATATCGCCAACGCCATCCGCCGCGAAAAGGCTGCGCTGGTCGCCGCCAATGCCGAAGATCTGGCCGCCGCCCGCGCCGCCGGTCTGGAGCCAGCGATGCTCGACCGCCTGACGCTCTCCGAAAAGGGTGTCGACAGCATGGCCGAAGGCGTCGAACAGGTCGCAAAACTCCCGGATCCGATCGGTGAAATGGGAGACTTCAAGTTCCGCCCCTCCGGCATCCAGGTCGGCAAGATGCGCGTGCCGCTTGGCGTCATCGGCATCATTTACGAAGCCCGCCCGAACGTCACCGCCGATGCGGCTGCGCTGTGCATGAAATCCGGCAACGCCGCCATCCTGCGCGGCGGTTCGGAGGCGATTCGCTCCAATCGCGCCATTGCCGCGCTGGTTCAGGAAGGCCTCAAGGCCGCTGGCCTGCCCGCCGAGTGCGTGCAGGTGATCGACACCACCGACCGCGCCGCTGTCGGCGAACTGATCACCATGCGTGAATTTGTCGACGTCATCGTACCGCGCGGCGGCAAGGGCCTGATCGCCCGCCTGCACGCCGAGTCGCGTGTGCCGATGATCCAGCACCTCGATGGTAACTGCCACGTCTACCTGGAAGAGGAAGCCGACCCGAACAAGGCGCTGAAGATCGTCGAGAACGCCAAGACCCAGCGCTACGGCACCTGCAACACCGCCGAATCGCTGCTCGTCGACCGCTCGGTCGCCGCCATGCTGCTGCCGCCCATCGCCCACATGCTGACCGCCAAGGGCGTTGAGATCCGCGGCTGCGCCGAGACCTGCGCGCTGGTCAAGGAAGCGGTGCCGGCCAGCGATGAGGATTACTACACCGAGTTCCTCGCACCGATCATCTCGGTCAAGGTCGTCGACGACATTGACGAGGCCATCGCCCACATCAACCAGTATTCGTCGCACCACAGCGAAGCAATCGTCACCGAAAATCACCCGAAGGCGATGCGCTTCCTGCGCGAGGTCGATTCGTCATCGGTGATGATAAACGCCTCGACGCGTTTTGCCGATGGCTTCGAGTACGGGCTGGGTGCCGAGATCGGCATTTCCACCGACAAAATCCACGCACGCGGCCCAGTCGGCCTTGAAGGCCTGACCAGCCAGAAGTGGATCGTCCTCGGCGACGGGCACGTTCGCGGCTGATCGCCGCTAGGCTCAGTGGCGGTCCGGCAGACGCCGGGCCAGCCACAGGGTGCCGCAGGCAGCAATGAACAGACAGGCGGCAGGCAGGGTGTAGCGACCGTCACCCAGCGCCGGCAGCCACTGGCTGGCGAGCAGGATACGGGCAACGGCGGCAACCGCCGTCATGGCAAAGAAGCTGCCCATGAACAGCCCTTCGGCGCCACGACTGCCAGCAGCGCTGGCGAAGCTCATCAGACCGGCAAAGGCCAGCCCCCAGCCAAAGCCGGCCAGCAGTTGCAGCAAAATCAGGCTGTTTTCCGAGTTCACCGCAGGCGCCGCCCAGATCATCGTGGCCGCCGCCAGCAGCCCGCTGCCCGCCACCCGCAGCGCCCCGAAGCGCTTGCAGAGGGCGCCGACCATCGGCATCGCGGCGGCAAAGCCGACCCACAGCCACGGCAACAGCCAGGGCAGACGTGCAGGTTCGGCGAGCTTGCCGAACAAAGGGCCGGCGTTCACGAAAGCATGCAGTTGCAGGCCGAAAGCCGCCAGCAACAGCCCCGCCAGCAGCGGTCGATAGCTGGCGAAGGGAAGCGGCGGCTGCGTGGATTCGTCGCTGTCCGGCAAGGGTTGCTGCCAGCGCAGCAGCGCCACGACCGCCAGCCAGAGCACCGCCGCCGAGACGGCAAAAGGCAGCAGCGGATCGCTGCCCTTGAGCCACAAACCGAAAAAGGGCGACAAGGCCATCGCCAGCGCCATACCGCCCGAATACCAGGCGACCAGCGAGGGTTGCTGCGCAGCGCGTGCCTGCTTGGCAAGCAGCACCATGGTCGGCGCCCGGACCACCGAGGCCGTCACCACCCACAGCAGTGTCACTGCCAGCATCGCCGCCGGCGCCACGCCACTGACGAGGGGCAGCGCGAGAAAAGCCAGCGCCGAAAGGGTGGTCAGCCAGAGGATGGCCCGCGCCAGCCGCTGCCAGGCCTGCCCGATGCGATCGGCCATCAGGCCGAAAGCAATGTCCATGATCGCGAAGATGGCCTGATCGATGATCAGCAGCCAGGGCAGCCAGTTCGCCGGCAAGCCGGCCCGCGCCAGCAGGGCGGGAAGGAAGACGACATAGACCGTCCACCCCAGCGTGAAGACGAACTGCACCGCCGCCAGCCGCAGCCCGGCCCCCTTGTCCGATTCCGTGCTTTCCATCCCCTGCGCCCCCTGTCCGGCTACTGTCTTCGGGATGATAATGCAGCCTGCGCCCACTTCGGATGATCGCCATGAACCTGCCCACGGAAACCTCACCCGCCTATCAGGCCATCGTCGCCGCGCCCGGCTTTTCACTTGGAATCTGCTGCGATACCGACGAAATCACGGCCATCGAATTCCTCGAGGCCCAGCCTGAGGTCGCGGCGCAAACGCCCCTCGCCGCCGAAGCCGTCCGCCAGCTACGCGCCTACCTCGCCGACCCCGGTTTCACTTTCGGCCTGCCGCTCAAGCCCGCCGGTACAAACTTCCAGCGCCGCGTATGGCAGGAAATTGCCGCCATCCCGACCGGCCGTACCGACACCTACGGTGAACTCGCAAAACGGCTCAAAAACGCGCCGCGTGCCGTCGGCCAGGCCTGCGGCGCCAACCCCTATCCGCTGGTCGTCCCCTGTCATCGCGTCGTCGCCGCGGGCGGCGGCCTCGGCGGCTTCAACCGCCAGGGCGGCGGCTTCCTGCTTGAGGTCAAACGCTGGCTGCTGCGCCATGAAGGAATCCCGCTTGACGCTCCGGCCCACTGATCTCGCCGCTATCGACACCTTCTGCGACGCGCTGTGGCTGGAAGACGGCCTGGCCAAGGCGACGCTCGACAGCTACCGCACCGATCTCGGCCAGCTGGCCGGCTGGCTGGCCGAAACGCAAGCCGAAGCCCTGCGCGATGCCCGCGAAACGACGCTGACCGCGTTTATCGCCCAACTGGCCCGCCAGACCCGCGCCAGCTCGCAGGCCCGCTATCTGTCCACGCTGCGCCGCTTCTATCGCTGGCAGGTCGGTCGCGGCCACATCGCCGTCGACCCGACGCTCAAACTCGCCAACCCCAGCCGCCCGTCGCGGCTGCCGAAAACGATGTCGGAAAAGCAGGTCGAGCAACTGCTCGCCGCCCCCGATCTCGATACCCCGCTCGGCCTGCGCGACCGGGCCATGCTCGAAACCCTCTACGCCACCGGCCTGCGCGTTTCCGAGCTGGTCGGCCTGCGCATCCATGAGGTCAGTCTCGCCGACGGCGTGCTGCGCGCCTTCGGCAAGGGCAGCAAGGAGCGCCTCGTACCGCTGGGGCAGATCGCCATCGACTGGCTGGTGCGTTACCTCAACGAAGCGCGCAGCGAGATCCTCAAGGGACAGCACAGCGACGCCCTGTTCGTCACCGGCCGCGGCGGCCCGATGACGCGTCAGGCCTTCTGGCAGTTGATCAAGCGCTACGCGCTGCTCGCCGGCATCGCACCGGAAAAACTGTCGCCACACGTGCTGCGCCACGCCTTTGCCACCCATTTGCTCAACCACGGTGCCGACCTGCGGGTGGTCCAGCTGCTGCTCGGCCACGCCGACATCTCGACCACCCAGATCTACACCCACGTCGCCCGTGAGCGCCTGAAAACCCTGCACGCGCAGCATCACCCGCGGGGTTGAGCCCAACACGCCGGTATTTGATTGACCCGGTGAAGGCAGGGTGTTACAAAGGTAATAGAGAACAGCAGGGAGTGCACAGACCGTGAAACGGCAGATGGCAAACTTCGCCGGCATCGTCACGCTGGCTTTCGCGCTCGGCGGCTGCGGGCCGCAGGAGCCGATCCGCATCGGCCTGATCGCCGGTCTTTCCGACCGCGGTTCCGATTTTGGCGAAAGCGTGCGCAACGGCGTCATCCTCGCCGTCGAACAGCAGAATCAGGCCGGCGGCATCAAGGGCCGCAAGATTGAACTGATCGTCCGCGACGACGGACAGAATGCCGAACAGGCCAAACGCGCGGCGCGCGAACTGATCGACTTGCGGCCGGAAGTCGTCATTGGTCCGGTGACCAGTTCGATGGCGGCCGTTGTCGTACCGATGATGAACGAAGCGCAGCTGACGCTGATCAGCCCGACGGTGATGTCACCGGATTTCCACGGCAAGGATGACCGCTTTTTCCGCGTCAACCGCACGACCACCGAAGCCGGCATCGAACACGCCCGCATCCTGCGCGAGCGCAAGCTGCAACGCGTCGGCATCGCCTTCGACGCCTCCAACCCGCAATACTCCGACACCTGGCGCCAGGCCTTTGTCGACACCTTTACGTCGCTGGGTGGCGAGATCGCCGGCAGCGTCGGCTTTTCCTCGATCGCCACGCCGCGCTTCAGCGAAATCATCGGCGAACTGCTCGCCGGCAAGCCCGACACGCTGCTTTTCATCTCCAGCTCGCTCGATACCGCCCGCCTTTGCCAGCAGGCCCGGCAGCAGGCGCCGGCCTTGCCGCTCAGCTCGACTGAATGGGCGGCGTCAGGCGAATTCCTGACCGAGATGGGCGGTGAGGCGGTTGAGGGCTTGCTGATTTCTCACGCGTACGACCGCAACGACCAGGGCGCCGCCTTCCGCGCTTTCCGCGATGCCTTCAAGGCCCGCTTCCAGCGCGATTTCGGCTCCTTCTCGCTGATGGCCTACGACACCGCCAACATCATCTTTTCGGCACTGAAGTACCGCAGCGGCGACGAGGACATGAAACGCGCCCTGCTCAAATACGGCCCCTACGCCGGCGTCCAGCAGCAAACGCGCTTCGACGCCAATGGCGACACGCCGCGCAAGGTCTATTACACCGAAATCCGCAAGGGCAGCTTCGTGCAGGTCAAATGATGCCGCCATCCTCTCGCGAATGGCCGCTGCGGGTACTCCTCGGGGTAGTGATGGCCGCCACCTCGGTGGTAACCTTCGCCCTGCTCGCAGCCGCCTTCCTCACCCACCGCATCCCGCAGCTCGAAGACGAACTGCGCATCCGCGCCGAAGGCGAAGCCAGGGAAATGGTGCTACGCATCGAGTTGCAACTGGGTGCGCTGCAGGACCAACTGCTGCTACTCAGCGAAGCCCTGCAGAGTGGCGGTGCGACCAGTTCACTGCTCAAGCGGGCGGTCGGTGATGGCAACACCTTCCGCGGGCTCTACCTGCTGTCCGGTGACGGCCGCGTGGTTGCCTCCGGACTGGCGCCGCAGTATGCCCACCTCGAGCGCGAAGCCATTGGCAGCGATCTGTCGGCGGCGCCGATCTTCCTCGAGGCCAGTAAACGCCGGACGCCGATCTGGACCGACAAATACCTCTCGGCACTGACGGGCATTGTCACCGTCGGCATGACGCTACCGGTGGGCGAACACCAGGTGCTGCTTGCCGAGGTCCCGCTATCCTACCTGATCAACTTTTTCCGGCACGGCTTGGGGGATGCCCGCCGAGCCATCTGGGTCATCGACCAGCGTGGTGAATTACTGGCCGACACCGAATCGGACACCCGTGCCGGCAGCCTCAACCTCTATTCGTCGCCCTTGCTCAGCGCCGTTCTCAGCGACAGCCCGCTCCCCAAGAAATTCGAATTCGACGGCGCCGATTACTACGTCGGCGGCGCCCGCTCTCGGCTGCTCGGCTGGTCCTTCATCGCCCGCCTGCCATCGGGCCTCGACAATCCGGAAATTCGCAGCATCGTCACCCTCGCCGGCTTCGGGCTGATTGCCTCGCTGCTGATCGGTACTCTGCTTGCAGTCCGGGCCGCATCCTATCTGTCGCGACCGTTAGGCAGCATCCTCAGCCGCGCCCACACGGTGGCCGAAGGGGGGCGCGTCACCGACTGGCCGCGCGGGCGGATCGCCGAATTCAATCGCCTCTCGGCCGACATCGGCCACATGGCCGACAGCATCCTTGAACGCGAGGAGAAAGCGCGGGCCATTTTCGAGGCGTCGCCCTTGCCGATGCTCTTCAGCATCCTCACCGATGAAGCCCGCATCGCCGATGTGAACCCGGCCTGGCAAACGCAATTCCGGCGCGACAAGTCGGCAGTCACCGGCAAGACCGGCAGCGAGATCGGCATCTGGGATTCCGAAGCTGACCGCAGCGCCGTCATCGCCCAGGTCCGCCAGGGCAACTCGGTCAGCGAGGCCTGGCTGCGCACCGGCAACGGCGAGCGCCTGCTCTGCCGCATTTTCGTTCGCCACGTCGATCTCGGCGGTCGGGACTACCTGATCTGGGTGCTCGAGGACATCACCGAAATGCGGCGGATCGAGCAGAACCTGCGCGACCTCAATGCCAGCCTCGAACAGCGTGTCGAGGAACGGACCGCCGCGCTGCAGGTGGCCAAGGAGATCGCCGAGAGCGCCAACCGCGCCAAGAGTGCCTTCCTGGCCAACATGAGCCACGAGATCCGCACGCCGCTCAATGCTATCAGCGGCATGGCCCACCTCATCCGTCGTGCCGGCCTGCCGCCGCCGCAACTCGAAAAGCTGGGCAAGCTGGAGAACGCCAGCAAGCACCTGCTCGAAATCATCAACATGGTGCTCGATCTCTCCAAGATCGAGGCGGACAAGCTGACGCTGGAGTCGGTGGCTTTCCGGCCGGCCAGCCTGTTCGAGAATGTCTGCTCGATGGTTCTCGACAAGGCGCAGGCGAAGGGGCTTGCATTGCGGCGCGAAATCCACGGGCTGCCGGACGAACTGCTTGGCGACCCGACCCGCTTGCAGCAAGCCCTGCTCAACTTCCTCGGCAATGCCGTCAAATTCACCGAGCACGGCGAAGTCATACTGCAGGCAACGGTCGACAACGAGACCGCCGACGGCCTGCTGGTGCGTTTCGCCGTTCGCGATACCGGCATCGGCATCGCGCCGGAGGCCAAGGCGCGACTATTCAGCGCCTTCGAGCAGGCCGACAGCTCAACCACGCGTAAATACGGCGGTACCGGGCTGGGCCTGGCGATCACCGCCAAGATCGCCGCCGCCATGGGCGGCGCTGCCGGTTGTGACAGCACGCCGGGAGAAGGCAGCACCTTCTGGTTCACCGCCCGCCTGCAACGCCCCCAAGAGAGCGCCGCCACGCCCCGCCCACTGGCGGCCGATGCCGAGCGGACGCTGCAACAGTCATTTGCCGGCAGCCGGGTGCTGCTGGTCGAGGATGAGCCGATCAACCGCGAAATTGCCTTGATGCTGCTGGCCGACGCCGGCCTGGCAGCGGACACCGCCGAGAACGGCCTCGAGGCGGTGGCGCAGGCCAGCCGGCAGCGCTACGATCTGATCCTGATGGACATGCAGATGCCGGAGATGGATGGTCTGGAGGCCACGCGGCAGATTCGCCTGATGCCGCAACACGCGGCGACGCCGATTGTCGCCATGACCGCCAACGCATTTGCCGAAGACCGCAGCCGCTGCCAGGCGGCCGGCATGAACGACTTCATTGCCAAACCGGTCGATCCCGACACGTTCTTCGATCTGGTGCTCGCCACCCTGATCCGTTCCCGCCCCCTGAGCTGACCCCGACGCATGAGCAAGCCCGAACACGCCCCGGAAACCCCGGCGACCAAATTCCTCAAGGCCAATAAAGTGCCCTACTCCAATCACCTCTACGCCTACGAAGAGCACGGCGGCACCAAGGTCTCGGCGCGTGAACTCAATGTCGACGAACATGCAGTGGTCAAGACGCTGATTTTCGAGGACGAGCAGGCCAAGCCGCTGTTCGTGCTGATGCACGGCGACTGCAAGGTGTCGACCAAGAAACTGGCGCGGCAGGTCGGCTGCAAGAAAATCGAACCCTGCAAGCCGGAAGTGGCCAACCGCCACACCGGTTTTCTGGTCGGCGGCACCAGCCCGTTCGGCACCAAGAAGAAGATGCCGGTGTACATCGAGAAAAGCATCCTCGACTTGCCGCTGATCTAGGTAAATGGAAATTAGCTGCGGATATTGAAAACTTAGGAAAACCCTTGTGCTACAAGGCATTGTAGCGATGCAGGCGCCATCGAGTATCATTTGCTGCATGAAGACTGAACACGCGCCAGAGACCCCCGCCACCAAGTATCTGAAGGCCCATAAGGTCGCATTCTCAAGCCACCTCTACGCCTATGAAGAGCATGGCGGCACCAAGGTGTCCGCCAGGGAGCTCAACGTTGATGAGCACGCCGTTGTGAAAACGCTCGTGATGGAGGACGAGCACGCCAAGCCACTCATCGTGCTGATGCACGGCGATTGCAAGGTGTCCACCAAGGAGCTGGCCAGGCAGGCCGGTTGCAAGAAGATAGAGCCCTGCAAACCAGAGGTCGCAAATCGGCACACTGGCTTCCTGGTTGGCGGCACCAGTCCTTTCGGTACCAAGAAGGCGATGCCGGTCTTTATCGAGAAAAGCATCCTGGCGGAGTCAGTTATTTACATAAACGGTGGCCGTCGCGGCTATCTGGTCGGCATCCATCCCCACGACCTGATGCAAGTGCTCAAGCCGACAGTCGTCGAGGTTGCGCTCGAGGCCTGAAACGAAAAGACCGCCCCGAGAGGTGGTCATCGTTTAAGCCGGCGCCCGCTATGGCGACGCGAGGATGGATGGCAAATCCCGCGCCAGTTGGAGCACCTAGGTCTGCGCGCAGTCGAGGGTCTTCAGACCCTTTTCATCCTCCGCCCGTTCAATGCCCGTCAGGGTGATGAGGTCGACGGACCAGTGCAGTAGTCGATGGCAATACCGTCTCATAGTCCTTGACCCGACCAAATCGCAGCACAAAGTGCGTCTGGAGGGTATTGACGCCCCGGAGAAGCGGCAGCCGTTCGTTCACCCTTCAGAGCAATTGCTTCGTAAGGAAAGTCGAGCCGAGACTAAGCAGACCAACGATATAGCTTGACCACCAAATGCTGGCTGGACAATTCATATTCGGCAATACGTACGGCCGCAGCCACATCTGGTGCCATTAGTTGAGCCAAGGCACCTTTCAGGCGCCGCCTGAACTCTCGGAGGTCGCAAACAACGCCGCTGTAGCGCCATAAATCTTTGACTTGCAGGGGGTAGGGTTTGGCATGGGTACTGTAAAAGTTCGCCAGCCAAGCTGCCACCCCTGAAAATCCGTGAATGGCACTTTCATGGACGGCGCTCCAGTCTTGTGGGCCGAACAGATTGGCCATCGAATCCTGCACCCTGAAAGCAATGACGTCACTGCCTTTCATCGCACCGTGGTTTCCATTTCCCGGTTGGTAGCCATCATCGAAAGCGGCTTCAAGCAGCCGTGGCATGGGGATATCACGACGTTTGACCCGCAGGCGTAGGTGCGCCGCATTAAGGCGTACTAGACTGGCGCGAATAGCCAGGTGAACCTGGGGCCCATAAGTACCCCCCATTCCCTTAGCGAACTGCCAATACGATAAGCGCACCCATCCGACATCATCTCTGGAATTGGCAAGTGCCAGGTCTTCACGGTACGCATTCAGACATACTGCAAACACGCGTCGGTCGTAATCATTGAGCCTGACCCCGGTTAGCGTGATAGACGTATCGCCTTGGCTGGCAATCGTTTCTTCCACCACAGCATCATGCTGATTTCGGTTAGACGCGAACAGTGCTGACCGCAAGAAGAGGTTCGGCAAACCAATCGTGGCCTGACGCCATATCGGCAAGAAGACCTCATTGCCGCGACGCACCGATTGATACTGTCGTGCTTCGCGAAGTTCGATGTCTGAAGCATTAGCAGGCAAATCCAGTATTGGAGACGCTTCCCGTCGTGCAGTCGCCTTGGCAATCGCCTCCACGGTAGACGCTGCTGCCAGGGCAAAACTGCGTATCACCTCATCATTACAAGATTCAGCAGCGTGCCGGGTCGCGGCCGCCTGGGCTTGGAGGTTCGCCGAACCAGGAGATTGCCGCTTAGCCATCGACTGCCTTCGAGGCGCTCTTGATGTAAGCCAGCAGCAGCCCACGGAGTACCGCGGAGGCGCTCATGCCCTGTGATTTGCAGGCCAGGGCAAAATCATCCCGTAACGGCTTCGGCAGCCAAGCTTTGATTTGCACGCTACCGACACGATGTCGGCCACGGGTATTGTTGTTTTGAAGGGTCATCTTGTCTCCAGAGGAATGCACGGGTGGATACCCAGTCCACAGGTATAGGCACAAGAAGAGCATGTGCTGACGTCAAGATACGGAGAACAACAAAATGCCCGTCAGACGCCTCATCCTGCGCACAAGATGACCGTGAAAGACTGTTTTCGTACCAACCTAATGGTGCTTCGCGTGCGGGCTAATTGACTTGAAAACACAGGCGGGCAGACGTTGATGCGCAGCCGACTTGACTTGGCCACACACAATCACTCGACCTGAAAACACGCTTTTGTCCGGCCCGCAATGAAAACCCACGTGGAATCCTGTGACATTTCCCGGTTACCGATGTCGGTAATCCAGTAATCCGATAATCCCCCTCAAAAGAGAGGATGCCCGATGGAGGGGGAATTGAGCCCTATTCGGCACTCGAGCTTCCTGATGGTCGGTGTCGATGCCACCATCGATTCGGAGAAATTCCATCACAATGCGGATTGGGCCGGAACCGGCCCACCTGGCCGCTAGGTTGTTTGCTCGGGAATCGTCAATGCCCCTGTATTCAATTGCTTCGCCTCCCCATTTACTTATGTGAGCGTGCGCTTGAAAACTGAAACCTGAGTGACTCAAAACCGGCTTAACCGTCGATTATGCTCACCAATATGACCTGGTTAAGCCATTGGGTTGAAGACCACAGTTCAGGGGGTAGGTCGAAAGCTAGTACATAAATGCGAAGCCAACCGTTCCATGCCTCCAATGTGGTACCAGATATTTAGGTCTCACAGGGTCTAACGTTTGCCATCGCTACCTCCGCCGAATCTGAGACGCGCCCAGACCTCGGCTTTTGCGGCGCTGATACCCTCAGATAAGAGTGAGTTTGCGGCCAACAACACATGCCTCCGGCTACCTCGTGCTGTCAGCGTAAGCTCAATCGCATTTGCGAATTTCAGGGCTGCGGAAGCACGCTCTTCCCTAATTCTGTTCTGCACATGGCGCATCACCTGGGCACCATCCAGTCCGTCAGGCATCTCTCGCATTACGGTTACGGTGTGTATGCATTCATCGGAGGTCGCCAGCAGCTTTTCTAAGGACTCAATAGCCATTCTGACCTCCGGAGAGCTTGTTTCTGCCTTAGCTGGCTTCAGAGCGGAGAGCAGTTTGGTCTGCCAATTGAATCGCCCCGGGTTTTGTAGAGGCTCCGTGGCTTAAGTGCAGGCGTGATCAGCCTGCATGGTGAGTTGCAGATAATACTGGTCCTCAGCCTCGGCGGGCGGGATGTATCCGATGGGCTCAAGGAGTCGCTGATGGTTGAACCAGGTTACCCATTCGAGGGTGGCGAGCTCCAGGGATTCGACTGTTTTCCAGGGTGCCCGTCGATGGATCAGTTCCGCCTTGTACAAACCGTTGATGGTTTCAGCCAGAGCGTTGTCGTAGCTATCGCCCTTGCTGCCGACAGAGGGTTCAATGCCGGCTCTTTCTGACTCACGGTTGCCACCAGAGAGCAGAATAATGGCCGTGATGAACTTCGCTAAATCCCTTAGCGAATCCTTGGTGTAATGCTGATTATCCTGGAGGGTGACAAGCTCTATCCCACTCTTCAGCAAGTCAATAAAAAGTGGGATTGCATCTTCGAGGCCCTGGCGAGTAAGCCGGTCCATTGCCTCAATGACGAGTATCGTACCAGGGGGTATTTCTCGGGCTTTAGCCATTCTGAGCAGGACTGCCAAGGCGCCCGTTTCTACGTTTGCTCCGGACCATGCTGAGACACCCAGGTCTCGCAAACGAAGATTTTCATCGAGCCTCAACCCCCTTGCTGCCGCCCAGAGTTCCGCCTTCTCTTCTTGTCGGCGGAGCGATTGTCCCTTCGCTTGAGCGGGCGTCGAGAAGCGCGTGTATGAGATTACCTTAGCCTGCTGCACGTTGTGTCCCTGTCATGCCTCGGGGAGCAGGCTATCAAATTCCGCCACTAATAGCCACTCACCTACATCAACGGCGGCAAACGCGGCTACCTGGTCGGCGTGCATCCGCACGACATCGTCCGCACCCTGTCGCCGGTCGCAGTCGAAGCCGCACTGCCCTAGTCAATACAAAAATCCAATCGATCGAATTATTTCAATCGATTGGAGCAATCACAAGCCGGTCGCTAAAGTATCTCCATCTGTCAGGAGAGCACCATGACCCAGCTTGTCATCCGCCACTACGAACGTCCCGCTACCCGCCGCCATCTCTGGGCAGGCTTGCTCATCGCGGTTATCGGCATCAGCTTTGGCATCTCGCAATCGATCGCCTGGCTGAACGCCCACGCCATGGCCGTTCAGGGCCTGCTCGCCAGTTTGCTGGCCGGGCTGGCCACCGGCCTGGGCGCCATTCCGGTGCTTTTCTGGCGTCGACCGCAGGCGACGATGATGGCGCCCATGCTCGGCCTCGCCGGCGGCATGATGCTGGCTGCCAGCCTCTTTTCGCTGTTGGTGCCGGCCGTGCAGACGGTGGTGGCGAGCGAAGCGCTGTTACCGATGGCGCTGATGACGGTCGTCGCCCTCATCGCCGGCGCGGCGGCGATGCAGCACCTCGACCGGCAGATGCCGCATGCCCATGTCGAGCAGATCGAGCCCGGCGCGACTGTCCAGCCACAGGTCGGGCTGGTCGTGGCGGCCATCGCCCTGCACAACCTGCCGGAAGGGCTTGCGGTGGGCGTCGCCGCGGCGGCGGGGGCCGATCACGGCATGAGCCTCGGCATTGCCTTGCAGAACATTCCCGAGGGCTGGATTGTCGCCAGCGCGATGCTTGCGCTGGGCGCGCCGCCCGTCCGCGCTGCGCTGATGGCGCTGGCGACCGGCCTCGTCGAACCGGTGGGCGGACTTTTCGGCGTCATGGCCAGCACGCTGGCCGGCGCCGCCCTGCCGCTGGCGCTCGCCGCGGCGGCCGGTGCCATGCTCTGGGTCGTCGTCCACGAGATGTTGCCGAGCGCCTATCAGGCCGGCCGCAAGCACGCGGCAAGCACAGGCCTGCTGGCTGGTTTTGCGCTGATGACCGGACTCGCCGCTGCCTTTTGATGGCATCGAATGGCAGCCAACCGGCCACCTGCGGTGAACCTGAAAAAGCGGGCAAAATCGGCAACCCGCATCGCCAACAAGGGCCCGACATTGGCGCCGGCAAACGGCTACTGATTAGATCGAGCGCTCGATAGTGACGCCGACGCGGCGCACGCCCGGCATCATGCCCAGTTTGGCGACCGAGACCCGCACCCACTGCGCCGCGAAATTCTCCAGCAGCCAGGTGGCGATGTGCTCGGTCAGCTTTTCCAGCAGATTGAAATGGCTGGCGGCAAGATCGGCCCTTAGCCGTTCGACGACGACAGCGTAGTCGACCGTATCGCGAATGTCGTCGCTGGCGCCGGCGGAGGCAGTCGATACGCCAATATGCAATGAAATCTCGACCGTCTGCGGCATGGCCTTTTCACGCGGATAGATGCCGATCCAGGTTTCGGCGCGCAGGTCTTCGATGAAAATGATGTCCATGAGGCAGTCGACCGCAGCGGCGGTGTAAAATTTGGCGCGATTGTACCTCAGCGACTCAAACACCCATGCAAACCGCCCTCGCCATCATCGCCGCCTACCTCGTGGGCTCCATCCCCTTCGCGATGATCTCCTCGAAGATTTTCGGCCTGGCCGACCCGCGCACGTATGGCTCGGGCAATCCCGGCGCCACCAATGTGCTGCGCAGCGGCAACAAGAAAGCCGCCCTGTTCACGCTGATCGGCGATGCCCTCAAGGGGACACTGGCCGTTGTCGTCGCCAAGCAGATGGGGCTGGACGACACCACCATCGCCCTCGTCGCCCTCGCCGTCTTTCTCGGCCACCTCTATCCGGTCTTCCTCGGCTTCAAAGGTGGCAAAGGTGTTGCCACCGCCGCCGGCGTCCTGTTTGCGCTCGACCCGCTGCTGGGCGCTGCCGTTGCCGGCACATGGCTGCTGGTGGCCTATGTCTCGCGCTACTCCTCGCTGGCGGCGCTCGTCGCCGCCGCGGCCGCCCCCTTGTTTGCGGCACTGATGCACGGCGCCACCAACCAGACCATCGTCGTCGGCATTCTTGGCATGGCGCTGATCGGCAAGCACTGGCAGAACATCCAGCGACTGCTCGCCGGTCAGGAATCGAAAATCGGCGGCAAGAAAAAGGCCTGAGTTCGGACGCGGGACGCCGCTTTAGGCGACGCTTTTTTCTGAGCCAGCGATAGCCAGCAATTATCAAACAGATACGAACAATCAAATCGACTCATACGCCTTGCCGTCCTAGACTGGAAACATGCCGTCGATTCCGACGTGATGCCATTCAAGGAGAGCGATCATGATTGCGCGTTTCATCGAGCGTTTGCTCAGCGAAGACCAGGCCTGGGACAATTACGTGGAAATTTTCGCCGGCTTGCCGGACAACTATTAGCGAGCCACGACCATGAGCCGGAAGTGCTGCCGCAGCAAACCACGCTGCAAGAATTGCCCGCTTCGGAAGAAATCGGCGAGTTTGCCGGGCTGGCCGCTGTAAAAACCCGTCATCTGCGGTGAACTTGAAAAAGCGCCCAAAAACGGGAGCGGTCGACTTGGCCGGTCAGTCCTTCGCGCCGGTGGCAATGTCCATCAGGGGCCAGCGCGGCTGCACGGCAAACACGCCCGCCGGCTTGGCCTGCGCCCCGGCCTGCAGACGCAGACATCCGGCGAGCGCGATCATCGCGCCGTTGTCGGTGCAGAATTCCAGTTCCGGGTAGTAGACGCGGAAGCGCTTGCGCCGAGCTTCGTCATCAAGCGTTGCCCGTAGTTGCCTGTTGGCGCCGACACCGCCGGCGACCACTAGTTGCTTGAGGCCGGTACGCTTCATCGCTGCCAGCGACTTCTTCACCAGCACCTCGACAATCGCCTCCTGGAAGGCACGTGCCGCATCGGCGCGGAAGGTCTCGGCCAGCGGCTCGCCCTGCTCGCGCACCAGCGTCAGCACGGCAGTCTTCAATCCGGAAAAGCTGAAATCGAGATCACCAGAATGCAGCATCGGCCGCGGCAATTTGTAGACAGCCGACACGCCCTGCTCTGCCAGCTTCGACAGCAAGGCGCCGCCAGGGTAAGGCAGGCCGAGCAGCTTGGCGCTCTTGTCGAAGGCCTCGCCGGCGGCATCATCCAGCGTCTCGCCGAGCAACTCGTATTCGCCAATCCCGGTGACCTTCATCAACTGGGTGTGGCCACCGGAGACCAGCAGCGCTACAAACGGGAAGGTGGGCGGCGTTTTCGAGAGCAGCGGCGACAGCAGATGCCCCTCGAGGTGATGCACCGGCACCGTCGGCTTGTCCAGCGCCACAGCCAGCGCCTCGGCAAAGGCGCAACCGACGAGCAGCGCGCCGGACAGTCCCGGACCGCGGGTGTAGGCCACCGCGTCAATGTCGTTCAGCGATTTTCCGGCATTTTCCAGCGTTGACCGCAGCAGCGGCACGACGCGACGGATGTGGTCGCGCGAAGCCAGCTCCGGCACCACACCACCGTACTCGGCATGCATCGCCACCTGCGAGTGCAGGGCATGGGCAAGCAGACCAGCGGCGCTGTCGTACAGCGCGATGCCGGTTTCATCACAGGAAGATTCAACACCAAGGATCAACATAGGGGCGCGATTTTAACACTTGATCCGCCCATGCTTTATCGCCTAGAATGCTCGGCTACCCGCAAATTTGCGGAACAATTTTGCGCGCACCATCCAACACTTGACCGGATGGGCGCCTAACGGAAGGGGGTGAATTACATGCCGAATATTCGCGTCAAGGAAAACGAGCCGTTCGAAGTTGCTATCCGCCGCTTCAAGCGCACTGTCGAGAAGACGGGTCTCCTGACCGAGCTGCGCGCCCGTGAGTTTTACGAAAAGCCCACCGCCGAGCGCAAGCGCAAGGCTGCTGCCGCTGTCAAGCGTCAACACAAGCGCCTCCGCAGCCTGACCCTGCCGCCGAAGCTGTACTGATCGTCGCTTCAGCCGCACAAAGAGCCGCCCGCCTCAACAGCCGGCGGCTTTTTTCTTTGAATTTCCCGGACAGACTGCCATGAGCCTCAAAGCACGCATCACCGAAGACATGAAAACGGCCATGAAGGCCAAGGAAGCCGGCCGCCTCGCCGCCATCCGCCTGCTGCTCGCTGCCATCAAGCAAAAGGAAGTGGATGAGCGCACCGAGCTCGACGACGCCGCGGTCAGCACCGTCATTGAGAAACTGGTCAAGCAACGCAAGGACAGCGTCACGCAATACGAAGCCGCCGGTCGCATCGATCTGGCCGATGTCGAAAAAGCCGAGATCACCATCCTCTCCGCCTACCTGCCGGAAAAAATGGGTAGCGACGAAATTTCCGCTGCGGTCACCGCTGGAGTAGCCGCCACCGGCGCCAAAAGCCCGGCCGACATGGGCAAGCTGATGGCCGTCCTCAAGCCACAGCTGGCCGGCAAGGCTGACATGGCCGAGGTCTCGAAGCTGGTCAAGACCGCCCTCGCCGGCTGATCGCCGCCCGTGATCCCGGAAAGTTTCATCCAGGACCTCCTCGCCCGGGTCGACATCGTCGACCTGGTGGACAGCTACGTTCCGCTCAAGAAAGCCGGCGCCAACTACGCTGCCTGCTGCCCATTCCACAACGAAAAATCCCCCTCCTTTACCGTCAGCCCAACCAAGCAGTTCTATCACTGCTTCGGCTGCGGCGCCCACGGCACAGCCATCGGCTTCGTGATGGAGTATCAGGGCATCGGCTTCGTCGATGCCGTGCGCGAACTGGCCTCACGAAGCGGCATGACCGTGCCGGAGAGCGAGGGCTTCAAGCCCGAGCAGGCGGGGCAGACGCGCAACCTCGTCGAGGTGATGAGCCGCGCTGCCGCTTACTACAAGGAGCAGCTCAAACGCTCGCCGAAGGCGATTGAATACTGCAAGAAGCGCGGCCTGACCGGCGAAATCGCTGCCCGCTACGGCATGGGCTACGCCCCGGACGGCTGGCAGAACCTGCAGGCGGTATTTCCCGACTACAACGCCGACACCTTGCTGACCGCCGGCCTGGTCATCGAAAACGAAGCCGGCCGCCGCTACGACCGCTTCCGTGACCGATTGATGATCCCGATCATCAACCCCAAGGGTGACATCATCGCCTTTGGTGGCCGGGTCATCGACCAGGGCGAGCCGAAATACCTGAATTCCCCGGAAACACCGCTGTTCGAGAAAGGCCGCGAACTCTTCGGCCTGCCGCAAGCACGACAGGCCTTGCGTGACACCGACACCGCCATCGTCACCGAAGGCTACATGGATGTCATCGCCCTTGCCCAGGCTGGCGTCGGCAATGCCGTGGCCACACTGGGCACGGCCACGACGGCGACCCACGTCCAGAAGCTGCTGCGCCAGGTGGATCGCATCGTTTTCTGCTTTGACGGCGACCGCGCCGGTCGCAAGGCAGCGTGGCGGGCGCTCGAAAACTCACTGGAAGCGCTGGTCGATAACAAGCGCCTGGCCTTCGTCTTTTTGCCGGCCGAACACGACCCTGACAGCTACATCCGCGAATTCGGCAAAGCCGAGTTCGACCGCCAGGTCGCCCAGGCCACCCCGCTGTCGGATTTCCTGCTCCGCGAACTCGCCAACCGCTGCGACCTGACCAGCGCCGAGGGCAAGGCGCAACTGATCTACGAAGCGAAGCCGCTGTTGCTCAAGCTACCGACGCCGTTGCTACGCCTGCAACTGGTCAAGCGTCTCGCCGAAGCCAGCGGCTTTGCCCAGGAAGAAGTCGAGCGGCTGTGCGAACTGAAATCCTACGCCCCGCCGGCACCACCGCGGGCACGCCGGGTTGCGCCCTCACTGACCCGCAACCTCTTGCGCATCGTTCTCCACAAACCGGCGCTCGCCCGCGAACTGCCCTGCGAACTGCTGCCCGACACCGCCGAACGCCCCGCGCTGCTGCGTCTGCACGCACTGACCGCGGCACACGAGGGCGACATAAGCTACGCCGCCCTGCGCGAGCAATTGCGCGGCCTGCCTGAAGAAGCGCAGATCGAGGAGGCCGCCGCGGAACTTCTCGGGTTGCCGTTTGACGAAGCTGAGGCTGATGCGGAGTTTCGCGATACGCTCGAAAAACTTCGTGACGGCGAACAGAAACGCCACTTCGAACAACTTCAGGCCAAAGCCCAGCAATTTGGTGTGGCGGGCCTCTCCGCAGAGGAAAAGCAGCGCTACATCCAGCTGCTCGCCTCGCGGCCTAATCGAAGCTAAGTTGTGGTATAATTTATGGTTTTCCCCAATCCGATGGATCGTGTTCATGGCTAAGGCAAAAGACACCGCTAAGGAAGCACCGAAGGCTCGCACCAGCAAAGCCAAGGAAAAGGCCGCCGAAAAGGCGCTGCTCGAGGGTGCAATGGCTGAAACTCCCGAACCGCTTGATGCCGAAGCGCGCAAGATGCGCCTCAAGGCGCTGATCAAGCTGGGCAAGGAGCGGGGCTACCTGACCTACGCCGAGATCAACGACCACCTGCCGGACGATGTCGTCGATGCGGAAAGTATCGAAGCCATCATCTCGACCTTCAGCGAAATGAGCATCCAGGTCTTCGACGAAGCCCCGGCTGCCGAAGACCTGCTGATGTCGGACACCGCCGCTGCCGCCACTGACGACGAAGAAGTCGAAGCCCAGGCCGAGCAGGCCCTGTCTACGGTCGACTCGGAATTTGGCCGCACCACCGACCCGGTGCGCATGTACATGCGCGAAATGGGTACCGTCGAACTGCTCACCCGCGAAGGTGAAATCGAGATCGCCAAGCGAATCGAGGAAGGCCTCAAGCACATGATCATTGCGATCTCTGCTTGCCCGACCACGATCAACGACATTCTTGAAATGGCCGCGAAGGTCGAGAGCGACGAAATGCGCATCGACGAACTGGTGGATGGCCTGATCGACCCGAATGCCGTCGAAACCGAACCGGCTGCCGAAATGGCTGATACCGGCGAAGATGAGGACGAAGACGAAGAAGGCGACGGCGAAGGCGGTGGTGGCGCCGCGGCCGCCTCCTTGCTGCAACTGAAGACGGAAGCCCTGGAGCGCTTCAAGACCATCAAGACCCTGCACACCAAGATGCAGAAGGCCTTGAGCAAGGGCACGCAGGAAAAGGCTTACGTCAAGCTGCAGACCCAGCTCTCCGAAGAGCTGATGAACATCCGCTTCACCTCGCGCGCCATCGAGCGCCTGTGCGACAGCGTGCGCGGCATGGTGGAAAAGGTTCGTGGCTGCGAGCGCAAGATCCAGCAACTGTGCGTCGATCGCGTCAAGATGCCGCGCCCGCACTTCATCCAGGTCTTCCCCGGCAACGAAACCAATCTTGACTGGGTCGACGCCGAAATCGCCGCCGCACCCAAGACCTACGTCGCGATCCTGACCCGCAATGCGCCGGACATCAAGGAAGAACAGAAGAAACTGATCGCCCTGCAGGACCACATCGGTATTTCGCTGAAGGAACTCAAGGACATCAACAAGCAGATGTCCACCGGCGAAGCCAAGGCCCGCCGCGCCAAGCGCGAGATGACCGAGGCCAACCTGCGTCTGGTGATCTCCATCGCCAAGAAGTACACCAACCGCGGCCTGCAGTTCCTTGACCTGATCCAGGAAGGCAACATCGGCCTGATGAAGGCCGTGGACAAGTTCGAATACCGTCGCGGCTACAAGTTCTCGACGTACGCCACCTGGTGGATCCGTCAGGCCATCACCCGCTCAATCGCCGACCAGGCGCGCACCATCCGCATTCCGGTCCATATGATCGAAACGATCAACAAGATGAACCGGATCAGCCGCCAGATTCTTCAGGAAACCGGCGCCGAGCCGGATCCGGCAACGCTGGCCAAGAAGATGGAGATGCCGGAGGACAAGATCCGCAAGATCATGAAGATTTCCAAGGAGCCGATCTCCATGGAAACGCCGATTGGCGACGACGACGACTCCCATCTGGGCGACTTCATCGAGGATCAGTCCACGCTGGCACCGGCCGATGCGGCGATGTACTCCAGCCTGCGTGGCGTCACCAAGGACATTCTCGACACGCTGACCACCCGCGAGGCCAAGGTGCTGCGCATGCGCTTCGGTATCGAGATGAACACGGACCACACGCTGGAAGAAGTCGGCAAGCAGTTTGACGTCACCCGCGAGCGTATCCGCCAGATCGAAGCCAAGGCCTTGCGCAAGCTGCGTCACCCGAGCCGCTCGGACAAGCTTCGCAGCTTCCTCGACCAGGGCAACAACTAATCACCAGGGCCTGTAGCTCAGTTGGTCAGAGCAGAGGACTCATAATCCTTTGGTCCAGGGTTCAAGTCCCTGCGGGCCCACCAAAAACAATGGCCTACGAGCAATCGTAGGCCATTTTCATTGGCGCCAACTCGCCGGAGCGATCCGGCGTCAGGCGATCAGGCGGAGAACGAAGAGCCGCAACCGCAGGTGGAAGTCGCGTTCGGATTACGAATGACGAACTGGGAGCCTTCGAGGCCTTCGGAATAATCGATCTCGGCACCCACGAGATACTGATAGCTCATGGGATCGATCAGCAGGGTGACGCCATTCTTTTCCATGGTCGTATCATCCTCGGCAACCTCTTCATCGAAGGTGAAACCGTACTGAAAACCGGAACAACCACCACCGGTAACGAACACACGCAGCTTAAGGGACGGATTGCCTTCCTCTTCGATCAACTCACGGACTTTATTGGCTGCACTGTCGGTAAAGTTAATCGGCCCGACCATTTCGGCAACTGCATTCATGACTATTACTCCTGAAAAAAGTGTGCGGAATTATGAGAGCACGCACTAGCTCGGTCAACTGACTTAGTTCGATGCAGCCAGCTTAAGTTCCACCGTTTTGCCATCGAGATGAAGAAGACGCCCCTCGATGACCGCCCCCTGATGCATTTCGATCAACGCATATTCAACATCGCCGACGATCCGGGCCTTGGACTGCAGCTCGAGCGAATCTGACACGCTGACCGGCCCAACGATAACGCCGTTGCTAACCAGATGCGCCACCTTGACCGCCCCCTCAACCCGGGCATGCTCACTGAGCACCAGAACGGAGGCGCTTGCACCGTCGCTGGCCTCAACTGCACCCTTGACCTCACCATCGATGCGAAGTCCGCCGGCAAAGCGGAGACCCCCCTCGACAACCGTTCCGGCGCCAATCAGGCTGTCAATACGCGCCTGCGGCTTGTTATCACGCCCCTTGCCGAACATGCGACCTCCTAAAGCTGAGCTGATTTCTTCGCCTTGAGTGTATCACCCTGCAGCACCCGCACCTCAGCCGCAGTGACAACCGCGCCGTCCGGCAGTTTGAACCCACCTTCACGCCGGCGGAAATTTCTTAACTCGAGCTGATACTCTGCATCGCCCGCCTTTTCCGGCAGAACCAGTTGCTGCGGCTTGCCCGCATGCGTAAAAGCGACCGTCAGCTGCAATCGTCCCTTGAATTCCGGCAACTGCCGCCCCCCTTGATAGGCGAGAAGTATGCGGTAGCGAAACCGGCTATCACCCTCGTGCTGCAAGCGGAAGGACTCAACACGCACAGCACCATCCTCCCCTGCCGCCGGAACCAGTCGCTCAAACAGCAACAGATCCTCCTTGAGTTGGCTGTTCTCCTGCTCCAGCGCAGCCACTCGGAGCAAGAGCTTCTGCTGCGCAGCCCGCTCGATACTCACTGCATTTTGGCCGGTTCCTGCAGTTGACCGCAGCAGCGACAACTCTTCCTGTTGCTGCACCACTGCCTGACGGAGACGTTCAAACTCCTCACCACCGGCCCGAGAGCGAACCAGCTCAACGGCCAGCCAGAGCAAGACCAGAACAAGCGCAGCAACCAACACGGCCGCAAACCACAGCCAGCGCCTGGGGAATTGTGTCCGGACGACCACCCGGGGCGCGGCAATTCCGAAATGGCGCTTGACGTTACGCAGACGCCGCGAGACAGCGCGCACAGGCATCAGTCAGCGCAGCGCCATGCCGCACGCTCTTTCGATGAGCAGCAGCGACGATGAGTTCTGGCGAAACAAATCATCCGGCGATCATAAACAAAAAAGCCGCCCAAAGGCGGCTTTTTCGACCAGAAGCGAATTAACGCTTGGAGAACTGCTTGCGGCGGCGTGCCTTGCGGAAGCCGACTTTCTTACGTTCGACTTCACGAGCGTCACGCGTCACGAAACCAGCCTTGGACAGTGCCGGCTTGAGTGCAGCATCGAACTCGATCAGGGCACGGGTGATACCGTGACGGACCGCACCTGCCTGCCCCGACTCACCACCACCGGTAACGTTAACCTTGATGTCGAAGCCAGCGAGTTGCTCAACGAGTTCGAGCGGCTGACGAACGATCATGCGACCGGTTTCGCGCGAGAAAAACTGATCAACAGGCTTGCCGTTGACGATGATGACGCCAGAGCCACGCTTCATGAAAACACGAGCGACTGCGCTCTTGCGACGACCGGTGCCGTAGAAATAACTTTCAGCCATGATGACCCCTTAGATTTCCAGAGCCTTGGGCTGCTGGGCGGTGTGAGGATGCTGATCGCCAGCGTAGCACTTCAGCTTCTTCAGCATTGCGTAGCCCAGCGGGCCCTTCGGCAGCATGCCCTTGACGGCGGTTTCGAGGGCGCGGCCCGGGAAACGCTGCTGCATTTTCTTGAAGTTGGTTTCGTAGATACCACCGGGATAACCGGAGTGGCGGAAGTACTTCTTGTCCTCAGCCTTGTTACCGGTCACGGTAAGCTTTTCGACGTTGGTGACGACGATGAAATCGCCGGTATCAACGTGCGGGGTGTAAATGGCCTTGTGCTTGCCACGCAGACGGCGGGCAATTTCGGTAGCGAGGCGGCCGAGCACCTTGTCTGTGGCGTCTACCACAAACCACTCGCGCTTCACCTCATGTGGCTTGGCGGAAAACGTTTTCATGTGTGTGCCGTCCTGAAAAAATTGGGCGCAGATCGGAGAAAGCCGAGGATTTTATCCGATCAAACCGCACAACGTCAACGGTATTACAGAAAATCCTGCAGTCGAAAAAAAACGCGGCTCGCTGAGCCGCGTTAAATCCACACCAAAGGAGGAGGGTGGAGGAGACAAATCTGAACTGAAGAACCCATCGCTGTTGGCCACTACAGTTCGTACGCTTCGCATTGTGAAGGAAAGCCAACGTGGAGACAAGTAATATTTGTGCGACGCACAACATCATTTATCATCTATCGATAATTTATATTTATGTTGTCTAGTATTATGATTTTATTATAACTATTACACGTCACAAAGAACGATTGCACGATTGAAAACCCGACCCGACCACAGGAACCGAACAAGGACTCTTGACGCCCATTGCTGCGCTGCAGCATTTTCTTCCGAACCCCTTCCCGCCATTGATTCCGCTAGAATCTGACGCCTTTACTGGAGAGCACTATGGAATGCACAGTCAGATGGATGGGCAACGATGCCGGGATGTCTTTCGTAGCCGAGAGCGGCAGCGGGCACGCGACAGTCATGGATGGCGCCCCCGAGGCCGGCGGGCGCAACCTGGGCATGCGCCCGATGGAGATGATTCTTGCGGGCACCGGCGGCTGCAGTGCTTTTGATGTGGTGCTGATTCTCAAAAAGGGGCGCCACGCCGTGAGCGGCTGTGAAGTGAGCCTGAATGCCGATCGCGCCGAGACCGACCCGAAGGTGTTCACGCGCATTCACTTCCATTACCGGGTCAAGGGCCGCAACCTGAAGCGCGATGCAGTCGCCCGCGCCATTGAGTTGTCGAAGGACAAATATTGCTCGGCGTCGATCATGATGGCGCAAACCGCCGAACTGACCTACGACTTCGAGATCGTCGAGGAGGCGTAAGCCTCCTCCGCAGGACGGGCTACAGCCGGTAGGCGAGCCCGGTCATGACTTTGGCCATCAGGCGCATTGCGCCTTTGATCGGCGGTGGCAACTCTGCCGCCCCATGCGCGATAGCAGTTTCCGCATGCTGGATTTCGTCCAGCCGCATCTGATCGACAATCGCCCTGGAGCGCACGTCCTCTTCCGGGATCTCGGCCAGATGCCCGTCGAGATGCGCTTCAACCTGCCGCTCGGTCTCAGCGAGAAAGCCGAGATTCCATTTATCTCCAAGCAAGCCGGCCGCCACCCCCAGGCTCAGCGACCCGGCATACCAAAGCGGATTGAGCAAACTCTGCCGCCCGCCCAACTCGCTGATCCGAGAGGCAGTCCATGCCAGGTGCTCGGTCTCTTCGTCCGCTGCCTGACGCAAGGCGTCACGAACCGCCGGATCACGCGAGGTCAACGCCTGCCCTTGGTATAAGGCCTGGGCACAGATCTCCCCGCAATGATTGACGCGCATCAGTCCGGCCACATGCCGTCGCTGCGCATCATCCAATTCAATGTCCGGAGACGATGCTCCGGGAATCGGCCGCTGGCTTCTTGCCGGCGCGGCGATGGTGCGCAGCGCCCGGTCAACTTCGATAATGAATTGATCGATACCCATGTTCACCAACGCTTGTTCAGCGGATGAACGCCCCGCTGCAAGGCGTCAAGCGCCTCGGCGGTGTTGGCGACAATCACACCGCCCGGACAGAAGTATTCAAGGAACAGCGCCGCGTGGTGGCGATTGGCAACCACATCCTTGATCCGCGTCCACTCGTTGTTGCGCGATTTGGACCACGACCCGTCCAGACGCCCGGATGCATAGATCCTGTTTTCACGCGTCTCGCAGCGCATGCCTTCGTAGGTCACATTGCGCGCACCACCCGATGTGGCGATGGTCAACACGTAACGGATGACGCCATCGCTATCGACGCTGAGGCTCTTGCGATCAATCGTGAAGCGATTGTCGGTCGCGGCACTGACATAAAAGGGAATCTGCGCCGTTGGATCGGGCGCCGGCGGCAAGCGCAGCGCCAGCTCCTGCCAGGGCTTCTTCTCGTACTCTTCGTCAAAGTCATCCGACGCCGCCAGCGTAGCGACCGAAACCAGCGACAACACGGCAAACAGCAGTCTGCGCATCACGCCTCCCCGGACGGCGTGGGCTCTTCGTCAAGACGACGCGGCCTCGGCGAACGGCGATCCGCATCAAGGAAGCGCACCAGTTCGCTCAGCGCCTGTTCATAGACCGAACGCTTGAATTCGATCACGGCGTCAAGCGGCACCCAATAGTCGTTCCAGCGCCAGGCGTCGAATTCCGGCTTGGGCGTGGCCCGCAGCGAAACATCGCTGTCCCGCCCGACGAGTCGCAAAAGGAACCAGATCTGTTTCTGCCCCTTGTAAGAGCCGCGCCATTCGCGCTTGATCCAGTGTGTCGGCACTTCGTAACGAAGCCATCCCTTGGTCCGCCCGAGGATACGCACGTGCTCGGGCTGCAGCCCGACTTCTTCATGCAACTCCCGGTACATGGCTTCTTCCGGCGACTCGCCGCGCTTGATGCCACCTTGTGGGAACTGCCAGGAATGTTCACGTATGCGTTTGCCCCAGAAAACCTCGTTTTTGGCGTTACAAAGAATGATGCCGACGTTCGGGCGATAGCCTTCACGGTCGAGCATGATAATCCTGCAAAAATTAATTGGTTACCGCGATTCTTTCACAAAGCCGGTCGACATGCAAAGAACGGCGTCCGTGTAAAATCGCGCTTTTGCAACGAATTCAAGAGCATCCCATGCGCACCAGCCAGTTCTTTTTCACCACCCTCAAGGAAGCCCCGGCGGATGCCGAAGTAATCAGCCAGAAAATGATGCTCCGCGCCGGCTACATCAAGCGTTCGGCCACTGGTATCTACACCTGGATGCCGCTCGGCCTGCGCGTGTTGCGCAAGGTCGAAAACATCGTCCGTGATGAAATGAATGCTGCCGGCGCGCTGGAGTTGCTGATGCCGGCCGTCCAGCCGTTCGAGCTTTGGGAAGAATCCGGTCGCGGCCCGGCTTACGGTCCGGAACTGCTGCGCTTCAAGGACCGTCATCAGCGCGATTTCGTCATCGGCCCGACGCACGAGGAAGTGATCACCGACGTCGTCCGCCGCGACGTGAAGAGCTATCGCCAGCTGCCGATTCACCTCTACCAGATCCAGACCAAGTTCCGCGACGAAATCCGCCCGCGCTTCGGCGTCATGCGCGGCCGCGAGTTCCTGATGAAGGATGGCTACTCCTTCCATACCTCCTTCGAGGATCTGGTGCGCGAGTACGGCAACATGTACGCAACCTACAGTCGCATCTTCAGCCGCCTGGGCCTGAAATTCCGGGCCGTGGCGGCCGACACCGGCTCGATCGGTGGCGACGGCTCGCATGAATTCCACGTGCTGGCCGATTCGGGTGAGGACGACATCGCCTTCTGCGCCGACTCCGATTACGCCGCCAACGTCGAGCTGGCCGAAGCCGTCGCCCCGGCAACGCCGCGCGCTGCGGCCGGCAAGGCGATGGAGAAGATCGCCACGCCGGGCAAGACCGCCTGCGCCGATGTCGCCGAATGTCTTGCGGTGAACCTGGAAAAGATCGTGAAATCGATTGCCGTCGTCAGCGAGCGCGAAGATGGCAGCAAGAAATTTGCGCTGCTGCTGCTGCGTGGCGATCATGAATTGAACGAAATCAAGGCGGGCAAGATCGCCGCTCTCGGCGCTTTCCGCTTCGCCTCCGACGGCGAGGTTCAGGAATACCTCGGCTGCGTGCCCGGCTACATCGGGCCGGTTGCGGTGAACGCGGAAAAGGTCGCGATTTTCGCCGACCGCACGGTTGCAGCGATGAGCGATTTCGTCTGCGGCGCCAATGAACCAGGTTTTCACCTCACCGGCGTCAATTTCGGCCGCGACCTGCCGGAGCCGGAAGTGTTCGACATCCGCAACGTCGTCGCCGGCGATCCGTCGCCGGACGGCAAGGGCACACTGGATATCTGCCGCGGCATTGAAGTCGGCCACATCTTCCAGTTGCGCAGCAAGTACGCCAAGGCGCTGAACTGCAGCTTCCTCGATGAAAACGGCAAGAGCCAGATCATGGAAATGGGCTGCTATGGCATTGGCGTCTCGCGCATTGTCGGCGCCGCCATCGAGCAGGGCAACGACGAGCGCGGCATCGTGCTGCCGGCGTCGATTGCGCCATTCGCCGTCGCCATCGTGCCGATGGGCTACTTCAAGAGCGATGCCGTCAAGGCCGCCGCCGACCAGCTTTACGCCGACCTCAAGCAGGCCGGGGTCGATGTCGTGCTCGACGACCGCAACGAGCGGCCGGGCGTGATGTTTGCCGACATGGAACTGATCGGTATCCCGCACCGCATCGTCATCGGCGAACGCGGTCTGAAGGAAGGCCAGTTGGAGTACAAGGGCCGGACCGATGCCGAAGCGACCATGATCGCACAAGGCGACGCCCTGTCCTTCCTGCAAGGAAAGCTGTGCGCCGCCTGATCGCGGCCCTGCTGATCTGTGCCGCCCCGGCCGTGCACGCCGGGGCGCAGAAATACGAAGTGCTTTCCGCCAGCGCCCAGGCGGTACTGCACAAGGCGGTGTCCGACTCCCGGCCGGCGGTCAGCTCCTTCAAGTCGCCGATTGAAGCCGCCGACTGGCTGGGGGAAATGTCGCGGCGCCTGGAAAAGCGGATACCCAACCGCGAATACCGCATCGATCTGTTGCGCAGCGTCCATTACGAAGCCACCCGAGCCGGACTCGACCCGCAGTTGGTGCTCGGGCTGATGCAGGTTGAGTCGGGTTTCCGCAAGTACGCGGTATCGTCAGCCGGAGCCCGCGGCTACATGCAGGTCATGCCCTTCTGGCTGAAACTGCTTGGCCGGCCCGGCGACAGCCTGTTCGACCTGCGCACCAACCTGCGCTATGGCTGCACCATCCTGCGGCATTATCTTGATATCGAGAAGGGCGACCTCTACCGCGCACTCGGCCGCTACAACGGCAGCCTGGGCAAACCGGAGTACCCGAACATGGTCCGCGCCGCCTGGCAGAACCATTGGAGCTACGAGCGGCCGGCGCGGCTGGCGCTTTCGGACCGAACTTACTGATTTTCGCTGGTTTTTCGGGTTCACCGCAGCTGCTACGGTCAACCCGAAAAAAGCCCGAATATCAGGTTCCCAATCAGCGCATCCCGGGCAGCATGCCCTTCATGCCGCGCATCAGCTTGCCGATGCCGCCCTTGGAGAACTGCTTCATCATTTTCTGCGTCTGCTCGAACTGGTTGAGCAGACGATTCACTTCCTGAACCTGCACGCCGGCGCCCATCGCGATGCGGCGCTTGCGGCTGGCCTTGATCAGTTCCGGCTTGGCGCGCTCTGCCGGGGTCATCGAGTTGATGATGCCCTCGACCCGGCCGATCACCTTGTTCTCGGCGCCCGCCGGCATCTGCCCGGCCATCTGCGCGAACTGCGCCGGCAGCTTGTCCATCAGCGAAGTCAGCCCGCCCATGTTGCGCATCTGGGCGATCTGCTCCTTGAAGTCGTTGAGGTCAAAGCCCTTGCCGGACTTGAGTTTCTTGGCGAAAGCGACCGCCTTTTCCTCGTCAATGCCTTTCTTCGCCTCTTCGATCAGCGACAGCACGTCGCCCATACCAAGAATGCGTGACGCCATCCGCTCCGGATGGAAGGCCTCCAGCCCGGACAGTTTTTCACCGACACCAGCGAACTTGATCGGCTTACCGGTGATATGACGGACCGACAGCGCCGCCCCACCCCGCGCATCGCCATCGAGCTTGGTCAGCACAACCCCGGTCAGCGGCAGCGCCTCGTTGAAGGCCTTGGCGGTGTTAACCGCATCCTGACCAAGCATGGCATCGACAACAAACAGCGTTTCGATCGGATTGATCGCCGCGTGCAGGCGCTTGATTTCCGCCATCATCTCTTCATCGACCGCGAGGCGACCGGCGGTATCGACCAGCAACACGTCGTGGTAATGGCGCTTGGCCCAATCAATGGCCGCGGCGGCAATCGCTTCCGGCTTTTCTCCGGTCGTGGAGGGGAAGAAATCCACCCCCGCCTGCCCCGCCACCGATTTCAACTGCTCGATGGCCGCCGGACGATAGACGTCGCAGGAAACAACCAGCACCTTCTTCTTGTGATTTTCCTTGAGGAATTTGCCGAGCTTGCCGACAGTGGTCGTCTTGCCCGCCCCCTGCAGACCGGCCATGAGCACAATCGCCGGCGGCTGGGTATTGAAGCTGATGCCCTCGTGGGCATCGCCCATGATCTTGGTCAGTTCGCCATGGACAACGCCGATCAGCGCCTGCCCCGGATTCAGCGAGCCGATGACCTCCTGGCCGACCGCCTTTTCCTTGACGGCGGCGATGAAGTCCTTGACCACCGGCAAGGCGACATCGGCCTCGAGCAAGGCCATGCGAACCTCACGCAGCGCATCGGCAATGTTGGATTCGGTCAGGCGGGCTTCGCCCTTGAGCGTCTTCATGACGCGGGCAAGGCGTGTGGTCAGGTTGTCGAGCATGTCAGGTGGGCTTCTAGTAGAATTCGCGAATGGCCGATATTGTAATTCAGCTTCTGCCGCACATTCTCGCCGCCCTGACATACGCCGCCCTCGGTTTCCATTTCTGGAACACCCGCTGGCGCGAACACGATGGTCAGTGCGTCGCCTGCCCGATGCAGAGATGGGAACGCGGCGTCATCGCCGTCGCCCTGCTCATGCACGGCTACGGACTCTATGGCGGCCTGTTTGCCGAGGCCGGCATGCGTTTCTCGTTCAGTTTCGCGCTGTCACTGATGATGTGGCTGGCAGTTCTCATCTACTGGCTGGAAAGCTTCATGGCCCGGATGGAAGGCATGCAGCCGATGGTTCTGCCGCTGGCAGCAGCCTGCACCGCCCTACCGGTTGCTTTTCCGCACGTCCATCTGGTGGCCCATGCCAGCGCCACCGGCTTCAAGTTGCACTTCCTGGCCGCCATGCTCGCCTACAGCCTGTTGACGCTGTCGGCACTGCATGCCATTTTCATGGGTTTTACCGAAAATGCGCTGCACCGGCGCACCATGAAGCGCAGCCTAGCCAGCCTGCCGCCCCTGCTGACCATGGAAAAGCTGCTTTTCCGCATGCTGCTGATCGGCTTTGTACTGCTCTCCGTCACCGTCGGTAGCGGACTGTTCTTCTCCGAACAGCTGTTTGGCAAGCCTTTTGCCATCGACCACAAGACGCTGTTCGCTTTTGCCTCCTGGGCCATTTTTGCCACGCTACTGGTCGGTCGCCATGCCTGGGGCTGGCGCGGCAAGCGCGCCCTGCGCTGGACCCTGGCTGGTTTTGCGCTGCTGATTCTTGCCTACGTGGGCAGCCGCTTCGTTGCCGAGGTCGTCCTCGGCCGCATCTGATCCTTGGACGACATTCCGCTCTCCGTCCTGCTGAGTATTCTGGTCGTCCTGCTGGCGATGTCGGGCTTCTTCTCAATGTCGGAAACAGCCATGATGGCGTCGAACCGCTTTCGGCTGCGTCATCTCGCGCAATCCGGCCACCGTGGTGCGCAGAAAGCCATTGCCTTGCTCGACCGCACCGACAAGATGCTCGGCGTCATCCTGCTCGGCAACAACCTCGTCAATTCGGCCGCAGCCACACTGGTCAGCATCATCACCATCGAACTGTTCGGCGAAGCCAAATGGGCACTCGGCGCCGGCACGCTGGCGGTCACCTTTGCCATTCTGGTCTTCTCCGAAATCACCCCGAAAATAATCGGTGCCACCTACGCCGACCGGCTGGCGATCGTCTTTGCCTACCTGTTGACGCCGCTGCTGCGACTCTTCCATCCGATTGTCTGGTTCATCAACCTGTTCGCCAGCGGACTTCTCAAGCTCCTGCGCCTCGCCCCCAAACCCTCTACCGAGGCCACGCAACTGTCGCCCGAAGAACTGCGCTCGCTGGTGCTTGAATCCTCCAAGGCCATTCCGCAAAAGCACCATGCAATTCTCAGCAGCCTGTTCGACCTCAGCAACATCACTGTCGAAGACGTCATGACGCCGCGCGGCAGCATCGAAATTCTCGACCTCGACCGCCCCTGGCCGGAAGTGCGTGCGCAGTTAGCCACCAGCCACCACAGTCGCCTGCCGGTGTGCCGCGAATCGCTGGACCAGCTCGTCGGCGTCTTGCCGGTACGGCGCTTACTCGGCAGCCTCGGCGACCCGGATTTCGACGAAGAAGCACTGCTCGAACAATTGCAGGCACCCTATTACGTTCCGGGCGGGACCGCGGTTTTTTCGCAGCTGGCCTTCTTTCAGGAGAATCGGCAGCGAATTGGATTCGTCGTGGATGAATACGGTGAAATCCAGGGCTTGCTGACACTGGAGGACATCATCGAGGAGTTTGTCGGCGATTTCACCACCTCGCTGCCCGGACTCGAGCAACGCTTGCAATGGGGCGACGATGGTAGCGTCGTCATCGAAGGCACCCGGGCGCTGCGGGATATCAACCGCATGCTCGCGCTCGATTTTCCGCTGGACGGCCCGAAAACCCTCAACGGCCTGATTCTGGAACACCTTCAGGACATTCCTGAAGCCGGCCTGAGCATCAAGCTTGCCGGCGTACCGGTCGAAGTCCTGCAGACGCAGGACCGCAGCATCGTCACAGTCCGGCTCTATCGCCCCGCCTGACCCTCGGCATGGCCAAACCTTTGGCATATTGACCACACCGGCAGCGACTGCCACACTGTTCGCGACCCAACCAGCGAGGCGTTACGTGAAGCAGTCAACATTCCTGGCCGCATTGCGCAGCGGCGGAGTTCAGCCCGAAGACGATGCGGAGCTCCGCCTCAAGAAGTCGCTGCTCGTATTCGCCACCGGGCTCGTCTGTCTCGGCTCCATGCTCTGGGTCTTTCTCTACGGGCAGATGGGACCGCAGTTCTCGGTGACCGCACCGCTGGTCTTCCAGCTACTTCTCGCCGGTAATCTGCTGCTTTACTTCCAGACCGGCAACTTCAATTTTTTCCGTTACTCGCAACTGGCGCTGTTCCTGTTTGCGCCCTTCGCCGTGCAGTGGAGTATCGGCAATTTCATCACGGCCAGCGGCACCAGTCTCTGGGGATTGCTGGCCCCCATCGGCGCCGTGCTGTTCTTCGGCCCGCGCGAGTCCATAGCCTGGTTCATCGCCTACATCGCCATGACCGCGCTTTCCGGATTTTTCGACTATTTCCTGGCCGGCAATCAGACCAGCAGCGCCGTACACATCCCGGTGCAAACCAGTGTCTTCTTTTTTGCACTCAACTTCGCCGCCATCTCGAGCATCGTCTACCTCCTGCTACGTTATGCGGTCATTGAAAAAGACCAGACGCAAGCGAATCTGGCGCACACCCATCAACTCCTGCAACTGGAACAGGAAAAATCCGAGCGCCTCCTGCTCAACATCCTGCCGGGCCCCGTCGCCGAGCGGCTGAAGCAGCAAAGCCAGACAATTGCCGATGGCTTTGCCGACGTCACGGTGATGTTCGTCGATATCGTCAACTTCACCCGGGTTGCCGAAGGGATGACGCCGCAGCAGGTCTTTTCGATGCTCAACGGAATCTTTTCGTCCTTCGACGAACTGGCCGAGCAGTACGGCATGGAAAAGATCAAGACCATCGGCGACGCCTACATGGTTGCCGGCGGACTGAACAACGAAAGCTGCAATTACACCCGGGCCATTGCCGATCTGGCCATCGCCATGCGGGAATTGTTGCAACGCGATTTTTCCGTCAATGCGATGCATCTCGATGTCCGTATCGGCATCGGTACCGGCCCGGTGGTTGCCGGCGTGGTCGGCAAGAAGAAATTCATCTACGACCTGTGGGGCGACACGGTGAATCTTGCCAGCCGGATCACCAGTGAAGGCGTACCCGGCATGATTCAGGTCGACGAGACCACCTATCGCCGCCTGGCGGAACATTTCGACTTCCATCCGCCGCAAACCATTTATCTCAAAGGCAAGGGCAATACCGTCGTTTATCGCCTACTCGGCGCCATCGGCACCATTGACTGCGAACCTAACGCGCTGACAGCCTGAAACTGACACACCCTGACCGGTTGTCAGCCAACGTGAGGGAATAGCCAAACTCCTGCGCCAGCGTGAACGACTGATAGAGGCCAATCCCGAGGCCATCCGCTGAAGCCACCGGACCAGTGAACATACGCCCGGCCATTGATGCCGCAATCGGGCTGCCATCATCGGTGACTACCAGCGCCCCGTTATCAAGCGCAATCTCGATCTGTAATCTAGGCTCACGCTGACGCTTGGCCAGCGCGTTGTGAATCAGATTATCGAGCACGTTGTCGAACAATGCGGCCGGGATCGGCGTCGCCAAATCTTCGGAGCATCGCCAGGACAACTGCAAATGCTCATGGCGCGACCGTGCCCCCTGCCACCACACATTCGCCGGCATCAGCACGCGATCTGCACCTTCTGGCGCCTTTAACTTGTCGAGCGTGGCCGCCAGCCGCTCGACGATGAGCGGCAACTGTCGCCCGAGCAGTGCTGTAATTTGCGTCGGATCACCGGGCTGACCTGCGGCATAGCAAAGTGCCTGCAAGGACTGCAACAGATTTTTGACATCATGGGTCACCCGCGCACCAGTTTCATACACCGCCTGCAGATAACCCAGTCGCTGCAAGGCCTGCGCCTGGCGCTTTACCTGATAAAACTCCGCAACCAGCCGCAACAGCCATTCCGCGTGCCAGCGGATCGGCTCGGTCGGTAAATGCCGAAACGAGAGGCTGAGTTGCAGTCCCTCCGAGAGATAGTGGCAGGCATGGGCCTGGCGCAAGCCCAGAGCCCCTTCCTTACCCTGTGATTGCCAACTTACCCCAGCCACCCACGGGTTCTCAAACAAACGACGCATCGCTCCGGCAACAAAATCGTCCGGATCCTGCGCCCGTTCACTCTCCTCGCCCAATTGAGCCAGCCAATCCTCCAGTGGCATGCCTACCGTCAGCAAGGCCCGTGACAGCGAAGCGCCGATCCCGGCAAAACCCGCCCGTGGATTCCAGGCCCAGGCCACCAGCAGGAGCGCCATCGCCAGCACCCATGAAGTTTTGATCAGCGAATCAAGATAGCCCACCCGACCGATCAACATGTAGGAAAGTGCGCCAAGAACAAAAACAGCCAGCACCAGAAAAACGAGGAGGCCATAAAGAAGATCGAAGGCCCCCACCCTGCGCTCCGGCGCCAGACGAGCCGGGAACAACAGCAATACCGGCAACAGCATCGGCAGCCCCATGGCAATGGCCTGCCTGGACAACGGCGAGGTATCGATTTCCGCTGATATCTCGGGCAGTGCCCCGAGAACGGTGACGACAATCAGGTAGCCAAAAGCAAACAGGTAGCCCGCGCGCTCGCCACGACGAACCGTCCACAGCACCCGTCCCCCAATCGCCGCCGCCAGCACACCGCACCAGATCAGCAAAAGCCAGGGACCGAGAAAAAGTGTCGACAGCGTGACCCCCAGCCAGAGAACAACGATCTGAAGCGGTCGAAGGGTGTTGCTGGAGGCAACGAAAGGCTGCCATAGCAAGAACACACCAAAAGCCACGACCCAAAGCAGCCTTAAGGATGGGTCCTGCCAGCCACCGAAGGCCAGCACGTGAATCATCGCCAGATGGAACATCAACAGCAGGTTGGGCCGCGCCAGCAAGCACTGGGCCACCACCTCACGCATCTGGTTCATTTGCCGACACCACTGTCGATTTTTCGACACATTTTCAATTATTTCTCGAAAAACCAAGCCAAAAGTACTATCTACACCACAGGCACATAAATTGCTGAGATAATCACAAAACAGTGATACGGAGATTGCCATGAAAAGCCATCAAAAAGGCTTCACCCTTGTTGAAATTGCCATCGTACTCGTCATTATCGGCTTGTTGCTGGGTGGCGTGCTCAAGGGCCAGGAATTGATCAATAGCGCGAAGGTCAAAAATTTCGCCACCGATTTTCGCAATATTCCACTCTTTATCTATGGCTATCAGGACAAATACAAAGCCCTGCCCGGTGATGACACCGCTGCGAACACGCACGTCACTGGCACGAACGCCACGACGCCGTCTTCCAGCCAGGGTAATGGCGTAATCAATGGCGCCTGGAACACGACGACGCAGACTGATGAGAGCTACCTGTTCTGGCAACACGTAAGACTCGCAGGCCTTGCTCCGGGCCCCACCACGGCAGGTGCCGCAGACTACATTCCAAAGAATGCCGATGGCGGCATCATTGGTATCACCAGTGGCACAACGACGCCGATTACCGGCCTTCGCGGCACCTACATCGTCTGCTCTCAGGGGATCCTGGGAAAATTTGCCAAGCAGCTTGACACCACGATGGATGACGGCAACACCGCCACCGGTTCAATGCAAGTTATGGCCAACAACGCCCCCCCCCCTGCTACTGCGGTACCCATGACAGGTAACGGTGCAATCGATGACGCGCAGTCCTACACTGTCTGTCTTGGCTTCTAATTCAAGCTTCCGGCACCTCAAACGGCCCGCAACAGCGGGCCGTTCTCATTTCTGCAGCAAGCGATCCTCCGCCGCCACCACGGCCTCTGGATCTCCCAGCACGACAACAACATCCCCCTCTTCCAGGCGCGTTTCAGGCGCTGGCTCGATGGCGCGGATGCCGCGGCGACGAATGGCGCTGATTTCGCAGCCGTAGACCTGCAAATTTAGGTCAGCCAAGGTTTGCCCGATCGCTCCAGCGCCTTTAGTCAGCCAGATGGAATGCAAGCGCTGCTCTTCGTCTTCATCACGGTCGCTCATGCCATGGAAGAAGCCGCGCAACAGGCGGTAGCGTTCGGCGCGGGTCTGGCGGATACGTTTGAGGACGCGATTGATCGGCACCCCGACCAGCACCAGCGCATGCGACGCGAGCATCAGGCTGGCCTCCAGGGCCTCCGGAACCACCTCGGCCGCCCCCGCACGGGCCAGGCGCCCCATGTCACGCTCATCGGCTGTCCGGACGACCACGGGCAACTCCGGCCGCAATGCCTGAACATGATGTAACAGCTTCTCCGACAGCGCCGTGTCGTTGATGGTGACGATCACCACGCTGGCACGCATCAAGCCAGCTGCGACCAGAGCCTCCTTGCGGCTGACGTCGCCGAAAACCACACTTTCCCCGGCAGCGGCGGCCTCGCGAACCCGATCCGGATCCATGTCAAGCGCCAGATAATTGACGCCCTCCTGACCGAGAAAGCGGGCAAGATACTGACCGTTTCGCCCGAAACCGCAGATCAGCGCGTGCTTCTCGGTCCCCATCGAGTGGGCGGCGATCTGCGTCAACTGCATCGAACGCATCAGCCATTCGCTGGCGACGAAACGCATGACAATTCGTTCGCTGAAATGTACGACAAAGGGTGCCAGCAACATCGACAGCACCAAGGCAGTCAGGGTAATCTGCTCGACAGCCTTGGGCATGCGGGTGATTTCACCGAGGAGCACGAAACCGAATTCGCCACCGGCACACAGCCACAGTGCCGAGCGAATCGAATTGCCCGGTGTCGAACCCAAGCGCCATGACAGCAGGCCGACCACCAGCGCCTTGATCACCAGCAGGGCTGCGAGCACCAGCAATACCTTCCACCACAGGCCCACCAGAATCTGAAGATCAAGCTTCACGCCAATGGTGACAAAGAACAAGCCCATCAGCACATCACGAAATGGCTTGATGTCCTCCTCCACCTGCAGCCGGTACTCGGTTTCAGAAATCAGCATCCCGGCCACGAAAGCCCCCAGCGCCAGCGAGAGACCGGCAAGTTGCGTCAGCGTCGCTAGGCTGAGGGTAATCAACAGCACGTTGAGCACGAACACTTCGGAGGACTTGGCGCGGGCGACGAAGTGAAACCATTTGCGCATCAGGCGCTGGCCGAAGACGAGGATCAGCGCCAGCATCAGCACCGCCTTGATCATCGCCACGCCAAGCAGGACGGCCAGCTTTTCCGGTGGCTGGTTCAACGCAGGAATGATCACCAGCAACGGAACGACCGCCAGATCCTGAAACAGCAGCACGCCCATGATTTCGCGGCCGTGCGCCGAGTCGAGCTGCATGCGTTCAGTCAGCAATTTGGTGATGACCGCCGTCGAGGACATGGCGAAGACGCCGCCAAGCGCAATGCCCAACTGCCAACTGAATCCGAGCAGCATGACCAGGCCGATGACCAGCAACATGGTCAGAGCGACCTGCAGCAAGCCCAGCCCGAAAACGATGCGCTTCATCGCATAGAGCTTGGGTAGCGAAAACTCGAGTCCGATCGAGAACATCAGGAAGACGACGCCGAATTCGGCCAGATACTCGAGGCGATGGACGTCGCCCATCAGATTGAGCGCATGCGGTCCGATCAGGCTGCCAACAAAAAGATACCCGAGCACCGGCGGCAGATTGAAGCGACGGAAGATGACCACGGCAAGCACCGAGGCACCGAGCAACAGGAGGACAAGTGACAGCGCGCTCAAGGGCGTTTTCTCGATTCGGGTATACTTCGGGCATCATAACCGTAGCCAGCCCATGAACCCAAGCCCAACGCCCGCCCGCTTCTCCCCGGAACGCGCTCTGGATCTCGGTCGCCAGACACTCGGCATCGAAGCTGCCGCCGTCGAGGCGCTCCAGTCGAGGCTCAATGGCGTCTTTGCCGACGCCGTTGCCTTGATTCTGAATAGCCGCGGGCGGCTGATCGTCAGCGGCATGGGCAAATCCGGACACATCGCCCGCAAGATTGCCGCCACCATGGCCAGTACAGGGACGCCGGCCTACTTTGTCCATCCTGGCGAAGCCAGCCACGGCGATCTTGGCATGATTACCCGCGATGATGTGCTGCTCGCGCTCTCCAATTCCGGGGAGTCGGAAGAGTTGTTGCGCATCGTACCTGCTGTCAAGCGTCAGGGTGCATCCCTTATCTCGATGACCGGTGCGCCAAATTCGACGTTGGCCCGCGAGGCCGACATTCATCTTGATGCCGGCGTTGCGCAGGAAGCCTGCCCGCTCAACCTCGCCCCCACCGCCAGCACGACGGCCGCCCTGGCGCTGGGTGACGCCCTGGCCGTCGCCTTGCTCGATGCCCGCGGCTTTGGCCCTGAGGATTTCGCCCGCTCACACCCGGGCGGTTCGCTCGGCCGGCGACTGCTCACCCACGTTCGCGATGTCATGCGACCTGCGGAACGTGTCCCCAGTGTTGCGCCGGACACCCCGATCACCGATGCGATCATTGCCATGTCCCGCGGTGGCCTGGGTCTGGTCGCCATCGTCGAGAACGATGCCGTGACGGGCATCTTTACCGATGGCGACCTGCGCCGTGCCTTCGAAAAGCGTATCGACCTCCAGCATCGCCTGATCGCCAGCGTGATGCACCCGAAACCCCATCGCATCGGCGCCGACAAGCTGGCCGTCGAAGCCGTCGAAATGATGGAGCGTCTGCGCATCAACGCCTTGCTGGTCACCGATGCCGACAGCCGGTTGCTGGGTGCACTGAACATGCACGACCTGTTCACCGCGAAGGTGATCTGATGAACCGCTCTACCCGCGCCCTCCGGCCCCAGCCATGAAACACTGGCCGAGTCAGCTCTTTCCGATCATTCTGCTGGCCGTTCTGGCCGGCCTGACGTTTTGGCTGCAAAAAACGGTTGACCGCGGTGATGCCCCCCGCGACCGCACGCCGCGTCACGAAATTGACTCCAAGGCTGAAAACTTCGTCGCCCGCCGCTTCGACGAGAACGGCGTCCTCAAGTACCAGCTGGCCGGGCCATCGATGGTGCACTTCCCCGATGACGACAGCGCCGAACTGCAAAATCCGCTCCTCACCGCCTTCCGTGAAGCCGCCCCGCCTGTGACCCTGACTGCCCGCAACGCCCGTGTCAGCAGCAAGGGAGAAACCGTCTACCTCTGGGACGATGTCGTCGCGACGCGCGAGGCGACCTCCGAGCGCCCTGCCATGATTGCCCGCATGCCGGACCTGGTTGCGCAACCGGAAGCCGGCACCGCCTTTACCAACAGCCCGGTTGAAGTGACCGAAGGGGCCTCGTGGCTCAAGGGCGTTGGTGCCGATCTCGACCACAATGCCTCGACGCTCGTCTTGCGCTCCCAGGTGCGCGGCATGTACATCCGACCCAAAGCCCAGCCATGATCCTCCGACTCGCCACGCTTTCCCTCTGCCTGCTTGCCGCCCAACCGGCATTTGCCGAACGCGCCGATCGCGACAAGCCGATGCTGCTCGAAGCGAACCGGATGTCGATTGACGACGCCAAGAAGATCCAGATTCTTGAAGGCGACGTCCTGATCACCAAGGGAACGATGATGCTGAGCGCCGATCGCGTGGTCATCACCGAGGACAAGTACGGTTTCCAAAAAGGCACCGCCTTCGGCGGCAAGGGCGGCCTGGCGCGTTTCCGCCAGAAGCGGGAAGGCAGCGAGGACTATGTCGAAGGCGAAGCCGAGCGCATTGAGTACAACACCGCCAACGAAGTTGCCGAACTTTTCCACCGCGCCTTCGTCAAGAGCGGTGAAGACCAGGTCAAGGGCGATTACATCTGGTACGACGCGATCAGCGAGAAATACCTGGTCACCGCTGGCGAAGCGCGTGACGCCAAGGCCGGGCCGGCACGTGTCCGCGCGGTCATCCAGCCCAAATCCAAGGGCGCGGAACCTGCGCAGCCAACAACACGCGGCGAACGCCTTGACCTGAGAGGCTCGGGCGGCCTCAGCCTGCCCAACGCACAGTAATAGTGCATCCGCGGCAGACAGCGCTGTAAACCCGCGTCAAATCTGGCCAACCAGGCATCGCCAAGCAACTGTTTTTCAACAGGAAAAATAATTTTGTGCACCGCACAAAAAACCTGTTGACATTATGGACATCATTCCTATAATTGAGGCCATGGTGCAGCGCAACATTGGTGTCACACCGGAGGCGCTGCGACGGTTTTTACTGTTTCGCATAACCTTTTATTCAGGAGATACCCATGTTCAAGACCCCCGAGCAATTCGCCGCCGCCAACAAGGCCACTGTTGATTCACTGCTGTCGCTGGCCAACACCGCCCTGGCTTCTGCCGAGCGTATCGCTGCCCTGAACCTGAACACCGCCCGTTCGGTCATGGAAGATTCCGTTTCCGGCGCCAAGGCCCTGATGGGTGCCAAGGATGTTCAGGAAGCCCTGGCCATCCAGGCTTCGCTGGCTCAGCCGAACGTCGAGAAGGCTGTTGCCTACTCCCGCAGCGTTTACGAAATCTCTGCCCAGACCCAGGAAGAACTGTCCAAGATGGTTGAAGCCCAGTTCGGCGACTTCCAGAAGACCGTTGCCGGTCTGCTCGACCAGGCTGCCAAGTCTGCTCCGGCTGGTTCTGATGTTGCCGTTGCCGCTGTCAAGTCGGCCATCGCCGCTGCCAACTCTGCCTTCGACAACATGAACAAGGCTGCCAAGCAAGTCGCTGAAATCGCCGAAGCCAACGTCGCTGCCGCCACCAACGCCACCGTCAAGGCTGTTGGCGCCACCGCCGCCGCTTCCAAGAAGAAGTAATTCGCTGAATCAACCCCCGCTACGGCGGGGGTTTTCGTTTCATCCGCACCACCACACAACAAACTGGAGAAGATGATGAGCAACCCGAATATCGAACAACTGACCGCCGCCCAGAAAGCCAACGCCGAAGTCATGATGGCCCTGCTGCGCACCGCCTTCAACGGCGTCGAGCGCCTGACCGCCCTGAACATGGCCGCTTCCCGCGAGTTCTTCAACAACACGGTTGCCAACGCTCAGCAACTGATGGCCGCCAAGGATGCCAACGCGGTCGCCAAGCTGAACAGCGAACTGGCCCAGCCGAACGTTGAAAAGCTGATGGACTACTCCCGCAGCGTCTACGATCTGGTTTCCGAAATGCAGAAGGAAGTCACGTCGGTCATGGAAGCCCAGTACAGCAGCTTCACCAAGAACGCCGCAACGGCCGTCGAAAAGGCCAAGGCCTCGGCACCGGTCGGTGGTGACGTTTTCGCCGCCACGATGCAGTCCATGCTCGGCGCCTCGACCAAGGCTTTCGACCAGATGACCTCGATGGCCAAGCAACTGTCCGACATCGCTGAAGCCAACATCCAGGCTGCCAGCAGCGTCGCCGTGCCGGCCAAGAAGAGCGCGACCGCCGCTGCTGCCAAGAAGGCAGCCAAGTAATACTGGCGTTTCGCCCGATCAAAAGCCCGGATGCGTCCGGGCTTTTTGCTTTTTGACGTCTGCGGTGAACCTGGAAAATCGACCAAAATCCGGGTTGACCGCAGATGCCATGATTACGGTCGCCAGACCCAGGTGATACCGCGCTTTTCGATCTCGATCCGGATATCTTCCATCGCCTTGTCGACCAGCGCCGGCGCCCCCTCGACCCCCAGTTCCAGATGCTTGCGCTCCTTGCCCACCAGCGACGGCAACGAGAACAGACGCAGCGTCGGGTAGTCGGCAACGATGCGCTCCATCAGGTCGAGCAGCGCACTCTCGTAGGCCGTCGGGCCGGTCAGCAGATAGGCTTTTTCCACCGTGTCGGCCACCGGCTGGAACTCAGCCTTGTAGAAGGTATCGAGCGCCCATTCGATCATCGGATGCGCCATCTGCGGGAAGCCGGGCACGAAATAGTGCTCGTTGGCCATGAAACCGGCGATCCGGTTGAAAGGGTTGGGAATCATCTGCACGCCGGCCGGGAAGGTGACCAGCAGCTTGCGCTGATCGGTAATTTCCTCGCCGGCAAAGCGGATTTTCAGATCCTCGAAGGCCTCGGCATGCAATTCCAGCCCGACACCCAGCGCCGCCGCCACCGCCTGCCGCGTGTGGTCGTCCGGCGTATTGCCGATACCGCCGCAGGAAAATACGACATCGCCGGAGGCCATCGTCCGTTTGAAGGTTGCAGCCAGGCGCTGGCGGTCATCGCCGAGGTACTCGACCCAGCTCAGGCGTAGCCCTCGTTGCCCGAGCATTTCGGCAATCTTCGCAAAATGTTTGTCCTGACGCTTTCCCGACAGGATTTCGTCGCCAATGATGATGGCGCCAAAGGTCCGGCTCATATCCGTACTCCCTCAATGGTCACAACAGCCTCGCCGCGCGAGCGACGCAAGGCTTCCAGCCCGAAATGAACAAATGACAGCGCCGCCAGCGCCGGTGCCAGCAGGCCGACTAGCGGGATGTGGGCCAGCAGCGCCATGGTCAGGCCAAGCATGAACAGCGGTGTTTTCTGCACCGCCCGCAGGCTCGCCCATTCCCTGTCGGTCGCATGCATCGACAGCGCGTCATAGGCAAAGGTGCGCCGGTTCAGCCAGCCCATCAGCAGTAGCGGCACGAGCAAGGAAAAGCCGGGAATCAGCCACAGCGGAATCGTCACTACCCAGGCGACGATGAAAATCAGCGACGCGCCGATGCTATTGACGGCCGCTGCGACAAAACTATCCTTGCCCATCGCCGCGACGTCGCGGTACTCACCTTGCGACAGGTGACGCAACATCAGCGGCATGATGACAATGGCGGCCAGCAGCGAGGCCATCAGATAAGCCAGCGCGAAAATCGCCATCCAGCCACCGAGATAGGCCAGGATATGCGCCAGCCAGACCAGCCCCCAGCCGACCAGCAACGTCATCGGCGGGAAGGCCATCATCTGCTCGACCGCCCAGCCGAGCGCCCAGACGGCGAGCCCGATCGCCAGCAGCAGCGACAGCAGCGCCGGTGTCAGCACATACAGCCAGACCTTGCCCGTGCGCAGGCTGCCGAAGGTACGCGCCAGCGCGAGCATCACGTCACCCATTGCGGATTCCCTCCCATTGTTTTTCCAGACGCTTGACCGAGACCGGCACCGGCGTCCGGAGTTCCTGGGCAAACAGACCGACGCGCAACTCCTCCAGCAACCAGCGGAACTGTTCGATCTGCGGATCGACGGCGCCCATCTTGGCCAGTTGCAAGGCCCGGCGCTCGTAGTTGGTCCATAGCTTGGCGTAGTCGGCCATCGCTTGCGCGTCGCGCGCCGGGTTGGCTTTCAGCTTGTCGAGGCGAACGGCAATCGCCTTGAGGTAACGGGGGTAATGCTGCAAGCGCTCAAAAGGCGTATCGACGACGAAGCGCTTGCCAATCAGGCGCTTGAGTTGCGCCTCGATATCGGCGACCGCCGCCGCCTGGGCCTTGAAGGCGGGCAGCTTCTTGGTCACCGCCTGCCACTCGGTCAGCACCGTACTGACCAGCCTGCAGACTTCCTGCATGATCAGGCCCAGCCGCGCCTTGGCTTCCGTACAGCGGGCCTTGAAAGCCTCCGGCGTCGTCGGCAGCGGTTCGGTCAGACAGGCGCGCTCGAAAGTCAGGGCGACGATCTGCTGCTTCAACTCCTCGGTCGTACCCAGCGCCATAAACTGCATGCCCATCTGCGTGATGCCGGGCACGTTTTTGTCGAAGTACTTCACCTGCTCCCGGAATTGCAGCATGAACAGGCGCGACAATCCCTTGCGGTGGGCGTCGGCGGCTTCTTCCGCCGAATCGAACACCCTCAGGCTGACCGTCTCGCCATCGTCGATCAGCGCCGGATAGCCGATCACCGTCTGCTTGCCGACCGGCACCTCCATTAATTCAGGCAATTCGCCGAAGGTCCAGTCGGTGAGCTGGGTGTATTCCGAGGGCGTTTCGTGCAGTTCAGCGAATTCCTCCTTGGCCTCCTTGCCCCACTCTCCACGCAGCGCGACCAGGCTGCGATTCATGTCCAGCTGCCGGCCGTGCTCGTCGATCAACTTGTAGTTCATCGAAAAATGCGGCGGCAACGCATCCTGGCGGAAAGCATCGGGCGTCACCGCCCAACCGCGCGCATTCAGGCCACGCGCTTCGAGGATGTAGTCGATCAGCGGCGTAATCAGCCCCTGATTCAACTTTTTGTCATTGCCCGCTACGGTCGACAGGAATTCTTCGACAAAATCAGGCACCGGCACCAGCTTGGCGCGGATCTTCTGAGGCAGCGTCTTGATCAGCTGCACCAGTTTTTCCTTGATCAACCCCGGCACCAGCCATTCCATGCGCGCCGCCGGGATCTGGTTGAGCTGCGCCAATGGCAAGGTCAATGTCACGCCATCGCGCGGCGAGCCCGGCTCGAAGTGATAGCTGAGCACGTACTCCATGCCGCCCGCCTTGAGTTTGTGCGGAAAGGCCTCGGTGGTGACGCCAGCCGCCGAGTGGCGCATCAGGTCATCCTTGGCCAGGAACAGCAGCTTGGCGTTCTCCTGCTCGGCCGTCTTGCGCCAATGGTCGAAGGTGGCGCCGTTATGGATACCTTCCGGGATGATGTGGTCGTAGAACGCAAAGATCAGTTCGTCATCGACCAGCACGTCCTGCCGGCGCTGCTTGTGCTCGATTTTCTCGATGTCGCGGATCTGCTTCTGGTTGTGCTGAAAGAACGGCCAGCGCCTGGCAAAGGCCTCGTCGATTTCCTCGGCGACCAGGCCCTGGCGGATGAAAATCTCGCGCGCCTCGGCCGGCGCCAGCGGACCATAATGAATGCGCCGCTTCGGGTTGATCACGATGCCGTAGAGCGTCGTGCGCTCCCAGCCGGCGACCTGCATGGCCTTCTTTTCCCAGTGCGGGTCAAAGTACTGGCGCTTGATGAGGTGAGCGCCCACTTTCTCGATCCAGCCATCTTCAATGCGGGCCACGCAGCGACCGAACAGGCGCGTCGTTTCGGTGATCTCGGCCGCCATGATCCACTTGCCGGCCTTCTTCTGCAGCGGCGACGACGGGTGGATCAGGTAGCGGATGCCGCGCGCACCGAGGTAGTAGCCGGACTCGTCCGACTTGCAGCCAATATTCCCCAACAGGCCTGAGAGCAGCGCCATGTGGATGGCGTCGTAGGTGCCGGGAATGTCGTTTTCCTTCCACCCAAGTTCGGTGACCATGGCGTGCAGCTGGCCATGCACCTCGCGCCACTCGCGCAGGCGCAGATAGGAGAGAAAATGGGCGTGGCAGGTGTCGACCAGCTGCTTGTTCGATTTCTTGTGATCGACGGCATTCCTGAACCAGGCCCACAGCTTCACCCAGCTGAGGAATTCCGATTTCTCGTCGGCCCACAGCTTGTGCTTTTCGTCGGCCGCCTGTTGCCGGTCCTGCGGCCGCTCGCGGGGGTCCTGAGTGGACAGGCCGGCAGCGATGACCAGCACCTCGCTCAGGCAACCCAGATCGCGGGCGGCGACCAGCATGCGCCCGATGCGCGGATCGAGCGGCAGCTTGGCCAGCGCCTCGCCGACCTTGGTCAGCTTGCTGCCCTGCCAATCCTCGTCGTCCAGCGCACCCAGCTCCTGCAGCAGCGCGTAGCCGTCGCTGATCGCCTTGGCCGGCGGCGGCTCGATGAAGGGAAAGCTCTCGACATCGGTCAGGCGCAGCGACTTCATGCGCAGGATGACGCCGGCCAGCGAGGAGCGGAGGATTTCCGGGTCGGTAAACGGCGGGCGGGCGTTGAAATCGGCCTCGTCGTACAGGCGCACGCAGACGCCAGCCGCCACCCGGCCGCAACGACCAGCCCGCTGCCGCGCCGCCGCCTGCGAAATCTTCTCGACCTGCAACTGTTCGACCTTGTTGCGGTAGGAGTAGCGCTTGACCCGCGCCAGCCCGGTGTCGATCACATAGCGGATGCCCGGCACGGTGAGCGATGTTTCGGCGACGTTGGTCGCCAGCACGATGCGCCGCTGGCCTCCCGAGGACTTGAAAATGCGATCCTGCTCGCCGGCCGACAGGCGCGAGAATAGCGGCAGGATTTCCGGAGCGTGTGCCGTGCTCAAACCCGGTCGCGCCAAGGCATGTTTGCGCAGCGCCTCCGCTGCCTCGCGGATTTCCCGCTCACCGGGCAGGAATACAAGGATATCGCCGGGACCGAGGCGCGCCAGTTCGTCGGCGGCATCGACAATCGCATCGTACAGGTCGCGCTCGTCGTCTTTCTTGTCGATGTCCTCGACCGGGCGATGGCGTACCTCGACCGGGTAGAGCCGGCCGGAGACTTCGATCACCGGCGCCGGCTTGCCGTTAATGCTGAAATGCTGCGAAAAACGCTCGGCGTCGATGGTTGCCGAGGTGATGATCAGTTTGAGGTCGGGCCGCTTCGGCAACAGCTGCTTCAGGTAGCCGAGCAGAAAGTCGATGTTCAGGCTGCGCTCGTGCGCCTCGTCGATGATGATCGCCTCGTAGGCGTTCAGATACGGATCGGACTGCGACTCGGCGAGCAGGATGCCGTCGGTCATCAGCTTGACCCAGCTCTCAGGCGTGGATTTGTCGTGAAAGCGGATCTTGACGCCGACGCCGGCGCCGACCTGCGTTTTCAGCTCCTGCGCCAGCCTTGTCGCCACCGAACGCGCCGCCAGCCGGCGCGGCTGCGTGTGGCCAATCAAGCCGCGGGCGCCGATCCCGAGGCCGAGGCAGATTTTCGGCAACTGGGTCGTCTTGCCCGAGCCGGTCTCGCCGCAAACGATGACGACTTGATTTTTGGCGATCAGTGCCGCGATCTCTTCGCGCCGTTCATTGACCGGCAAGTCGACCTGAAACTCAGGCTTGGGCAGTTTTTCCCCACGCGCAAGCACCGCTGCCTGCGATGCCGTCATCAAGGCCGCCAGTTCCGCTTGCAGTTTTTCGCGCTTTTCTGCGGTTGACCGCAGCAGTTCACTTTGCAGACGACGCAAACGCCGCGCGTCAGCCGTCAGGGTATTCGAGTCAGCCCGGCCACGTGCCGGGCGCGCTGGTGCAGTATTCGCCATGGGGGCGAATTATATTCCCCCACAGTACAAACGCCGCCCGCAGGCGGCGTGATGAATGGGCGAGCCGCGTAGCCCGCCATACCTTATTTACTGGCGGCTTCCTCGTTGGCCAGCGCCTTGGTTGTGATCTCGTGATACAGGTTCGCCACCTTGGACGACAAGGCCTCGTACTCAGGATGCCGGCTGAGCAGATCACCATAGCTCGCGGCATCCTTGAACACCTCCTCAAGAAAACTCAAATCGTAGTCCGGCAAGCGTTCGCCGCGATTGACGGCCGCCTGGATGTCGAGCAGCCGCGGCAGGCGCTGGCTTTCGAAACGGCTGGCCAGCGCTGCGAGAATGCCGACTTCGTCTTCAGGAGTGTTTGTCATTCGATATTCCTGTTCAAACAATGCAATCAAGACCAGATGCGCGTCGCGCCCACAGTCAGCAAGCCCAGCCAGGTAGCGGTCAGGGAGCCCACGAGATGGACACTGGCCAAACCGATCGCGAGCAGGGGCTGGCCGGCAAGCATACGCTCAACGACTTCAGCGGAGAAGGTGGAAAAGGTCGTCAGCCCGCCCAGAAAACCGGTGATGGCGAAAAGTTTGAGTGCCAGCGGCCATTGTGCGTTGAAATGAAACAGGCCGACCGCGACACCGATCAGGTAGCCACCGATGACATTCGCCGCTAGCGTGCCCAGCGGCAAGGCAACGAACAGGGGATTCAGCGCCAAACCGAGCAGCCAGCGTGCCCAGGCGCCGAGCGCTGCTCCCAAACCCACCGCCACGAATCCGCTTCCCATGCGCCCTTCCTCCCGCAAATGATTCTAGCCCAAGTCGCCGTAATCCTCCTGCCCTGCAAGGAGGCAAGCACCCAAAGACGCTGGGTGCTAAAATGTCAGACTGTAATAATTACTAAACAAAACTGTCATGTTCGGCGCCTTAATGCCCAAAGAGGGCAAATACTTCGAGTCCTTCAACGCACACGGCGATCTGGTTGCTTTGGGAGGCACCACCTTGTCGAAGCTGATCGCAGCACTGAGCAGCGAGTCCGGCGATGCTCAGCGACTGGCCGATGAAATCGACCAGATCGAAAGCCGCGCTGACGACATCACGCACAACGTCCTGTCGCAGCTGCACACCTCGTTCATCACCCCCTTCGACCGGGATGAGATTCACGAGTTGATCAACAGCATGGACAACATCCTGGACACCATCCAGGACGTCGCTGAAGCGATGTCACTGTACGACATCCACCGCGTTCCGCCGGACGCGAAAGAGATGTGCGAGTCAACCGAGCGTTGCTGCGCCAAGGTTGCCGAACTCGTCCGATTGCTCAGCAACATGGACAACGCCCCGGGTATCCTCAAGCTGTGCAAGGAAATCGATGACCTGGAAACCGAGGTTGACCGCCAGTTGCGTAGCGCGATGTCGAAGCTCTTCCGCGAGGAGCCCGATGTCCGCGAGATCATCAAGCTCAAGGAAATTTACCAGCTGGTCGAGGCGGTGACGGATCGCTGCAAGGATGTCGCAGGCACCGTCGAAGCCATCGTTCTCGAGAACTCCTGACCAGGCCAGACAATGGAAACCCTCAACATGAGCCTCTGGGTCCTCGTGACCCTGGTGGCCGTTGCCCTGCTGTTCGATTTCATGAACGGCTTCCACGATGCGGCAAATTCCATCGCCACCATCGTGTCCACCCGCGTACTCAAGCCCCACCATGCCGTGCTTTGGGCTGCCGCATTCAATTTTCTCGCCTACTTCATCTTTCAGCTCAAGGTCGCCTCGACCATCGGCAAGGGCACGATTGATCCGTCGATTGTTGACCACTATGTGATCTTCGGTGCGCTGGTGGGCGCAATCAGCTGGAACATCATCACCTGGTACTACGGCATCCCGTCATCGTCATCGCACGCGCTGGTCGGTGGTCTGGTCGGTGCCGCCATCGCCAAGGCCGGCGTCGACAGCCTGATCACCGCCGGCGTACTCAAGATCGTCGCGTTCATCTTCGTCGCCCCCTTCCTCGGTTTCATGATTGGCGGACTGCTGATGGTCACCGTCTCCTGGCTGTGCCGGAACATGGCCCCGAAAAAGGTGGACAAGCATTTCCGACGACTCCAGTTGCTGTCAGCTGCGGCCTACAGCCTGGGCCACGGTGGCAATGATGCACAAAAAACGGTCGGCATCATCTGGATGATCCTGATCGCTGCCGGCCTGTCGACGACCAGTTCGTCCATCCCGCCCTGGGTTGTGCTCGCCTGCTACACGGCGATGGGACTTGGTACGATGTTCGGCGGCTGGCGCATCGTCAAGACCATGGGCAACCGCATCACCAAGCTGAACCAGCCGCGCGGCTTCAGTGCCAACACCGGCGGTGCGATCACGCTCTTCCTTGCCTCATCCTTTGGCATTCCGGTGTCGACCACGCACACCATCACCGGCGCCATTGCCGGTGTCGGCACCACCCGCGGCGCCCGGCGCGTCCGCTGGGGCGTCGCCGGCGGCATCGTCTGGGCCTGGATTCTGACCATCCCGTGCAGCGGCCTGATTGCTGCGATCAGTTGGTATCTGGGCACACTGATTCTCTGAACCGGCATCGCCAATGTATTCAGGCCGCAACTTGCGGCCTGTTTCGTTTTATGGGGCACTGGCCACTGTTAGAATAGCAGGCTACCCCTGCTTTATCGGCCTCGATTCATGTCCAACACACCCACCCCGCTTCCGCCCGCTGCCAACTTCATCAAGAACATTGTCGAGGCTGACCTCGCCGTCGGCAAGCATGCCCAGCGTCGTTGGGCTGGTCATCCCGGCACCGCGACCGACCACGCTGCAGCCGCACTCGACCCGGCAAAAATCCGTACCCGCTTCCCGCCCGAGCCGAACGGCTACCTGCATTTCGGCCACGCCAAGTCCATCCTGCTCAACTTCGGCCTGGCCAAACAATTCGGCGGCCGCTGCCACCTGCGTTTCGACGACACCAATCCGGAGAAGGAAGAGCAGGAATACGTCGATTCGATCATTGACGCCGTGCGTTGGCTGGGCTGCTCATGGGAAAACGAAGGCGAAACCAATCTCTATCAGGCCTCCAATTACTTCGACTGGATGGCCCAGTTCGCCGAATACCTGATCTCCGCCGGCCACGCCTACGTCGATAGCCAAAGTGCCGAGGAAATGCGTGCCAACCGCGGCACGCTGACTCAGCCGGGCAAGGATTCGCCTTTCCGCACACGCTCGATCGAAGAAAACACCGACCTCTTCAAGCGCATGCAGGCCGGCGAATTCCCGGACGGCGCCCACATCCTGCGCGCCAAGATCGACATGGCCTCGCCCAATATCAACCTGCGCGACCCGGCGATCTATCGTATCCGCCACGCCACCCACCACAATACCGGCGACAAGTGGTGCATCTACCCGATGTACACCTTCGCCCATCCGATCGAGGACGCGCTGGAGAACATCACGCATTCGATCTGCACCCTGGAGTTCGAAGACCAGCGGCCTTTCTACGACTGGCTGCTCGAGCGACTGGCCGAAGGTGGCCTGCTGCAACGCCCGCTGCCGCAGCAGATCGAGTTCTCGCGCCTGAGTCTGACCTACATCGTCCTCTCCAAGCGCAAACTGATCCAGCTAGTGCAGGAAAAACACGTTTCCGGCTGGGATGACCCGCGCATGCCGACCCTGGTCGGCGCCCGTCGCCGCGGCTACTCGCCGGAGGGATTCAAGCTGTTCATGGATCGCATCGGCGTCACCAAGAATGATTCCCTGATCGACTACGTGCTGTTCGAAGACGCGATGCGCGAAGTCATGAACGAGTCCGACGAACGCCGTGTCGCTGTCCTTGACCCGCTCAAGCTGATCATCGACAACTACCCGGAAGGGCAGTTTGAGGACTGTTCGGTAACCAATCACCCCCTGCACCCGGAACTCGGCACGCGCATCATGCCCTTTGGCCGCGAGCTGTGGATTGAAGGCGAGGACTTCCAAGAGGTGCCAGAGAAGGGCTTCCGCCGCCTCTTCCCGGGCAACAAGGCGCGCCTGAAATACGGTTACATCGTCGAGTGCACCGGCTGCGACAAGGACGAGAACGGCAAGGTCATCGCCGTGCATTGCACCTACCTGCCCGACACCAAGTCCGGCACCCCCGGCGCCGACAGCGTCAAGGTCAAGGGCAACCTGCACTGGGTGTCTGCCGCCCACGCCTACCCGGCCGAAGTGCGACTTTATGACCGCCTGTTCAGTGTTCCCGCCCCCGGCGCACGGCGCGAAGGTGATGTACCGGAACTCGAACGCAACTTCCTCGACGATCTGAACCCGGCCTCGAAGACGGTCATCACTGCCATGCTTGAACCGAGCCTGAAGGATGCCCAACCCGAACAGCGCTTCCAGTTCGAACGCCACGGCTACTTCGTTGCTGACCGCGTCGACTCAAAGCTTGGCGCCCCGGTCTTCAACCGTGCCGTGACGCTCAAGGACTCCTGGGGCGCAAAGGGGAACTGAGATGGCCGGCAGCTGGGGTTGTCCGCACGAAGTCAATGATCGCTGCACCAAGATCAACAACCTGCCGTGCAACCCCGGCATGAAGGGCTGCGAACTGGCCGGCCGTTTCCGTTTCGTCGACGAAAGCAAGAACGAGCGTTACTGGGAAAAGAAGGCGCGCGGACAGGCAAGCATTCCGGACAAAGCACCAAAAAAAGCCGAATGAATCCGGACACCATCGTTACCCTGCTTAAAATGCGTCTACCCGGACTGATGGCGATTTACGCCTTCGGCAGCCATATCGAAGGCACTGCGAACGCAGACAGTGATCTGGACCTGGCTGTGCTCGTTCCGGGGCACGCAGCCCCCGAGGTGCTCTGGGAAATTTCCGGCGACCTTGCGGACCTGGTGAAATGCCCGGTCGATCTCCTCGACTTTCGTGCTGCCTCGACGGTAATGCAGGATCGCATCCTGAAAACCGGGGTGCGCTGGTACGTAACTGACAGTCGGGTTGATGCCTACGAAGCGGCCGTACTCAACGAAAAAATCGAACTGGACACTGCCCGGGCAGCCCTGATTAACGACATTCAACGCGAGGGGCGCATCTATGGCGGATGATGTACTGATCAACAAGGCCGCGACCATCGAGCGCTGCGTGCGCCGTGCGCGTGAGGAATACGCCACCGACCCGGCCAGTTTCGCCACCAATTTCACCCGACAGGACGCCGCCATCCTCAACATCCAGCGCGCTTGCGAAGCGGCGCTTGACATGGGCCAGCACCTGATCCGCCGCGAACGCCTTGGTGTGCCGCAAAGTGCGCGCGATGTATTCGCGCTGCTCGCACAAGCCGGCTGGATCCCCCCCGCACTCGCCGATGGCCTGAAACGCATGGTCGGTTTTCGCAACATCGCGGTCCACGACTACGAAACGCTGCAACTACCCATCACCATCCGCATCATCGAGGCGCATCTCGACGAGTTTCTCGACTACTCAGCCGGCTTGCTGCGCAAGGATGCTGCAACCGGTCAGGCCTGATGCAACGTAACGTCGCACAACTCGGCCAGGTCTTCACGCCGCCCAACGTCGTTGGGTTCATGCTCGACCTGTGCCAGAACACGGGGCGGGTACTCGAGCCATCGGCCGGCGACGGTGCTTTTTTCGACACCCTGCGCCAACGGGGCGGGGATGTCACCGCGATCGAAATTGATCCGCTGGTCGCGCCCGAGGGCGTCAGTGTCGGCGATTTCTTTGCCTATCCGCTCAGCGAGCAGTTCGACACCATCATCGGCAACCCGCCGTATGTGCGTTTTCAGGATGTTGCGGTCGACACGAAAAAACGCCTGAAATCGGCATTATTCGATGCACGCAGCAACCTGTTCCTGTTTTTCATCGAGAAAGCCATCCGCCACCTGAAGCCAGGCGGCGAGCTGGTTTTCATCGTGCCGCGCGAGTTCATCAAGCTGACCGCCGCCAAGAAGCTCAACGCCTGGCTCTACCAGCAAGGCAGCATCACGCATTTCTATGAGACCGGTGACGTCCGTGTTTTCAATGGCGCGACGCCCAACTGCGCCATCTTCCGCTTCGAGAAAGGCCGTTTCGACCGGACCATGGCTGACGGCCGGACGTTCACCGAAGTCGACGGGCAGCTGATGTTCCTGCGTCAGGACCATGGCGTGCGCCTGTCGGATGTCTTCACCGTCAAGGTCGGCGCCGTTTCAGGGGCAGATCACATCTTCACCCACCCGAAAGGGAACATGGAGTTTGTCTGCTCCAAGACCATCGACACTGGGGAAACCCGGCGCATGCTCTACGGCATCAAGCACCCGCATCTCGACAAGCACAAGGACGAGTTGCTTGCCCGCCGCGTGCGCAAGTTTGATGAAAGCAACTGGTGGCAGTGGGGCCGGCATTTCCCGATCAACGAGTTGCCACGCATCTACCTGAACAGCCGCACCCGCCGCCCCGAGCCATTCTTCCTGCACGACTGCCACGCATTCGATGGCGCCATCCTCGCCCTGTTTACCAATAACCGCCGGATGGCACGCCGCGATCTGATCGAGTGCACGATGATGCTCAACAAGGAAGTGGACTGGCAACAGCTGGGTTTCGTCTGCGACGGCCGCTTCATCTTCACCCAGCGCAGCTTGCAGACCTGCCTGCTACCCGACAAATTCGCCCGTTATTTGCCCAAGGATCCGTCATGACCTTCACCCAGCAACTCGCCGCCGCCTGGCAGAAAAACAACTCCCTGCTCTGCGTCGGCCTCGACCCCGATCCGGCCAAGTTCCCCGGCGCGCTCAAGGGCCGTGACGATGCCATCTTCGAATTCTGCAAGGGCATCGTCGACGCCACCGCCGATCTCGTCTGCTCCTTCAAGCCGCAGATCGCCTACTTTGCCGCCCGCCGCGCCGAAGACCAGCTGGAAGCACTAATCGCCCATATCCACGAGAAGCATCCCGGCATTCCGGTCATTCTTGACAGCAAGCGGGGCGACATCGGCTCGACCGCCGAGCAGTACGCCGTCGAAGCCTTCGAGCGCTACCGGGCCGATGCCGTCACCGTGAACCCCTACATGGGCCGCGATTCGGTCGAGCCTTACCTGGACTACCCGGACAAGGGCGTCATCCTGCTCTGCCGCACCTCCAATCCAGGCGGATCCGACCTGCAGTTCCTCGATGTGAATGGTGAAAAATTGTATGAGCGCGTCGCCCGTCTGGCGGCCAGCGAGTGGAATAGCACCGGGCAGATCGGCCTCGTTGTCGGCGCCACCTTCCCGGCCGAAATCACCCGCGTGCGTGCCATCGTCGGCGACATGCCCCTGCTCGTGCCGGGCATCGGCGCCCAGGGCGGCGATGTCGAGGCGACTGTAAAGGCAGGTAAAACCGCCGATGCCACCGGCTTGATGATCAACTCCTCGCGTGCCATCCTCTACGCCGGAAAAGACGACGGGTTTGCTGCCGCTGCCCGCAAGGCAGCGCAGGAAACCCGCGACGCAATCAACCAGTACCGTTAAGCGCCAGAAAAGGAAGCCGCCATGCGCATGGATGACCAACGCAGCAGCGACAACGTCGAAGACCGCCGTGGCAGCGGCATGGGTGGCGGTGGCCTGCGCCTCGGCGGTGGACGGATGGGGCTGGGCACGATCGCCATCGCGCTGGTCGCCAGCTACTTCCTCGGGGTCAATCCGCTGACCGTCCTGCAAATGCTCAGTGCTGGCGGCCTGCCGGCCATCGAGCAAAGCGCGCCGGCCCGCCGCGGCGTTCCGGCCGACGACGAAACGGCACAGTTTGTCTCCAAAGTACTGGCATCCACCGAAGACACCTGGCACGAGGCCTTCCGCGCGAATGGCAAACAGTATCAGGAACCGAAGCTGGTGCTCTTCTCCGGTGTCACGCCAACCGCCTGCGGTACCGGCCAGTCGGCCATGGGCCCGTTCTACTGCCCGGGCGACCAGAAGGTCTACATCGACCTCAGCTTCTTCAACGACCTGAAGAGCCGCTTCAAGGCCCCCGGCGAGTTCGCGCAGGCTTATGTGATTGCGCACGAGGTCGGGCATCACGTTCAGCACCTGCTGGGGATTTCCGACAAGGTGCATCAGGCCCGGCAAAGGGTCAGCGAACGCGAAGGCAATGCGCTGTCGGTGCGACTTGAACTGCAGGCGGACTGTCTGGCCGGCGTCTGGGGCAAGCGCACCGATACGATGAAGAATGTGCTCGAACCCGGCGACCTGGAAGCGGCCCTGGCTGCTGCCTCCGCCATCGGCGACGACCGGCTGCAGCAACAGGCGCAAGGACGCATCGTTCCGGAAAGCTTCACTCATGGCTCGTCGGCACAGCGCGTACGCTGGTTCAAGCGCGGATTTGAAAGCGGTGACATGAACCAGTGCAACACCTTCAACACCCAGTCGCTGTGAGCCGGTGAGCACGGCAACCCCAGCCACGCCGCGCTGGCGCCGCTGGCTGGTAGAGGCAGCCATCTTCATCGCCGTCCTGACCGCCTTCCAGCTCTGGCAACTGCGCGATGCGGCCCGCGGGCCGGCACCGGACATCTCCGGCCACGACCTCGGCGGCAACCTCTTCCATCTGCGCGAATGGCAGAACAGCCACCCGAACCAGGCTGGCCTGGTCTACTTCTGGGCCGAATGGTGCCCGGTCTGCAAGACCACCGCTGGCAGCGTCAGCAGCATTGACGCCGACTGGCCGGTGATCAGTGTCGCCGTACAATCCGGCGATGATGCTGCCGTCGCCCGCCACATGCAGGCCAGCAACTATCAGTGGGCGACCGTCAATGATGCCCGGGGCGAATGGTTACGCCGCTTCGGCCTGCCTGGCACGCCAGCCTTTGCCATCATCGCACCGGATGGCAACATCCGCTTTATTGCGGTGGGCTACACCAGCGAAATCGGGCTGCGCCTCCGTCTATGGTGGGCAAGCCGGCAAACGACATGAATATCACTCGACTCTCCTTGACCCTGGCCAGTTTGCTGCTGGCTGGCAGCGCCCTTGCCCTGCCGCCGCACACGCCGGTCCCCGGCGGCATCGCCCTGATCGATCTGGGCAGCGATCGCCAACCCGCCCCTTCCGCGCAATGGGGCGAGCAGCCGTTGGCGGTGGTGCGCGAGAATGGGCGCTGGGTTACGCTGCTGGGCATCCCGCTCGATACGCTGCCGGGAGAACTGGAAATTCGCAGCTTTTTCGGGTCGACCGCAAGCGATCACAGCGTCGCCATCCGGCCGCACAATTACCCGGAACAACGCCTGACCATCAAGGATCAGCGCAAGGTCGATCCCGACCCGGACGACCTCGCCCGCATCGCCCGCGAAAAGGCCCACACCGAAACGATCAAGGCAAAGTTCAGCAAGGACCGGCCGGACACCGTGCTGCATGCCCCCGCCGACGGGCGCCTGTCGTCACGTTTCGGCCTGCGCCGCATCTTCAACGGCCAGCCACGCAACCCGCACAACGGCCTCGACTTCGCCGCTCCCACCGGCGCCCCGGTTCGTGCGCCGGCAGCCGGCACTGTGCTCGATACCGGCGATTACTTCTTCAACGGCAACACCGTTTTCATCGACCATGGTCAGGGTCTGATCAGCGCCTACATGCACCTCTCGCGCATCGACGTACGCGAAGGGCAGCGCCTGGCACGCGGTGACCGCATCGGCGCTGTCGGTGCCACGGGCAGGTCGACCGGCCCGCACCTGCACTGGACGGTCATTCTCAACAATACTGCGGTGAACCCGGAATTATTGCTGAAACGCCCATGAAAAAAGGCGGCCGAAGCCGCCCCGGGTTTGCACGCAGCAAGCTCAAGCCTTCGGTTTCGAAGGCGTGCTCATCTGTTTTTCGTCCTTCGCCTTGTCGCCCGGACAGGCCAGCACGCTGGCACTGCCCAGAGCAAACACGGCGGCAAGCATTGATGCCATCAAACGCTTCATCCTCACTCTCCTTTGGTTGTACAACGGGTGTTTGAACATTATGGCCGAACATGGTTCATTAATAAGCATGCCCGAACAGATCATCCACCTGCATCGCGACGCACCGGCAAAACCGCCCGAGGGCGAACCCTGCAACGGCTGCGGCGTCTGCTGCGCCCTGGAAACCTGCCCGGCGGCGCGGCTGCGCTTTCTGCAGCGGCATGGCCCCTGTCCGGCACTCACTTGGCAAGCTGACGAAGCCCGCTATCGCTGTGGCCTGCTGATGCGCCCCAGGCACTATCTCGGTGGCCTGCCCCTGCCGGAGAGCCTACTAACGCGCCTGTTCGCCCGCTGGATCGCCGCCGGCCACGGCTGCGACTGCAGCGCCGATGCCGCCAACGTAATGGAGAGTGACTCAGGAAACGATTGATGTGGCGGCCACCACCACCATTTCCACCCGCCAACCCGGCCGGGCCAGACGGGCCTGAACGCAGGCCCGCGTCGGCGCGCACCCTGGAGGCAGCCAGGCATCCCAGACCGCATTCATGCCATCATAGTCCGCCAGATCGGCGAGATAAACCGTCACCATCAGCAGTCGCGCCTTGTCGCTCCCGGCCTGCGCCAGCAAACGATCCACCCCCGCCAGCAGACTCTGCGTCTGCGTCGCGATGTCACCAGTATCGGTCGCCGGCACCTCGACCAGATAGACGGTACCCGCATGCACAACGCTATCGGAATAACGCTGAGTCGTGCCAAAACGTTGAATACTCATTCAGTGCTCCAAAAAGCGTGAAGCCCATGCGTATCAGGCATGGGCTTCGGTTACTGCAGCCAAGGCGCACTCGGCCAAGGCATTCGGCCATCGTGGGCCGTCAGGGAGTACGACACGGTAATCTCAAGAACTACTTCCTGCGAAAACTGCCATAGATTCTCCAACCACGCAGCAGAACCTGCCACTTCGTGCCTGACTTGCTGCGACGCCTGACACACTTTCAGATTAGCACTTCATGGCAAAAAATCCAGCGCTATTTTCCGCCCGCCCGATAAATGATGTTGGCGCCGGACGGCACCTTCGACACCGGCACATAGGCCACCGCCCCCGGCGTTAACGCCAGTTGCCTGAGCATCTCGTCCACCGTCGCGAACTCCTGCGGTGGCGCCCCCTTGCCGACATAGCGTCGGACCAGCCAGTAACCAGTGTACTGCTCCTCCGTCTGGCCAAGAACACCTTCAAGGAAGCGCTTGCGCAGCGGATCGCCGGCAGACAGATTGAGCGGCGTGGCGGCCTGCTGGCCAACGCTGACGATACGGCCGGTGTACAGTCGCTGCAGCGTCGGCAGATCAACCTTGGGCAGCGCCCCACTGGCAATCACCACCACCTCTTCATTGGCGCACGCCACACCGGTGACCAGCAGCAATCCGAGGGGAATCACGGGCGTTTTCATGGCCGCCCCTCAGAAAGTGAAATTGTAGGAAACGGAATAGACATTCAGATGCTGGCCGCCGCTATCACTGCCCTTTGGCGCATCGACCAGCCCTGACGCCACGCCGGTGCGGACATGCGCCCATTCCGCCTTGACCAGGCCGTTAGCCGACACCCGCCAGGAGGTGCCCAGCGCCAGCGTCGACTGATCCATGGGCACGACGATGTCAGCCAGGAATTTTTGTGTCGGATTCAGATGCGCCAACGGCGGCGGCAACACGTTGCCGTTAATCCGCTTCCATTGCTCCAACGCACCGTCTGTTGACTTCATTTTCGCGAAATAGACATACGGCATCCATTCGCCAAAACGTCGCGACACCGAAAGATACGCCCCCCAGCGACTAAGTCCCTCACTCGCACTATTAACCCGGATAAGCGCATATTCGCCAGTGACACGCACCGCCTGAGGCAACAACACGGACGCACCCAGGTTGTAGACCGGCACGATGAGTTTTTCGACACCACCCGGCGCGAAGTTGTAGATCCCGACGCCAGGAATCGGCGTCGCATTGCGGACGATATCGGTCCCGGTTTTCGAACCAACCCGGGCCACCTCGACCTCATGCACCCCGGCGCGAAAAACGTCATCACTCGTTTTTGCTGTCAGAACGAGGCCGCTGCTCTTGATCTTGATCGGCAGAAACCAGCTGCCCGGTGTGTTGCTGCCATCGCGAATCTCGCGGCCGTAGTAGCGCCAGTGTCCCTCAGTCCGCCCGGTATAGCCCTCCAGCGTCCAGTCCACCTTTTCGCCCAGCCAGGTCTTGCTGATACTCAGACCGACGACATCGGTGGTCGGGGCGATCGAATACACCTCCATCGGCAAGCGGGCAAAATCATAGGTGGCACCGACATCCGCATTCTCGGTGTTGAGCATGAAGGGCAGGCGCAACTTGCCGGCGCGGACCAGCCACTCGTCAGTCGGGCGCCATGACACGAAGGCCCAGGAAAGGGTGGCATCCCAACGGCGGTCGCTCTCCGACGAAGGTGCCAGCTTGCCCTGAACCGTCGCGCCGAGTTGCGAGGTGAATTTGACATCTGCCTGCACGCCGAGAATCGAATCCCGGGTGAAGGTCCCTTCCTCGTCGATAAAGCGCTGGTAATGGTAGGGCTTGTTTGACTGGGCGAAGCCAACCGTCCCGAAACCGGAGACGTTGAAGTCCATGGCCAGGGAACTTGCGCTGAGCGCAGCCAGCACGGTCAACGACAGAAAACGGGGGAGAAATCCATTCATGGCTGCGTCTCGCAAAGGGTATCCGGGCCTTCATCCGCCAGTTGGCTGGCTATGCGTTCAAACTCCCCCGCCATCGCCAACAGCGCCTCTACCAGTGCCGGATCGAAATGCCGGCCGCGCTGTTCGACCACCAGCGCGACCGCCGCCTCGTGGCTGAACGGCTCCTTGTAGGGGCGGCGTGAGCGCAGCGCGTCGTAGACATCGGCCACCGCCATCAGGCGGGCAGCGAGCGGGATTTCCTCGCCGGCCAGCCCGTCGGGGTAGCCGCTGCCATCCCAGCGTTCATGGTGGCTGCGGGCGATCTGGCTTGCGAAGAGCAGCATCAGGTTGCCCTCGCCCATTTCGTGCCGCGTCCGGGCGAGCATGCTCTCGCCTTTGACGCAGTGCGTCTTCATGATCTCGAATTCCTCGACCGTGTGCTTGCCCGGCTTGAGTAGGATGTGATCCGGGATCGCGATCTTGCCGATATCGTGCAGCGGTGCGGCCTTGGCGATCTGGTCGATGTGCTCCGCCGTCAGGAAGTCGGCATCGCGCGGCAGTCGGCTGAGATGTTCGGCGAGCAGACGGACATAGGTCTGCGTCCGGCGGATATGATTGCCAGTGCACTCGTCACGAAATTCGGCCAGCGACACCATAACCCGGATCGAGGCCTCCTGCAGTTGCAGAACCTCGTTGACGCGGCGATCGACCTCTCCCTGCAGCCAGGCGCTCTGATCCTCAAGGAAGGTCTGCCAGACCTTGATCTGGAGATGCGTCCGCACCCGCGCCAGAACAATCGACGGCGCGATCGGTTTGTGGATGAAATCGACGGCGCCAAGCTCAAAGCCCAGTTCCTCGTCAGCGGTTTCGGTTTTGGCGGTGAGGAAGATCACCGGCACACCGGCCGTCGCCGGGTTCGCCTTCAAGGCCCGGCAGACCGCATAGCCGTCCATCTCGGGCATCATCACATCGAGCAGGATCAGATCCGGCGGCGCCGCTTCGGCCAGCGCCAGCCCGCGTTGCCCGCTGTTGGCCAGCTTGACCCGGTAATGCTCGCGTAGCAGCTGGTTGAGCAAACTGAGGTTGGTGGGTGTGTCGTCGATGACGAGCACCGTCGACCGGTTGTCCTGCATCATTGGCCGCCTCCTTTGTGAGCACCCGCATCGAGCAGGGTCAGCGCCTCGTCGAAACTCCATTGGTCAATGGCACGATCGAGCGCCGCCCGCAAGCGCGGCGAATTGCGGACGCCGTACTCGTCGCGCAACGTCAACCAGAGATCCTCCGCCTCGCCATCGCCCTCCGACAGACGTTGCCTCAAGCGTGCCAGCGCAACCTCGTAAGCCTCGCTGCGATGAACCCGGGGAGCGCTTTCACCAACGCTCGCCGGCAAGGCCACCAGCGCCGGCACAATGCTCTGCAGCAACTCGTCGACGGCTGCGATCTCACCCGCCGGTTCCAGATTGCCACTCTTGACCACCCCCTCCAGCGACAACACGGCGGCTTGCAGTGTTGTCAGGCCGAACGTACCGGCAAGTCCCTTGAAGCTATGTGCCTGACGCCGCGCCCCGTCGAGATCGCCCTGGATCAGGGCAGCGCGCAGCCGGGTGATAAAGCCTCGCGCATCCTCGGCAAAGTGCTGCATCGCGCGCGCCAGAAAACCCATGCGCCCGGCGAAGCGCCGCCCGAGGGTCTCGGCATCCAGTCCCGGCACCTGCGCCAGCGCGTCGAGAAACTGCTGTTCCGAAGCCGAGGTCGCCACACTGGCCGCCATGGCTGCCGGCGATGTCTGCAAGGCGCGCAGGCTGGCCAGCAGCGCATCAGGTTCGAACGGTTTGGTGATCTGCCCATTCATTCCGGCCGCAAGTGCCTGACTCAGGTCCTCGCCCAGGGCGTGGGCGGTCATGGCGATCACCGGCAGATTGGCGTAACGCGGATCGGCACGCAGCCGACGCGTTGCCTCGATACCATCGAGCACCGGCATTTCGATATCCATCAGCACCGCCTGATAGGTTTCTGGCCGCTGCGAGAACAGCGTTTTCAGCGCATTTTCGCCGTCGACCGCAACATCCACCTGCGCGCCCCATTCGCCCAGCACATCGAGCGCTACTTCGCGATTCAACAGGTTGTCCTCTACCAGCAACAAACGGACACCGGCCAGCGGACGCTGCGCTTCCACCGCCGCGACCAGCCCCGAGGCCGACTCGCATCCACAGAGGCGGCGCAGCACGTTCGGCAGCAGCGGCTTCTGGATGACATCGGCGACTTCCGACAACTCCGGCTCTGCACGCAGCAGGGCGGCGTCAGCGGCGGATACGATCACCGTCCGCAAGGGCAGCGGCAAGCCCTCCGCGCGTGCCTGACGAATCACTTCGCCACCCGACAGGTCCGGCATCATCCAGTCGAGCAGCAACAAATCGTAGGGCTGGCCAGTCGCCGCCGCATCGCGCAATCTGGCCATTGCCTCCTGACCATTGGCGGCGACATCGACACGAGCACAGCCCTGCAAGACGAGGATGCCGGCCATGCTTTCGCGCGCTGCGGCATAGTCGTCCACCACCAGCGTCTTGTGGCAACCAAACAGCTGCGGTGCTAAAGCCGGTGTGCTAACCGCCACCGGCAGCTCAACCATGAACTGGAAGGCACTCCCGCGCCCGAGGACGCTATCGACGCGAATGTCGCCGCCCATGGCCTCGACCAGCCGTTTTGAAATCGCCAGACCGAGGCCCGTGCCACCGAATTTCCGCGTCGTCGAGCCATCGGCCTGGGTGAATTCCTGAAACAGTCGCCCCAACTGCTCCGGGCTCATGCCGATGCCGGTATCCTCAACACGGAACATCACCCGCCGCGTTGCTTCACCCTGTCCCAACTGGTCAACCACCAGCCGCACATGGCCTGCCTCGGTAAATTTGACTGCGTTCGACAGCAGGTTGATCAATACCTGGCCGATCCGCAGCGGATCACCCTGCAGATCGGGAAAATCGCCGCTCAGCCGGTAGTCGAGGATCAGCTCGACGCGCTTGCCCTCTGCACGTTGCTGCACCATGAAAAGCGCGTTCTGGACCACCGATTCGACGTCGAAGGCGGTCGATTCGAGTTGCACCTTGCCTGCCTCGATCTTCGAGAAATCGAGGATGTCATTGAGGATCCCTAGCAAGGAACGGGCTGCACCGTGGATTTTGGAAACATAGTCGTGCTGACGCGGCGGCAGGCCGGATTTCATCGCCAGATAGGCCATGCCGAGAATGGCGTTCATCGGCGTCCGGATTTCGTGGCTCATGTTGGCGAGGAACATCGACTTCGCCTCGGCCGCCACCTCGGCCCGCGCCCGGGCTTCGCTCAATGCCGCAGCATTCGCCTCGCGCCGTGCGATGTCGCTGTTCACCGCGTCGGCCATGGCATCCATCGTCCCGGCCAGCGAATGCACTTCGGCCACGCCATGCAGATCGCCCACCCGCGCCGTGAAATCGCCCTCAGCCAGTGCTTCGGCTGTCTGGTGCAGTGCCGTCAGCGGATTCAGCAGATGCCGGCGCAGGTAGAGATAACTGAAGACCAGCAGCACCAGCGTGCCGAGCAACAGGATCAGCCCGGCAATGATCCAGCGCTGTAGCAGCGCCGCGGCATCATCGGTGCGTCCGGCGGTTCGGGCATCAACCAGCGCCGCCAGTTCCTCGACCGCCAGCGCCAGTTCGGCACGCTCCTGCAGATAGGGGTTTTCGTGCAGCACTCGCGCTGCAAATGCCGGCTGCGGCTTACTCTCCGAGACAAACTCGCGCTTGTTGGGATCGTACAGACCTTGCGTCGCAGCAAAGGCCACCTGCTCGGTCTGCTTCATCTGCTCGGTCTGCTGGAAAACCCGTCGCAGCACGTGCTGCTCACGCGATTCCAGCCCCAGCCAGCTGCCCCGTTCAGCCAGGGTTTGTCCAGGCTCGGCCAATGCCGGCTGGTAACGCCGGGTACCGGCAACGACCTGTTCCCAGTAACTGGCCGGCCATTTCTCGACCGCACGCTTGCTGCCCTCACGAACAGCGAGAATATCGTAGTAATAGAGCAGGAAGCGTGGGTCGGCGGTGCTGACGTAGGAACTGACCAAACGCCCGAGGAGGTCGACCTCCTCACGCAGTTCCTCGACGAAGCGCATCGAGTCGCGCCGGTGCTGTTCGGCCTGTGTCACAGCATTGAAGGCGCCGAGCGCGCCCAGCGTCACGCCACCAATCGCCAGCAGCATCGCCGTGATGGCGGCGCTGAGCAGCAGAAAGAGTTTGCGCAGTGTCACGCGCCTCTCCTGCTCATCTGCGGTTCGATGACATCACCCCGGTTCAAAAAACACCCCTCGAAATGCAATTTGAATCAAAGCTGCATGATATGCCAATTTTTCGGCAACGTCCTCGTCTTTGGGGGTGAGAGGCCTTCCCTCAATGCCTTGTGCCGGCTACGAGGCTGGACTTTGCCGGTCATTCGTTCAGAATAGGCACATTGCCCCTCACCGACGGATCATGGACAACCTGATCAAAGACACCGCCACCCTCGAGCTCTTCTGCTGGCTCGAACCCGGTGCCGAACTGCCGGGCTGGGACATCCTCAAGGGCAGTCCTTTCGGCGCCACGCTGGCCGCCCCCGAAGGCGGCGACCCGACGCCGGGCGACCAGTTGCTGTCGGTGCAGAATTACTTCGCCGAATACCATCTCGAATACTTCCGCCAGCGTCGCTACAACCACTTCCCCAGCCGCCTGCACGCGCTGCTGCTCTTCGCCACGCGCACCGACGCGATGACTTTCCGCCACAAGCATCCGCAACGCGTCTTCGGCAAGGACCTGACCTTTGCCAAGACCAAGGGCGCCTACATCTGCTCCTTCCACGACGCCAGCTGGCTTGACTACTTGCGCCTGCCGCACAGCCTGTCGCTGTCGGCGCTCGACGAGGTTGCCGAGCATTACTGGTCGGGCCGCACCGTTGAAGAAATCGGACTCACCTTCATGAACGAACCCTGGCGCGAGCCGCCGGTCATCGAAGCCCTCTACCAAGGCAGTCTCGAAGCCGCGTCGGGGCATGCCCAGTCCGGCTGGTTGCCGGGATTCCGCTAGAAAGCCGCCATGCGCCGCCTTGCCCTCATCATCGTCATCATTGCCGCCCTGGCCGGCGGCCTGTTCTGGATCACCCGTCCCAAGCCACTGCCCGTCGTCGTCAGCGAAGTCGGCACCGGCAAAGTCGAAGCCACGCTCGCCAACACCCGCGCCGGCACGGTCGAAGCCTGCCAGCGCACCAAGCTCTCCACCATCATGGGCGGCCGCATCGAAATCCTCGCTGTCAAGGAAGGCGACAAGGTGAAGAAAGGGCAACTGCTGCTCAAGCTGTGGAATGACGACCAGCAGGCCAACGCCGGCCTCGCGCAAGCGCAGGTGGCGCTGGCTGCCCGGCGCAGCGAGGAAGCCTGCATTGCTGCGGTGAACGCGGAAAACGAGGCAAAACGGCAAGCCGAACTGCGCGCCAGAGGCTTCGTTTCCCCCAGCCGCGAAGAAAGCGCCCGCACCGATGCCGAAGTGCGTCGCGCCGCCTGCAACACTGCCCGCGCCGACATCACCCAGGCCGAGGCCCGCCTCAAGGCGACGCGCAGCGAGCAGGGGCGCGTCGCGCTCTACGCCCCCTTCGACGGCACCATCGCCAAGATCGTCGGCGAACTCGGCGAATACTCGACGCCTTCGCCCCCCGGCGTCCCGACGCCGCCGGCCATCGACCTGATCGACGACAGCTGCCTCTACGTCAAGGCGCCGATGGACGAAGTCGATGCCCCGAAGATCGTCCCCGGCCAGCCGGTGCGCATCACCCTCGACGCCCTGCCGGGCAAGGTGCTCGCCGGCAAGGTGCGGCGCGTTGCGCCCTATGTCTCGGCGGTCGAGAAACAGGCACGCACCGTCGACATCGAGGTCGATTTCGCTGAACCGGCCGATGCCGCCGGCCTGCTCGTCGGCTACAGCGCCGATGTCGAAATCGTCCGCGACACCCGTGAACAGGTGCTGCGCATCCCCACCGCCGCCCTGCAGGAAGGCAGCAAGGTGCTGGTCCACAACCCCGACAGTGGCAAGCTGGAGGCCCGCGTGGTCAAGGCCGGCGTTGCCAACTGGGAATACACCGAGATCCTCGATGGCCTGAAAGCCGGCGAACGCATCGCCACCTCGCTGGAGCGCGCCGGGATCAAGGCCGGCGCCAAGGTAAAGCCTGAAGACAAGCCGGCCGACAAAGCCGCCAGCACTGCCGGCAAATAAGCGACCGCCCCAATGCCACTGATCGAACTTGCCGGCATCGACCGCAGCTTCCTGCTCGGCGACACGACGGTCCACGCACTGGCCGGTCTCAACCTGCAGATCAACGCTGGCGAATACGTCGCGGTGATGGGCCCGTCCGGCTCCGGCAAATCGACCTTGCTCAACCTGCTCGGCCTGCTCGACCGCCCGCAGGCCGGCACCTACCGGCTGGATGGGCGCGACGTGACGACGCTGTCGCCCGACGAACAGGCCGCCGTGCGCAGCGCCAAGATCGGCTTTGTCTTCCAGAGCTTTCATCTCGTGCCGCGCCTGACCGCCGCCGAAAACATCGCCCTGCCGATGACGCTGGCCGGCATCCCGGCGACCGAGCGCCAGCGGCGCGTCGCGCAGGCACTCAAGGATTTTGGCCTTGACCACCGCGCCGACCACAAGCCCGACCAACTCTCCGGCGGCCAGCGCCAGCGCGTCGCCATCGCCCGCGCCACCATCATGCAGCCGCCGCTGCTGCTGGCCGACGAGCCGACCGGCAACCTCGACCGCCACACCGGCGACGAGGTCATCCACCTGCTCGAAGCGCTCAACGCCCGCGGCGTGACGCTGATCATCGTCACCCACGACGCCAGCCTCGGCGCTCGCGCCCGGCGGCGGCTGATGATGGAAGACGGCCACCTGAAGTCCGACTCCGCCGCCGAAACATGACCGGCAGGCCCATGGCAAAACACCCGATTTTCGCCACTTTTCCGGGTTGACCGCAGATGCGCCTCGCCGACACCCTGCACTTCGCCCGCGCCGCCGCCACCGGCTATCCGGCGCGCACGGCGCTGTCGGTGCTGGCGATGGCCATCGGCGTCGCCGCCGTCGTCGTCCTCACCGCGCTCGGTGACGGCGCCCGGCGCTATGTGGTCAGCCAGTTTTCCTCGCTTGGTACCAACCTCGTCATCGTCCTCCCCGGCCGCTCCGGCACCGGCGGTTTCAACCCGGCCACCGCCATCACCAGCACGCCGCGCGATCTGACCATCGACGACGCCGGCAGCCTGCGCCGCCTGCCGGCCGTTGCCCGCGTCGCACCGCTTGCCGTCGGCACCTCGGAAATCAGCGCCGGCGGCCGGCTGCGCGAAACCATGGTTGCCGGCACCGCCCGCGACTATTTCGCCATCCGCAATTTCGAGATCGGACAGGGCGACGCCCTGCCGGACGACGACTGGAACCGCGGCGCGCCGGTTGCCGTCATCGGCGCCAAGATTCAGGAAGAACTCTTCGGCAGCACGCCCGCCCTCGGCCAGCGTGTCCGCGTCGGCGACCGGCGGCTGCGCATCGTCGGCGTCCTCAAGCCCACCGGCCAGGGGCTGGGCATGAATACCGACGAACTGGTGATCGTTCCCGTCGCGCTGGCGCAGGCGATGTTCAACAGCAACACCCTGTTCCGCGTGCTGGTCGAAGCCAGCAGCCGCGATGCCATCCCGGTCGCCAAGGAATCGGTGCTCAACACGCTCAAGCAACGCCATCGCGGCGAGGAAGACGTGACCGTCATCACCCAGGACGCCGTCCTCGCCACCTTCGACCGTCTGCTAGGCGCGCTGACGCTGGCCGTCGCCGGCATTGCGGCGATCAGTCTGGCGGTGGCCGGCATTCTGGTGATGAACGTCATGCTCGTCGCCGTCACCCAGCGCACCGGCGAAATCGGCCTGCTCAAGGCGCTCGGCGCCAGCGGCAGCGACATCCGCCGCGCCTTCCTCGCCGAAGCCGCCATGCTCTCCGCCGTCGGCGCCGTGCTCGGCTACCTGCTCGGGCAGGCCGGCGCCTTCGCCCTGCGCCAGGCCTTTCCGGTCTTTCCTGCCTATCCGCCGGACTGGGCAGTGATCGCCGGGCTGGCCACTGCACTCGGCACCGGCCTGCTCTTCGGCGTCATGCCCGCCCGCCGTGCCGCCCGGCTCGACCCGGTGCAGGCCTTGATGAAGCACTGAGATGACCCCGATGCCGCGAACCCCGTCATTACCGCGAACGCGGGAATCCAGCAAACCCCTCGCAGCACGCACTGGATCCCCGCCTGCGCGGGGATGACGAACTTCCATGCTCCTCGCCGACTCCCTCAGCCTCGCCGTCCGTGCCGTCACCGCCCAGCGTCTGCGCAGTTTCCTGACGCTGCTTGGCATCGCCGTCGGCATCGCGTCGGTAATCCTGCTCACTTCCATCGGCGAGGGCATCCACCGCTTCGTGCTCGGCGAATTCAGCCAGTTCGGCACCAACAACGTCAGCGTCATGCCGGGCAAGACCAAGACCGGCGGCGCCCCCTCCGGCCTGCCTTCCAGTGCTCGGCCGTTGACGCTGGAAGACGCGAAGTCGCTGGAGCGGCTGCCGCATGTCATCGCCGTCACGCCCAATATCCGCGGCAATGCAGAAGTCGAAGGCAACGGCCGTACACGGCGGACGCTGGTCTATGGCGTCACCAGCCAGTCGCAAAAGGTATTCAAATCGACGGTGCGCAGCGGCCAGTTCCTGCCGCCCGACGATGCCGGCAGTGCCCGCGCCTTCGTCGTGCTGGGCGCCAAGGTCAAGGACGAACTGTTCGGCGCCGACAGCCCGCTCGGCCAGCGCCTGCGCATCGGCGGCCTGCACTTCCGCATCGTCGGCGTCATGGAACCGAAGGGGCAGTTCCTCGGCATCGACCTCGACGACACCGTCTTCATCCCCGCCGCCCGCGGCCAGGAGCTGTTCAACCGCGAAGGCGTCGATGAAATCAACCTCGCGCTGGAAGACGGCGCGCCGGCCACGACCGTTGCTGCCGCGCTGAAAAAACACCTGATCGAACGCCACGGCCGCGAGGATTTCACGGTGGTGACTCAGGAAGAGATGATGTCCACGCTCTCCAACATCCTCAACGTGCTGACGCTGGCCGTCGGGGCGCTGGGCGGCATTTCGCTGCTGGTCGGCGGCGTCGGTATCGTCACCATCATGACCATCGCCGTCAGCGAGCGTACCGGCGAAATCGGGCTGCTCGTCGCCCTCGGCGCCCGCCGCCGCACCATCCTCGGCCTCTTCCTCGGCGAAGCCATCGCCCTCTCCACCCTCGGCGGCCTGATGGGACTGCTGCTCGGCATCGGCCTGGCGCAGCTCATCCACCTGCTGCTGCCCGCGCTGCCGGTGCACACCCCGCTCAGCTTCGTCCTCATGGCCGAAGGGCTGGCCATCGCCATCGGCCTCGCCGCCGGCGTCCTGCCCGCCCGCCGCGCCGCCGGCCTCGACCCCGTTGCTGCACTGCGGGCCGAATAAAAGGCTGGCAAAGCGGCCTGCTGCGGTGAACCCGGAAAATCGCCCAAAATCGCAGCCGGCAATTCCGGCCGGCAGCCTGCATGCTAAAGTTCCGCTTCCAATTCACATAACCCACAGGAGCACAGCATGACTTACTACATCGACCAGCTGACGCCGGGCATGTCCGCCAGCACGTCCAAGACCGTCACCGAAGCCGACATCATCATGTTCGCCGGCATCTCCACCGACGTGAACCCGGCCCACCTCGACGAGGAATACTGCAAGGGCACCATGTTCGGCACCCGCATTGCCCACGGCATGCTCTCCGCCGGCTTCATCTCGGCCACGCTCGCCAACAAGCTGCCCGGCCCCGGCACCATCTACCTGTCGCAAACCCTCAAGTTCAAGGCTCCGGTCAAGCCGGGCGACACCGTCACCGCCACCGTCACCGTGCGCGAAGTGAACGTCGAGAAGAACCGCGTCATCCTCGACACCGTCTGCACCGTCGCCGGCAAGACCGTCATCGACGGCGAATGCCTGATGATGCCGCCGGTCCGTCCGAAGGCCTGATTTGGCAGGGGGGGCTTAGCCCCCTAGCCCCCTGACTCAGGAACCCCCATGCCTACGATCAGTCAGTTCTTCGGCATTGTCATCCAGATGTTTTGGCGTGAACACGCCCCGCCGCACTTTCATGCCATGTATGGAGAGCATGAAGCGCAAATTGACATCCGCACATTGGAAGTCATCGTCGGACACCTACCCAAGCGCGCCCTAAATCTCACTATCGAATGAGCCATTGAGCATCGCACAGAACTCATGGAGGACTGGAACCTATGCCAAGCCAAACAGCCACCCAGGAAAATTCAACCGCTGGAGTAATCCCCGCAGCCCCATGGCGAATCCAGGCGGTAACCGTCCTTCCCGACTTCAGGCTGGCCGTCTCGTTTCGTGATGGCACAGCCGGTATCGTTGATTGCAGCCGGATTCTAAGCAGCGACAATCCGGGAATTTATGCCCCACTGGCTTCTCAGGATTTTTTCAATCAGGTTTCGGTGGAACTCGGGGTACTCACGTGGCCAAATGGTGCTGATTTGGATCCGGGCTGGCTTCATGAAGAGCTAAGCAGAGAAAAACAGTGGTCTGTCCCCTTCTAGTTACTCCATCCTTTAATTTGCCCGCCAATAACCCGCTCAATTTCCTATGCGCTTGATCCTCGTAGCGATCCTCACCAGCACAACATTAGTTTCCGGTTGTGGAATTAGCGGCCCTATTTCCTCAGCAAAAAACCCTTCAGGTTTTGAAGGGGCTGTCTATTCAGGCAGAACCGATACGCTCAACAAACCAACCAAAGGCGTAGAGTCGTTCCGGGTGTTCAACCAAGCCGCCACTGGCTTCTCTACCGCAGACGCCCAAATGGGAGATGCTTATGAGCGAGCCAGTCGGTTCTGCTCCAGCAACGGAAAGAAAATGCGCACTCTTGAGGAGTCACGTTCGACAGGCCTGCACGTTCTAGGCAACTTCCCGCGTGCTGAACTCGTTTTTGAGTGTGTTGCATCATTAGAGAATTCAACACAAGTGAATTCCGGTGACAATATCTCCAAACTGGAAAGACTCAAGACACTTCTCGATTCCGGCGCCATTAAGCAAGACGAGTTCACTTACGAGAAGAAAAAGCTGTTTTCAATCCCTTAGCAAGCTTTGGCAGGAAAACAGGGACTGTGCCATGAACACTTTTTCTGCCTGCATACGAAACCGGAATGACATCACCGTTGTCGTAGCCGCATGAAAATAAAACTCGCCACCCTGCTGCTCCTCGGCGCCCTCACCCTCCCCTTCACCGCCAGCGCTCAGGAGCGTGGCAACGCCAGCGCCCCGCTGGAAACCATCGCCACCCTCGACGTCCCGCGTTACATGGGCACCTGGTACGAAATTGCCAAATACCCGAACTGGTTCCAGCGCAAATGTGCGCAGGGCACGCGGGCGGATTACCGGCTGGCAGAGGCCGGTCAGGTATCGGTCACCAACCGCTGCCGCACGGCCGACGGCGAAACCATCGAAGCGATGGGTCTGGCACGCCAGATCGGGCCGCTGACCTCGCCGAAGCTGCAGGTGCGTTTTGCCCCGGCGTGGCTGTCCTTCCTGCCCTTCGTCTGGGGCAATTACTGGGTGATCGACCTCGACGAAGCCTACCAGCTGGTGGCGATCAGCGAACCGGGCCGGGACTACCTGTGGATACTTGCCCGCACACCAACGGTCGATGCCGGGGCCTACGACGCACTGCTGGCACGACTGGCGGCGCGCGGTTTCGATCTCAAACGACTGGAGCGCAGCAAGCCTGATTGACACCGACCGGCAGACCAAAACAAACGCCGGTCAGGTCACCCTGCCGGCGTTTTTTGATCTGCTACGGTGAACCTGGAAAACCGCCGAAAATCAGAAGGCTTCGTCCTCGCGGAGGAAACGCCACTGACCCATCGGCAGGTCGCCCAAGCGGATGCGGCCGATGCGGACGCGCTTGAGGCCGATGACCTTGAGGCCGACCAGTTCGCACATGCGGCGGATCTGGCGCTTCTTGCCTTCCTTGAGGATGAAGTGCAGCTGGTCCTCGTTGAGCTGCTTGACCCAGGCCGGCTTGAGCGGCTTGCCGTCGAGCTCCAGACCGTGGCGCAGCAGTTCGAGGCCGCCCTTGATCATCTCGCCGGAAACGCGCACCAGATATTCCTTCTCGGCGTCGCTGTCCTCGCCGATCAGGCGCTTGGCCACACGGCCGTCGCTGGTCAGCACCAGCAGGCCGGTAGAGTCGACGTCGAGCCGGCCAGCCGGGGCCAGACCACGCAGCATCCACGGCTTGAATTCCGGGCCACCGGATTGCGGCACCTGGCTTTCGGCAGTGATCAACGTCACGGCCGGCACGCTGCCCGGCTCCGGCTGGCCGGAAACGTAGCCGACCGGCTTGTGCAGCAGGATGGTGACGGCCTTGGCCTGATCTTTTTTCGCTTCCTGCGAGACGGTGATCTCGGCGTTCGGGTCGATGCGCGATCCCAACTCCGCCACCTGTTCACCATTGACGAAGACCCAGCCACGTTCGATCCACAGATCGGCCTCACGACGCGAACACAGGCCGCGCTCGGACATCACTTTGGACAGGCGCACGCCTTCCGGCGGCGGTCCGGCCGGGCGGGCCGGCGGTGTTGGCCTGGAGTCAGCCTCACGGCGCGGCGGACGGTCGGTGCGAACACGCGGCGCATCGTCACGACGCCCTTCCGGACGCGGCGTTGCAGCCCTTGCCCACGGCGAATCGGCCTTGCCTTCGCCACGGGCCGGCGCGCTGCGGCGCTCGTCACGCGGTTTGGCGGACTTGTCATAGGGCTTGTCGCGGGACTTGCCACGCATGTCATCGCGTGGCCGCTCCTCGCGCTGGGCACGCTCGGCACGGGCTTTCGCATCGGCTTCCTGCTTTTCCTGCAGCGTCTGGCGCACTCGCGGCGGGCCACCACGCAGGGGTTTGCGGGGCGGCTTGTCGCCGGCTTCGCGGTCTACGGCCGCCTTGTTAACGCTCAGGGTGCCGGCCGGTTTTTCACCGGCGTCGGCCACGCGAGCGGCTGGCCGTTTTGCCGGCTTTTCCGGGTCGCCCCTGGGGCCAGCCGTCGTCTCTATGGTCGCAGCAGATGGCTCGGCAGCCGGTTTGGCTACCGCCGGCGCCTCGGCCGGGGCGTCGGGCTTTCGCCACTTGGCCCAGGGATCGTCGCTAACGCTCATTGCAGATCGAGCAGCTCAACCTCGAAAACCAGCGTCGCGTTCGGCGGGATGACGCCACCGGCGCCACGTGCGCCGTAACCGAGATGCGCCGGAATGGTCAGCTTGCGGGTACCGCCGATCTTCATGCCCTGCACGCCTTCGTCCCAGCCCTTGATGACATGGCCCTGGCCGAGCGGAAACTGGAAGGGGTCGTTGCGATCCTTGCTCGAATCGAACTTGCTGCCATTGGTCAGCCAGCCGGTGTAATGCACGGTAACGAACTGGCCTGCCTTGGCCTCGGCGCCGCCGCCAACAACGGTGTCTTCGTAGATCAGGCCGGAGGCCGTGGTGATTTCAGCCATGAAAAGCTCCTTTGCGAAAGGCCGGAAGTCTAACATAAGCCCTTGAAAACCCTTTGACTTATCGACGTTAGTCCGTATAATGCGCGGTTCTTTGTAGCACCCTTTGTATTATTTTCGGAGTCCAACCCATGTATGCGGTCATAAAAACCGGCGGTAAGCAGTATCGCGTTTCCGCTGGCCAAAAACTCAAAGTAGAACAGATACCGGCAGACGTTGGCGCAGAAGTCACTCTCGACCAGATCCTCATGGTAGGCGAAGGCGAGTCCGTGAAGATCGGCGCCCCCTTCCTTGCTGGCGCCACCGTCAAGTGCACCGTGGTTTCCCACGGCCGTCACGACAAGGTCAAGATCTTCAAGATGCGCCGTCGCAAGCACTATCAGAAGCGTCAGGGCCATCGTCAGAACTACACCGAACTGCGCATCGACACGATCGCTGCCTAAGTTCAGACAAGGAGCTAGCTAAATGGCACACAAAAAGGCAGGCGGTAGTTCACGTAACGGCCGCGACTCACAAGCCCAACGATTGGGCGTCAAGCGCTACGGCGGTCAATTCGTCCTCGCCGGCAACATCATCGTTCGCCAGCGCGGTACCGAATTCCACGCCGGTGAAAACGTCGGCTGCGGCAAGGACCACACCCTCTTCGCACTGAAGGACGGCGTGATCCAGTTCGCCGTCAAGGGCCCGTTCAAGCGCCGCACGGTCACCATCGTCCCGGCCGCCGAGTAATCCGGCCCCGCGGAATGAAAAGCCCTATCCGCCGGATAGGGCTTTTTGCTTTATCGGCCCGGACTTTCAACCGATTTTTCAGCGAGAGCCCGACCCAATAAGGCATCAACGCCGGATCGCCGGCAGGAAGAAGTGATCATGAAGTTTATCGACGAAGCCAAGATTTACGTGAAGGCCGGTGACGGCGGCAATGGTGCGGCGACGTTCCGGCGCGAAAAGTACATCCCGATGGGTGGCCCGAACGGCGGCGACGGCGGCCGCGGCGGCAGCATCTACGCCATTGCCGACCGCAACATCAACACGCTGGTGGATTACCGCTACACCCGCAAGTTCATTGGCAAGCGCGGTGAAAACGGCGGTGGCGCCGACCAGTACGGCGCCGGCGGCGACGACATCATCCTGCGCATGCCTGTCGGCACCGTCATTTCCGACCTCAACACCGGCGAAATCGTCGCCGACCTTGCCGAGCATGACCAGAAGGTGCTGATCGCCAAGGGTGGCAAGGGCGGCCTCGGCAACCTGCATTTCAAGTCATCGACCAACCGCGCGCCGCGCCAGAAGACCAATGGCGAGCCAGGCGAGGAATTCGAGCTGGTGCTGGAACTGCGCGTATTGGCCGACGTCGGCCTGCTCGGCCTGCCCAACGCCGGCAAGAGCACGCTGATCCGTGCCATTTCTGCCGCCCGCCCGAAGGTCGCCGACTACCCCTTCACGACGCTGCACCCGAACCTCGGTGTCGTCCGCGTCGATAACGAGAAAAGTTTCGTCATGGCCGACGTCCCCGGCCTGATCGAAGGTGCTGCCGACGGTGCCGGCCTCGGCATCCGCTTCCTCAAGCACCTGCAGCGCACACGCATCCTGCTCCACCTCGTCGACATCGCCCCGATCGACCCGGATTCCAACCCGGTGCGCGACGCCAAGGCCATCGTCAATGAACTGGTCAAGCACGACCCGGCTCTGGCTGACAAGCCGCGCTGGCTGGTCCTCAACAAGCTCGACCTGATCCCTGAGGAAGACCGCGAGAAGGCCGTGAAGGACTTCCTTAAGGCCTACAAGAAGGCGACCAAGTACGACGGCCCGGTGTTCACCATCGCCGCCATCAATGGAGAAGGGACCAAACCGCTGATCTACGCCATTTCGGAAGCCCTGGAACAGATGGCCCGCCCGGAAATCATCGACGAACCGGAAGACGACACGCCCGCCGCCCCCGAAGAAGCATGAGCCAGACCCGCCTCGCCTCCGCCCGCCGACTGGTCGTCAAGGTCGGCTCCGCCCTCGTCACCAACAACGGTACCGGCCTCGACCTGAATGCCATCGCCGACTGGGCGCGCCAGATTGCCCAGTTGCGGCAAGAAGGCAAGGAAATCATCCTGGTCTCGTCCGGCGCCGTCGCCTGTGGCGTGCAGCGTCTGGGCTGGGGGCGCCGGCCAAAGACGGTGCATGAAAAGCAGGCTGCTGCCGCGGTCGGTCAGGCCGGGCTGGTCGAAGCCTATGAGGCTGCATTCAGCAAGCACGGCCTGAACACCGCGCAGATCCTGCTCACCCATGAAGACCTTGCCGACCGCAAGCGTTACCTCAACGCCCGCTCGACGCTGACGACGCTGCTCGAACTGGGCGTCGTGCCGATCATCAACGAGAACGACACCGTGATCACCGACGAGATCAAGTTCGGCGACAACGACACGCTGGGCGCGCTGGTCGCCAATCTGGTCGAGGCCGAAGCCCTGATCATCCTCACCGACCAGAAGGGGCTGTACACCGCCGACCCGCGCAAGGAACCGAACGCGACGCTGATTCAGGAAGCGACGGCCGGCGACGAGTCACTGGAAGCAATGGCCGGCGGCGCCGGCAGCCGCGTCGGCACCGGCGGCATGATCACCAAGGTCATCGCAGCCAAGCGTGCGGCGCGCAGCGGCGCCCACACCGCGATTGCCAGCGGCCATGAATCCGACCCGATCATCCGCCTCGCGGCGGGCGAGCCGGTGGGCACGCTGCTGGTATCGACCACGCAGCCGCTGGCCGCCCGCAAGCAATGGCTCGCCGATCACCTGCAGCTGGCCGGTCGCCTGGTGCTTGATGCCGGTGCTGTCAAGGCACTGCAGTCGGGTAAGAGCCTGCTGCCGATTGGCGTCACCGCCATCGAGGGCGACTTCGAGCGGGGTGCGGCGGTCGCCTGCGTCTCACCCGACGGCGCCGAGATCGCCCGCGGCCTGTCCAACTACGGCAGCGGCGAAGCCCGCCTGATCGCCCGCAAGTCGACGCCGGACATCGAAGAACTGCTCGGTTACGTGGACGAGCCGGAAATCATCCACCGCGATAACCTGATACTGGTCGGTTGATCCTCAGGGCGCCCTGACCGGCGCCGTGGCCTCCAGCTGGTCGTAAACCGCGGTCGCGACGCGCGCCAGTTCGCCCTTGGCGATGCCGCCGGACAAGGCGTAGCCGAAGCGGCCATCGAGCCAGTAAAAGACGTTGATCTCGCCCTCCTGGGCAAAGCGGAAACCGGTCTGCACCTTGCCGGCGCCTTCGGTGGTCACGTACAACGTCAGCCGCTGGCCGCTCGCCTCCTGATACATGAATTGCGCCACTGGCCCGGCATTGCCCGGCAACAGGCGCCCGCCGACCAGTTCGTAGCCCAGCGCGCCGAGCTTCGGCACCTTGACCGGAACGCCGAGACGCTTGCTCAGCCATTTGACCAGCGCCTCCTCCTGCTCGCCCCCGATCTCGACCGGACGCCGGGCGTCCGGGCTGAAAACCACGTGCGCCACGGCGGCCTGCCGGTACATCGGCACCTTGGCCTGGGTCGGCAGTTCACCGGCCGCCCATTGGGCATGGCCGAACCAGCCGGCGAAACCGCCGAGCACGGCGAGCACGACGCCGGCCGCCATCTGCAACCAGCGGACATTGCCCGGTTTTGGCCGCTTTCCCGGGTTCACCGCAGATGCCAGCGGCTGCACCGTCAGCGCGTGCAGTGCGTCGGGCAGCGGCTCGTCGAGCACCGGCGCAAACAGCGCCTTCAGATCCTGCTTCTGCGCCGACCAGGCACGCACCCGCAGCGCATCCTCAGAGCAGGCGGCCAGATGCGCCTCGACCCGCGCCCGTTGCGCCGGTGTCAGGGCATTGTCCACATAGGCGTGCAGATCGTCTTCAGTCATTTCTTCCGGTTTCATTTCACCACCCGCAGGTCAGCCGAGCGCACGTCAGCCCCTTTGGCCTTGCCGGCCGGCGCATCCAGCAACTCGCGCAAACGCTCCCGCCCGCGCGACAGGCGCGACATCACGGTGCCCAGCGGCACGCCAAGCGTTGCGGCGATTTCCGCGTAGCTCATTTCCTCCAGCGCCACCAGCAGCAATACAGCCCGCTGCGCCTCCGGCAAACGGCCCATCGCCGTCGCCAGATCGCCGACCTCCAGCGTATCGGCCTGGGTTTCCCGACTCGGCACGGTCAGCACCTCGTCGTCGAGCGCGACCAGCGAGAGGCCCTGCCGGCGCAATTGATCGACGCGCAGGTTGTGCATGATGCCGAACAGCCAGGCGCGCAGATCCGACCCCGCCCGCCACTGGCTCGCCCGCGACCAGGCACGCTCCAGCGTGTCCTGCACGAGGTCGTCCGCGGCGGCCCGGTCGCCAAGCATTGCCCGCGCGTAGCGGCGCAGGCGGGGAATTTCGGCGAGCAGGGCCTGGCTATCCATCACACTCAGGGCTTGGCGACACGCCAGACGTTATTGACGCCGTCGCCGCTGCGGTCGCCGGGCTTCTGGTCCTTGATCCAGAAGTACAGCGGCTTGCCCTTGTAGGCCCATTGCTTCGCGCCATCGTCACGGGTCACGACGCTGTACTCACCGCTGGCAGTGGCACTTCCGCCCGCCATCAGCGGCGGCCAGTTGGTGGCGCAGGGGCCGTTGCAAACGCTCTTGCCGTTGCCGGCGGCATCCTTGTCGAAGGTGTAGAGCGTCATGCCATTGCTGCCGGTCAGCACACCATCGCTGACCATGGCCGGTGCTGCCGGCGCACCCGGCATACCGGCACAGGCGGACAACATCAGCAGCAGACTGCCGGCGATGAGGATTGTCGTTTTTCTCATGGGATTCTCCTTGGGAATTGGGGGGCTTGCATGAAGGTGAACGCCGGCCGCCCCCGCCTTATTCCATCCCCATGAAAAATCAAGCCGCGCCCAGCCGCCACAAGGACGTCACCTCGGCGGAACGGGCGGCATGCAGCGGGTCGCTGGCATCCTGGGCTTTCGGATGCACCGGCCGGGTGTCGATACGGCCGAGCACGCGTAAGCCACTGCCGGCGATCCAGCCCAGCAACTCGTCGCGACTGCGCAAGCCGAGATGCTCGGCGAGGTCGGAAATGATCAGCCAGCCCTCGCCCCCGGCGGTCAGATGTTCCCGCAGCCCGGCAAGAAAGCCGCGGAGCATGCGTGAATCGGGGTCGTAAACGGCATACTCGATGGGCGAACTCGGTTGCGCCGGCACCCAGGGCGGATTACAGACCACCAGCGGCGCCCGGCCTTCCGGAAAGAGGTCACATTGCTGCAGCGCCACGGCTGCGGTCAACCCGAGTTTTTCGCAATTTTCGGCAGCACAGGCCAGCGCCCGTGGATCCTGATCGGTGCCAATCACCCGTGCCACGCCGCGGCGCGCCAGGACCAGGGCCAGGATGCCGGAGCCGGTGCCGATATCGAAGGCCAGGTCGCAGCCTTCTGGCAACGGCGCCTGCGCCACCAGATCGACATACTCGCCGCGCACCGGCGAAAAAACGCCGTAGTGCGGGTGAATACTGCCTTGCACCGCCGCGACCGGCACGCCTTTCTTGCGCCATTCATGCGCGCTGATCACCGCCAGCAATTCGCGCAATGCAACGACGCTGCTACTGCCATCCGGCTTGCCCCAGGCGTCCCGGCAGGCCAGCCGGACATCCTGCGCCCGCTTCAGCGGCAGCTTGTAGTCCGGCCCCAGCGGCACCAGCAGCCGCGCCAGCAGCGCGGCGCGTTGCCCCTGGATCTCGCGATGACGGGCAAATGCCTTGGCCGGTGCCATCGGTAGACTGGCCCGCCAGGCCTTGGCTGCCTCGCGGTCGGCCCGTTGCGTCAAGGCCTGCAGCAGGCGACGCGCCGTCGGCCAGTCGCCACGCCACAGGATGGCCGCGCCGCCGGCCAGCATCTGCCATGCCGCATCCGGATCGATGCTGTGCACGCATTCCAGCGCAGCCGGCACCGGCAAAGCGGCTTCGGATCGCCAGCGGGCGCGGCGGGTCTGGCCGTTTTCCAGCCATTCGATCTGTGTGCTCATGGAGTGATGATACGGCGGGTCAGCTGCGGTGAACCCGGAAAACGGGCAAAAATCAGTGATCGTTGGAAAGTCGGCCGATAAGCCGGGTTCTGTTCCCCTCTTGCGAGGTTCGGCAATCATTCCTCTAGGCCTGCCGTCACCGACAGGCTCAAGCAACCTACCCGGAAGCAGCGCGGGCCACGCCTCAGCTTCCCTATTTGGTCTTGCTCCGGATGGGGTTTACCGTGCCGTCCGCCGTTACCGTGGACGCGGTGAGCTCTTACCTCGCCGTTTCACCCTTACCTGTACGTCTTGCGACGCCATCGGCGGTCTATTCTCTGTTGCACTTTCCGTTGCCTTGGTTCGCTCAACTTTCGTCTTGCGACTTATAGCACCCAGCCGTTAGCTGGCATCCTGCCCCATGGAGCCCGGACTTTCCTCCCGACACTTTCGTGTCCAGCGATTGCCTGGCCGACTTTCCGGGGCGGATTATACGCGCCGTCGCGGATTACGCCTTGCCTCGCCTCTCTGCAGCCCGTAAGATCGTCTGTTGCAGCGCAATATATTCCTGCACCCGTCCGGAGCTCACGCATCCGGTTTCACCGGAAACCGTCGAACAAGACGCAAATCCTTGCAGGAGCCCGCCATGGTCCGTCTCCAGTTCAGTATCGATCTTCAGTACCAGATCACCCCGCCCGCCGCGGATTTTGTCTTCAACATCCACGCCGCCCTCACGGCAAGCCAGACCGTGGTCGAAGAGTCGCTGGTCATTGATCAGCATGTATTCACCCGACTGGAAATCGAACCGGCAACTGGTGCCCGCTTCCTGCGCCTGACAGCCCGTCCGGGGGCGCTCAATGTCGGCTATCGCGCAACTGTCGATATCGATCATTTCGCGGCGCCACCGGATGCAATTGGTGAAACGCCTGTCGCCAACCTTCCTCTGCCTGTCCTGACCTATATCTACCCGAGTCGCTACTGCCAGTCAGACCGTCTGGCACAACTGGCAATGCGTGAATTCGGCCATCTGCCCAAAGGCTATCGTCGCGTCGAAGCCATCTGCAACTGGGTGCGCAATCATGTCGTCTTTAAAAGCGCGAGCAGCAGTTCGACGACCTCGGCAATCGATACGCTGACTGAACGAACCGGTGTCTGCCGTGATTTTGCGCACCTGATGATCGCCCTCTGTCGGGCGCTGAGCATTCCGGCGCGCTTCACCACCGGCATCGACTACGGCGCGGACCCGGCACTCGGTCCGACCGATTTTCACGCCTACGTCGAAGTCTTCCTCGAACAGCGCTGGTATCTCTTCGATCCGTCCGGCACGGCCATTCCAATGGGTTTCGTGCGCATCGGCGCCGGGCGCGACGCCGCCGATGTGTCCTTTGCAACGATTTTCGGCAGCGTCGGTTCGCCACCACCGGTGATCAGTATCAAGGCCCTGACCGCCGCCGACCGCCCTTGGCAGGAACCGCGGCATCGCGACGAAGCCCTGTCGAGCGACGCCCTGCCGTGGCTGCCGCTCGTCGCTCGCTAAAGTTCAGACCCCGGACAACGGCAGTGAGAAACGTTCAACCACGCGGCGCAGCACAAAACTGGTGTGCACGCCAGTCACGCCCTGGATTCGCGTGATCTTGTTCAGCAACAGATCCTGGTAAGCATCCATGTCGCGCACGACGACCTTCAACTGGTAGTCCGACTGCTGGCCGGTGATCAGCAGGCACTCCAGCACTTCGGGAATATCGGCAATCGCCTGCTCCAGATTGGCAAAGCGCTCGGGGGTATGCTGGTCCATCGAGATGCCGATCAAGGCCATCAGCGACAGTCCCAGCTTTTTGGCATCGAGATAGGCCCGATAGCCGGCAATCAGTCCGGACTCTTCCAGCGCCCGCACCCGTCGCAAGCAGGGCGAGGGCGACAGGCCGATACGGTCGGCCAAATCCTGGTTGCTGATGCGCCCATCAGCCTGCAGGATGGCGAGAATTTCCCGGTCATAACGATCAAGCTGCATTTAATTGCTCATATAGTCTATATGACGCAATTTTCTGCCCATTTTCATGAAAAACAAAGCGGAATTTGCAAGCACCTGCCGGGCGCTTTTAAGTAAGATTTCGCCATCGCAAAAGACTTTCCCGGAGCAACACCATGCAGCCATCCCAAGCCAAATACGTCCCCTTCCCGCCGGTCAATCTCGTCGACCGCCAGTGGCCGGGCCGCACCATCACTCAGGCCCCGATCTGGATGAGCACAGATTTGCGCGACGGCAACCAGGCGCTGTTCGAGCCGATGAATGCCGAAAAGAAGATGCGCATGTTCAAGACGCTCTGCGCCATCGGCTTTAAGGAAATCGAAATCGCCTTCCCTTCCGCCTCGGAAACCGAATTCGGCTTCGTGCGCCAGCTCATCGAAGGCGGCCACATCCCGGACGACGTTCGTATCGAAGTGCTTACCCAGGCCCGAGAGCACCTCATCCGCCGCACCATGGAATCGCTTAAGGGCGCCAAGCAGGCCATTGTCCACGTCTATAACGCCACCTGCAAAACCTTCCGCGAGAACGTCTTCGGCATGAGCAAGGCGGAAGTCGTCACCATGGCCACCGACGCCGTGCGTCTCATCCGCAGCCTCGCCGACGAGATGCCGGAGACCGAGATCACCCTCGAATACAGCCCGGAACTCTTCACCGCCACGGAGCTCGATTTCGCCAAGGAAGTTTGCGACGCCGTCACCGAAACCTGGGGTGCGACGCCACAGCGAAAGGTCATCCTCAACCTCCCGACCACGGTCGAGATCGCGACGCCCAACATCTACGCCGACCAGATCGAGTGGATGCACCGCAACCTCGAGCGCCGCGACAGCGTGATCATCAGCCTCCACCCGCACAACGACCGCGGCACCGCCGTCGCCGCCGCCGAGCTTGGCCTCATGGCCGGGGCCGACCGCGTCGAGGGCTGCCTTTTCGGCAACGGCGAGCGCACCGGCAACGTCGACCTCGTCACCCTCGCCCTCAACATGCACACGCAAGGCGTCGATCCGCAGCTTGATTTCTCGGACATCAACGCCGTTGCCCGCACCTACGAACACTGTACCCAGCTCCCGATCCATCCGCGCCACCCATACGTCGGGGATCTCGTTTTCACGGCCTTCTCCGGCTCCCACCAGGACGCCATCAAGAAGGGGTTCTCTGCTCAAAAGGCGGATGAGACGTGGGCAGTGCCTTACCTCCCAATCGACCCGGCCGACGTGGGCCGCAGCTATGACTCGGTGATTCGCGTGAATAGCCAGTCGGGCAAGGGCGGCATCGCCTACCTCATGGAAACTGAACATGGGGTCATCATGCCGCGCCGCCTCCAGGTCGAGTTTTCGGGCGTCGTGCAGAAGCACACCGACACCCACGGCGGCGAAGTCAGTGCCGACGACATCTGGAACCTCTTCGCCAGCAGCTACCTCGATATCGCCAGCCCGATCCGCTACCGCGAGCATCACCTCTTCGAGCATGGTGAAGCACAGGGCATCCGCCTCGCGGTCGACATCGACGGCCAGGCCTGCGTCCTCACCGGCGAAGGCAACGGCCCGATCAATGCCGCGGTGCACGCCATGCAGACGGCCGGTTTCAACTTCTCGGTACGCAGCTATGAAGAGCGCTCGATGGTGCCGATGGGCGAAGACGGCAACGCCCGCGCCTGCGCCATGGTCGAGGTCGCGACCAAGGGCAGCAGCGACCTCTACGGTATCGGCATCGACAGCAACATCGTCACCGCCTCGATCAAGGCCTTGATCAGCGGCGTCAATCGCCTCGGCGCCGCCAGCCGCGTCGCCCAGGCCGCGTGAGGCCATCGCCATGAGCTATCGCATCATCGGCCTGATCAAACTCTGCGACCCGGCAGCCTTCGAGATCTACCGCAGCCAGGTCGGGGCCACCATCGCGCAATACGGCGGCAGCGTCCGCCAGCGCGGGAGTGTCGACGCAGTACTCTGGAACGAACTCGGCGGCGGCGCGCCGGATGCCTTTGTGGACATCGAATTCGCCAGCCGCGAAGACGCGCAGCGCTGGGCGAACAGCCCGGAATATCAGGCGCTGTTGCCGGTGCGCGGCGAGGCGATGCAACTGCTGCTGATCGGCGTCGTCTGAAAGTTCAGGCGGCCAGCCGGTCGCTGCGCCGCCCCGGCCGGAACTGGCGGGTGTCGGCGTAGTAGGCCGGGTCTTCGTTTTCCGGCGTCACGCCGGGGATACCCAGTAGCGGTAGCGGTTGGAAATCGCGTGGGCGGGTGTAGGTGTCACCTGCCAAAATGGGCGCAATTTTCGCGTCGACCGCAGACAACAGCTGCCCGGCATCCTGCGCAAGAAACGCCGGCATCACCGGCAGCAGAATGGACTTGGCGGTCAGTCCACGGAAAGGATTAAGCAAGGCTTCATAGGTCGCATGGCCGAAGATGACGAAACGCATCTTGTCGATGACATCCTGTCGCCGCTCGACGAACAGCGACTGCCATTGGAAACCGCGCAGCAGATCAAGCAGCGTCGGGTCACTGGCGAGCACAACGATGCCGCATTCGTCGAAGTGCGTCAGCGCATCGCGGCGGAGATTGCGCTGCTCACCTGCCGGCTGCATGGCGGCAACGTGGGCAGCGGTGATCGCCCGCTTGGTTTCAGGAAAGCTCAGCCAGACCAGCGCATTGAAGAAATCATGCCAGTTGTCTGTGCGGGTCTCGACCTCGCCGCGCTCCCAGACACGGCATTCGTAGGGCATGCCGTCAGTCTGCGGCGGCACGAAACGTACCGGCCGGCCATCGGGCAAGACCACCTGGTGCTGCGCCGTCAGGGCGCGCAGGGAATCGCTGGCGGGGGCGCCAGGCAGTGCATCCAGCCAGCCCTGTACCGGCCAGAACAGCGAGGTGGCGCCATTCAGCACAGCGCGCGCCGGCGCGGCGCAGGCGACGCTCACTCCTCGGCGTCGGCCTTGTCGGCCTCTTCCTTGACGAAGGTCAGCACGCCCTTCTTGGTGCGGAAGGTGCCGACCAGCGTGCCCATGCCTTCCGCCGGTTCGCCGTCCATCTTGGCGAAGCCTTCGCAGGTCTGGGTTTCGGTGGCATACATGCGCTTGCCGGCCTTGATGATGAAGGCGCCGGACGGCACGCGATAGACCTCGACGCGCGTTTTCTCCGTCCCCTGCCCCATGCTGTGCCGACGCAGGCAACTCGGCATCCGCGACACGGCCATGTAGAGATTGACCTTGCTGTCCCAGAAATACGGCTGCTCGCGGATCAGCGACAGCCCGTGCTCGCGGGTGCCGTCGATTTCGTAGGTCGCACCGTCATTCACACAGGCGGTCAGCAACGGGGCAGCCAGCAGGGCAAAGAGAACGGTGCGCAAACGCATGATGGGCCTCAGAGCATTTTCCAGGTCAGCGACTCGCCCGCCCGCAGCGGCACGATGTCGTCGGTACTGAGATAAGGATAGCTCGCCGGCACCGTCCATGTCTCCTTCGAAAGCGTGATTTTGTCGGCATTGCGCGGCAGACCGTACCAGTCCGGGCCATGGAAGCTGGCAAAACCTTCCAGCTTGTCGAGCGCGCCGGCGTTTTCGAAGGCTTCGGCATACAGCTCAATCGCCGCGTAGGCGGTATAGCAGCCGGCACAGCCGCAGGCGGCCTCCTTGGCACCCTTGGCATGCGGCGCCGAATCAGTGCCGAGGAAGAATTTCGGATTGCCGGAAATCGCCGCCGCGACCAGCGCCTCGCGGTGCGTCTCGCGCTTGAGTACCGGCAGGCAGTACCAGTGCGGCCGCACGCCGCCCTGGAAGATGGCGTTACGGTTGTACAGCAGGTGGTGGGCGGTGATGGTTGCGCCGACATTGGCTGGCGTCGAGGCCACGAATTCGGCCGCATCCTTCGTTGTAATGTGCTCCATGACCACGCGCAGCTTCGGGAAGCGCTGAGTCAGCGGCAGCAGCACGGTATCGATGAAGACCTTCTCGCGATCGAACAGATCAACCGTCTGATCCGTCACCTCGCCATGCACCAGCAGCGGCAGGCCAACGCGCTCCATCTCGGCCAGCGTGTCGTAGGCCTTGGCGATGTCGGTCAGACCGGCGTCGGAATTGGTCGTCGCCCCGGCCGGGTAGAGCTTCACCGCCTTGACGAAACCGGACGCGGCGGCCTTCGCCACTTCGCTCGCCGGCGTGTTGTCGGTGAGGTACAGCGTCATCAGCGGCTCGAAAGCCATGCCAGCCGGCAGCGCCGCCAGGATGCGGTCGCGATAGGCAGCGGCCTGGTCGACGGTGGTGACCGGCGGCTTGAGGTTAGGCATGACGATGGCGCGGCCAAACTCGCGGGCGGTATGCGGCAGCACGGCAGCCAGGGCTTCGCCATCGCGCAGATGAAGGTGCCAGTCGTCGGGACGGGTGATGGTGATTTGCATGATTCTGATCCTTGGTAATCCCGTAATTTTAGCCTTTCAGGGCCAGTGCGAGATCATAGAGCGCGTTTTTCGGGCTACCGGTTATTGCCGATGCCAGCTTGGCCGCCTGTTTGGTCGGCAAGCCCTCTGCAAGCAGCAGCTTGAGTACGCGCTCACCTTCGCCGCTGTCGGCCTCATCCGGAGCACCGGAAACAATGAGGACGAACTCGCCGCGCTGGCGGTTGCTATCTTCCTTCAACCAAGCCAGCGCCTCGGCCAGCGGCAGGCTATGCACGGTTTCAAACAGTTTGGTCAGTTCGCGGGCAATGACCAACGTACGCTCGCCAAAGACCTCGGTCATGTCGGCCACAGTTTCCAGCACGCGGTGCGGGGCCTCGTAGAAAACCAGTGCCGCCTGCGTGTCGCGCAGGCCTTCCAGTGTCTGCCGACGTTGCCCGCCCTTGGTGGGCAGAAAGCCGTAGAAGAGAAAATGTTCGTCGAGCAACCCGGCCGCCGACAAGGCCGTGGTCGCGGCGCAGGCGCCGGGTAGCGGCACGACCTTGCAACCGGCTTCGCGAACGGCCGCAACGACGCGGGCGCCGGGGTCGGAAATGCCGGGCGTACCGGCATCCGAAATCAGCGCCACCGATTCGCCGGCCCGCAGCTTTTCAATAATGCGCGCAGCGGCTTCGTGTTCATTGTGCTGGTGCGCCGGCAGGGTGCGCGCCGACGAGCCGAGGTGCTTGAGCAGCGGCGCACTGTGTCGGGTGTCCTCGGCCGCCACCCAGGGCACGCGGCGTAGCGTCTCTTCGGCGCGGCGGGTGAGGTCGGCGAGGTTCCCGAGCGGTGTCGGGACGACATACAATGCGGCAGATTCTTCTGTCATTTACGGGTTCGCGATTGAGCGCTGGAGCAAAAGCCGACGATACCACCACCGCCCGCGGCCGCGAAGCTGAGGGACGGGCGGCGGCGTATCTGGCGAGCTGCGGTCTACGCGAAATTTCGCGCAATTTCCGGGTGCGCGGCGGCGAGATCGACCTGATATTCCGCGATGGCAAGGTGCTGGTGTTCGTCGAAGTCCGTCAGCGCAGCCGCAGCGATTTCGGCGGCGCCGCGGCGAGCATCACCGCCCGCAAGCGCCAGCGGCTGATCCTCGCCGCCCAGCACTATCTGCTCAAACACCCGGACACCGACTGCCGCTTCGATTGTGTTCTGATCGACGGCGATCGCCTCGAATGGCTGCGCAATGCGTTTTCTGCTGACGATTAGCCTGGCGCTGCTGCTCGGCAGCGCCCATGCCGACAGCGTGCGCTTGCTGATCCAGAATTCGCCGCTGGCCGGCAGCCAGTATTACGCCCTCGACACCTTCTGGGATGGCATCCGCGTCGGTGACCCGCTGACGCTGATCCGCGAGCCGGACAACCGCCATGACCGCAACGCCATCCGCGTCGAATGGCGGGGTCACAAGCTGGGTTATGTGCCGCGGGCGCAGAATACCGCCGTCGCGGCGGCGATGGATGCCGGCGACCGACTGAGCGCCCGCGTGTCGTCGCTGAGCGACAACAAAAACCCCTGGCTGCGGGTGGCATTCGAGGTCTACCTCGACCTGTGAGGTAGAATGTGACGATCATTTGCCCCAATAGCTGACAAAAAACATGGATCTGATTGCCCGCGTCGCCAAAAATTTCGAAGACAGCGCCCAAACCAAGCTGCACGCCGTTGAGGCGATGTCCGCCCCGATTGCCGCCGCGATTGAAACGATGTTCAACTGCCTGATCAACGGCGGCAAGATTCTGGCCTGCGGCAATGGCGGCTCGGCCGGCGACTCGCAACACTTCGCCGCCGAACTGATCGGCCGCTTCGAGGCCGAACGCCAGGAACTGGCAGCGATTGCGCTCACTACCGACAGCTCCATCCTCACCGCGGTCGGCAACGATTATTCGTTCAACCAGATTTTCTCCAAGCAGGTGCGCGGTCTCGGCCATGCCGGCGACGTCCTGCTGGCGATCTCGACCTCCGGCAACTCCGGCAACGTTATCGAGGCGATCAAGGCCGCCCACGATCACGACATGCTGGTGGTGGCGCTGACCGGCAAGGGCGGCGGCCAGATTGGCGAGATGCTGCGCGACGACGACATTCACCTCTGCGTGCCGGCGGACCGCACCGCCCGCATCCAGGAAACCCACCTGCTGGTCATCCACTGCCTGTGCGACGGTATCGACGCACTTCTTCTCGGAGCCGAATGATGCAGAAATCCCGCCTGACACTCGCTGCTGCCGCACTTGTTGCCACCCTGCCCTTCCTGCAGGGCTGCGTGCCCGCCGTTATCGTCGGCGGCGCTGCGGCCGGCGTGATGACCGCACACGACCGTCGCTCGACCGGCACCCAGACTGACGACGAAACGGCCGAGTGGAAGGCGATGCAGAGCATTCCGGCGCAGTACAAGGAACTGACTCACGCCAACTTCACCGCCTACAACCGCCGCCTGCTGATCACCGGCGAGGCACCGAGCGAAGAGGCGAAGTCGGGCATCGAGGCCAAGGTGCGAATGATCGACGGCCTCCGCGAGGTCTACAACGAACTCGGCATCGGCCCGGCCTCGTCGCTGGGCAGTCGCAGCACCGACAGCTTCATCACCTCCAAGGTCAAGGCGCGGCTGGTCGACACCAACCAGGTCTCGGCCAATCACATCAAGGTCGTCACCGAGCGCGGCATCGTTTATCTGATGGGCATCGTCAGCGAACGAGAGGCCAAGGTCGCCGTTGAGGTTGCTCGTCGCACAGACGGTGTTCGCAAAGTTGTGCACGTGATGGAAGTGGTCAGCGAAGACGAAACCCGCCGCATCGACAACCAGACGCTGGGCGCACGCAACCCGCCGCCGCAGTCGGCGCCGGTTGAAAAGCGATAAGGGACTGACAGCAACACGCGGCAAGCCGGCCGCAGAGTGATACACGCTCAGGGGAGGGCGCCATGAATCTTGAAAAGGTCATTTTCGGTTTCTTCATCGTTCTGGCAGCAACGCTGAATTTCGGCTTTTTCATCGGCGACATCGACCGCCCCGAGCTGCACCACGTCTACGAGCTGGCGGCCGCCCTGGTTGTCAGCCTGATCGCGACCGCGCTCAAGTTCGGCGACCGTACCCAGATCGGCGCCATCCACCTCTCCACCAGCCTCGTCGCCGACCTCCAGCTGATCGCCGCGGCGATCACCTGGGCCGTTGCCGTCCATGTCACCGGCGAAGGCATGACCGCCAGCGTCACCTCCAGTGTCGTTTCGCTGTCCGGCGGCGCGCTGTTCGCCAATATCGTCTCGGTCATCATCCTCATCGCCGAAACCGTGATGATGCGGCGCTGAGCGCCCCGCCGGAGCGACGCGCGTGAACAGCGCCTTCTTCCTCGTCCTGCGGCGCATGCGGGCGCCGATCATCGTCCTCATCGTCATCTACGCGATCTCGGTGCTCGGCCTGACGCTGGTACCCGGCGTCGACGCCGAGGGCAAGGCGACGGCGCCGATGAGTTTCTTCCACGCCTTTTATTTCATCAGCTATACCGCCACGACCATCGGCTTCGGCGAAATCCCGGTCGCCTTCTCCGATGCACAGCGGCTGTGGGTCATCGCCTGCATTTACCTCACGGTCATCGGCTGGTCCTATTCCGTCGTCACGCTGATCGCGCTGCTGCAGGATAAGGGCTTCCAGAACACGCTGACCACCAACCGCTTCATCCGCCGCGTCCGCCAGATCAACGAGCCCTTCTACATCGTCTGCGGCTGCGGCGAAACCGGCAGCCTGATCTGCAAGACCTTCGACCACATCGGCCATGCCTTCGTCGTGGTTGAGAGAGACGAGTTGCGAGTCGAGGAACTCGACCTACTCGACTTCAAGACCGACACGCCGGCGCTGGCCGGTGACGCCCGACTGCCGGAAACCCTGAACATCGCCGGCCTGCGCCACAAGCATTGTCGCGGCGTGCTGGCCGTCACCAACGACGAGCAGACCAACCTTGCTGTCGCCATCGGCGTCCGCCTGCTCAATCCGGATATTCCGGTCATCGCCCGCGCCCGCAGCGACAACGTCGCCGCCAACATGGCCTCGTTCGGCACCGATCACATCATCAACCCCTTCCAGCGCTTTGCCGAACATCTGGCGCTGGCCGTCGCATCGCCGGAACGTTTCCGCCTCATCGAGCTGCTCACCGCGCTGCCCGAATCGCCACTTCCCGAGCCGCACCGGCCGCCGCGCGGTCACTGGATCATGTGCGGCTTCGGCCGCTTCGGCCACGCCGTCGCCCGGCATCTGGAACCCACCGGCATCACGCTGACCATCATCGACCCGACCGCGGCCGATGCCGATCACTCCATCCCCGGCGACGGCACCGAGGCGCGCACGCTGCGCGCCGCCGGCATCGAGACGGCCGCCGGCATCATCGCTGGCACCGACAACGACGTGAACAACCTGTCGATTGCCGTCACCGCCAAGGAACTACGCCCCGACCTCTTCGTCGTACTGCGCCAGAACCACCACGCCAACAGCCTGCTTTTCGACGCCTTCGATGCCGAATTCGCGATGGTACCCAGCCACATCGTCGCCCAGGAAAGCATCGCCCTGCTCACCACGCCGCTGCTTGCCGAGTTTCTCAAGCGCCTCCACGCCGCCGACGAGGACTGGTGCGCCGAGCTGGTTCAGCGGCTGCAGACGCTGTGCGACGGCCTGACCCCGGCCATCTCCAGCCTGCACTTCACCGCGCGCGACACCCCGGCCGCCCACCGGATGCTGATCACCGGGCAGCGTTTCAAGCTCGGCGAGTTGCTGCGTGACGGCACCGACCGCATGCAGCCGCTGGCAGCCATCGTGCTGCTGGTCGAACGCAACGGCGACATCCGCCTGCTGCCCGACGACGATTACCTGCTCGATGCCGGCCACCGCCTGCTCATCGCCAGCAGCCTCGACGCCCGCCGCAATCTTGAATTTACTGTCGATAACGCCAACGAACTCGACTACGTGCTCAATGGCCGCACCGACTCCGGCAGCTGGCTGTGGCAAAAACTGGCCGGCAAGGGCCCGGCTTAATCCGCCTGCGTTATGCGGCCAGCACCCGCCGCAGCCCGCGCATCAGCGTGCCCAGCCCCGGCAGTTTCATGTACAGCTCCTCGCCGGTATCCCAGTAGTCGCGGTGGTAATTGACCTTGCCATCGGCGTCGAACTTGAGGTGGGAGACTCCGCGCATGACCTGCGTGGCGCCTTTGCCCCAGAGACGGACGCGGAAGCAGAATTCCCAGATCAGCATCGCGCCACCGGCATCAACCACCTGTTCGGTAATGACAAAACGCGGTTCATCGACCTGCGTGAACATGTGACTGAAAATGCGCTGGATGGCGGACAGGCCGCGGACTTCGTTGAACGGGTCCTTGAACCAGGCGTCGGCGCTGTAAAACTCGGGGAAGCGGGCGACGGATTCCGGCGTCAGGTCGTGATAGAAGCGGATCAGCGGATCGAGGTTCATGTCAGGCTCCGGTAAAGCGGCGGATCAGCGGGAAGCTGAGGCAATACGGCAGGTGGGCGATGAGTTTCATCATGCGCGTAAAGCGTTTCGGGAAGTGGATTTCGAAGCGCCCGTCGGCAAAGCCATCCACCGCCGCCTTGGCGGCTGCCTCGGGCGTCAGAAGTGCCGGCATCTCGAAATCGTTTTTGGCCGTCAGCCGGGTGGCGACAAAGCCGGGGTTGATGACCCAGACGCCGGTGCCGCGCGGGGCGAGATCGAGGTGCAGGACTTCGGCAAAGTGGATCAGCGCCGCCTTGCCCGGCCCGTAGCACAGTGCCTTGGGCAGGCCGCGGTAGCCGGCGACGCTGGCGACGAAGGCGATGCCGCCGCCCGGCTGGAGATCGCCAAGCACAGCGGCAGTGAGGCGCATCGCGGCATTGAAATTGACGGTGACCACCTTTTCCGCCACCGCCAGATCGAAGTCGTCAGCGCGCATCGGCACGTAGTCGCCGGCCAGATAGACGACCAGATCGACGCCGCCCATCGTTGCCACCAGCGTGTCGCGGGAAGCACGCAGGGCATCGGCGTCGGTGGCATTGCACGGCAGCAGCAGGGCGTCGGCAATCGCCAGTGCCTGGAGTTTGTCATGACTGCGCGCGGTCAGGGCCAGGCGGGCGCCGCGGGCGGCCAGTTCGTGCGCCATGGCGGCGCCGATACCGGCCGAGGCACCGACCAGCCAGACGCGCTTGCCGCGCCAGTCGGAAACTTTCGGGTTCATGTCTGTTGCCTCCAGAAGCCGCTGCCGCGACCACCCGATTTTTGACGGTTTTCCGGGTTCACCGCAGCCGGGTGCGCTAACGCCTTCATGGCGAACGCTTCACGAAAGTCAGCGACACTTCACCAAGATTGAAGCCCCATTTCGACATGTAGGAGCGGTTGAGCATCACCTTGTCGTCCATCAGGAACATCCAGTCGTCGAAATTGACATGGTAGGTCTTGCCATCGACCGGCAGCGCCAGCACGTAACGCCAGCGCAGCGCATTGCCGGCGACTTCGCCGAGCGCCTCGCCAACGACATCGTCGGCCGTGCCGCGCCAGGTGCCGTCCGGCTGCTTTTTCAGCGTCCATACCCGGCGCGAAGTGGTGCCGTCAGACCACTTGAAGTGCTCGTCGAGGACGCCAGTATCGCCTGTCCATTTGGCATCGATGACGACATGGAAGCGTTTCTGCACCTCGCGGTCTCTACCTTGGAAGATGCCCCAGGCGTCGAGGGTGCCGTTAAGGTAGGTCTGCAGGTCGAGCTTGGGCGTTTCGGCGCGGTATTGCTCGACGCCGGTCGAGGCGCAGCCGGCCAGACCGAGGGTAAAGGCCGCGGCAGCGAGGGTGAGTTTCATGTCCTGATCTCCAGTGAATGGCGCCAGCGCCAGAGCAGCAGCGCGGCGACGGCCTTGAAGCCGAGCGGTAGCAAGGCGTAGGCAAAAGAGAGGGCGCCCAGCCCGCTCCCCTGCCCCGGCACATAGCCGAGCAAACCGAGCAGCGGCAGCGACAGGCCGGCAGCGAGGGCGAGATTGAGCTTGGCAACGAAATTCCAGATGCCGAAGCAGGCGCCGGCCTGCCCCTGACGCTCGCCGAGATCGGCAGCGATCGCCGCCGGCAAGGCAAGATCGGCGCCCAGTGCCAGCCCGGAGGCGACGCAGATGATGGCGAACGGCCAGAGGTCGCCGGCCCCGAGCAGGCTGGCGCCGGCAAAGGCGACGATCGACAGCAACATCGCCGCCCACCACGCCAGCGGCCGGCCATAAGCCGCCGACAGGCGCACCCACAGCGGCAGCGAGGCGGCGCCGGCGATGAAATAGAGCGCCAGCAGCGGGCCGCTGGACTTCTCCGAGCCGAGGACATCGGCGACGAAAAAGAGGAAAAGCGTCGCCGGCAGCGCGGCAGCGATGCCGTTGGCGACGAAGACCAGCAGCAGGCGACGGAAGGCCAGATCCCCCAGCACCCGGCGCAGGCTGGGCAGCAGCGGTTGCGCCGCCGCGACGACCGGCTGCCCGACCGCGACGCGCGAGAAGGTGATGGCCGCGGCGACGAGCAGCACCGGCGGCAGCACCCAGGCCAGCCGCGCGATGCCTTCGCCGAGTTCGGGCGCCAGCAGCGTCGGCAGCGCCGCGGCCAGCACCACACCGAGCAGGCCAAAGCCTTCACGGCTGGCAGTGAGGCGGGTTCGTGTTGAGGAATCCTCGCCGACATCCGCCCCCCAGGCCTGGTAGGCGACCGACGCCGCCGAAAAGCCGAGATAGGTCAGCGCCAGCGAGGCGAGCAGCCAGGCGGCAACGTACGTCTGCGGCGGATTGAGCAGGGCGACAAAGCCGAGCGCGAACGGCAGCAGCGCGACAGCAACCATCGTCGGCCGGCGTACGCGGTCGGCCAGCCAGCCCAGCCAGGGGTCGATGCCAGCATCAAGCAAGCGGGCGCCGAGCAGGATAGCGCCGAGCAGCGCCAGCTCCATGCCCGCCGTTTCAGCGTAGAAGCGTGGCACATGGACGTAGATGGGCAGCGCAGCGAAGGCGAGCGGCAGGCCGAGCAGGCCGTAGGCGAAAACGGTGCCGCGGGTCATCGCCGCCCCCAGCCTTATGCCGCCGGCCGCTTGAGCAGCAGCGCCCGCAGGTCCGGCGCGCTGGTCCGCGGGTCAAGCCAGATGCCGAAGAAACGGCGGGCGAATTCCGGCTCCATGATTTCACCGGCCGGCCGGCCGTTGTAGAGGAATGCCGCACCGTCGGGCCGATAGTGGCCGATGATGTGGTCGCCGGCCTTCACGTCCGGGAAGATCTTCGCCATCTGCTCGCCCCAGCGCTTCAGGCTGGCCTCGTCACCACCCATCGATCGCATTTCCTTGACGCTGGCCTCGGCAATGGCGACGCCGGACAGATTGCGCTTGTAGTCGAGGCGCAAGGCCAGCGGCGGGCGTTGCGGGTCGTCTCCGGCCCACAGCGTAGCCTCATAGACCAGGAAGCCGAAGCGGCGGAACTCGCCGTTGCCCCAGCGCTTGAGCCCGGCGGTCGGATCGGTGTTGGCGAAGGCTGGCGAACCCAGCGCAGGCAAACCGAAAGCAGCGCCACCGGAAAGCGCCAACAGCAGCCGACGACGCCCCGCGGAGGCAATGCCGTTTTCGCGCGTTTTTCCGGGTTCACCGCAGTGCGCTGCCGGCGCCACCAGATCAACGATGCGTGAGTTCAAACTGGACGACATCGATATTTCCGGCGCGGAAGCCGGCCTCGCAGTAGCAGAGATAAAGGCGCCACAGGCGGCGGAAGGTTTCGTCGAAACCCAGCGCAGCGATCTGCGGCCAGCGGTGTTCAAAGGCAATGCGCCATTCAGCCAGCGTCCGGGCGTAGTCCTCGCCGAAGGCGTATTCATTGCGCACCACCAGTCCCTGCCGGGCGGCGGCGGCACGGAAGGCGGCGCGCGACGGCAGCATGCCGCCGGGGAAGATGTATTGCTGGATGAAATCCGTGCCCTTGCGGTAATCGGCGAACAGGTCGTCGCGGATGGTGATGCTCTGGATCACCGCCCGGCCGCCCGGCTTCAGTGCCTGGCTGACGGTCTTGAAGTACCCCGGCCAGAAGCGCTCGCCGACGGCCTCGAACATCTCGATGGACACGATGTGGTCGAACTGCTCGCGGGTGTCGCGGTAATCCTGCAGGCGCAGGTCGGCTTCGGGCACACGCTTTTGCGCCCAGGCCAGCTGCGCCGGCGACAAGGTCAGCCCGGTCAGTTTCAGGCCATCCTCCACCGCCAGTTCGGCAAAGCCGCCCCAGCCGCAGCCGATTTCGAGTACCGACTGCCCCGGCTGGGCCTGCAGGCGGCGCAGGATGCGGCGGTATTTGGCGCGCTGGGCGGTTGGCAGATCTTCGTTGTCCTGCGTGCGGTACAGCGCGCTGGAATAGCTCATCGTCGGGTCTAGCCAGAGCGCGTAGAAATCGTTGCCCAGATCGTAGTGAGCCATGATGTTGCGCTTGCTGCCGGCCTTGCTGTTGCGGTTGAACCAGTGACGCACGCGGGCCGACAGCAGTTGCCGCCAGTTGCCATACACGGCACGCCGCAAGCTGTCTCGATTGGCGGCGAAAAGGCGCAACAGACCGGTGATGTCGCTGCTTTCCCACTGGCCATCGAGATAGGCTTCGCAAAAGCCGATGTCGCCGCGGGCGAGAATGCGGCTGAACACCGCCTCGTCGTGCACGATCAGCGTCACGCCCGGCTCACCCTCACCGAAGAGGCGGCTGGAGCCATCCGGCAGACGGACTTCGAGCAGGCCGCCGCGCAGGCTTTCGAGCAGCTCGAAGACCAGACGGGTGTCACGATTCAGGGCGGCAGCGCCCCCCAGGGTCAGCGTATTGTTCATTTTGTCGGTTCCTGTAAGGGTTGGGCAGCGGCGGGCGGATGCACGCCATGGAAGGGCACGCCTTTCAGCCACAGCTTCAGGGCCTGCCAGTGAATGCGCCAGACGACCCCGGCGGTGAGCAGGGGCATCTTGAGAAAGGTGGTGAGCAAGGCGGTGGCGGACCAGCCAATGCGACGACCGCTGATCGCCGTCAGCAGCAGGTCGCCTTCGCCATCGTCGTAGTCGATGCAGGCCAGCGGCTTGGCGCGCTCGGTATGGAATCGGAAGCGGTAGCCGCCAACGACATCGCAGAAGGGCGAGACATGGAAGGCCTTGTCGGCCTTCAGCACCTGGCCGTCGCGCAGCGGCGAGCCATCCGGGTTGTGCAGCAGGTAGTTGTGACGGCCGCCGAAGGTGTTGTTCACCTCGGCCAGCACGGCAATCAGCTCGCCGGCCGTATTGCGGCAGAACCAGAAGCTGACCGGGTTGAAGAGCATGCCGAGGACGCGCGGGAAAGTCTGCAGCACGATCTCGCCATCGTCGGGCAGGCCGCGCTCGCGCAGCAGGGACTGGATCCACGGCAACAGCGGGCTGCCGTCACGGGGGCCGTGGTCGCTGCTGCGCAGGGTGAGCAGGTTGCTGCGGTCAACCGAAAAAATGCCCCGATTTGCCGATTCCAGATCGCGCAGCGGCAACTGCACGTAGAAGACCGGATAGACGAAGGCATGCGTCACCGGCCGCAGCCGCTTGTGCATGACGTTGCCGACGAGAAGTTGCGGGCGGGCGCTCATGGCGGGTCGCTCAGGCAGTCTCGGCGACGGGCGCCACGGCCGGCGCGCCTTGCCACGGGGCCATCACGCCCAGGCCATTGACCACGCGCAACGCCGACTTCAGGCCGTCTTCATGGAAGCCATAGCTGCCCCAGGCGCCGGCCAGCCAGATGCCGTTCTCGCCCTGCACCGACGCCAGCCGCTGCTGGGCGGCGATGGCCGGGCCGTCAAAAATCGGGTGGGCGTAATCGAACTCGGCAATGACTTTCGCCGGGTCCGGCTCGCGCGCCGGGTTCAGCGTGACCACCACCGGCGTCTTGAAGGGCAGCGGCTGCAGCTTGTTGATCAGGTATGAGACGCCCACCGGCTGATGGCCGGGTTCGCCGGTGCCCGCGAAGTAGTTCCACGCCGACCACAGCTTTTCGTCGCGCGGCAGCAGGGCACGGTCAGTGTGCAGCAGCGCACGGTTGGGCTGATAGCGCACCGACGCCAGCACGCCACGCTGACCGTCACTAGCGGCGTTGCCGAGGATGGCCAGCGACTGGTCGCTGTGGCAGGCCATGACCACCTGATCGAACATCTCGCTGCCGGCGGCATGCGTCACCCGCAGGCCGTCCGCTTCGCGGCGCACCGAATGCACCGGGCAGGCGAGGCGGATGTCGTCGAGCAGCGCGGAAATCTTCTTCACGTATTCGCGGCCACCGCCCTGCACCGTGCGCCAGGTCGGCCGGTCGAAAATCTGTAGCAGGCCATGGTTCTGGCAGAAGCGGACAAAGGTCGACAAGGGCGTATCGAGCATCTGGCCGGTCGGGCAGGACCAGATGGCCGCCGCCATCGGCAACAGGTACCAGTCGGCAAAGGCGTCGGAATAACGGCCTTCGCGCAGGAAGTCGCGCAGGCTGCGCTGGTTGTCGGGGTGGGATGCCAGCCAGGCGACGCTCTCGCGGTTGAAGCGCAGGATGTCGGAGAGCATGGACCAGAAACTGCGGCGGACGAGGTTGCGCTTCTGCCCGAAAACTGTCGCCAGATTGCTGCCTGCCCATTCCAGATCCGGGTTCTCCAGGCTGACGGCGAAGGACATTTCGGTTTCGACCGACTCGACGCCGAGTAGCGCGAACATCGCGATCAGGTTCGGGTAAGTGCGCTCGTTGAAGACGAGGAAGCCGGTATCGACCGGATGCGTCTTGCCTTCCAGCGTGACATCAACGGTATTGGTGTGGCCGCCGAGGTAGCTGCCCGCCTCGAACAGGGTGACTTCATGTTCGCGGCTGAGCAGCCAGGCACTGGCCAGACCGGAAATACCGGCACCGACGACGGCGATACGTTGTTTTTTATTCATGGCCTTGGCTCCCTGATGGTGAAAAGAGAAATCAGACGTTGGTGCCGTATAGCTCGGCGTAGGCAGAGTGATTGTGGATGGACTCGAAGTTTTCCGAAGCCACCTTCCACGAGGCGATGCGCGGCTCGTTCATCAGGCGCAGCGCGATGTCGCGCACCAGATCCTCGACGAACTTCGGGTTGTCGTAGGCGCGCTCGGTGACCCACTTTTCGTCCGGCCGCTTGAGCAGGCCGAACACTTCGCAAGACGCCTCGTCTTCGGCGATGCGCACCAGTTCCTCGATGCTCATCAGCGAACGCAGCTTGGCCTCCAGTGTGATGTGCGAGCGCTGGTTGTGGGCACCGTAGTCGGAAATCTTCTTCGAGCAGGGGCAGAGGCTGGTCACCGGTGCCGTGACGCGCAGCGTCAGGTTGGCGTATTCGCCTTCCGGCGCGTCGATGATGTAGGTGACGTCATAATCCAGCAGGCTCTCGACGCCCGACACCGGCGCGGCCTTGCGGATGAAGTACGGGAAGCTCATTTCGATACGGCCGCTGCGGGCTTCAAGGCGCAGCAGCATTTCGTCGAGCATGCGGAAAACGCCATCCTGGGTCAGCACACCGTGGCGGGATTCGAGGATCTCGACGAAGCGCGACATGTGTGTGCCCTTCACTTCCGGCGGCAGGCCAACGGTCATCGCCAGCGTCGCCACAGTGCTAATTTGCTCGCCGTTTCCGGCCTCGATGCGCAGCGGATAGCGCAGCCCCTTGACGCCCACATTCTGGATTGCGAGGGCGCGGGTATCGGCGAAGGCCTGCACATCGGGGAGGAAGAAGCGGTCGGGTGCGTTCATGGTCATTCTCCAGTCGGGGTCGGGGTGGGGTACTGCCGGTGATTACTTGATGAGGAATTCGTCGATGCGGGCGAGCAGCGCCTTGTCTTCCGGCGCCGTGGTGCTGCTGAAAGCCACCACCTGCTGGCCGTCGCGGCTGATCAGGTATTTGTGGAAGTTCCAGGCAGGCTTGCTGCCGCTGCGCCTGGCCAGTTCCTTGTAAAAGGCGTTGGCCTTGTCGCCCTTGACCACGGTCTTGCTGACCATCGGAAACTCGACGCCATAGGTCAGACGGCAAAAGTCTGCAATCTGCTTGTCGCTGCCCGGCTCCTGCTCGCCGAAATCATTGGACGGGAAGCCAACAACGACCAGACCCTTGTCCTTGAGGCGGTCATGCAGCTTTTCCAGGCCGTCGTACTGATTGGTGAAGCCGCAGAAGCTGGCGGTGTTCACCACCAGCAGCACCTTGCCCTGGAACTGGCACAAGGGCAGCGGCTTGCCATCGTTGAGGCCGGTGAATTCATGCTTGAGTAAATCCGGGCAGGCGGCTTCGGCAACAGGCACGACCCCCAGGGAGAGCAGACCCGCAAGGCCGAGCATTTTTTTAAACTGTCCAATCATTTACTGCTCCTTTGATAATTTTGTCCTAGACAATCTGTCAGTTTGTTCGTAATATAGAAATCAATAACTCTGTTGTCAACCGTTTTGTTGATGATTTGTACAGGACAAATATGAGCAACTCGACATTCAACATCGCCGCTGTCGAACGCGATACCGGCTTGTCCAAGGATGTGCTCCGGATGTGGGAGCGCCGTTATGGCTTCCCGGTTCCCGACCGCGACAGCAACGGCGAGCGCTGCTATCCCACCGAGCAGGTGGAACGGCTGCGGGTCATCAAACGCTTGATGGATTCGGGGCACCGGCCGGGCAAGTTGCTGGCCATGCCGCCGGAAGCGCTGGCGGAACTCGCCCCCCGGCGCAGCGTGCCGGCGCCCCAGGCCGAGACGCCGGCCTGTGCCGACGAACTCGAATCGCTGATCGCGCTGATCAAGGCGCATGATGGCGCCGGCTATCAACAGGCCATGCACCATCGCCTGGCTCGCGAAGGCATGCAGCGATTTGTCCAGTACACCGTGGCGCCGCTGACCCATCGCATCGGCGAATCCTGGGAAGAGGGCAGTATTGAGGTGTTCGAAGAACATCTGTTCACCGAACTGACCAAGCGTCTGCTGCGCCAGTCGATCGCCGCACTGCCCAGCGCCCGCGGCGGCGCCCGCATTCTGCTGACCAGCGTGCCGGAGGAGCAGCACGTCCTCGGCCTGCTGATGGTCGAGGCGCTGTTCACGCTGGAAGGCGCCGAATGCATCCCGCTCGGCACGCAAATGCCGCTTTTCGAAATCGCCCGGGCGGCAGAAGCACACCGTGCCGACATCGTCGCCCTCTCCTTCTCGATTGCCTTCCCGAACCGGCAGGTGCCGCCCTTGCTGCAACAATTGCGGCAATTGCTGCCCGCTGGCGTTGCGCTGTGGGCCGGAGGCGCCGGCGTCGGACGCTGCCCGCCAATCGAAGGCGTGCGCCTGCTCGCATCGCTACCGGAGGCGATCGGCGAACTGAAGACCTGGCAGGCTGCCCACGCATGAACGTCAGCGGTTTTCGGGGCAACAAGGCAGCACTGCCGAGCAAGCCCTGCCTCGTCTGCGGCCGCCCGATGAGCTGGCGGCGAAAGTGGGCGCTCACCTGGCACGAGGTCAAATACTGCTCAGCGACCTGCCGCCGCCTGGCCCGCATGCCCGCCGCCGCTGCCCAACGCTGACCGACCGCCCCCGACCGCCCCCGACCGCCACCGCCGGAATGCGCCGCCTCTTCCTGATCCTCGGCGATCAGCTCCACCCCGACCCGCACCCGCTGCTGATCGATTTCGATCCGGCACACGACCGCCTGCTGTTGATCGAGGCGCCCGATGAAGCTCGACATGTCTGGAGCCACCGCGCCCGCATCGCACTTTTCCTGTCTGCCATGCGCCACCGAGCCGAAGCTTTCCGGCGACTGGGCCTGCCCATCGACTACCTGACACTCGGCAGCCATCCTCACGCCGGGCTTGCCGAGGCGCTGAGCGCGCAACTCGCCGACCGCCCGGGCACTCCGGTCGTCATGCTCGAAGCCGGCGATCTGCGCGTTCAGGAGGCGCTGCAAACGGCCTGTGACGCCGCCGGCAGCGCACTGCTGCTGCGGCCTGACCCACATTTTTTGTGCAGCCTCGACGATTTCATGCGCTGGGCCGGCGACAAGCCCGGGCTGCGCATGGAGTTCTTCTACCGCTGGCAGCGGCAGCGTCACGACATCCTGATGGCTGACGGCCAACCGGTCGGCGGCCAGTGGAATTTCGACGCTGACAATCGCCAGGCCTTCGGCCGGCATGGCCCGCCGCCGCGGCCACCGGCAGCACGCTTTGCACCGGATGCGCTGACGCAGACCGTTATCGACGAGGTCCGCGCCCGCTTCCCGGATCATCCCGGTTCGCTCGACGACTTCGCCTGGCCGGTGACACCGGCAGAGGCCGAGGCCGCGCTGGCCGATTTCATTCGCCACCGCCTGCCCGATTTCGGCCGCTGGCAGGACGCGATGTGGGCGAACGAGCCCTTTCTCTGGCATTCGCTGCTGTCAGCTGCACTCAACCTGAAGCTGATTTCGCCGCGGCTAGTCATCGACGCCGCCGTGCAGGCCTGGCACGACGGCACGGCACCGCTCGCCGCCGTCGAAGGCTTCGTCCGGCAGATTCTCGGCTGGCGCGAGTTCGTGCGCGGCATCTATTTCCGCCACATGCCGGCGCTGGCCGGGAGCAACCAGTACGCGCACATCACCCCGCTGCCGGCCTGGTACTGGACGGGCAAGACCCAGGCCCGCTGCCTCGCCGACAGCATCGGCCAGACGCTACACCATGGCTACGCCCACCACATCCAGCGGCTGATGGTCACGGGCAATTTCGCGCTGATCGCCGGCCTCGACCCGCGTGCGGTGGCCGACTGGTATCTCGCCGTCTTTGTCGATGCGGTTGCCTGGGTCGAGGAGCCGAACACGCTGGGCATGGCGCTCAATGCCTGGCCGGGCATGACCAGCAAGCCCTATTGCGCCTCCGGTGCCTACATCAAACGGATGAGCAATTACTGCAGCAGCTGCCGCTATCGGCCGGAACAGCGAACCGGTGCTGCGGCCTGCCCGTTCACGACCTTCTACTGGGATTTCCTCATCCGCCATCAGCCTCGCTTCGCCGGCAATCCGCGCATGGCCTTGCCGCTGAAGCATGTGGCGCGGATGTCCGACGCAGAACGATCCGCCATCACAGATTACGCTGAAAAACTGCGGCAGAACCTCGAAGCCATCTAAAATGGCGGCCGATCCCGCTTCAAGCGCCCTGCCGATTTTGGGCAATTTTTCAGGTTGACCGCAAATGAACTACGCCGCCCCCGATTTCGAATCGAAAATCTGCCCGCCGGACCAACTGGCCGCCCGCGCTGCCGCCATCGCCCGGCCGCTGGTGTTCACCAACGGCTGCTTTGACATCCTGCACCGCGGCCATGTCACCTATCTCGCGCAAGCCGCTGCGCTCGGCACCAGCATGGTCGTCGCGCTCAATACCGACTCCTCGGTCAAGCGACTGGGCAAGGGCGATGACCGGCCGGTGAACGCGCTTGAAGACCGCCTCGCGGTCATGGCCTCACTGGCCTGCGTTTCGCTGGTGACCTGGTTCGACGAAGACACGCCGCTGCAGCGCATCCTCGAATGCCGCCCTGAAATTCTGGTCAAAGGCGGTGACTGGCCGGTGGAGAAGATCGTCGGCTGCAACGAAGTGCGCGGCTGGGGCGGCAGCGTGCACTCGATTCCCTTCATCCATCAGAAATCAACGACGGCGCTGCTGGAAAAGATCCGCCGTCTGTAAGCCCGGCGCTTACAACACCACCTGCGTCCCGAGTTCAACCACGCGGTTGCTCGGGATCTTGAAGAAGGCAGTGGCCGGGCTGGCGTTGCGGAACATCGCAACGAACAGCTTTTCCCGCCAGAAGGCCATGTCGGAACCGAGACGCGGAATCAGCGTCTCCCGGCCGATGAAGTAGGAGGTGTCGAGGGTGTTGAATGCCAGCCCCGCCTCGGCGCAGAGCTCCAGCGCCTGCGGGATATTCGGATCGTCCTTGAAGCCGTACTGGACGACGACGCTCCAGAAGTTGTCGCGCAACGGTCGCACTTCAACCCGGTCGATATCCGGCACATAGGGCACGTCGTAGAACTGCACCGAGAGCAGCACCACCCGCTCGTGCAGCACCTTGTTGTGCATCAGGTTGTGCAGCAGCGCGTGCGGCACGCCCTTGGGATCGGCATTCAGAAAGACCGCGGTGCCTTCAACGCGGGTCGGCATCGACGCTGACAGCGACTCGAGGAACATCATCAGTTCCAGACGCTCGCCCTTGAGGCGCTCCGCCAGCAATTGCCGGCCGCGCTTCCAGGTCGTCATCAGGATGAAGACGCCCACCCCGGCGACCAGCGGGAACCAGCCGCCGTCCGGAATCTTGAGGATATTGGCGGCGAGGAAGATCAACTCCACCGACAGGAAGCACGAGAACAGCAGCCCGGCCTTCAACCAGCCCCAGCGCCAGACCTTGGCGACGACGAAGGCGGCCAGGATGGAGGTGATGACCATGTCGCCGGTCACCGCGATGCCGTAGGCAGCAGCGAGGTTGTTCGACGACTTGAAGCCGAGGACGAGGATCATCACCGCGACCATCAGACCCCAGTTCACCGCCGGCAGGTAAATCTGGCCCTGTTCCTTTTCCGAGGTGTGCTGGACTTCCATGCGCGGCACGAAACCAAGCTGCATCGCCTGCCGGGTCACCGAAAACGCGCCGGAAATCACCGCCTGCGAAGCGATCACCGTCGCTACCGTCGCCAGACCGATCAACGGATACAGCGCCCAGTCAGGCGATGCCCGGTAGAAGGGATTGTCGGCAGCCTCGGGGTTGCCGAGGATCAGCGCCCCCTGCCCGAAGTAATTGAGCACCAGCGCCGGCAGCACAAAAGCGAACCACGCGCGCGAGATCGGCTTTCGCCCGAAGTGCCCCATGTCGGCATAGAGCGCCTCGGCGCCGGTGACGGCGAGGACGACGTTGCCCATCGCCAGTAGCGCCATGGCCTTGTTGGCGAGCAGGAATTCAAGCCCGTACAGCGGATTCAGGGCATGCAGGATTGCCGGCTGCTCGACGATATTGATGACACCGAGCACCGCCAGCGTGCTGAACCAGATCAGCATCACCGGCCCGAAGAAGGCGCCAACGACCGCAGTGCCGCTCTTCTGAACGAAAAACAGGAAAAACAGCACGACCAGCGTGATCGGGATGACGAAGGGGTGCAGCGCCGGCGCGCCGACCTCCAGGCCTTCGACAGCGGAGAGCACCGAGATGGCCGGCGTCACCATGCCATCACCGTAGAACATCGCGGCGCCGAGAATGCCGACGATCATGATTGCCTTGGCCTGCTTCGGCTTGTGCTCCGCCTCATGCAGTGCCAGTGCGATCAGGGCCATGATGCCGCCTTCGCCGCGGTTGTCGGCACGCATGATGAAGCTGACGTACTTGACCGAAACGACGATGATCAGCGCCCAGAAAAAGAGCGACAGGCTGCCGAAGATGTTGGCCTCGGTCACCGGAATCGGATGATTGCCGGCGAAAACCTCTTTCATCGCGTACAAGGGGCTGGTGCCGATGTCGCCATAGACGACGCCCAGCGCCGCCAGCGCGATGGCGGCCAGCTGCTTGCCGCTGGCCGGGCTGGAAGTTGAATGACTGCTCATGCTGTTCCCCGATGCGGCTGGCCGCCTCTGCCGGGCCGCCTGACCACGAGCGGCATCAACCGCCCAGCGCCGCCTTCAGCGACTGAACTTCTTCTTCGGACTCTTCGATGATCTCGGCCAGCGTCTCGGCATCGAAAATGTCGTCCAGCATCGAGGTATCAACCACCCCGTCGAGTTCCGGATCCCGCCAGCCGGACGTCCGGTTGGCGATCTTGTTGGCGACGTAGAGCACGTCGGACAGGTTCTTGACCGCGGTGATCTCGCGTTCGGTTTCGTGCATTTGCACCGCTTCGAGAATCGACTCCGGCGAGCCGAGCGCCGACAGCAGCGCGTGGCCGATGTTGTCGTGCCAGCCTACGAGCAGCGCATGCAGCTCGGCCTTGTCGCTGAGAAACTCCGGGAAGTTGGCTGCACGCGACATCAGGTAGAAGACACCGAGGTCATGCACCAGCCCGGCGAACATCGCCTCGTCACCGTTGATCTTGGCCAGCTTCTTCGCCAGCACGCGGCACAGCGCCGCAACGTGCGAGGTGTGCACCCAAAGGCGCTGCGAAATGTCCTCGAAGGGCTGCATTTGCTTCGACTTGAGCAGCTGCTCCATGGCCACAGCGAAGGAAACAGTGCGCACCGCCTCCATGCCGACGCGGACAATGGCGCTCTTGACGTCGGCAATCTCGCGCCCGGACGGGTTGAGCGCCACGGAGTTCGCCATGCGGATGATCTTGGTACTCATCAGCGGCTCGGCGCCGACCAGCTTGGCCAGTTGCTCGACGTTCAGGTTCGGATCCTTGAGCGCGGTCCGCACCTGGAAGGTGATGTCGAGAAAGGTCGGGAAGGTGATCTCGTCGCCGGACAAATCCTTGGCGATGTCTTCGAGAATCTTGAAGGTGGCAGAACTCATGCGCGAACCCCTGACGGTCGGCCACCCGCACGGCGGCCGGATTGCACGTTAAAAAGGAATGTCGTCGCCCAGATCGTCGAAAGACGGCTTCGGACGGTTCTTCGGCGGTGCCGGCGCGTAATCGGCCTGATCGTCGAAGCCGCCACCACCGCCGCCCGACGACGCCGGTGCGCCCATGCCCTGACGGCCACCGAGCATCTGCATTTCGGTCGCTTCGATTTCGGTCGTGTAGCGATCCTGGCCTTCCTTGTCCGTCCACTTGCGGGTCTTGATGCGGCCTTCGAGGTAGACCTGCGAGCCCTTCTTCAGGTATTGACCGGCGATCTCGGCCAGCTTGCGGTAGAAGACCACCCGGTGCCATTCGGTCATTTCCCGCTTTTCACCGCTGTTCTTGTCTTTCCAGCTTTCGGTGGTGGCGAGGCGGATATTGCAGACGGCGTCGCCGCTGGCGGTGTAGCGGGTGTCCGGGTCAGCGCCCAGATTGCCGATAAGAATGACCTTGTTCAACGAAGCCATGCGTTTTGTCTCCTAAACAGTGGGGGCCGCCGCCGGCGCACTGCGCCGCTGCGGGAAATTCATGGTGCCGGCAACGACCAGCCAGATCAGACAGAGACCGGCACCGGCAGAAAACACAGCATTATCGCCGAAATGCTGCGCGATGTAGCCGCCGGCCGCACCGCCGATGAACAGACCCATCGCCTGCGTCGTGTTGTACACGCCCAGCGCCGCGCCCTTGGCGGCGGGCGGCGCAGTGCGCGACACCAGCGAGGGCAGCGTCGCTTCAAGGATGTTGAAGGCGACGAAGAAAAGCAGCAGCCACAGCGCCAGCGTCCACAGCCACTGACCCGCCACCAGCAGGCCGACCTGAACCACCACCAGCAAGGCGATGGCGCCGCGGAAGACCGGCCGCATCTTGTCCTTGCGCTCGGCAGCGATGATCGCCGGGATCATCACCGCGAACGACACCAGCACTGCCGGCAGGTAGACCTTCCAGTGGTCGGCCGCGGGCAGGCCGGCGTAGTCGATCAGCGCGTGCGGAATGACCACGAACATCGCCATCTGCACCATGTGCAGCACGAAAATGCCGAGATTCAGGCGCAGCAGGTCGGCATCGAAAATCACCCGGCGCAGCGGCAGTTTTTCATGGCCATGCGGCGGCGGGGCCGGGGGTACGGCCTTGAGCAGCAGCACGATGGCCGCCAGCGCCAGCACACCGGTCATGATGAACAGCCCGGCCATGCCGATCCAGCCATACAGAATCGGCGCACCGACCAGCGACAGCGCAAAGACGAGGCCGATCGACGAGCCGATCATCGCCATCACCTTGGTGCGGTGTTCCTCACGCGTCAGGTCGGCAGCCAGCGCCGTGACCGCCGCCGAAATGGCGCCGGCGCCCTGCAGCACGCGGCCGACGATGATCCAGGTCATGTCCGGCGCCCAGGCGGCAACAAAGCTGCCCAGCGCAAAAATCAGCAGACCGGCAACGATCACCTGCTTGCGACCGAGATAATCGGACGCAACGCCGTAAGGGATCTGGAACACCGCCTGCGTCAGGCCATAGGCACCAAGCGCGAAGCCGACCAGCGCCAGGTTGTCGCCACCGGGCAGCGTCTTGGCATGCACCGAAAACACCGGCAGGATCAGGAACAGCCCCAGCATGCGCAGGGCGAAGATGGACGCCAGCGAGGCACCGGCGCGGCGCTCTTCGGGACTCATGCGGTCGTTGGGTGAAGACATGGTAATTATTTTGTTGTGCAATGCAGCGAAAGGGGAAATATTAGCAGGTTTGCACGCCCGGCCGGCGACCGCCGACAGCAGCGGACGATGACGATTGCCGAAGCCGCCGCGGAATACCAAAATACGGCAGTTTTTCACGTTCACCGCAGCTGACGACCTCGCCATGGCCCGCTCCACAAACCCGCTCGCCGATACCTGGCCGCTGCTGCTGATCGGCACCGGCTTCTCGGCCATTGCGCTGGCGGCGCTGATCATCGCCGCGCTGCATTTGATCAACCACCTGCGCGCCCAGAACTGGGTCGAACACCCGGCCGTGCTCGAAAGCATCGGCGAAAGCCATTCCCCGACCGCCGGCCAGCGCCTGAACAGCGAGCGCACGACCCGGCTCGAAGGCCGCTACCACTACCAATGGCAGGGGCGCGAACTCACCGGCGAGCGGCTGTCCTTTTCGACCATCCACGCCTACAACCTCGACGACTTCGACTTGCAGCTCGCCGAGCAATTGGGCGAACCGGGCAGCGCCATCACCATCCGCGTGACCCCGGCCGCCCCGACAGAAAGCGTCGCCTTCGCCGGCATCCGCTGGGCGGAAGTCGGCGCCTGCCTGCTCTTTGTCTTCGGCATGGGCAGCGGCGGGCTGTTCTTCTTCTACGCCGCCTTCGCCAAGGGCCGCCCCCGCAAGCTCACCGGCCGCGGCGCGACACCGGTCCGCGTCCACGGCGTCACAGTCATCGTCATGTGGCTGCTCGCCCCGCTCTTCGGCCTGATCGCCTGGCTGCTCTGGCGCGACGGCCACCCGCTGTGGGCCGCCGCGCTCGCGCTGCAATGGCCGCTCACGCTCAACGCCAGCGCCGCCTGGCTGCGCCAGCGCAGGTGACGCCAGCCGGCCGGGCTGGGTATAGTGGCGTCATCAACTTCCGGAGTCGTCGCCATGTCCGAACCCCGCCACGAACACGCAGCCACCGCCGTTTCCGGCTGGCTCTTTCTGCCCGTCTGGATCGCCTTCTTCGCCGGCGCGCTGTGGCAGGTTTTCGGCAACATCTTCATCAACAACCAGCCGCCCGCCATCAGCGGCTTCGCTGCGCTGCCGGTTATGGTCTTCCTTGCCAAGGGCTTCGTCGTCCTGCCGCCGAACATCGGCGCGGTGTGCACCTTCTTCGGCCGCTACGCCGGCAGCCTGCGCGAATCCGGCTTTTTCTGGACCAATCCCTTCTTCCAGCGCCAGCGCATTTCGCTGCGCGTGCATAACCTCAACACGCCGACGCTCAAGGTCAACGACCGCGCCGGCAACCCCATCGAGGTCGGCGCCGTGGTCGTCTGGCGCGTGCTCGACACAGCGCGCGCCGCCTTCGACGTCGAAGACTACGAGACCTACGTCGCCATCCAGAGCGAATCCGCCGTCCGCGTCGTCGCCAGCGCCCGCTGGTACGACGGCGACGAGCACGGCCGCAACTCGCTGCGCGCCGACCTCGACGCCGTCGCCGGCGCGCTTGCCGACACCATCCAGGAACACGTCGCCCTCGCCGGCATCGAGATCGTCGAAGCACGCATCGCCCACCTCGCCTACGCCCCCGAAATCGCCAGCGCCATGCTCCGCCGCCAGCAGGCCGAAGCTGTCGTCGCCGCCCGCAGCCACATCGTCGAAGGCGCCGTCAGCATGGTCCGCCTCGCCATCGACCAGCTCGAACGCGAAGGCGTCGTCAAACTCGCCGAAGCCGACCGCGTGCACCTCGTCGGCAACCTGCTGACCGTGCTGGTGTCTGATAACGAAACGCATCCGGTGATTTCGGTCGATAAAGGCGGCTAAACCCGCCAGCTGCGGTCAACCCGGAAAACTGTCGAAAATCGGGCATATCGCCCGACGACGAAATCCTCCGTGGTCTGCTGGCGCTGAATCTGGAGCGGTCGAGCGCTCAAAAACCCTGAATCAGAAAATCCAGCGCCCCGATGATTGCCGCACCACTTGCCGCCAGCGAAGTCACCGGCGTTTTCAGCAGCCGCACCGGAATTGCAGCCAGCTTGGGCGTTTCAAGAAAACAGGCAATGCCTTCAATCTCGACGACCGGCGCCAGGTTCTTCGGCAACCCGACCGCCGAAAAACGATCAACCCGCCGCAACGGTATAACAACGCGGCTCTCCAGACTCGACAGCAGATCACATTGCACATCGAGCAGGTAGGGGACATCGCGCGACCGCGTCGGCTCGGGGTTGGGATAAACGTCAAAACGTGCCATCTCAAAAAGTCCGGTACTGGTCGAGTGGCAAGCCTTCGCGTTCGACGGTCTCGTTATACGCCGCAATGAAGGCAGCGTTCTCCTGCAACCAGCGCCGCTCGCGCTCCTGCCGGACAACTTCGCGCAAATGCGCGTCGAAGGTTTGCGACAGATTGATGCCATAGGCCTTGGCTTCGGCCAGCACGTCGGCTGAAAGGGTGATGTTGGTGGCCTTTCTGGCCACCGGTGTGGCATTTAACATGGCGAACTCCGGTGCGCATTAATGATACGCATCATAAATCAATACATCGCTTTGATGGGCCGTTTTGCGTATAGTTTCCCCCTCCCCCAATAGCAGGCAGAACAGCAGCGATGGAAACCATCCGCATCCGCGGCGCGCGCACGCATAACCTCAAGAACATCAACCTCGACCTGCCGCGCGACCAGCTTATTGTGATCACCGGCCTCTCCGGTTCGGGCAAGTCCTCCCTCGCCTTCGACACGCTCTACGCCGAGGGCCAGCGGCGTTATGTCGAATCGCTGTCGGCCTACGCCCGGCAGTTCCTGCAGCTGATGGAGAAGCCGGATGTCGACCTGATCGAAGGCCTGTCACCGGCCATTTCCATCGAGCAGAAGGCAACGTCGCACAACCCGCGCTCGACGGTCGGCACCGTCACCGAAATCCACGATTACCTGCGCCTGCTCTACGCCCGCGCCGGCACGCCCTACTGTCCGGACCACAACCTGCCGCTGGAAGCGCAGACGGTATCGCAGATGGTCGACCATGTTCTGGCGCTGCCAGCCGAGACCAAGCTGATGATCCTGGCGCCCGTGGTGGCCAACCGCAAGGGCGAGCAGCTCGACCTGTTTACCGAACTGCGCGCCCAGGGTTTTGCGCGGGTGCGCGTCGATGGCACGGTGTACGAGATCGACGCCGTGCCCAAGCTGGCGAAGTCGCAGAAGCACAATGTCGATGTCGTCATCGACCGGCTGAAGGTACGCGACGACATGCGCCAGCGGCTGGCCGAGTCCTTCGAGACGGCGCTGCGCCATGCCGAAGGGCGGGCCGTGGCGCTGGAGATGGATTCCGGCACCGAGCACCTGTTTTCCGCCAAGTTCGCCTGCCCGGTCTGCTCGTATGCGCTGCAGGAGCTGGAGCCGCGCCTCTTTTCCTTCAACAACCCGATGGGCGCCTGCCCAAAGTGCGACGGGCTGGGCGTCATCCAGTTTTTCGACCCCAAGCGTGTCGTCACCAACCCGGCGGCGTCGCTGGCCGGTGGCGCCATTCGCGGCTGGGACAAGAAGAACCAGTTCTACTTCCAGATCATCGAGTCGATTGCCGCGCATTACGACTTTTCGGTGGAAACGCCGTGGCAGGAACTGGCCGAGGAACACCGGCAGCTGATCCTTTACGGTTCCGGCCGTACCGAAATCAATTTCCGCTACCTCAACGACAAGGGCACGCGATTCGACCGCAGCCATACCTTCGAGGGCATCATTCCCAATCTGGAACGGCGTTATCGCGGCAGCGACTCGGCGGCGGTGCGCGAGGAGCTGGCCAAGTACATCAGCAACTCGACCTGCCCGACCTGCAACGGCACGCGCTTGCGCACCGAAGCCCGACATGTGCGCGTCGGCAGCCACACCCTGCACGAAATTAGCCGCCTGCCGCTGGGTGAGGCGCGCAATTATTTCAACTGCCTGCAGCTGACCGGCGCCAAGGCGCAGGTGGCGGACAAGATCCTCAAGGAAATCACCGCCCGCCTCTCCTTCCTGATCAACGTCGGCCTCGATTACCTCTGCCTTGAACGCTCGGCCGAGACGCTGTCCGGCGGCGAGGCACAGCGCATCCGCCTCGCCTCGCAAATCGGCTCCGGCCTGACCGGCGTCATGTACGTGCTCGACGAGCCCTCCATCGGCCTGCATCAGCGCGACAACGACCGGCTGCTGGAAACCCTGAAGAACCTGCGCGACATGGGCAACACCGTGCTCGTCGTCGAACATGATGAAGACGCCATCCGCAGCGCCGATTACGTGATCGACATCGGCCCCGGCGCCGGTGTGCATGGCGGTGCCATCGTCGCCCAAGGCACGCCAGCGGAAGTGAGCGCCAACCCGCTGTCGATGACCGGCGACTACCTCGCTGGCCGGCGCGCCATTTTGGCGCCAAAACAGCGTCGACCGTGGAACCCGGATCGCGTGCTCAAGGTCGTTGGCGCCTATGGCAACAACCTCAAGGACGTGACGCTGGAAATCCCCGGCGGGCTGCTCACCTGCATCACCGGCGTCTCCGGCTCCGGCAAGTCCACCCTGATCAACGACACGCTCTACGCCGCAGCGGCCAAGCATTTGTACGGCTCGACCACCGAGCCGGCACCACACAAGGAAATCATCGGCCTCGACCTCTTCGACAAGGTGATCAACGTCGATCAGGCGCCGATCGGCCGTACCCCGCGCTCCAACCCGGCGACCTACACCGGCCTGCTGACACCGATCCGCGAACTGTTCGCGCAGGTGCCGGAATCACGCGCCCGCGGCTACGGCCCGGGCCGCTTCAGCTTCAACGTCAAGGGCGGCCGCTGCGAGGCCTGCCAGGGCGACGGCATGATCAAGGTCGAGATGCACTTCCTCCCCGACATCTACGTGCCCTGCGACGTCTGCCACGGCAAGCGCTACAACCGCGAAACGCTGGAGATCAACTACAAGGGCAAGAACATCCACGACATCCTCGGCATGACCGTCGAGCAGGCGCGCGAATTCTTCGATGCCGTGCCGGTCGTTGCCCGCAAGCTGCAGACGCTGGTCGATGTCGGCCTCAGCTACATCACCCTCGGCCAGAGCGCGACCACGCTCTCCGGCGGCGAGGCACAGCGCGTCAAACTGGCGCTCGAACTCTCCAAGCGCGACACCGGCCGCACGCTGTACATCCTCGACGAACCGACCACCGGCCTGCATTTCCAGGACATCGAAATGCTGCTCAGCGTGCTGCAGCGGCTGGCGGCCAACGGCAACACCATCGTCGTCATCGAACACAACCTCGACGTCATCAAGACCGCCGACTGGATTGTCGACCTCGGCCCGGAAGGCGGCGACGGCGGCGGGCGTATACTGACCGCCGGCACGCCGGAGCAGGTCGCAAAATGCAAGACCAGCCACACCGGCCGCTTCCTGAAACCCCTGCTGGAGAAACGCAAGCCATGACCCCCACCCATCTGCGGTCAACCCGGAAAATGGCTGAAAATCATGTATTTTCCGGAGCGTTGGCATGAGCGGTTTCGAGGAATTCAAGGGCAAGCAGGGCCTGACCCGGCTGATCAACGCGCTGGGCTATTCGCGCGACGGACTGGCGGCAGCCTGGAAGAACGAAGCAGCCTTCCGCGAGGAAGTGCTGCTGGCAGCCGTCGCCATCCCGCTGGCCATCGTACTCGGCAAGACCGGCATCGAACGCGCCCTGCTCATCGGCGCCATCCTGTTGATCCTAATCGTCGAAATTCTCAATTCCGGACTTGAGGCGGTCGTCGACAAGGCTTCACCTGAAAAGCATGAGCTCGCCAAGCGCGCCAAGGATATGGGCAGCGCCGCGGTGTTGCTGTCGCTGGTCAACGCCGCCGTGATCTGGGCTTGCGTCCTCTGGCCGGCCGGCTGAGCATGCCATTGGCGTCAGGGAACGGTCAGATTCGATCCGCATAATTGCCAAGCTTCTCCTCCAAAGAGGCTTGAGCCCGCGTCAAAGCGGGCTTTTTTTCGCCCCTTGCGCCTCAAGTGCGGCACGACGCGCCATTTCGCGCAGCAGTGCATTGAACTGGTCAGCTACTTCGTGACGCAGGAAGGGCACCCCGACACCGGCGGGCAGCCACTGGTCCGGTTCCATTTCTAGCCGGTAGTTCAGCGACTGAACACCGGCACGCGTTACAAAGCGCACTTCGCTCCGCAAATAGCGGGCGCTGCCGGTCAGCGCCAGAGAAATCAGCCTGCCGTCGGCGGTCAGTTCAACCCGGCGTTCGGAGTCGAAACGTAGCGTAAAGGGCCCGAAAGTCGCCGCCCCTGTCTGGGCGATCCGCCAGACACTGCCCGCGCGACTGAGGATGCGGCTGCTGACCAGGCCGGGCATGAAGGCCGGCATGCGCTCGAAATCAGTGAGCGCGGCCAGTGCGACCGCAGGACCGGCCGGGAGGGGCACCGTCAGTTCGGCAAAATAGCGGCCGTTGCGATAATCGACGTCAACATCGTCATCCTCAATCGCCAGTCGGTTCTGCGCTCGCGCCCCCTCGGGCAACAGACCCAGCGCGAAGAGTGCACCAAAAAAATGTCGCCGTTTCATGCCTCAGTGCAGCGCCTTGGCCAGGCGCGGGTGCGTGCCAACGAAGTGGCAAAGCGCCGGCAGCACGAAGAGCGTCAGCAGCGTGGCCGAAATCAACCCGCCGATCACCACCAGCGCCAGCGGTCGTTGCGTCTCGGCGCCAATGCCGGTGGACAGCGCCATTGGCAACAGGCCGAGCATCGCCAGCATGGCCGTCATCAGCACCGTGCGCAGGCGCGACAGCGCGCCCTGGAAGATCGACTGGTAGTTATCCAGCCCTTCACGCTTCAGCTGGTTGATGTAGCTGACCATGACCACGCCATTGAGCACCGCCTGCCCGAACAGCGCGATGAAGCCGATCGCCGCCGACACGGACAGCGGAATGCCGGATATCAGCAGCGCAAAAATGCCGCCAATCATCGCAAAAGGAATATTGCTGATGATGATCAGCGCATCCTTGAACGACTCAAAGGCGTCGAACAGCAGCACAAAGATCAGCAGGATCGACAGCGGCACGACCAGCATCAGGCGTTTCATCGCCCGCTCCTGGTTCTCGAACTCGCCGGACCAGGTGATCGAATAGCCCTCAGGCAAGCTCAGCCCCTGTGCCGCCTTCTGCATGTCGGCAACAACGCTACCCATGTCGCGATCGCGGATGAAGACACCGATGGCGACCACCCGCTGCCCGGATTCACGGGCGATGTTCATCGCGCCGCTGTTCATGGTGAAGTCGACCAGACTCGCCAGCGGCACCTGCGCCCCGGAAGGCGTCGGCACGAGAATGTTCTTCAGCCGGTCGACCTGGCGTTCACTTTCCGGTAACCGGACGACGACGCTGAAATGACGGTCGCCCTCCCACAACTCCGTGGCTGCCTTGCCGGCGAGCGCCGTTTCCACGACATCCTGGACATCGGCGACATTCAGGCCGTAGCGCGCCGCCGCCGCACGGTCGATTTCCAGCCGATACTGCGGCAGATCACCATCGCGATCGATGAAGGCCCGCACAACGCCCGGCACCTTGCCGATGCGGTCAAGCAGCTGATTGCCGGTCAGGCGCAACTGCTTCATGTCATCACCGAATATCTTGATGACGATCTGACCGTCGATCTGCGAAATCGATTCGAGGATCTGGTCGCGCACCGGCTGGCTGAAGGTCGGTTCGATCCCCGGAATGTCGTTGAGCTTGTCCTCCATCTCCTTGACCAGGTGTTCCTTGGTCATCCCCTTTCGCCATTGGGCCTCGGGCTTGAGATCAAGCAGCATCTCGGTCATGTTGATGTTCTTCGGGTCGGTGCCATCTTCCGGCCGCCCACCCTTGGAGACAACGGCATTGACCTCGGGGAAATCTGCCAGTATCCGCCGCAGCTTGCGCAACTCGTTGCGCGCCTCGCTGACCGAGACCGAGGTTGGCAAGGTCACATTCACCCAGATCGAACCTTCGTTGAGCTCCGGCAGGAATTCCGTCCCGAGCTGTGGCACGGCCGCAGCAGTGATCCCCAGCGCGACAAGCGCCGCCAGCAAGACCCGCTTGGTATTGGCGAGCGTCCACTTGAGGGCTGGTTCATAGCGGTTCATGAACCAGTGCATCAGGCGCGTCTCCTCGTGCGGCACCTGCGAGCGGAAAGCAACCTTCGACAGGAAGGGCACCAGCGTCAGCGCCAGTACCAGCGAGGTCACCAGTGCTGCCACCACCGAGTAGGCCATCGGCGCAAAAATTTTGCCCTCGTGCCGCTGCATGGTGAAGATCGGCAGGTGGGCAACGATGATGATGATGATCGAGAACACCGTCGGCCGCCCGACTTCGACGACTGCTTCAAGAATGGTTCGCTGCTGCGGTCGGTGATCGTCATCCTTCTGGGCCTCCCCGAGTCGCCGGAAGATGTTCTCGATGACGATGACCGCGCCGTCGACGATGATCCCGAAATCCATTGCCCCCAGTGACAGCAGGTTGGCCGGAATACCGGCAAAAGTGAGGCCGATGAAGGTACCAAGCAAGGCCAGCGGAATGATCGCGCCGACAATCGCCGCCGCCCGCAGATCGGCCAGGAAGAGATAGAGCACCAGCGTCACCAGCAAGGCGCCTTCGAGCAGGTTGGTAAAGACAGTTTTCAGTGTGCGACCGATCAGCCACGATCGGTCGTAATAGGGAATGATCTTGACGCCATGCGGCAAGCCACCGGCATTGAGCTGATCGACCTTGGCCTTTAGACTCTCCAGCACGTACGAGGGGTTTTCATCCTTGCGCATCAGCACGATGCCGGAAACGACGTCATCAAAATCACCGAGGCCGTCGCTGTAGCCGACAATCCCCTGCTCCGGCACCCGCGACTCGACGACCTCGGCCAGATCGCGCACCAGCACCGGTGCCCCATTGACCTCGGCCACCACCACCTGGCCGATTTCAGCCGACGACTTGAGCAGGCCCAGCGAACGGATCAGGAACTGCTGCCGGCCCTGCGCCACCGAGCCGCCGCCGGCATTGGCGTTGGCGCGCTGCAGCGCATTGAACAACTGCCCGAGGGTCAGCTTGTAGTCACGCAGTCGGGCGAGATTCGGCCGCACCTCGTACTGGCGGATCGGGCCGCCGAGAGACACAACGTCAGCGATACCGGGCACCTGCTTCAGCTGGCGTGACACCTTCCAGTCCTGGATGGCCCGTAACTCGCTGGGCGGTATCCCCTCGCCCTCAAGACGGTAGCGGAAAATCTCGCCGGTGGCAGTCGCCGGCGGCGCCAGTTCCGGCTCAACGCCGGGCGGCAGGTCGAGGCCGCGCAGGCGTTCCTGGATCAGCTGACGGGCCATGAACAGCGACGGTTTTTCGTCGAAAGTGACGACGATGAAGGACAAACCGAATTGGGTATGCGAGAACATCCGGATCGAGTTCGGCACGCCCGCCAGGGCAATTTCCAGAGGAATCGTCACCTGCTTCTCGACCTCTTCCGGGGCTCGGCCCGGATACAGCGAAATCACCGTGACCTGGGTATCGGTAACGTCGGGGAAGGCCTCGATCGGCAGCGTCCGGAAGGCTGCGATGCCGCCACCGATGAACAACAGCAGCCCTAGCAGGACGAATAGCGGCTCGGTCAGCGCGAAGTGAACGATGCGCTTGATCATTTGCCCTTGCCCGCTTGCGGCTTGAAGTACTTCAACAGATGCAGATTGCCTTCGATGACCACTTTGTCGCCGGCTTTCAGACCGGACCAGACATCCAGCCAGCCCTCATGTTCATTACCGGCATCAACTTTCTGCCGGCGGTAGCGTCCAGCTGCTTCCTCGACAAAGGCGTAACGTGTGTCGCCCTGCAGGAAGATCGCACCGGCCGGCACGTGCAGCGCCTGACTCGGCGGCAGTTCAACCCGCGCCTCGATGAACATCTCGCCCTTCAATCGGCGGTCGGCATTCCCCACTTCGCCACGCACACGGATGGTCCGCGACTGCGGATCGACAAAATCGGCAACCCGCGTGATCCGCCCCTTGAAGATCTCGCCCGGATACTGCTTGACCGAGAATTGGATGGGCTCGCCCGGCTTCAGTGCCGCGACGTCTCCCTCGCCGGCATCGAGCTGAAACCACAGCGCCGTCGGGTCGGTGATCACGAACATCGGCGCACCGGCCTGCTCGGCGCGGTATTCCATCCCCGGATTGATGTTGCGTTCGACAACCGTGCCCGCCAACGGCGCCTTGAGGACGTAACTGCCATCGCCGTCGCCACCCAATCCGGCCAGCCGCCGGCTGGTGCGCGCCGCTTCGGCCTGCGCCCGTACCGCCTCGGCCTCGGCCTGCTGCCAGTCCTTCTCTGCAACCACGCCGGCCTCGCGGAGCACCCGGCTGCGCTCGCGTGCCTGTTCGGCGACGCGCCAGTCGGCAGCCGCCCGCCGCGCATCGCTCTGGGCCAGGCCATAGTCGGCAGACTGCAGCACGGCCAGCGTCTGTCCCGATTTCACGGCATTTCCCACGTCGACCGCAATCGAGCTCACCCGCCCGCCAAGTTGTGGATAGACGCGGACGGTACGGGTCTCGTCCCAGATCAGCCGGCCCGGCAGACGCAATTCGCCACCGGTGTCGGCAACCACCGTCGCCAGCTTTAGGAAGCCGGCATTTTCGGCATCAACCAGGGTCACGATTTCGCCCTCGACCCGCACCGGTGGCGCCTTGAGGGAGGGTGCCTCGTCGGAGCACGCGCCCAGCCAGGCGGCGATCAGGGTGGCGAGAATCAGTCGAGTACTCATGGTGTCTTTCCGGAATCCATCTGGGCCTGCCAGTCGGCACGGGCTTTTGCATAATCGGCGCGGGCGGTCACCGCTTCGACGCGCAGCTGGCGCAGCGTGCGCCGGGCATCGAGCAGGTCGATCAACCCCATCGCGCCCTTGGCATAGGCAAGCTCGGCTGCCTGCGCCACGCGCTCGGCATCGGCCAGCAGGCCGCCATCGAGGCGCCGGACGCGCTCACGCGCTGCAAGCAATTGCGCGCGCGCCTGCGCCCATTGCCCGCCGGCCATCGCCGCAAGCTTCTGCGCCTGCAGGCTGGCCGTCAGGGCATCCGCCTCGGCGCGAGCAATTTCGCCCTCGTATTCGTGCCAGACAAACAGCGGAATGCTGACGCCGATGCCATAGCTGTTTACCGGAACGTTCTGCGCAAAATGTTCGTACTGGACGCCGACGGTGATATCGCGCGCCCGCTTCGCCCGCGCCAGGTCGCGTTCGGCATCGGCCGCCTGACTGCGGCGGCGCGCCGCTTCCAGATCGGCACGCTGTGCTGGCAAGCCATCGCCCAGCGGCGCATCGTCGGCCGGCGGCCAGGGGTCGCTCGCCACCAGACCCGAAGCGGTCATCTCGCGTCCGATCAGGTAAGCGAGTGCCTGCCTGGCCTGCGCGAGTTCCGCCTGGACAGCACGCGCCTCGCTGTCGGCGCGCGCCTGGTCGATACCCAGACGAGCGACATCCACCGGTGCCAGATCACCCGCCTTCAGACGCTTCTGGGCAGCCTCAACGCTGCGGGCGTAAAGCGCTGCCGTTTCTGCGGCCAGCGCGGCCTTTTCCTGAAGCAGCTTGAGATCGAAATAAGTGCGTCGCACTTCGGCCAACTGCTGGCGCGAAGTATCGGCGAGGTCAAGATGAGCGGCCTCGAGGCGGGCACCGGCACTGCGCTGGCGCAGCTCGCGCTTGCCGCCGCGTTCGATCAGCTGCTCGACACGGAGCTGCGAATCGACTTTCTTGTCCAGCCAGTTGCCAGTGGTGGTGCCACTGTTACGGCTGATCTGCAGGAAATTCAGCGACAGTTCGGGATTCGGCGCCTGACCAGCAGTTTTCAGGTCACCGGCCGCCGCATCGACCATCGCTGCCGCCATCCTCAATTCGCGGCTATGCTCACGCCAGAGCGCTTCGACTTCGGCGAGTGAGAGAGGAGTAGCGCTCTGGGCGCAGGCCAAGGCTGGCAGGAAGGCAAGCAGACAGAGGTGTAAACGGCGCATTGATGGGGCTTCTGGAGGATCGTGCTATCGTATGAATCTCCCCTGACCAATTTCTGACACCCAATGCGCATACTGCTCGTCGAAGACGACGAACTACTGGCCGACGGCCTGGCGAGGGCCTTGCGCCAATCCGGCAACACCGTGGACATCGCTGCTGACGGTCCGCGCGCCGACAGCCTGCTTGCCGCGGGCGGCTACGATCTGACCATCCTCGATCTTGGACTGCCTGGCCTCGATGGCAGCCAGGTGCTGACCCGCCTGCGCGGCCGAAGGCAGAAGACGCCGGTGCTCGTCATGTCCGCCCGCATGGCCATCGAAGAGCGTGTTCGCCTGCTCGACCTCGGCGCCGACGACTACCTCGTCAAGCCGGTAGCCTTGGCGGAACTGGAAGCGCGCGTCCGGGCACTGATTCGCCGCCAGCAAGGTACTGAAAGCAACTTCCTGACGCTGGGCTCGCTGCGCCTGGATCGCGAAGGCAAGCGCGCCTGGCTGGGCGATGAAGCGCTCGATCTGACCGCTCGTGAGTGGGCGGCCGTGGAATATCTGGCCTGCCGGGTGAATCGCATCGTGACCAAAGAGCAGTTCATGCAGGCACTGTACAGCTGGGATGACGAGATCACGCCGAACGCGATCGAGAAATTCATCTCCCGCCTGCGCAGCAAGCTGGAACCCGCGGGCATCACCATCCGCACGGTGCGCGGCCTCGGCTACTTCCTCGAGAAGCCGGAGGATCATGGCAGCGACGACTAGCTTGCGCCTGACGCTGCTGGAGCGCCTGCTGCCGGCGATGTTGCTACTCCTGCTGGCGGGTGCCGGCACCGCCTACTGGGTCGCCCACGGCAGCGCCACCAAGGCTTACGACCGCTCGCTGTACGATATTGCGCTAGCGATCGCCGGCCAGTTGCAGCTCAGCGATGGACGACTGCAGCTCAGCCTGACCCCGCAGGCGCGCGAGGTCTTGCTGACCGACAAATATGACCGGATTTTCTACGCTGTTCACGAAACCAATGGCCGGCTGATCGACGGCAACCCGGAGTTGCCGCTGCCGATCCAGGAGAGCTGGCGAACGCTGGGCAGCGAAGGGCGCTCCTATTACGACGGCGTGATCGACAACGAGCCCGTCCGCCTCGCCGCCCTGCGTCGCGACATCGGCGGCCACCAGCTGACCATTCTCGCGGCCGAAACGACGGTCAAGCGCAACGCCCTGGTCCGTGAAATCCTGCTGGGCATGCTGCTGCCGGAGTTAATGCTGGCGCTGGTCAGCCTGATGGTCGTGCTGATCGGCATCCGCACGGGCCTGCGCCCGGTAACAACCCTCAGCCAACAACTGGCTGTTCGCTCGCCGAATGACCTGCGCCCGCTCGATGTCGATGTTCCCGATGAAATGGCCACGGTACAGACCGAAATCAACGGTCTGCTCGCCCGCCTCGACCGCTCGCTGAGCAGCCAGCGCCATTTCGTGTCCGATGCCGCGCATCAGTTGCGCACGCCGATTGCCGCACTTCAGGCTCAGGTCGAGGCACTGATTCAGGAGGGTGGCGGCAATTCGCAGATGACCGGCATCCTCAGCGCTACCCGCCGCCTCGCCCATCTCGTCGAGCAGTTACTGGCCCTGGCCCGGGCCGAACCGGCGCAACCCCAGGCCACTGCTGCGGTGAACCTGGAAAACATCGCAAAATCGGCTGCCGAAGCCTGGCTACCCAAAGCCATCGCCCGCAACATCGACCTCGGCTTCGAACTGGCACCGGCATGCATCACCGGCAACACGCTCTTGCTTGAAGAGCTGCTGGGTAACCTGGTGGACAATGCGCTGCGCCACACGCCGGCCGGCGGCCAAATCACGGTGGCCTGCGGCGAATCCGACGACGGCGCCTGGCTCAGCGTTGAAGACAGCGGCAGCGGCATCGCCGAGGCTGAGCGGGAGCGGGTTTTCGAGCGCTTCTACCGGGCGCCGGCCAGCCCCGGCGATGGCAGCGGCCTCGGCCTGGCCATCGTCCGCGAAATCGCCCGCCAGCATGGTGGCGAGGTCAGCATCGGCGAAAGCACGGCACTCGGCGGCGCGCTGATTACCGTGCGTTTCGCCAAGCCCGCTACGGCCTGACCACCTTCGCCCCGCCCCCATCCTGCCCGTGCTGCGCCATCAGCAACGCCGAGCCCTGGAAGTAGGCAATCGCCTCCTCGGCCAGCACCGGATCAGTGGCCATCGGCTGCGCTTCACGCCCGTCGGCACTGATGCGGAAGGTCTCGATGCGCCGCTTCGGTTGCAGCACCGTCATCACATCGCCCTTGAGGTAGCCAAGATTCTGGTAGGTCGAGAGCAGCGCCCGTCCCTCTGCTGGCGGCATGGCGAGGATATCGCGGCCGACGAAATGATCATCCCCGCTCAAACCGAGCATCGCCAGCAAAGTCGGCACCAGATCAATCTGGCTGGCCAGCGTGTCGACCTTGCGCGGCGCAATCAGCTTCGGCGCATAGACGATGGCCGGGATGTGGTAGCGATCGACCGGAATTTTTGGCTTGCCAGCCGAGCTGGCACAGTGATCCGCGACGATCAGGAACACCGTATTGTCAAACCAGGGGCGCGACCTCGCCATCTCAAGAAACCGTCCGATTGCGAAGTCGGCATACTTGACACCGCCTGCCCGCTTACCCGGCGATGGAATATCGATCCGACCATCCGGATAGGTGAAGGGGCGGTGGTTGGTGGTTGTCATGATGTGGGCAAAGAAGCGCTTTCCCGACTTGGCATCGTTGTCCAACTCAATCAGCGCCTGATCGAACAGATGCTCGTCAGCGACACCCCAAATATTCTCGAACTGAACCAGGCCATCGCGGAACATGGTGCGGTCGGTAACCTGATACCCCTGGGCAGCAAAATAGGCATTCATGTTATCGAAAGCGCCGTAGCCCCCGTAAATGAATCGTGGTTGCCAACCGTGCGTAGCCAGCACGCCCCCCAAGGTGTTGAGGTTGGAAAGATCGGGCCAGCGGACAATCGACATGCCCGGCTGCGGAGGTAAAGCCGCGGACAATGCCTCGAGACCACGCACCGTCCGGGTACCGGTCGAATAGAGCCGACTGAATAGCAGGCCTTTCTCAGCCAGCGCATCAAGATTCGGCGTGATTTCCTGAGTATTGCCAAAGTGCGCCATGTATTCGGCGGACATGCTTTCCATCATGATCACCACCACATTAGGCGGCTTCCCGACGGCCATGTTGACCGGCCTGACAGCCGCAGCGCTCGTCGCAAAAATTTCTCGCTTTCCCGATAGATCTTTAAGCCTGGCAAGAACCTCGGAATCCGAGCGCGTTGCGTAGAACTGCCGGTAATCCAGCCGATTCTGGCGCGCCGCAGAAACAAAGCTTCTCCAGCCGTTATCAGCCAGTTCGTTGACATAACTGTTGGCACTGATCTCCGGGGCGCCCAATGCAGACAACAAAATCAAGAACACACCGAACAAAATACCCATCAAACTGAGCACCCACCCCATGCCGTGACGGTGCGAGGTCCGCTCAGGCAGCTTTGACAGGGCGTAGTGGGTCAGTGCGACGGCAGCGAAGGCCATCCCGGCCAGCATCCAGCCCACGGGGTAGGACTCGCGAATGTTGCCGATCACCTCGTTGGTATAGACCAGATAATCAACTGCGATGAAGTTGAAGCGGGTGCTGAACTCATCCCAGAAAACCATTTCTGACACGGCGACGAACAGCAGACTGAAGACATAGACGAACAACAGCGCGGGGCGCGCCATGTGAAGCCATCGTTTTGCCGGCAAAGACTCAAACATCAACCAAGGCAGCGCCAACAACCCTGCTACCAGCAGATCACGCACCAAGCCAATCGTCAGGCCCTGTAATAGCGAAAGAGCGCCCTGCCCGCTAAACACGAGGGCGTAAATTGCCAGCGATACCCGAGTCAATGCAAATGTGCCAAGCGCAAGCACCGCATAAAAACCCCAGCGACGCAGGCTGGAGCGAATACCTTCAGGCAGCCGAATCATCAAGACAACTCCGGAAAAATTTCAACACTGTTTCAAAGCCTATCGCGTGCCCGATGTCACACTTCCGCTTGGATTGCCATGCGATTCCCGGCGCGGCGCATAATGAAGGCAGCGTGAACTGCCGCGACGACGCCAAGCAGCGCACCAGCCAGGCGAAGCGCCTGTGTTTGTGGATAACCGGCGTCGATCCAGGGCATCGTGGCGACAACAGCTGCGACAACAAGGATCAGGCCGACCATAACGGGGGTTGGGAGCGAAAATCGCACACGTTGCCACAAGGCGACCGCCATGACAGCGGCGACGATACCGACCAAACCACCGCCCAGGACATCCACCGGCCAATGGGCGCCGATGCCTATTCGCGAAATTGCCACCAGGACAGCCAGAGCGAGTACCGGCCATGTCTTCCTGAAGGGGAAATACGCTGTCAGAACACCAATAAAGGAGAAAACCACCATCGCATGACTTGAGGGAAAGCTGTTCATGGAAGTCGCTTCATGGCTGCTTAGCGACGGATCGAGCATCGGTAACAACAGGCCAGGTCTTGGCACATGGAACCACTGTTTTAGTCCCCGCACCGCCAGCCAACCAATCAGTAAGGCGATGAGATAGACCAGCAGGAGACGACGGTCAGGCAAAACCATCAGCAAGGCAATGGCGAGCGGCCAGCGCGCATCGCCAAATGTCGTCATCATTTGCCAGAGGCCCAGCGGCAACACGCCCGTGAACATCCGCAAGTGAATGACATGACCGTAGGGCCATGCCAATGCCAGCTCAAGAAGCATCACCAGTAACAACAGAGTGAAAAGGCTGAGGAGGATGTTGAAATCCCGGAACCCCCTGCGTGGGGATGACAACACCTCTCTCACTGCGCTCGGCCGCCCGAACTTAACGCTGCCAGTGCCCCGGAGGCTGGCTTCGCCCCGCCTCCATCCTGCCCGTGCTGCGCCATCAGCAGCGCCGAGCCCTGGAAGTAGGCGATCGCCTCCTCGGCCAGCACCGGATCGGTGGCCATCGGCTGCGCTTCACGCCCGTCGGCACTGATGCGGAAGGTCTCGATGCGTCGCTTCGGCTGCAGCACCGTCATCACATCGCCCTTGAGGTAGCCGAGATTCTGGTAGGTCGAGAGCAGCGCCCGACCTTCTTCCGGACGCATGGCGAGGATGTCGCGGCCGACGAAATGATCATCGCTGCTCAATCCGAGCATCGCCAGCAAGGTTGGCACCAGATCAATCTGACTCGCCAGCGTGTCGACCTTGCGCGGCGCGATCAGCTTTGGCGCATAGACGATGGCCGGGATGTGGTAGCGATGCACCGGGATCTTGGTTTTTCCGGAACTGAAAGCACAATGGTCGGCGACGAAAAGGAAAACAGTGTTATCGAACCACGGCTTCTTCTTTGCCATTTCGACAAAGCGGCCGATGGCATAGTCGGCGTACTTGACCCCGCCCGGACGCTTACCCGGCGAAGGAATGTCGATTCGGCCTGCCGGATAGGTGAAGGGCACGTGGTTGGAGGCGGTCATCACGTGGCCGAAAAAGGGTTTGCCAGCGGCGTGTTCGCGGTCGATTTCGAGCAGTACCTGATCGAAAAGGTGCTCGTCGGCGACGCCCCAGATGTTCTCGAACTCGATAATCCCATCGGCGAAATTGCGGCGGTCGGTAACCTTGTAGCCCTGGGCGCCAAAGTAGCCGTTCATGTTGTCGAAGGCACCATAGCCGCCGTAAATGAAATGCGGCGACCAGCCCCGGGCGGACAGCGTCGCGCCCAGCGTATTGAGATTTGTGACATCAGGCCAGCGCACCACCGATTTCCCGGGTAGCGGCGGCAAGGCGGCCGACAGGGCCTCGAGGCCGCGCACCGTGCGGGTTCCGGCAGCATAAAGACGGGTGAATGACATGCCCTCTTCAGCGAGTCGGTCCAGATTCGGCGTCAGCCCGTCCTTGCTGCCAAAGGCCTGCATGTATTCGGCCGACAGGCTTTCCATCATCACCACCACGACATTCGGCGCCCGACCGTGATCGCCCATGGCCGGCTTGTAGGCCGTAGCCTTTAGCGGTTGCAGCGTTGCGCTCACTTTGCTGTGACCGGAAAGGCGGCGCAGGTCGGCAAGCACTTCGTCATCAGGACGCAGCGCGTAGAACTGACGGTAGTCCAGCTTGTTCTGGCGAGCGGCCCAGATGAAGCTGCGCCAGCCATTGTCGGCCAGCTCATTGGCGTAGCTATTGGCGGAGAACTCCGGCGGCGTCTGCCCCCAGGCCAGCATGCCGGCAATGCCAGCCAGCCCGGCGACCCAGGCAAATTGCGGCGCCCGCGGGGCCTGTGTGACCACCTGCTGACGCAGGCTGCGGCGCAAGCCCCAGCCCAGCAACAGGCTCAGCGCCAGCAATGCCGCGATTATCCTGCCAACCGGGTAGGACTCACGGATGTTGCCGATCACCTCGTTGGTGAAGACCAGATAATCGAGGGCGATGAAATTGAAACGGACCGCAAACTCGTCCCAGAAAACCGATTCTGCGACGGCTACGAACAACAGCGTGAACAGATAAACCAGAAAGAGCGGCCAACGCAGGCGCTCGCGCCACTTTTGCCGGATGAGCAGTTCAAAAATGGCCCACGGCAGGGCGACGACGGCGGCTACCGGAACATCCCGCGCCAGGCCGGCGGCAAGCGCCGGCAGCAGCGTATCCAGCGATTGCTGGCCAACAACCATGGCGTGGGCCAGCAAGACACAGCGGGTGACGAGAAAGACACCCCAGGCCAATAGCGTCGAGAAACCCCAGAGACGGAGCGCGGGGCCGGAAATTGCGCGAATAAACTGCATGGTCGATTGCCGAAAATGAACTGCCGGCAATGTAGCGCCCCGCCTGTGAGGAAGCCGTGAGGGATTTGTGAGTTTTTTGTGAGGGCGAAAAACTCAGGTCGGCGACAAACAGGCTGCGCCGAAATCGACGGTCAGTTCACCGCCACCGTCGACGGCATTGGCCGCGCTCACCTGCCAGCCGCTGGCTTCGCAGGCGTGCCGGACAAGCGCCAGCCCCAGGCCGTGCATGCCGCGCTCGCCAACGTAGAAACGATCGAACACCCGACCCAGATCGGCATCGGTGAAACCCGGCCCGGCATCGCGAACGATCAGCCGGGTATCGACAAGTAGGCAATGCACCGGGCCGGTGCCGCTGTAACGCAGGGCATTGTCGAGCAGATTGCGCAGCACCAGCGCCAGCAAGGCCGAATCAGCCTGAACGGCAACCGCCTCCGGAACAGCCAGGACAAGCGGCGGCGCCGGCGTCAGTTCAACGGTAAGCTCCTGCCACAATGACTCAAGCAGCGCTCGCAAGGCCACCGTTTCCGTAGCCAGCGGCACCCCCTCGCGCGCCAACAGCAACAGACTGCTGCTCAAGCGGGTGATCCGGTCGACGCTGGCCATGATGCGCTGGGCGCGACGCTGGGCCAGCGCCGGCAGTGCCGGCAAACCGGCCATCAATTCAGCATCGGTGCGGATGCTGGTCAGCGGCGTCCGCAGTTCATGCGAGAGGTTGGCAGCGAAGGCACGCTCACGCTCGATGGTCGCTGCCTGACGGCGCCGGTAACGTTCAAGCGTACTCGCCACGGCCAACAGTTCATCCGACATCCCCGGTTCGACCAGCGATTGCGACTCGCTGGCGTCGAGCCGGCCGGCGAGCGACTCCAGTTGCCGTGTCAACCTTCCGGCGACCAGATAACCGGCAAGCAGGGTGAACAGCGCGAGGCCAATGGCTGCGGTCAGATTGATCGCAATCAGGCTGTCGAGGCGGCTTTCGTGATCCTCCACATCGTAGGCCAGAATGTAGCGTGCCTTGTCATCCTCGCGCACCGCGACATGGTATTCCTTGCTGCCGAGGTAGGTTTCGTGATTACCCACCGGCAGTCGGGCCAGAAACGGCGGCACGCCCTGGCCGGCCTCACCCTTGCCGATACGGTAAAGCCACATCGACGGCGTGTTCGGGAAGGCGGCATCCGGCGATTTCTGCCACAGCGCCATGCTGTGCTCGATCTGCTCGCTCAGTTGCTGGTCGATGAACTCTTCCTCCTTGCGGTCGAGCAGACGGAACATGACAATCGACTGCACAAAAATGACCAGCAGCGCCAGCGCCGCCAGCGACACCGCCACCCGGAAGCGCATGCTGTGGGCGCGACGCGGCGCCGGATCAGGCGATGACGAGCTTGTAGCCGAGTCCATGCACGTTCTCGATCTCGACGCCGCTGCCGGCCAACGCCTTGCGCAGGGTGAGCAGCACCGAGCGCAGATTGTCGCTGGCTTCCTGCTCATGCCCCCAGACGGCAAGTTCCAGTTCGCGGCGCGAAAACAGCCGCCCCGGATGCGGCATCAGGCTGGTCAAAAGACGCTGGGCTTTCGGTGGCAGGGAGAGGAGGCGTCTGTCGAGCCAGACTTGCTGCGCCGTCTCGTCATAACGCAAGGGACCACAAACCAAGGCCTCCGTGCCAGCAATCCGGCCCCCGCTGCGACGGGCCAGCACCTGCAAGCGCGCGGCCAGTTCCTGCAGCGCAAAGGGCTTGGCCAGATAATCGTCGGCGCCGGCATCGAAACCCCGCAGCTTGTCCTCGAGGGTGTCTCTTGCGGTCAACATCAAAATCGGCACGATTTCGCCTGCCGCCCGCAGGCTGCGGGCCAAGGATGCACCGTCGCCATCCGGCAGATTGCGATCGAGTACGAGCACATCAAAGGTCTGTGTCGCCAGTTGCCGCTTCGCCGCAGCCAGCGTCATCGCGTAGTCGCACTGATGCCCGGCCGCTTCCAGATAGTCATAGATGTTCTCGGCAATCGCCCGGTCATCCTCGACGATCAGCACCTGCATTTCAGGCTTCCGAAAGCGTGCCGGCGACGGCAATCCGGTTACGGCCGCTGCGCTTGGCCTCGTAGAGCGCCTCGTCGGCAAGTTTCAGCGCGCCTTCCAGCGGCAGGACGGTGGCGTCGGCCAGGCCCATGCTGAAGGTGACGCGAATCAGGCGGCCATCGGGAAGACGTATCTCCAGTTCGGAAAACCGTTCGCGCAGGCGTTCTGCCAGACGTCTGGCCTCGTCAATGCCCACTTCCGGGAACAAAAAAGCGAACTCCTCGCCGCCATAGCGACAGGACAGATCCGACTGGCGCAGGGTATCTCCGACCAGTGCCGCAAAGGCCTTGAGCACGGCGTCACCAGCCGCATGGCCGTAGGTATCGTTCAGGCGCTTGAAGTGATCGAGATCCGCCATGCCCACCGTCAACGACCGGCGATAGCGTTGCGCCCGCGCCAGTTCCTGCTCGGCCAGCAGCATGAAATGCCGTCGGTTGGTCAGGCCGGTCAGGCCATCGCGATTGGCGAGCAGTTCAAGTTGCTGCCGCGCCGCCTCATTGGCCACCAGCGAGGCATGCAGTTCGACAATCGATTCCTCAACGGCCTGGATTTCCAGCATGTGCGCGGGGGGAAAGGTCGGCGGCGGCTGATCGACACTGAGTTGCGACAGCTTGCGGTAGATGTTCTGCAGCGGGTGGATCAGCGTCTGCCGGACGAAAAACAGGAACACGCCCAGAAACAGCGCCGCCAGCAGCACCACCGCAATCAGCTTGTAACGCGCGACCTGCATCGCAGCACTGACCTCGCGCAGATCGCGGCTGGCGAGATTGACGCCCTGCACCGAGACATCGTCGACCAGCAGGCTGACCTGGGCGCTGAGTTGCTGCCAGGCCTCGTAGTTGCGGGCAATCGCCCGCTCATCAATGGCGCTTTGCCGCAACACTTCGGCCAGAAAACGCTCGACCTGCCGCGCCAGTTCGGCCGCCGGACGATGATCCAAAACACTGGGGTGACTGGCGACCAGCGTCGCCACGAACAAGGCCTGCTGGCGTGCCTGCGGACTGGAAACAGCGAACACACGCTCGCCTTCCTGGCGCAATTGCTCCAGATTCCGCGACAAGCGCTGGTAGCGGATGATTTCCGGCACCGTGTCGTCCTGCAGGCGGTTGGTCGCGTCGAGCACCTTTTGCTGGTCCAGCCAGATCAGCAGCACGACGACCCCGAACAGGGCAACAAAAACCACCGCCAACGCAATAAAAGCCCTGCCGGCGCCCAGTCTTCCCTTGTTCGGTGTGCTGTCGATCACGATCGCACCTTAATCGAGGCTGAAGGGAAAGAACTGACGGACAATGCGCTGATAGGTACCATCGGCCCGGATCGAAGCAATGGCCTGGTCAACGGCCTTCTGGATCGAAGCATCGCCTTTCGGCAAGGCAATATGCACCGTGCCCCCCAGGCCATGTTCGGCAACCGCCGGACCAACAAACTGCAGCCTGCCATCCGGCAGGTTCGAGATCAGCGCATAGCCGCTCAGCGCCGGCGCCAGCAGGAAATCGGCCTCCCCCGCCAAGAGGCGAGCGGGAGCATCCTGCAAGACCGACATTTCAACGATGCTCAGGGCGCGGGCCGCGGCATGGGTCTGCAGATAGCGATACTGGGCCGTGCCGCTGATGGTGATCACCCTCGCCCCGGCCAGCCGATCGAGCTGAACCTCGCCCCCGGCATCGGGGGCAAAGCGTTTGGCGGCCGCCGGCGTACCGATCAGACGCGACGACGAACGCCAGACGGGCGCACTGAAGCCCACCCGCTGCTCGCGCTCCGGCGTGCGCAGAAAATTGCCGAAGCCTAGCTGGTAGTCTCCCTGAGCCACCCCATCGAGGATCGCCTTGAATTCCAGACTGGAAAAGGCGCAGCGGGCACCGGCGCGGCGGCAGATTTCACGCGCCAAGGCCTCATTGAATCCGGCCAACCCACCACTGAGCTGATTTTTCTGGCTATTGACCTGATCGTAAATTCCCAGCGCCACCCGCCACTCGGCTGCCGAAACAACACTAGCTGAGAGCAAGCCCGCGGCGCAGAGTATTGGAAACAAAAACCGGCGCATCAATTCACCCGGAAAGGAAGGAACTGCGAGTTTATACGGTCATAGACGCCGTTGCGCTTGATCCGATCCAGCGCCGCATCCACCTTTGCCTTGAGTTCGGGCCGTTTCGGCGAAATTCCGAATGACGCATCGCCAGTGAGCGAGGGAACATCCATCACTGTCGCCTGCATGCCCAACTGCTGGAAACGCGGTTGGCGCTGCAGGGCCAAAGCCGTTGCCATCGGGATCAACACGACCTGCGCAATGCCCGCCACCACCGGCTCGCCCAGTTCGCCGTTGGTGCCGACACCGACCAGCTCCCAGGATTGCGCCTGGGCATAGCGTTCCTGTGCAGAGCCGCGCACCACCGCCACCCGCACGCCCGGTGCTCCCGGTTCTACGCCAGGACGCGCGAACATCAGCGTCCGGGAACGGAAATACGGTTGCGCCAGCAGGATGCGCCGCCGACGCTCGGGCGTATCAAGCAGGCTGACCGCCGCAATATCTGCGGCGCCACCAGCCAGCAGGTCGAGCACCTGATCGAGGCGGGTGACTTCCATGTCGCACTGCTCGCCCATTTCGGCGCAGAGGGCTCGGGCAATCTCGATGGTGAAACCGGTCAAGCGCCCGTCGGCATCGCGATACGACATTGGTGGGGACGACTCCAGCACCAGCAGGCGCAAGGCAGATGCGGCGCCGGCGACGCTGCTCGCCAGCATCAGCCAGCCAATGAAAGTTGCCACCAACAGGCTGCGAATTACCATCAACATCCGGATATCTTTGGGTATTTTTGTCCAGTATAGGCGGAACGCGATTCGGTGCCTACTCGGCAGCACCCGAGTTGTCAGCCGTCCCGACGCGGCAACTCGATCAGCGCCCCCTGCACCGGGAAAAAGATCGCCAGGCGCAAAGGCAGCGGATCACCGGCAAACAGCGCGGCATAACGTTCAAGCTGTGGCCGGAAGCCTTCAGCGCGTGCCGGCAGTTGCGCCGGCTGCTCGTGCACCGTCTTGTAGTCGATGATCCAGCGCTCGCCATCGGCCACGAAAATCCGGTCAATAACGTGGTTCACCGCAGATGCCCCATCGCGGCTGGTCCACGCCTGCTCGGCGCCGTCCTCATCATGCGCCGCCAGCAGCCATCGCCCGGCCGGGCTGGCGAGCGTCGTCTGCAAGGCCGCGGCGACCACCGCCGCCCCCTGCGCCGCGGCCGCTTCGCCGTGGCCGTGCTGGCGCAGCCAGCGGGTGTAAGCCGACAGCTGAGCAGTGATGCGATCCGTATCCCATTTCGTGAGATCGCGCCCGGCCAACAACTCCAGACAACGGTGGAGCAAGGTGCCGACCGATGCCTCCAGCGTCAGCGTTTCCGGCAGCGCCTCGGTGGCCGGCGGATTTTCGGCGGGCCGTGGCAGATCGGGCAGGCACTGCAGTGCTGCCGGCACCTGCGCCGCGCGCAGACGCAGCAGCGGTGGCGCGAAGCTGGCGGGATCAATGCCCGAGGTGGCCACGCTGACTTCGTCGCCCCCGGCGCCGACCCGGGCTGCCGCGTCGGCAAAAACCGCATCGGCCAAGCCCGGCCACAGGCGGCGCAGCAGCGTGCCGGCCGCCGGTGGTTTGACGCCACCGTCCTTGTCGGCATCCAGCTTGGCGACACCGACCAGATGCAGGCGGCGAATCGCCCGCGTCGCTGCCACGTAAAGCAGGCGCTCGTCTTCATGCGCGCTGCGTGCCGCCTCGAGGCGACGCAAGGCATCGTAGAGGCTGGGCTCGTCGCTCCCTGAATCGTCACCGCCCTTGGCCGGCATCGGCGCCACCAGCAGGTAATCGCGACCGTCGTCGCCCGTCACCTCATCCCACAGCAGCATCGGCGATTCGTTGCCGCCTGTTTCGCGATGCAGGCCGGGAACGATCACCGTCTCAAACTCCAGCCCCTTGGCCTTGTGCACGGTCATCATCTGCACCGCCTCGCCGGCCAGCGGGTCGGGCGGCGCGAACAATTCGGCCACACGCGTCGCCAGCGTTTCGGCATCCAGCCGCCGGCCGGCGGCAAGTTCATCGAGCAGGGCAAAAAACGCCTGCACATCCGCCAGCGCCGCCGGTGTTTCAAGACACTGCGGCCCGCCCAGCATCAGCCAGACCGCCTCCAGCCAACGCCGCGGCGGCTGCCGGCCGCGTTCGGCGAAGGCCAGCGCCAGTACCCCCGCCACATGCGCCAATCGCTGCCGTCCGTCGTCGGACAATGCCGCGAGGCGGTCCGGGTCGCATATCAACTCCCACACGGTGGCTGTCTTGTTGCCGGCGACCAGCGCATGCAGATCAGCCAGCGTCAGCCCGCACCACGGCGCCCGCAGCACCGCCAGCCAATGCACCCGGTCGGCGCGGTGCTGCAGGGCATGAAACAGGCTGAGCAGATCCTGGATGTGCTGACGATCCGCCAGTGCTTCAATTTCCACCGCCTGAAAACGAAGCTCAGGTGCGGCCCGACGAATTTCTGCGACCAGTGCATCCAGATGCTTGCGCGCCCGCACCAGCACCGCCACGCGGCCGTGCGGATCGGCGGCGCGGGCGCTCTCGATCAGTTGCCTGACCAGCACCGCCTCATCGGCCTCGGCATCATTGCTGCCATCGGCAAGCACCGGATGGATCAGTACGCCGCTATCCGCCACCGCCTCGCGGGTCGCAGCCGACGGCGCATAGCGCACCGCCCCCAAGGCCGTGTCGTCCGCCGCCGGAAAAATTGCCGGGAAGGCCTGATTGACCCAGTCGACCACCGCCGGATGCGAGCGGTTGTTGCGGAACAGGCGCAGATGTTCGAGGCGGATGTCGCCGATGCCGCGTTCGCGAACGTCGAGAAACAACCCGACATCGGCCTTCCGGAACCGATAGATCGACTGCATCGGGTCGCCCACGACAAACAGCGTCCGCCCGTCATCGGCCTGCCAGCCGCGGGTCAGCCGCGCCAGCAGTTCGACCTGGCCGGGCGAGGTATCCTGGAATTCATCCACCAGCAGGTGCTGGATGCGGTAATCGAGCGCTTGCGCCAGATCGGTCGGGTTTTCGTCATCGCCCAGTGCCAGGCTGGCACGACTGGCGATTTCGATGAAATCGACCTCGCCGGCCTCCTGGAAGGCCAGCCACAGCTGGCCAGCGGCCAGCCGCAGCAAGCGGGTAAAGACGCTTACGGTGAACCAGGAATCCTCGCCAAATTCCGGCAGCGGCGACTCGCGCACCGCCCGCAGCGCCTCGGCCAGTCCAGAGACGCCGGCGAGGTCGTCGAGCAGCGCCTTCATCGCAGCCTTCTGCTCCGCGAAAACCTTGTCGGCCGGAAAGCCGATGCGTTTGTCGACCGATTTGCGCAACGTACCGGTATCGGTCAGCAGCAATTTTGCCAGCGCCCGCCAGGCCGGCAGATCATCTGGATCTGCTGTCAGCGGCATCGTGCGATCGCACAACGGATCGAGCGCGCCCGGCGCATTCGCCGCCCCAAATCGGGCCAGCTGCAACAGCGCCCGCTGGCGGTCGGCGTCCAGCAGCGCCGCGACGGCGGCCAGATCGCGGCCGAGCAGCAAGGCAAAACCGGCCTCAACTTCATCGCGCAAATCGGCGCCGTCCAGCCGCGTCGCGTGCGGCAGCCACTGGTCACGCTTGCCGAGCATGCTCACCAGCAGGCGCTCCAGACGCCCGGCATCATTGGCCATGAAGGCCAGCGCCGCAGCGACGACTTCGCCATCGGCATCGCTCTGCTCGACCATCTCCAGCGTCCGTCGCGCCGCCGTGGCGTAATGCACTTCGGCGTCATCGGTGACGCCCGGCTGATTGCCGAAACGGGACAGGTAAGGCATCTGCCGCGCCAGACTGGCGCACAGCGCATCCAGCGTCGTGATCCGCAGCCGGCCCGGATGCTGCAACAGCGACCAGCCCTGTGCCGCATCGTGCGCCAGCACTGCCAGTGCCAGATCGCAGGTCAGCCGTTTGTGCGGCTGCGTCGGTACCTCACCCCGCGCCGCCCGCTCGAGGCTGCCGAGGATACGGTCGCGCATTTCGGTCGCCGCCTTGTTGGTGAAGGTCAGCGCCAGTACTTCTTCCGGATGGCGAACCACGGCCAGCAGCCGCAACGTGCGCTGCGTCAGGAGTTCGGTCTTGCCGGCACCAGCAGGCGCTTCGACGATAAACGAAGCAAGTGCCAGCGCCCGTTCGCGGGCCAGGCGGTCCTCTTCCAGCCGTGCTGCATCGAGGCTCATGCCGCCCCCCGGAGCATCAAGGCCTGCGCCAGCAGTCGCCGGCGCTCCGGCAGACGCAGCAATGGCAGCACGTCACAGTATTTGAGCCGCCCTTCGTCAGCAAAGCGCACGCCGGCCTCGCCGTCACGCACCTCGCCAGCCACCCGATGCAGCGCCTCCCGCCAGTGCGCGACCACCGCCGCCCAATCAGGGAAACGATCCAGCGGGAAGAGCTTGCGTTTTTCCTCGTCCAGCCCCTGCACGCTGGGCAGGATGTCCTTTTCTTCGGCAACACCGGCAAACGCTGGTTTGTCGAGCAGCACCTTGGCGAAAACCACGGCCGCCACCGCGTCATTGACCAGCGCCGCGTAAATCGGCAGCTGCGGCTCGGTGATCCGCGCTTCGGCCCAGTTTTTGGTGTCAATGCTGGCGCCGGTCTTGTAGTCGATGATCACCTGCCGGCCGTCAGCCAGCCGGTCGATGCGGTCGACCACCATGCGCACGCGGATACCCTCGATCTCGACTTCAGCCGGCGCTTCGCAAGCCAGCACCTCGAAGGGCAGAGCCCGCGCCGACTCCACCGCCAGCCAACGCGCCAGCAGCCGCTGCAGACGGGCAGCCTCCAGTTGCCGGAAGCGCACCGGCAAGGTGCTGCGCCGCTCGGCCTCGAAGGCAGACAGCGCGGCGGCAATGGCGGTGTCGATGGCAGCGGTTCGGGCGGCATCATCGAGTGCCAGCAGCGCCGCCGAACTGCCGGTTGCCCGCCAGAAGGCCTCCAACGCCGCGTGCACCAGCGTACCCCGGGCAGCCGGATCGAGGCCCTCGACCGGCGCATCCATCGCCTCGGCGCCCAGCCGGAACTGATAAAAGGCCCAGGCCGGGCAAATGGCTTGCGCCCGCAGCAACCAGCTACCGCCTGCAACCCGCTCGCCGGCCGCCACCGGCGGCGCCTGGGCATCATCGATGGCCAGCAGCGCTCCGTCAGGCGCGTTCGCCAGCACGTGCGCCAAGGTCGGCGGGGCATCGAAGCTGGTTGTCGACGCTGCGGGGAGATCCGCCAGCAAGGGGCTGGGCCGGCGCAGGCGGCTGCCGTCGGCGAGGGCATAGGAAAAATGCTGTTCCGGCGCGGTCAGGCGCAGGCGCTGCTGCACTGCGCGGGCAAAGGCCAGCTCGACATCGGCACTGGCATGTGCGGCACTGGCGGCGCGCAGCAACTCGGCAGGCAGCAGCGGACTGGGGCGCGGCGCGGGCGGCCACTGGTCATCGTTCATCCCCATCACCCAGAGGCCATCGAACTGCAAGCCGGCGCTTTCAAGCACGCCGAGAATCTGCACCGACGGCTGGCCACGGGTTTCAGGCTGGAAGATGCGCTGGGTAGCCAATTGCGACAGGCGGCGGATCGCGTCGGACTGCGTCACCGCGCCGAGAAGATTGTCGAGCGCGGCAAAGGCATCCAGCGTTTCGGCAAAGGCCTGCCGCGCCTGAAACTCGCGGCTCGACAAGGGCCGCTCACCGGGCCAGCCCAGGCCCTGTAGCGCAGCGCGAAAGAGACCCGCCCAGCCCGAGGGTGGCTGGCGACGAGGGGCCGCACCGAGCGTTTCATGCAGCGCCTGCAGCGCAGCCAGCGTCACCGGGCAATCGTGCGCCGTGGCGCCGGCAACGCCGGTTGCCGCCCATTCGACGTGCCGTTGCCCGAGGCGGATCAGCGCCGGCAGGGAGGTGAAATACGGCAACTCGCGGCGTAGCGCCAGATCCAGTCGCGCCCGGGCATCGGCTTCGCTGACATCGGCGGACCAGCCATTCGCCAGCAGTAGCGACGACAGGCGTGCCTGCTCCAGCTTGGCGCCGCCGCCCAGCGCGAGGGCGTCCAGCGCTGTCCGCACCAGCGGCTGCTCGGCCAGCGGCTGCCCGAGCGAGAAATTGAAACAACGCGGCAATTCGGCGCCGTCGGGGCGGATCAGCGACGGATGCAGGACGTCGTCGAGACGGTAGGCCAGGCGCTCGCGCACTGCCGCCAGGTCCGGGGCAACGATCGCCACCCGGCAATCACCATCGGCCGCCAGCCGCTGCGCCACCCAGGCGACCGCGGCGGCGCATTCGGCATCGATATCGGCGCAGGCATGAACGGCCGCCGGCGGCGGGCTGCTGTGGTCAACCTTAAAAAATGCCCGAAATTCGGTGGCCACGCCCTGACTGTTCAGTGCCGCAGCCAGCCGCATTTCCAGCGGCGACGGGCGGTCGAAACCCAGCAGCGTGACGCGCGCCGGTAGAACAAACGCCCCGGCCTCGATCAGCCCGATCACTGACAGATGCAAGCCGGCCACATCGCGCCAATGCGCCTGCCGGCAACGCTGGACGAAGGCCTGCTGCCACTGCGCAAAGCGTCTGCATTCCTCGGCCGCCATGGCGCCAACCGGCGCCAGTTGCCAGACCTGGCACAAGGCGTGGGCCTCGGCCGCCGAGGCCGCCATGCCGCGAATGTCGAACAACGCCGCCGCCCCGTCGAGCGAGGCGGCGATCACCTGCTCCCACAGCAGTTGCTCCGCAAATGGATCAAGCGCCTGTGGCAGGTCGGCGATGCCGGTCAGTCGCGCTTCATCGGCCAGGCCGGCCAGCCATTGCGCCGGCGTCAGCGCCCGCGGCGTTCGCCAAACCTGTGCCGTCGCCGACGGCGGCGCCCGGCGCAGGGATTGCGCCAGACGCGCCGTGGCGCAGAGGATCAAGTCATCGGACATCCAACCAGTGCGGTGAGCTTACTGCACTGCCGCCGGTCGGGCCGGAGCAGGCGCGCCTGAAGACGCGCTGGCGGGCTGCGCTGGCACGGCAGGCTGAGCAGGTTGCGCGGGCTTCGCTGCGGCAGTGGATGACGGTGTCGCTGGTGCGGCGGGCGCCGCGACCGGGCTGGCCGGGTTCACCGGTGCGGCGATGACGCCCGGCTTGGCAGGTGCGGCAGGGGCCGCAGGTTTTGGCAAACTACTCACCGTCGGTGTAGCCGGGGTTGCAGGAGTAGGTGCAGCCGCTGGCTGGACAACTGGTGGCGCGGCCGGTTTTGCCGGGGCCACGGAACCTGGCATTGCCGGGCGAGCCGGCGCGGCGGGTTCGGGGGTGCGAGCGGCCGGGGCCGGCGCGATCGTCGCCGGACGGCTGGCAGGCGGTGGCGCCACAGCAGCGGGTGCCGGGCGGGAAGCAGCGGCCGCCTTGCCGGCGCCGACCGTGACTTCCTTGCGCAAATCCTTGAGGGTCGCCGGGCCGATGCCGGGCACGTTCTGCAGGTCATCGACCGACTTGAACGGGCCATTCTGCCGGCGGTAATCGACAATCGCCCGCGCCTTGGTCGGGCCGATGCCTTTGAGGCCATCGAGTTCTTCCGGACTGGCAGTATTGATGTTGATCTGGCCGAAAGCCAGGCCAGCCCACAGCAGGCCACTCAACAACAGGGTCAGGCTACGCTTGATCATGCATGCTCTCCGGTGCAGGAAAAATGACAGTATGCCGTAGCCGAAGCGCATTGGCTGCGCCTGTCGGCATTGGCAATCAGCGCGTGCCGACGGAGAGGAAGAGATTGGAGGCGCCGCTGGTGGAACGGCCGTAGCCGAAATAGATCGGCCCGAAGGGCGTTTCACCGCCGAAATAGACCGCCGTCGAATCGAGCAACCCGTCGGCAGTGCGTTCGGTGTACGGACGGCCGATGCGGGCAGCCTCGAAGGAAACCCCCAGCCGCATGTCGCCGCGCAGGCCAAGCGGCAGGCGACCGACGATGCGCTCAGCCCGCACGCCGGCATAACGTATGTCATCACCCAGCAACTGGTGGTAGGCAAAAGCGGTCATGTTCTGAAAGCCGCCCAGCGAACCGGCGTCGAACAAGGGCAGTTCGCCGCGGGTGGCGGCGACATAGGCAACCCGACCGGTCAGCACCGTCGCGCCAAGGGCGTAAGCGCCCCGCAGGTCAACGCTGGCCTTGCCGTAGTTGTCCTGTGGCGAGTCAAAGTAGCTGAGATTCGCTGCCCAGCCCCGCGTCGCGAAATGCATGCGGTCAAATTGATCGATATCCAGCGACAGCTTGGCACCGGCGATGCGCTCCTCGAAATTGGGGAAAATCGGCACCCCGATATCGAGCGTGCTGTCGATCTCGCGATGCAACCAGCCCAGACGCAGTGTGCCGAGGACGCCAAGCTGATGGCCGATGCCGGCGTAGGCGCTACGCTCGAAGACCCGGTACTGGGCAAAACGGTGATTGTTTTCGTAAAGATTCAGGCGACGCTGTTCGGCACCGACGGTCAGGTCAGCAAAATAGCGCTGCGCCGGATCGAAGGGCTGATATAAATTCACTCCCAGCCGGCTGTTCGAGCCGACCTCGCCGGTCACCAGCAGTTCGCCACCAAGGTCATTGAGCCAGGTCTTGTGATAACCCAGCCGTACGCCGAAGGAAGAGCCCTGGTTGCTGTCGGCATAGAGGCTCATCCCGAAGCGCAGGTAATCCGGCCCCCAGGATTTTTCGGTCGGTGTCACGCGCAGGATGTTCCGGTCACGCTCGCGGAGCAGCGTGTAATCGACGCTCTCGTAATAGCCGTCACCGTAAATTCGCATCAAATCCGGGTTGACCACAGACGGTCGCAGGGTTTCGCCGTGTTTGACATGCAGATGCCGGGCGACGGCTGCCGGATTGACGCGTTGCAGTCCGACAATCTCGATCTCGTCGATGCGCGGCGACGTCTTCTGCGTGACTTCGATGCCCCGCTGCCACGCCGCATAGCGCTCGGGCGACACCGCCAGTTGCATCAGCCGGCTGGCCAGCGCTTCGGCAGCCTCACGCCCACGATCGGCAGCTTCAGCGTTGCGCCCGAAATCGCCGGCGGTGATGCCGTCCAGATCCGGCTTGATGTAGATGTCCTGCGCCTTGAGGCTGGCCAGTGAGCGGCTGACATTCTGTTCGGTGAGGATATTCACCATCTGCGCCGACACCGTCAGCAGCGAGCCCACCTCGTTGGCCTTGAGCAGCGGCGAGCCGACATTCACCGCAATCACCACGTCAGCCTGGCAACGCTCGCGGACTTCGGCCACCGGCAGGTTATCGACCAGCCCGCCATCAACCAGCTTACGCTCCTGATGATCCACCGGCGCCAGCAATCCCGGCACCGCCATGCTGGCGCGCATCGCCTTGGTCAGCGAACCGTCACGAAACACCACCCGCTCGCCGGAACCGATATCGGTGGCGATGATCGACAGCGGCAAGGGCAGGCTTTCGATTGGCCGTTCTTCCTGATTGGCGCGCACTAGCTGGTTGATGAACAGCTTGATCTTCTGGCCGGTGACGACGGCCGACTGGTACTGCACGCCTTCTGCCTTGACCCCGGATTCGGAGCCAGGCAAGTAGGCCCGCGAGATGTTGCGGTGGCGCTGGCTCATCTCGGAATAGTCCGGATTGTCCTGGAACATGTCGTTCCAGTCTGCCTGTGCCATTGCCTGACGCATGGTCGCCGGCGGCATGCCAGCCACCCACGCCCCGGCGACGAGCGCCCCCATGCTGGTCCCGGCAACGCAATCGACCGGCACATTGAGGCGCTGCAGCACTTCCAGCACGCCGATATGCGCCGCCCCCCGTGCACCGCCGCCGCCCAGCACCAGACCGACGCGCGGTCGCGTCGCCTCTGTCGCATCCACCAGCTTGGTGACGAGAAACAACACCAGGCCCAGCAGCAGGTAACGCAGGATCAGCTTCATGGCATTCCGGAATGACAGGCAGAAAAAAGCCCCGCATCGCGGGGCTTTTTATTGAAGCGTCGGCCGATTACTTGGTGCCGATGACTTCGATGTCGACGCGACGATCCGGCTGCAGGCAGGAGATCAGGGCCGCGGTCTTGGCGTTGCCCTTGCACTTGTCGCCGGTGACCGGCTGCTTCTCGCCCTTGCCTTCGGTGTAGACGCGGTTGGCTTCGATGCCCTTGGCAACCAGGTATTCCTTGACAGCAGCAGCGCGCTTCTCGGACAGCTTCTGGTTGTAGGCGTCGCCACCCAGACGGTCGGTGTGGCCGACAGCCAGGATCACTTCGAGCTTGATGGCCTTGGCCTTGGAGACCAGCTCGTCGAGCTTGGCCTTGCCTTCCGGACGCAGGACAGCCTTGTTGAAGTCGAACAGGGCGTCAGCAGCGACGGTGATCTTCTCGCCAGCCGGCTTCGGGGCCGGGGCAGCAGCGCCAGAGGCAGCCGGGGCGGCAGGCTTGGCCGGCTCGCAGGTTTCCTTCGGCAGCAGGTCCTTGTCGCACTCGCAACCGGCCTTGTCCTTGGCGGCAGCGGCCGGGGTCCAGTAGCCGGTGCGCCAGCAGAGGCCGAAGCCGCTCTTGGCGACGACGTCGCGCTGGTCGATCACATAGACGCGTTCCTGGGCGGTGGCAGCGAAGCCGATGCCGGCCAGCAGTGCCAGAACCAGCGATTTCTTGGCGATGTTCATCATTCGTGAGTCCCTGTATAAATAATGGGTTGCGGGGAATTTTATGGAAATACCCGCATATTCTACTACAAAACGCTGATTTAAAACCAGTTGCCGGCACGGAAGTCGCCTGTAACAAGCGCCTTGGCATAGGCTAAGATGCGTCTCCGACACACGCTCCGACCCCTTTCATGTTTCAGGATTCCCCATGTCCGGCTGGCGCCGCCTGATTTCCTGGCTGCTCGGCAAGCCCCGCACCGCGACGGATCGCATCGCCACCGCCCTGGCCGCCTTCCGCGATCCGGTGGTCGATGTGCTGCCCGCGCTGCAGCGGCTGGTCGCCGCCCTGCGCCCCCAGGCGCGGAATGCCGACCCGGCCGCCGGCTACACGGCAATGCTCGAACAACTCGAAGCCGACTCCGAACTGCGCCGACTTTTCCGCGAGCAGGTCATTGCCTTTCTCGCCAGCCGCCGGCTGGTTACTTTCTTTACCGACAGCGGCATTCTCCCCGGCACCGGCTTTTTCTCCGAATGGTGGCGCATCCTCGGCCATCGCCTGCTGCCCGAAGTTCCCGACGAGCGCCGGCTCAAGGATTGCCTGCACGTCATTTTCGACCGCAGTGACGACTGGCAGTGGCTGGAACAGGTGCCACCGACCCACGCCCAGCGCCTGTGGCACTTGCTGGCTGACCTTGACGCACAGGGCACGGTCGACTGGCAGACCATCCAGCAACAGATGCTTGATGCCGTGCTGCTGCTCGCGCACCGGGTCAGCGGCCTCGGCGTCGATGGCGAATTGTTGCGGGCGGCCGCCGACTTTGACGCCAACACGCCCAGCTTCATGGCGCTCTCTGCCGAAGCCCTCGATTTTGTCAGCCAGTTCCGCACCGCGCTGGCCGAGCAGACGCCACTGACCGACGATGGCAGCCATCTGCAGGTCATCGTCGCGCAATGCGAAGACGCGCTGGGGCGCATTCGTCGCCGCGCCCTGAGCACCGGCACCAGCCTGCACCTCTCCTACCTGCTCACCCGCAGCGAGCAGAACCTCGCCCGCATCCGCGAACTGACGTTCATCCTTGCCGCCAGCAATGCCAGCGAGACAGGCGACTCGGCCGACACGGCGATCAACGCCTGGGCAGCGTTCGCGCGTGCCGCCTTTCTCGCCGAAAACCGGCGCAACAGTCTGCGCCACTACCTGTCCGAACTCTCCCGCCTGCTCGCCGTCCGCGTGACCGAAAACGCGGCCCGCTCCGGCGAACACTACATCTGCGAATCGTCGGCCGATTACCGTCACATGTGGCTGTCAGCCGGCGGTGCCGGCGTGCTGATCGGGCTGATGGCCCTGCTCAAGATCAAGGCCGCTGCGCTGCACGCGCCGCCGCTGATCGAAGCCTTCCTCTTCAGCATGATCTACGGCGGCGGCTTCGTCCTCATCTACCTGCTCGGCATGACCGTCGCCACCAAGCAGCCGGCGATGACGGCGCAGACGCTGGCCGGCATGCTCGGCGACCTGCGGGCAACGCGCAACGCCGAACTGGAGCGCATGGTCGACGTCGCAGCCGCTGTCAGCCGCAGCCAGCTGGCGGCGATTGCCGGTAACGTGCTGGTCGCGCTGCCGGTAGCAATAGCCGTCGGCGTCGGGCTCGGCTACTGGCATGGCGAACCGGCCGTACCGCTGGGCAAGGCCGCCCACCTGCTCGACGACCTCGACCCGCTATCGTGGGCGATTCCCCACGCCGCCATCGCCGGCTTCTACCTCTTCCTCTCCGGCCTGATCACCGGCTACTTCGACAACCGCGCCAGCTACGACGACGTCGGTCCGCGCATCGGCCGGCTGCGCTGGTTGCGGCGTCTGGTCGGCAGCAACGGCGCGCAGCGGATCGGCCGTTACTTCAGCGAGCGCATGGGCGGCATCATGGGCAATTTCCTGTTCGGCTGCATGCTCGGCTCGACCGGCATTCTCGGCAGCCTCGTCGGCCTGCCGCTGGATATCCGCCACATTGCCTTCGCCTCGGCCAACCTCGGCTACGCACTCACCGGCTTCGACTTCGCCCTGCCCATCCAGGCCGCCCTGTGGGCGCTGCTCGGCATCGCCGCCATCGGCTTCACCAACCTGGCTGTCAGCTTCGCGCTGGCGCTGCGTACCGCGCTGGGCGCCCGGCGGGTCCAGTTCAACCATTGGGGAACCCTGCTCTCGGCCATCTGGCGGCGCTTCCGCAGCAACCCGCGCGATTTCCTGCTGCCACCGCGCAACGCATCCGGCGGCTAAAATCGCCGGGTGTCGTTCCGCCAGTCGCTCACCCTCCTGCTGCTCGCCTCTCTCGCCGCGCCGGCAACGGCGCAGGCGCTGCGCCTCGACGCCCCGGACGAGATCCGCGAGCTGCTCGCACCCTACCTGCCGGAAGCCATACCCGGCCAGCGCCGCCTCGAAGGCCAGCTCGCCGAAATCCTCGCCACCGAGGGCTATTTCTCGCCGCAATTCAGCTTCGGCAGTCGCGCCACTGAAGGTGACGACACGCTGCCGCTGCGCATCGACCCCGGCCCGCGCACCCTCGTTGGCAGCGTGACGCTTGCGGTCGACGGCGAAATCCCGCCAAAACAGCGAACGGCGCTCGAAGCCGACTGGCGCCTGCCGGTCGGCGCCCCCTTCCGGCAAGCCGACTGGAATGCCGCCAAGCAGGACATCCTCGCCCGACTGCTGGCGCACGACTATGCCGATGCCCGCCTGCTCGACAGCCGCGCCGAGATCGATCCCGATGCCCGGCGGGCCGAACTGCATGTCCACTACGCCGCCGGCCCGCGCTACCGCTTCGGTCCGCTGACGGTCGATGGCCTGCAACGCTTCCCGCCGTCGCTGGTTGCGCGTTACCAGCGCGTGGCGCGCGAGGGCGACCCGTATACCGAGGACGCCCTGGGCACCTTGCAGGCCACGCTGCAGGCAACGCCCTACTTCGCCACGGTGCAGGCCCGCCTCGACCGCGAAGCGGCTGTCATTGGTGACGACGGCAGCGTCACCGCACCTGTCCGCGTTACCGTCCGCGAGCGGCCGGCCCACCGCGTCGGCTTCGGCGGCGGCGCCAGTTCCAACACCGGCGCCCGCGTCGAGGCCAACTACCACACCCCCGACCTCTTCGGCCAGGCCTGGGCTTTCGACACTGGCTTGCGGCTGGAGCAGAAGCGCCAGGTCGCCTTCGCCGACGTCTTTCTGCCGCCGGATGCCAAGCAGCGCCGGCACAGCGTCGGCGCCATGGCCGAAGCCACCGATATTCAGGGTCTGCGCACCGAGCGTTACGCGATCGGCGGCCAGAGCGTGCAACAGCGCGGCCGGCTGGAACAGCGGCTGTCACTGAACTGGCAGGAAGAACAGCGCTGGCCCGATGGATCGACGCCGGTGCTCAGCCACGCGCTGGTGCCGAACGTGATGTGGACCTGGCGCCAGCTCGACAACCAGCTCGACCCGCGCACCGGCACCGTACTTCAGGTCCAGATCGGTGGTGGCAGCAAGGCGGCACTCTCCGACCAGAACTTCGTGCGCAGCCACGGCCGCTGGCAGCAATACATCGAACTCGGCCGGCGCCACCAGCTGGCCCTGCGCGCCGAGCTCGGCTACACACTGACCGACTCGCGCGAACACATTCCGCAGGACTACCTTTTCCGGACCGGCGGCACCGGCAGCGTCCGCGGCTACGCCTACCAGAGCCTCGGTATCCGCGAAGGCTCGGCAGTCGTCGGCGGCCGCTACCTGGTGGTCACCAGCGCCGAAGCCATGCACTGGCTCGACGACGCCTGGGGTGTCGCCGCCTTCATCGACGCCGGCGATGCCGTCGACAGCCTCAAGGATGCCCGCCTCGCCGTCGGCTACGGCCTCGGCGCCCGCTGGCGCAGCCCGGCCGGCCCGATTGGTGTCGACATCGGCTACGGCCAGCGCACCGAAAAATTCCAGCTCCATTTCTCGCTGGCGATTCCGTTCTGACATGAGCAACGCACCGCCGACGCCCCAACAAACGCCCCCGAAACCCCGGCGGCGTGCCTGGCTGGCCCTGCTTGCCTTGCCAGTGCTCATTGCGGCGCCGCTGGCCTGGCTGGTCAGCAGCGAGTCCGGCCTCAAAACCAGCCTTGCCCTGGCGCGCCGCCTCAGTGGCGACCGGCTGCAGGTCGGCGAGGCGCACGGCCGCCTGCTCGGGCCATTACAAATCGGCAGCCTGCGCTGGCATGATGGCGATCTGGATCTGCACATCGAGCAGTTCGGCATCGACTGGTCGCCGCATGCGCTGCTCGATAGCAAGCTGGACATCGCGGCGGCCAACATCGGCCGCCTGAGCCTGAAGATCGCACCAACGCCCGGCCCGACACCGCTCCCCGCCAGCCTGCAACTACCGCTTGCGGTGAACCTGGAAAAGCTGACGATTTCGGACGTGTTCTGGAACGACCACCGCCTCGCCCGGGACATCAGCGCCCAACTGGACAGCGACGGCCGGCAGCACCGTTTGGTAAAGCTGAGCGCCACGCTCGATGCCGGCCAATTGACGGCCGACGGCCGGATCGACGGCACAGCGCCTTTTGCGACGACCGCCACGGCACGCATTGCCAGCGAACTCGCCGAACAGCCGCTACAGCTTGCGCTGCAGGCCGACGGGCCGCTCGCCGCCCTGCCGCTGCACGCCCAGGCCAGCGGCCGTCTGCAGGGGCAAGCCGACATCACACTCGCCCCTTTTGCCGTGACCCCCTTCACCCAGGCCCGCGTCGCCCTCAGCGGCCTCGACCCTGCCGACTGGGTAGCCGGCGCGCCGCGCGCCACGCTCGATGTCGAACTCGACGCCCAGCCACATGACGACGGCCTGCGCGGCACGTTCGAGATCCGCAACCGCCAGCCCGGGCCGCTCGACCGTCAGGGCCTGCCGATCAGCCTGCTGCGTGGCCAACTGGCCGGCGACGAGGCGGCCCTGCAATTCAGCGCACTCGACGCCCGCCTCGGGTCAGCGCAGAGAATGAATAATCGCCTCAGTGGCGATGGCCGCTGGCAGGACGGCCAGCTGACGCTAAGCCTGCAGGCCCATGGCCTCGACGCCGCCACGCTGGTCAGCCAGATGCGCCCGACAGCCTTTGCCGGCCCGCTGCGCGCGGAACTCGGCGCGCAAACGCAATCGCTGTCGCTCGACCTCAGGGAGCCACGCTTCAGCCTGCGCGCCGACGCGGCCTACGAGAAGCAGCGGCTGCGCCTGTCACAACTCGACATCGCCGCCGGCAACGCCCGCCTGAGCGCCGAAGGCGAGGTGGATGTCGGCACTGACCGCGCCTTCCGCCTGGCTGGGCAGCTGCAGCGTTTCGACCCGGCACGCTTCGCCCGGCTGCCCAGCGCCGACATCAACGCCCGCTTCAAGGCCCAAGGGCGGCTGGCGAGTGGCGCGCCCGTCGATGCCAGTTTCGACATTGCCGACAGCCGATTTGCCGGCCAGCCACTCAGCGGACGAGGCCAGATCGTCGCCAACTGGCCGCAGATCCAGCGCGCGGATATCGTTCTCAATGCCGGTGCCAACCAGCTGCAGGCCACCGGCGCCTTCGGTCAAGCCACCGATGTCCTGACCCTGCGCATCGATGCCCCGCAACTCGGCCTGTTGGCCCCGCTGGGTCTTGACGGCGAGCTGCACGGCGAAGCCGAACTGCGCGGCAGCCGGGAACAGCCGGCGCTCTCCGCCCGTCTGCGCAGCCACCAGCTGACGCTGCCCGGTGCCATTCGCCTCCGCGGTGCCGAGCTGCAAGCGACACTGGCCGGCGCCCCTGCCGCCCCGCTGCACCTGAACCTGCAGCTGGCGCGTCTGGGCAAGGGCGATACGCCGGAACTGCTGCGCGACCTGCAACTGCGCGCCGACGGCAACAACGCCCGCCATAGCCTGCAGGCCAGCGTCGCCCACAGCCAGCACCAGCTGACGCTCAGCGCCGACGGCGGGTTTGACGGCGCCCCCACCGCCGGACGCTGGCGCGGCCAGCTGCTCACCGCCGAACTGCAGGCCGAGGATGCCGCACGCAACTTCCGCCTCAGCACACCGGCGGCACTGGCCATCAGCCCGCAGGCCTGGCAGTTCGGGCCGGCACAGCTCGTCGGCACGCCGCTGGACTGGCAGGCAACGCTCCACGCCGGCGCCGACGGCAACACCCTGCGTGCCGGGCTCACCGGCCGTGGCCGCCGCATCGGCAAGGTCGATGGCGAGCTGGTCGCCGCCCTTACATCGCCCTGGGCGCTGGCCGATGACCAGGCCTGGCGGGGCCGGCTGGCCACCGACATTGCCGACCTCGGCTGGCTGGGCGAATTGATCGGCGAAGACTGGCAGACCGGCGGCCGGCTCCAGGGCGAAGCCACGCTCGCCGGCACACCGCGACAGCCGCTGCTCAACGGCCGCTGGCAGGGCGAGGCATTGGCGCTGGGCCTGCCGGAACAAGGCCTGCAACTGACCGACGGCACGCTGGCGGCACGACTTGACGACAACCGACTGCGGGTTGAACGCCTGCTCTTCGACAGCCGCTTGCGCCCGCCCCCGCGCCCCTTGCGCCTGGCCGATCCGGAAGCCATTTCCCGCCTCACCGCCCGCCCCGGTCGACTCGAAATTTCGGGCGAAATGGCGGTCGACCGCAGCGCCAGCGGCGCCGACCGGGCGGCGCTCGACATCCGGCTCGAGCGCCTCGGCGCCTGGCAGGGCAACGATCAATGGATCGTGCTCTCCGGCGACGGCCGGCTGACGTGGGAGAACACAGCGCAGGGCAGCGGCTTCGGGCTGCGCGGCAAAATCGCGGCGGATGCCGGTTACTGGCAACTGGCACCGGGCGGTGCGCCACGGCTTTCCGACGATGTCATTGTCCGCCGCGGCGATGCGAAAATCCCGCCGCCGGCCCCGCTGCGCCCGACGCTCGACCTCGATCTCAGCGCCGATCCCGGGCCGCTCTTCCTCTTCAACGGCAGCGGCCTGAGCGCCCGCCTCGGCGGGCAGCTGCAAATCACCGCCCGCGGTCGCGATCTGCCGCGCGCCACCGGCACCATCCGTACCCGCGACGGCCGCTTCGCCGCCTACGGCCAGCAACTGGAAATCGAACGCGGCATCCTCAGCTTCCAGGGCCTGCTCGACAACCCGGCGCTTGATGTGCGTGCCGTGCGCAAGGGGCTGGCCGTGGAACCCGGCGTGCAGATCGGCGGCAACGCCCGCCGCCCGGTTGTCCGGCTGATTTCTGACCCGGAACTGCCGGACACCGAGAAACTCGCCTGGCTGGTACTCGGCCATGGCCCGGAGCAAATGAGCGCCGGCGATGCGACGGTTCTGCTCGGCGCCGCCGGCGGCCTGCTCGGCAACGACGCCGGCAACATCGTCCAGCAACTGAAAAGCACCTTCGGCATCGACGAACTCGGCGTCCGCCAGGGCGATCTGGGCGGCACCGGCGGCCGCATGCCCGCCAGCCGGGTTGCCGGCAGCAGCGTCGACACCACCGCCAGCACCGGCAACCAGATTTTCAGCGTCGGCAAACGCCTGTCGTCGAACGCCCTGCTTTCCTACGAGCAATCGATCGGCCGCGCCGAGGGCATCGTCAAGCTCACCGTCAACCTCAACCGCAACCTCGCCCTGATCGGCCGCGCCGGCAGCGATAACGCCATCGATCTGTTCTACACCCTGACCTTCGGCCGCCCGCTGCGAGCCGCGAAAAAGGCGACGCCCTGAGCGGACAATGCCGATTTTGGCGTGTTTTCCGGGTTGACCGCAGATGGCGCCTGGGCAGTACGCCGATTTGCATCCGTGCCCCCTTGCTGCCAATATCAGCAACCACTCATTGACTCCTTCCTGATTTATGTCCCGCCGGCTGCTTCCCGATTGGCTCACTCCCTACCCGCGCCAGCACCTGGCAGCCGATCTCGTCGCCGGCATCGTCGTCGCCATTCTGGTCATTCCGCAAAGCCTGGCCTACGCACTGCTGGCCGGGCTGCCGCCGCAGGCGGGGCTGTATGTGAGCATCTTCCCGGTGATCGCCTACGCACTGCTTGGCAGCAGCCGGGTGCAGGCGGTGGGGCCGGTGGCGATCACGGCGATCATGACTTACGCCGTGCTCAGCCCGCTCGCGGCACCGGGCTCGGCGGACTACATCGTACTGGCAGCAACGCTGGCGCTGATGTCGGGGGCGATGATTCTGGCCTGCGGCCTGCTGCGCCTGGGCTTCCTGTCGCAACTGCTGTCGCGGCCGGTGATTTCCGGTTTCATTTCCGGCTCGGCGGTGCTCATCGTCGTCAGCCAGCTCAAGTTCCTGCTCGGCGTTTCGCTGACCAGCGGCGACACTTGGCAAACATTAAAGGCGCTGATAGCAGCGCTGCCGGCAACCCATCTGCCAACACTGGAAATCGCCATAGCGGCGCTGCTCGCCCTGCTGGTATCGCGCCTCTGGCTGGCGGCTGGTCTGACGCGACTCGGTCTGAAGCCACAGACCGCCGCCTTCATCGTCCGCCTGATGCCGCTGCTCGTCGTGCTGCTCGGCACGCTGGCGGTGGTGCAGGGCGACCTCGACCGCCGGCTGGGTGTTGCCGTAGTCGGCAGCATTCAGGCCGGCCTGCCCGGCTTCAGTTTCTTCGTGCCCGACGGCGCGACGCTGTATGCGCTGCTGGTGCCGGCTTTCGTGATGACGCTGATCGGCATGGTGCAGAGCATCACCATGGCGCAGGCGCTGGCGATCAAGCGGCGCGAACGAATCGATGCCAATGCCGAACTGGTCGGGCTGGGTGGTGCCAACATCGTCGCGGCCTTTTACGGCGGCATGCCGGTGGGCGGCGGGCTGTCGCGCTCGGCGATCAATGTCGCCTCCGGCGCGCAGACGCCGCTGGCGAGCATCGTTTCGGCACTGGCGATGATCGCGCTGGTGGCTGGCGCTGCCGGCAGCTTCGAGCGCCTGCCGCTGGCGGTGCTGGCGGCGAGCATCATCATGGCCGCCTTTACGATGATCGACGTGTCGAGCCTGCGCCGCGCCTGGGCCTACGACCGCGCCGATGCGCTGGCCTGGCTGGGCACCGCCGCCGGCGTGCTGCTCTTCGGGCTGGAGGCGGGCATCGGCATTGGCGTCGTGCTATCCACGGCGACGCTGCTCTTTCGCGCCAGCACGCCGCATATCGCGGTCATCGGCCGCATCCGCGGCAGCGAGCATTTCCGCAATGTCGAGCGGCATGAGGTGGAAACCCTGCCCGGCGCGCTCTTCATCCGCATCGACGAGCGCCTGTTTTTCGGCAACCTGAGCGCCGTCGAGGACTACATCAACCATGCGCTGGCCGCCCATGGCGACGCCCGCGACCTGGTACTGGTGATGAGCGCGGTGAACCTGATGGACGCGACGGCCGTCGAGGTTTTCGACGAACTGAACCGCGACCTCAACGAGCGCCGGATTCGCCTGCACCTCGCCGAGGTCAAGGGACCGGTGCAGGACCGCCTGATGCGCACCGGCTTCTGGCAAGCGCTGTCGGGCGAGGTCTATCTGTCGGCCAACGACGCGTTTGAGGCACTGCGTCGCTAAAAATCACGTCTGCGGTGAACCCGGATTTTTGGCCAATTTTCGGGTTCACCGTGACTGGCGCAAAAGCAGCGCCTGACAGCGTTCAGTGCGGTTTCAGCCCAACCCGTACGCGCACCGCATTGATCAAATCATCGACATAAGTGAAGACCACCGGAATCACCAGCAGGCTGAGGAAGGTCGAGGTGATCAGGCCGCCGATGACGACGATGGCCATCGGTGCGCGGAAGCTGGGATCGGTGCCGATGCCGAGCGCGATCGGCATCATGCCGGCGCCCATGGCGATGGTGGTCATGATGATCGGACGCGCCCGCTTGCGGCAGGCATCAAGCAGCGCGTGCCAGCGGTCCAGCCCGTGCTCGCGCCGCGCCAGCACGACGTAATCGACGAGCAGGATGGAGTTCTTGGTGGCGATGCCCATGAGCATGATCAGGCCGATCATCGACGGCATCGACAGCGCCGTCTGCGTCACGAACAGCGCGAGGAAAGCGCCGGGCACCGAGAGCACCAGTGCGGCGAGAATGGTCACCGGCTGCACGAAGTCCTTGAACAGCAGCACCAGCACGACGTAAATGCAGAGCACGCCGGTGGCCATCGCCAGCGAGAAACTGCTGAACAGTTCGGCCATCGCCTCGGCATCGCCGATGGTGGTCTGGATGATGCCGGGCGGCAACTGCTTCAGGCTGGGCAGCGCCAGTGCGTGCTTTTCGACTTCGCCCAGCGGCTGGCCGTTGAGTTCGATCTCGAAGTTGATGTTGCGCAGGCGGTCATAGCGGTCGATTTCGGCCGGGCCGCCGGCGATTTCGATGCTGGCGATATTGGCCAGCGTCACCGGCCCATGGGCGCCGGGCACCGTCAGGCGGCCGATCAGCGCCAGATCGGCGCGGGCCTCGGCGGGCAGGCGGACGACAATCGGGATCTGGCGCTGGGTGAGGTTGAGCTTGGCCAGTCCCTGATCGTAGTCGCCGGCGGTGGCGATGCGCAGCGTGTCGGCAATCGCTGCCGAGGTGACGCCGAGGTCGGCCATGCGGGCGAAATCGGGGCGGATCACCAGTTCCGGCCGGGTCAGGCTGGCGGTGGTGGTGACATTGCCGATGCCGGGGATGCTGCGCAGTTCGCGCTCGACAACACGACCGTGCTCGGCGAGCAGTGGGCCGTTTTCGCTGGCCAGCACCAGCACGTACTTCTCGTTGGCCGCGCCGAGCCCGACCTTGACCTGGGCGCCGGGAATCGCTGTCAGCGCCTCACGCAGATCGCCCTCGATCATCTGCTTGGTAATGCCAGGACGTTGCTTGCGCGGTGTCATGTTCAGCGTCAGCGTCGCCTTGCGCACTTCGACGGCACCGCTTGGCGCAAACGGGTCACTGCCGGCCTTGCCGCCGCCGACGGCGGTATAGACCAGCTTGACGTGCGGATGGGCGGCGACGATTTCACGGGCCTGCTCGGCCGCCTGCAAGGTGTCCTTGAATTTGCTGCCCGGCGGCAGCGTCAGGTAGACCTGCGTCTGCGACAGGTCATCCGGCGGCAGGAAGCCGGTGGGCAGCAGCGGCACCAGTGCGAAGGAGCCGAAGAAAAAGGCGGTGGTTGCTGCCAGTGTCGTCAGCCGGTGCTTGAGGCACCACGCCGCCCAGCCTTCGTAAATACCCAGCCAGCGCGGCGTGCGCTCGGCATGCACAATCGGGCGCAGGATGTAGGCGGCCATCATCGGCGTCAGCATGCGGGCAACCACCAGCGAGAAGAAGACGGCAATCGCCGCCGTCCACCCGAACTGGACGAAGAACTTGCCCGGCACGCCGCTCATGAAGGCGGTCGGCAAAAAGACCGCAATCAGCGTGAAGGTGGTGGCGATCACCGCCAGCCCGATTTCATCGGCCGCCTCCATCGCGGCCTGGTAGGGCGTCTTGCCCATGCGCAGGTGGCGCATGATGTTCTCGATCTCGACAATCGCGTCATCGACGAGGATACCGACCACCAGCGACATCGACAGCAGCGTCACGACATTGAGCGTGAAGCCCATCAGGTACATCACGGCAAAGGTCGGAATCGCCGACAGCGGCAGCGCCGCCGCCGAAACGAAGGTTGCCCGCCAGTCGCGCAGGAAGAGCCAGACGACGATGACGGCGAGGATCGCACCCTCGATCAGCAGCGCCATCGAGCCCTCGTAGTTCTCGATCACCGGATCGACGAAATTGAAGGCTTCGGTGATGGTGATGTCCGGATGCTCGGCCTTCAGTTTTTCCAGCACGGCGCTGACGCCCGCCGCGACATCGAGTTCGCCGGCGCCCTTGCTGCGGGTGATCTCGAAGCCGACCACCGGCTTGCCGTTGAGCAGCGCTGCGGAGCGCTGCTCGCCGACGGTGTCGGCCACCGTCGCCACCTGATCAAGACGGACATGACGGCCATCGGCGAGGACGATGTCCATCGCTGCCAGTTCGGCCGCCGTCTGCACGGTGCCGATGGTGCGAACCGACTGTTCGCTGCCGCCAACGTCGGTACGCCCGCCCGAGGCCTCCTGCTGGATGCGCTTGAGCTGGCGCGACATATCGGCGGCGGTGGCATTCAGCGCCAGCATGCGCGCCGGGTCGAGTTCGATACGGATCTCGCGGGTAACGCCGCCGACCCGTGATACGGCACCCACGCCGCGGGCGCTGAGCATGGCCTTGGTGATGGTGTTATCGACAAACCACGACAGTGCCTCATCGTCCATGCGCGTCGAGGCAACGGTGTAGGTGAGGATGGGCGCGCCGGAAAGATTGACCTTGCTAATCACCGGATCTTTCAGGTCGCCGGGCAGGTCAGCACGGATGCGCGACACAGCATCGCGGACGTCATCGACCGCCTCCTGCGTCGGCTTTTCGAGGCGGAATTCGACGGTCACCGTCGCCGTGCCGTCCTGCACCTTGGTGTAGATGTGCTTGATGCCCTGCAGCGTCGCGACCGAGTTCTCGATCTTGCGCGCGACCTCGGTCTCCATCTGCGCCGGCGCCGCGCCGGGCAGGCTGGCGGTCACGGTGACGGTGGGCAGGTCGATGTCCATGAACTGCTGGATCTTCATCGCCTTGAAGGCCATCAGGCCGGCCAGCGTTAGCATGATGAAAAAGAGAATGGCCGGAATCGGATTCCGGATCGACCAGGAGGAAACGTTCATTTGGCGTCGCCGCCGGTCACGATCTTGACTGCATCGCCATCGGCGAGGAAGGCGGCACCCGACTCGACGACGCGCGCGCCGTCGGGCAGACCGGAGACGATTTCGACGCGCTCCCCGACGCGGCGGCCGGTGACGACCTTGGTCTGCGCCACCCGGTCTTCGCCTTCGAGCCGGAAGACGTAGGCAAAGCCTTCACGCAACACCACCGCCGACTGCGGCAGCGTCGCCGCCGGCCGGGCGCCGAGCTCGAATTCGCCGCGGGCAAAGACCCCGGCCCGGACGGCGCTGGACGCCGGCAGATCGACAAAGACCAGGCCATTACGGGTTTGCGGGTCGACACTGGGCGACACGGCGCGCAACTTGCCGGTCACCTGTTCCCCGGCCGGGCCGGTGAGCAGCGCCGGCATACCCGCCTGCAGCTTGCCGAGATCGGCCGATGGCACTTCTGCGCGCCATTCCAGCCGGCCGCCGCGAATCAGGCGGAACAGTTCCTGCCCGTTCTGCGTCAGCGAACCCACGGTCGCCTGCCGCGCCGAAATCACGCCATCGTCCGGCGCAACGATGCTGGTGCGCGCCATTTTCAGCTCGGCGGCCTGCTGGCGGGCTCGGGCAGCGGCCAGACGGGCGGCGGCGGTGTTTTCTGCTGTCTGGTACTGGGTCTGCGTCTGCGGGCTGTAAAAACCCTTCTCGCGCAATTCGCGGGCACGCAGGGCATTGGCCCGCGCCTCCTCGCTGCTGGCAGTCAATTCGGCCACTGCCGCCTTGGCCTCGGCCAGTTCGCTGCCGACGGTATCGGCGTCGATGCGTGCCAGCACCTGCCCCTTGCGCACGACATCGCCGACCTGGGCCCGGACCTCGGTAATCCGGTAGTTGGCAACCTCGGGGCCAATGATCGCTTCCTGCCAGGCAACGACATTGCCGTTGGCGACCAGCGTTTGCGGCCAGTTCGCCATTTCGACTGCGACCAGGCGTACCGACAGCGCCGGGCGGCTGGATTTCGCCGGTGCCGCTTCAGCGGCAGGCGCCGGTGACGGCGAGGCCGCGGGGCGCAATGCAACGAAGGCGCCGACGGCAATCACCGCCGCCAAGGCAAGAATGATTTTTTTACGCCGGGGAGGCGCGGGAGGGGTATCCGATTTCATGCCAAAAACCTTGTCGACCGCAGCAAGCGGGCAATGATAGCAAGCCCGCCAAGATGCCGCTAACTTAATGACCTTTCGGTCATCAGTTGCCTTGAAGGTTCCCGGCTGCTGCGTCGATGCTGTCAAAAATCTTCGGCGCGATCTCCTGCTTCGCCAGCGCCTCGCCCAGTTTCACCCGCAGGAAGGTACTCGACGTGTAGCGGGTGACATCGTGATACCGCCGCGCCATCAGCGCCTTGACCATCGCGATGTAGTCATCGACCAGTTCCGGTGCGATGCTGAAGCGGTCGTAATTGACGATGGCGTTGACCTTGTGGCCGATGCCGGCCAGCGCCGCTTCCACCGCGGCGTCGATCTCGGCAATATCGCCCGCCTTGCGCACCGAGAGCCCGGCGAAGTCGACGAAGAAGAGATTGTGCTCGGCGTTGTAGGACAGGCGCTCGGCCAGCGGGCGGTCGAGCAGTTCATGGCGGATGCCCATCGGCGCGTCGTTGAAAATCCGGGCATCCATCAGGCGCGGCGGCGTCGGCATCAGCGGCGCGAACTCCATGCGGTCGAGAATGTCGCGCTGGAGATCGACGCCGGGTGCGATTTCGCTCAGCACCAGCCCGTCGGCGGTCAGCTCGAAGACGCAGCGCTCGGTAATGTAGAGCACGGTCTTGCCCCACTTGGCCGCCTGCGGACCGCTGAAGGTGCGGTGCTCGACCTTGTCGACGAATTTGACCGCGCTGCCGTCTTCAAGAATTCGCAGCTTTCCGGCGTCGACCGCAACCTCAAGGTTGCCGGCGGTAAAGGTTCCGACGAAAACCACTTTCTTGGCATTCTGCGAAATATTGATGAAGCCGCCAGCACCGGCCAGGCGCGGCCCGAATTTGGAAACGTTGAGGTTGCCCTGGCGGTCGGCCTGTGCCAGCCCGAGGAAGGCAATGTCCAGCCCGCCGCCGTCGTAGAAATCGAACTGGCTGGGCTGGTCGATGATCGCCTGGGTGTTGGTCGCGGCACCGAAGTTGAGGCCACCGGCCGGCACGCCGCCGATGACGCCCGGCTCGGCGGTCAGCGTCAGCAGGTCGATGATGTGTTCTTCGGTCGCCACATTGGCGACGCCCTCCGGCATGCCGATGCCAAGATTGACGACGGCGTTGGCCGACAACTCCATTGCCGCGCGGCGGGCGATGATCTTGCGCTCGCTCATCGGCATCGGCGCGATGGCCGACATCGGCACCTTGATCTCGCCGGCAAAGGCCGGGCTGTATTGCTCGATGAAGGTCTGCATGTGGTATTCGGGCTTCTCGGCGACGACGACGCAGTCGACGAGAACCCCCGGGATCTTCACCTGCCGCGGGTTCAGCGTGCCACGCTCGGCGATGCGCTCGACCTGAGCGATGACGATGCCGCCCGAATTGTGCGCGGCGGTGGCGATGGCCAGGGCCTCCAGCGTCAGCGCTTCCTTCTCCATGGTGATGTTGCCGTCCGGATCGGCGGTTGTGCCCCGGATGATGCCAACATTGATCGGGAAGGCCTTGTAGAACAGGTATTCCTCGCCGTCGATTTCCATCACGCGCACCAGATCGCGGGTAGTCATCGCATTCAGCTTGCCGCCCCCGAAGCGGGGATCGACAAAGGTGCCGAGGCCGACACGACTGATCGTGCCGGGCTTGCCGGCGGCGACATCGCGGAACAGATGCGAAATCACGCCCTGCGGCAGATTGTAGGCTTCGATGCGATTAGCCACGGCCAGTTGTTGCAGTTTGGGCACCAGCCCCCAGTGCCCACCAATCACCCGCGCCACCAGTCCGTCGTGACCGAGATGGTTAAGCCCGCGGTTCTTGCCGTCGCCCTGGCCGGCGGCATACACCAGCGTCAGGCCACGCGGACTACCCAGGCCGTGGATATCCGCCGACTGCGTTTCGAGAAAACGCTCTTCCAGCGCCACGGCGATATTTTCCGGAAAACCGATACCGACAAACCCCCCGGTGGCTACGGCATCGCCGTCCTTGATCAGGCGGACGGCATCGCGTGCAGAAACCACCTTCCCGGTATCGGAAGCGGACAGGGAAGTAGCCATCGGGTGACTGGAGAGCGGCATGAATTCCTCGCGACGGTGTTCGGTCAAATGCAAAAAAGGGGGCCGAGCCCCCTTTGGTTCATGGCGGCGGCCTCAGTTGGCCAGCGCCGCTTCGATCTCGGCAAAGGTACGCGGCAGGTCGAAGCCGAGCACCGGCACGCCCAGCAGGCGGCCGATGTGGGTCGCGGAGAACAGGCCACGCACCCGCGGCAGGCCGGTGGCCGGATCGTTGTCCTCGACCAGAATGTGCTGACGGCCGACCTTCTTCAGCGCCGCCAGAATGTCGGCAACGCGGGCGTTCAGGACTTCAGAAAGATACAGGGTGTCGATGCTTTCCACGGGCGTCATCAGATCGGAAACCGTCAGTTCGTCGCGCTTGATTCCGCGCGCCTGAACGATCTGCATCGGCTTTTCGCCCAGGATGTCGCGGGCGGTGATCAGGCCAAGCACGGCCTCATCCTTGCCCACGACCATCAGCAGACGGACGCCGCGCGAAATCATCCGCGCATTGGCATCATCGACCAGCGCATCGCCGCTGATGGCCACCACGTTGATGCGGGCAAAGTCGGTCATCGCTTCGATCGCGGGCGAATCGGCACCCACCTGATTGAATCCGGATTCGCACAGCGTGGCGTTTTGGGAAAGTTTGTGCGTACGCACGTTCGCTGCCAGGGTCATGTCTCATTCCTCCATCGTTGTTCGGTCATCATCGGGGCTGCTTCTTGTTATCAATACCCCGTGCAAACAAGTATTGAGGGATTCAGGCAGCTTGACAAGAGGACGAGGGAAAACCCTGAGACGAAAATGCAGAAGACCCGGAAAAATTGTGACCCAGACCATTCCTGTGCAGACCCATTGAATCAATTAGTTGCAGCAAACAATCGGATCAAACAGTGCAACTTGGCCACCGTGTCGGCGCACGTTTAAATTTGACCACCTGTGCGCGTTGAATTTTGACCAGGTGTGATAGCCACCTGACATAGGTGGGCTTGTGGATAAGTGTAGCTCAGAACAACTGAATCGCCCCGGGAATTGAGGAGGCTCCATTACCTGAGAGAATGGAGCGATGAGCAAGACGAAAAAATATTCACCTGAAGTAAGAGAGCGTGCTGTACGGCTGGTCCAAGAGGCGCGTAAGGATTA